>CAYHVI010000001.1:0-90943 GCA_964359655.1 uncultured Candidatus Saccharibacteria bacterium
TAAGAAAGCATCGTCTTCCTCGTAAAGAAATAATGAAACCCAATGCCGGTCGTAACATAATCATTGACACGATGTTCGTAGGGAAGCTGTATGTTCAAGCCGATGGAATCCCCATCCGCCTCTCGCGCGCCGCGATTCCCTGCTTCCATAATGCCTGGTCCGCCGCCGGTAACCACCGCAAATCCCCTCTGCGCCAGACGATATCCAAGCGCTTGCGCTTCTTGATACCACTTATTATTCGGGCGAAATCTCGCAGAACCAAAAAACGTGACACTCTTTTGAAAATCGGCGATAAATTGAAAGCCGTCTATAAATTCCCCAAACATTCGAAGCACTCTCCAGTTTAAACTTTGGCGAAAATCGTCCTTAACCCTTTCTCCTTTCGGAATTTTAGGCAGTTTTGATGCAGGAATATTTAGTGTTTTTTGATTTTTAGCTTTCATTACCAAGTTCATACGAATCTGAAAAAGTAATTGTGGTCTATTTTCTTTTCTTGCCGGGGAGACAAATCTGGTTGCGGACGTTGCACCATGCGCCTTCAAACATATAGCCAGCCAGCTTTCCTTCTTTTGCTAATTTGGGAAACACATCTCTCTCAAGCGAAGCATCTTTTTTATTGGGGACTATACTGAAAATCTCTGGTGAAAAGCAAAAAATGCCTGCTGAAATTACTCTTGAAACTCCTTCTTTTTCTTTTGGTTTTTCCGCGAAGGCAACAATTTTCTCTCCTTTCATCTCTACCGCCCCATACAACGAAGGATCTTCAATGGAAGTTAAAGCAACTGTTGCCACCACATCTGCTTGTGTGTGATACGCCACCAAATCTACAAGATCAAGATCCGCCACGATGTGGCAATACAACACAAGAAACAAATCTTCTGCTACAAACTCTTTTACTAAAGACAATGCACGCGCTGTTCCAATTTTTTCTTCACCTTGCCATCCATACATAATTCTCAAACCGTACTTTGTTCCATCGCCGAGAACTTTCTGTACCTCTTTTTCTCCCTTATGCAACAACAGAAAGATGTTTTTTACCCCGTGGGTTTTTAAAAGCTCCATCTGGTGCTCCACTACCGACTTGCCTTCAAACGGAGTGGTGCAAGAAAAATCTTTATGCCCTGCTATAATAAGCGCCTTTTCCACTTTGGCGCCAAGCGCTTGGTTGAGAAAATACTCAATGGCGTGCGACCGGTTTCTGATGGTTTCTCCATTGATTGCACGATCAAGTCTCTTTAAAATATCTTCTCTTACGGTAATGGCAATTTTGCTGCGCTTCATAGTGATGAAAGTATCATACTTTATCATACTTATGCCTGTCAACCCCCCTTCTTGACTATTTATCCACAGACGATATAATGAAAAGCAATTTCCGGGATTCTCCCGGGCTCTATGCAAAAACAAAAAAACCGAGCCGCTAGTACCAATCCGTCCAACCAAGATAACCTGAAAGGCAAAACACTTCTTGTCGTAAACTCTGGATACCGAAGGAAAGAATTCATTTTAAAACGCATCCAGGAACTCGGATGCTCCATAGTCCTCCTCAATAAAGAAGAAAATTGGGCTCAAAAGTATATAGACGTCCTTATCTTAGCTGACACGTACAATCACGCAGAGAGCCTTGAGGCTGTGAAAAAATATGCCGAACTCCATCCTATTGATGGGGTTGTTACTTTTTGGGAAGACGACGTGCTCTTAACCGCAAAAATTGTGGATATGCTGGGATTGCCCGGAATTCCCTATCGCGTTGCGAGAGTAACGAGGAATAAATATCTTTTCCGGGAATTCTGCAAGAAAGCTGGTGTTCCAGCGCCCCAACATCGCATGATTTTAACTCAAGCCGATGTTGACTTTGTTGTGGAGAATTTTACCTTCCCGATTATTGCAAAGCCGGTGTATGGCTCCTCGAGCGCCTTGGTTGTGAAAGTAGAGAAAAAACAAGACCTCTCGAAAATTGTTCACTACATCACAGAAAATATTTCCGAAAAAATGGAATCTGCGCTCTCGTCTGGAACGCAAATCTTTGCAGAAGAATATCTCGATGGCCAGGAAGTGGACATTGATATGCTCATCCAGAATGGAAAGGTGAAATTCTATTCTATCTCCGATAACGAACCTACCGATGAACCATTTTTTATTGAGCTCGGGGACTCTATCCCTTCGAGCCTTTTGGAAGAAAGCCAGGAAAAACTTGTCGAAATGGCAGCAGAAACGCTTGAAAAACTGGGTATTCAACAAGGCTGCATTCACTTTGAGGCAAAGTGGACAAAGAAAGGACCTTTCCCCATTGAGGTAAACATTCGCATGGGCGGCGACTATATCCACTCTTTTGTGAAAGGATGCTGGGACGTGGATCTTGTGGAATACGCGGCAAAAATCGCTCTTGGCGTGTACATTAAACCAGAGAAGCCTGAACAACCCTTACAGTATCTCAAGGGGCATATTTTTATGTCTGACTACTCTGGAGTTTTGGTTGAGATTGATGTTGACGAAGAACTCACCCAAAAACCTTATCTGGATCAATTTGTCTTTTTGAAAGAGGTGGGGGATCCGGTTCTCGTCCCCCCTGAAGGTTACGAATACTTAGGATGGGTTTGCGTAAAGGGCGAGAGCCCTGTGGTTGCAGAAAACAACCTCGAGGAGGCAATTGAATACGTTCACTATACGGTGGCGAAATATCATCCCACGTCCTCGGTGGGCAAAACGATTAGAAAAACTCCACTTTCGTTGGCTTCTTTTGCGCGTGAGCAAATCAAAGCTACGGCGTCTTTGGAACGAGTAAGAACTCTCAAAAAAGAAGGGCTTCGTGTGGGCGTATTATGCAACATCTACACAAAAGAAACCTCCCAAAACCCTGAAGAGAAAGAAGCAGAAGAAGACACCACAACTTCTGCCCTTCAGATCAAAGCTGCGCTGGAGAAAAAAGGGCATGAAGTGGAGCTTTTTGACATGAATCAAATTATCCCTACCATCAACCGCTTAGCAAGAAGCGATGTAGACATTATATTTAATGCCTGTGAAAGAATCAACCACTCCAGTCTCTTTAAACCGCATTCCTCGGCAATTCTTGATATTTTGAACATTCCTTATACCGGCTCCAATCCATTCGCTCGTGCCAACAGCATGGACAAGATCATATCAAAGAAGATTTTGAAGTATCACGGGATCCCCACTCCTGAATTCGACTATATGTTTTCTGTTGAAGACAAAATCAACCCCGAGCTCGAATATCCTCTTATCGTAAAGCCCGCGAACACCGATGACAGCATTGGAATTACTCAAAAATCAGTAGTAACCAACGAACGGCAACTTTTGGCTCAAGCAAGAGAAATCATCACGGTGTATAAGAGACCGGTGCTTGTGGAAGAATACATTGTGGGTTCAGAGCTTGATATAGGAGTAATTGGAAATCGCGGTAACATTCGCGTGCTCCCTATCGAACGAACTCTTTTCGATAAAGTTCCCAAAGACAAATGGGGCATTTATTCGTATGAAGACAAGTGGGGCAAAGAAGACATCCACAAATACTTCACTATTGAATCGCCTGCGCGCATTCCCAAAAAACAAATGCAGCTTGCCTCTGAAATCGCCATAGATGTGTTCAACGCCTTAGGTTGCCATGACTATGCGAGAGTTGAAATGCGCATGGACAAAGACAACAATCTCTATGTCATCGAGTTGAATGCCCACCCAACGCTTGAAGAAGATAGTTATTTTGGAAGGGTAGGAAAAAAACTTGGCCTTTCTTTTGGAGATATGCTCCAAGAAATTATCGAAGCTGCTGCCGAACGCTACACCAATAAACCTCCATTTTACCACCTCCAAGGAAGCATCGAAGTCCCTGCCGACCTCACCCCTCCGGCAAAGTAAAGAGAGTGCAGGCGTTTTGGGTAGTTTGTTGGGCGACTTCCTAATGTTCTCTTGAGAAGTACGATTGCTCACGTCCAAAAAAAATTCGGGGGCAAGAATATGTAAATCTCACCCCCTATTCTACGTTACATCTCAAGAAGAATTCTCTCGAGCTTAAAGCTCATTTCGGCCACGTCTATGGCGCGCATGAGGGCGGAGGCCTTGTGAAGCGTCTCCTGGTACTCGGCGTCGGGCTGGCTGTCGAAGACGATGCCCCCGCCCGCCTGCACGTAGGCCACGCCGTCCTTCATGACGAGTGTGCGTATCGTTATTGCAGTGTCCATGTTGCCGAAGAAGTCGAAGTAGCCGACCGCACCCGCGTATGGGCCGCGCTTGTGCGGCTCCATCTCGGCGATTATCTCCATGGCACGGATTTTGGGCGCGCCGGACACCGTGCCCGCAGGGAAGCACGCCCTCAGCGCGTCGAAGTTGGTGCAGCCGTCCTTCAGCTTGCCGGTGACGTGGGAGACGAGGTGCATCACGTGGGAGTAGCGTTCAACGTCCATAAGCTGCGTGACATTGACCGTGCCCGGCTGGCTGACGCGGCCAATGTCGTTGCGGCCAAGGTCAACCAGCATGATGTGCTCGGCGCGCTCCTTCTCCTCGGTGCGCAGCTCGCGCTCCAACTCCTCATCCTCCTGGGGGGTAGCCCCTCTGCGGCGCGTACCCGCAATCGGGTGCGCCGCCACGTTGCCGTTCTCGACCTGCACGAGCATCTCAGGGGAAGCGCCCACTATCTGAAAGTCGTCGAGGTTCAGGTAGTACATATAGGGAGAGGGGTTGACCGTCCGCAGCGCGCGGTATATCTGGAACGGGTGCGCGCTGGTGCGGCGGGCAATCCGCTGGGACACCACCGCCTGGATAATGTCTCCTTCATAGACGTACTTCTTGACCCGCCCGACCATGTCTTTGTACTGGTCTTTGCTCATGTTGGACTCCGTGCGAGTGGGCGGAGCGTAGTCTGACGAGCCGCTTGGCCCAGGCAGGCGCAGGGGTGATTCCAGGCGGCGAACAAGCTCGGCGATGCGCTCGACGGCCTCGTTGTAGGCGCGCGGCACGTCGCCGTTGAGCCTGGCGTGGCTGACGACGCGAATCCTGTGGCGCAGGTGGTCGAATATCAGGAAGGTGGTGGTCATCATGAACAGCGACTCTGGAAGTCCAAGCGGGTCTGCCGCTGGCGAAGGAAGGCGCTCGAAGTAGTTGACCGCCTCGTATGACAGGTATCCGACCGCGCCGCCATTGAACCGCTGGAGATAGGACACAGGGGCTAGCTTGTGCCTGGATAGCGCGTTCTGAATGGGAATCAGGGGGTCAACCGCGCCGTCCTGCTGACCCGGCCCGGTCTTTATCAGGCTGTCGGGCTGGGTGCCGAGGAAGCTGTAGCGGGCGATGCGCTCGCCGCCTTCGACGCTTTCGAACAGGAATGAATACGGCGGGCGGGCGATTTTCAGGTAGGCCGTTACGGGCGTTTCCAGGTCGGCGTTTATCTCGCGGTACACGGGTACTAGGTTATACATACCTTGCATTTTCTTGAATTCCTCAAATGTTGGCTGATACACTTGTTTCTCCTCTCTTCTGCAAGCAGAGCCAGCACATGCTTGTTTTTTTGATAAAGAACTTATTTGTGCTGGTGCTTAGATTCCCGAGAAATCCAATCATCAACACAAATAAAAACCTGGGCAAAGCCCAGGAAATCTATGAGTATGTATTAAATTAAAATCCAAAACCGGGCTTTGCGTTTAAGTCTGCAAAACCCACCACCAAGCTGTTTTATTTTTTAGTCGTATTGTAGCCATAAAATTATCTCTTACTGAATTCTTTCTTCAATATATATCGTACTAGTACACTATCACTACCCAACAAGCTTGTCAATACCTTTCAAGAGCCAGTTATTCACACTCCCCTAAGATTAAACAGAGTTTGCGCATTCTTTGTCGTTGCACAGGCGACTTCTTTAGAATTCACTTTTTTGATGCGCGCGATTTCTTGGGCAATATACTTTACAAAGATTGGTTCGTTTCGCTCTTTTTCCGCTTGCGCAGGCACTAAATAAGGCGAATCTGTTTCCAGAACAATGCGATCCAAGGGAATAGATGCGATTACTTCTTCTGGTTTTGGCAATGCAGGAACATTCTTGAAAATCAAACCGTTAAACCCAAGATACAAACCAAGACCCATAAACTTTTGCGCCTGCTCTACGGTCCCGGTAAAACAATGTATAACGCCACGCAAGGGTGTAGTTTTTAGTTTATAGTTTGTAGTTAGTAGTTCAAGTAAGTCTTCGTGGGCAACTCGGCAATGGAGAATAACAGGAAGGTTTAATCCATCTGCCAAATCCATTTGCTTTTGCAAAGTTTCTTTTTGTTTTTGCTTAATTTCCTCTCGTTTTGCTTTGCTCTTTGGGAAATAATAATAATCGAGTCCGATCTCGCCTATCGCAACCACCTTTTTACTCTTTGCAAGTTCTTTGTATTTCTCGTAATCAAATTCTTCTGATCGAGTCTCAAATGTCATCCAATTCGCAGAATTGCCCTGAGCTTGTCGAAGGGCTTCCGAATCTTCGGATTGAACCTCCAGTACATCAACCTTTCGCTGTTCTCCAAGATGAATCGGGTGCAATCCAACTGCGCTATACACCCCCTCTTTATATTGTTCTGCAATTTCAACTGCGCGCTTGGACGTGGAGTACTGCGAGCCTGGCATTATCACCCAAATATCGTTTTCCAGCACGCGTTTCAGCACTTCATCTGAATCATTTTTGAACGCATTAAAATTCAAATGACAATGAGTATCGATCAACATAAAATTAAGTCTCGATTCGCGGGAAAAGAGGATGGGATTCATTCGATTGAAGTTGCTGGACAATGTTTTCTGCGGCTTGAGGAAGAAACGGTTCCAAAGCCACAGCTATACGCCAAAGTGCGGTCAAGTTATTAACGATATCTCGATCTCTATCTACTGCTGAAGTTTTTGGATCGAACGGCCGATGCGCCTCCGTAGAATCACTAATCCCGCTCACGCTGTAAACGTCCCAGAAACCTTGAGGAACTATAGAACTTTCTTCAGGAAGTCCTTGCCATATTAGCTCGAGCGCCTTCGCAAACTCAAAATTCTCTAGGTGCCTCCAGAGACCTCGACCTTCCCATTCATTGATTACTACCCGACGATCGAGAAGTTCTGGTTTTATTCCATGTCTAATTGCTAATGCCAAAACTCTACTTACTTGATTTCCTAATCCATTTGCTAAATCAGCATTATACCTTGTCTTAAACTTCTCGTAGCTAAAGTCGCCGTCTTCTGTGGCAGGAATTTCGCGCAAGAGAAAATAGCGCACCGCGTCCGCGCCGTACTTTGCGACCAGCTCGCAGGGATCTACAACATTCCCAGTGCTCTTGGACATTTTCTGGCCGTTTACCGTTATATACCCGTGGACGAAAAGTGTTTTGGGTAAAACCAAACCCGCAGACAAAAGAAACGCCGGCCAATACACCGCGTGAAAACGGGTGATCCCTTTGCCGATTACGTGAACGTCTGCCGGCCACCACTTTTTGTATTTTTCTTCGTCTAAACCAAACCCTACGCCCGACTGATAAATGTTTAAAGCATCGAACCACACATACATTTTTTGGCTGTCATCTCCTGGGACAGAGACGCCCCAGTTTTTCGCACGCTCATTGGAGCGCGAAATGCTTATATCTTGCAAAGGTTGGCTTAAAAAGGCCAGTACTTCATTTTTCCTTGTGACAGGAAAAATCTTTAACTCATCTTGTTCTATTATCTCAAGGAGCTTATCTTGGTATTTGGAAAGTTTGAAAAAATAGTTCTCTTCTGCAACCATCTCAAGTTTGCGTCCCGGATGCTCAAAACACTCTTTGTTTGCGTCAAGCTCTCCTTCTGTGTAAAATGTTTCACACCCCACGCAATAGAGACCCTCGTATGATTTTTTATAGATATCTCCGGCTTTTGCGCACAGCTCCCACAATTTTTGGCTCGCTAGGTGATGGTCTTTGCTGCTTCCTTTCTGAAATACACCAAACTGCACGCCGAGTTTTTCTGCGAGCTCGGCAAAAAGTTTCGCGTTTTCATCGATAAATTGCTGCACAGGCACTCCTGCTTTTTCTGCTGCCTGCACATTTTTCAAAGCATTTTCATCTGCGCCAGAAAGCAGCAACATATCCTCTCCTTTCAAACGGTGATAACGCGCCACCACATCTGCCTGAACAAATTCCAATGCATGGCCAATATGGGGCTTTGCATTCACATAAGGAATCGCCGTTGTAATGTAAAACTTGTTCACAGCTTTATTCTTATCATACTCTCTTTAAGATATAAAGAACTGCCCCGCAACATGCTGTGCTGCGGGGCAAAGAACTAAGGTGTACACTCGGCAGGAAGGATTTGAATGTCGCCAGGATCTACTCGGCCAATGTATTCCTCCGTACCTCCCTCCTTTCTTCCCATGAACAAGAAGATGTTCTCTGGTTCTATCAAAGCTACGATATACCCACGGTAAAAGTGACTGTGCAACCAAATGCCAAACGGTCGGCCCTCTTCGATGGCTCTCAAAACCTTCTGTACTTGTTCCTCCATAAACCCTCCTCTGGAGAAAACTTACTCGGAAACAATTAGCCAACGCCAGTATGGAAAAGCGAATACGAAGTTGGAGCAAACGAAATATGGGTCCCAACCATCATATGAATCTAGGGGCATGAGGTAGGGTACGCGCGCCTCGCCTTCTGGGTCCTTCCATTCAGAACCTCCGAAAATTATAGGGCGAGGTATCGGGTGAATTCTTTCATCAGGTTTTGGGAATTTTTTTATGAAAGACTTCAGTGCCTGCCCCTCAAGGAGTCGATAACCCATCTTGACAACTTTTCTCTCTGCCTCTTTAACAGTTTCGACATACCCAAGGCTTACAAACTTTACTCGGCATATCTTCTTTCCCTCGAACTTTGGGCCGATATAACTCCATCTGCTTGCCGATCTGAGAATTTCTAACGCTGTGAGGTATTTTGGGTATTTTGAGCCATCAATCTCGTATTGAGGAAGGGTAACTATCTCCAAGGGATCGATATCATTGTCCACTTCGAGTTCGAACCAAACCCCATCTGCGGGAATAGCATTTGCTCGATGACCGCTGCCGTTGAATTGATGAATGCTTGTCACGGGATATCTCCTCCCCAAATAAAATTCCTCTTCCCAATGGAAGAGGTTTCTTGAGATACGAATCTTTTTGGGGGTTGAATACTGTGTTTATTCACAGCCCAACAAACCTCTTCCATAGCAAAGAGGTCGTTGTAGTTTTTGCAGCTTTATTATTTACAAATTTCCCCATAATAAAGTAGTGTAATTCACGTAAACATATCCGTCAAGTCCGTTATTTCACACTCTGTTTTTGATGAGGGCATCCACAACTGAAGGGTCGGCCAAAGTGCTTGTATCACCGAGTTCCTCGAAATTACCTTCTGCTATTTTGCGCAAGATTCTTCTCATAATCTTGCCGGAACGAGTCTTGGGAAGCTGTTCTGCAAACTGAATTTTATCTGGCTGCGCAATAGGCCCAATTTCTTTCCTCAACTGCTGCACTAAAGCTTCTACCAAACCTGCAGAGGGTTGATAACCTTGCTTTAACGTAACAAAACAATACATTCCCTGGCCCTTGATATCGTGAGGAAATCCCACCACTGCTGCCTCTGCCACGCTCTCATGGGCCACCAACGCGCTTTCGATTTCTGCGGTGCCAAACCTGCGGCCTGCAATATTTAATACGTCGTCTACTCTGCCCAAAAGCCAATAAAATCCGTCTTCGTCTTTTCGGCAGCCGTCTCCGGTAAAGTATTTACCATGAAATGCAGAAAAATACACGCTTTTCACGAGTTCATTTTTCGGGTCGCCGTATACGCCTCGAATCATTCCTGGCCATGGTTTGGTAATGACTAATTTTCCGCCCTCGTTAATATCCGCGAGCGTGCCGTCTTCCCGCAAGATTTCAGGAACAACTCCAAAGAATGGAAACGAAGCAGACCCTGGCTTTGTTGGACTAGCTCCTGGAAGCGGAGTTATCATGATTCCTCCAGTTTCTGTTTGCCACCAGGTATCTACGATGGGACAGCGCTCTTTGCCGATCACGCGATAATACCACATCCATGCTTCAGGATTGATTGGTTCTCCCACGGTGCCTAAGATCCGAAGACTGGAAAGATCATGCTTATTTGGCCATACTTCTCCCAAACGCATTAACGCGCGTATCGCGGTAGGCGCTGTATAGAAAATGGTTACTTTGTATTCCTCAATAATTTTCCAAAAGCGATCAGGTTCAGGATACGTTGGTGTGCCCTCAAACATAAATACGGTAGCTCCATTTGAAAGAGGTCCATACACCACATAGGAATGCCCAGTAATCCATCCGGCATCTGCCGTGCACCAATACACATCTTCGTCTTTCATATCAAATATGTATTTAAAAGTGCAGGTTGCATACAACAAATATCCTCCTGTAGTATGCAAAACGCCTTTTGGTTTACCCGTGCTTCCGCTTGTGTACAAAATGAATAAAGGATCTTCTGCGTCCATCTCTACGGGTTCGTGTATATCAGAAATGTCAGACGCTTCCATTTCTTCTATCCACCAAAAGTCACGTCCCGGCTTCATGTCGCAACTGGTATTCCCCCGGTTGTACACGATTACTTTTTCTACTTTTAGACATCCTTGGAGCGCCTCATCCACTTTCTTTTTGAGCTCAATCATTTTGCCTGCATGAAACCCCACGTCTGCAGTAACAACAACTTGCGACTTGCAATCCAATATTCTGTTCTTTAACGCTTCTGCTGAAAATGCAGAGAACACTACCGAGTGAATAGCTCCAATGCGGCTGCAGGCAAGCATGGCAATGGGAAGCTGTAGAATCATGGGAAGGAAAATGGTAACGATCGTACCCTTTTTCACTCCATGCTTTTCTAACACATTGGCTAACTTACACACCTGTTCATGCAGTTGTTGATACGTGAGCGTGCGCTTTTCTTTTTCATCCTCTCCCTGCCAAATGATCGCAGCCTTGTTTTTCCTCCAGGTAGCAAGGTGTCTGTCCAAACAGTTGAATGACACGTTTATCTTGCCTCCTTCAAAGAATTTAAGATAAGGCTGTTCTTGCTCTCCTATGCGAGAGAAATCATATTCCATAACCCGATCCCATTTTTTAAACCACGAAAGATGTTGTTCTGCCTGTTGCGCCCAAAATCCTTCGGGATTCTCAACCGACTCTTTATACAGCCTTTGATACTCTTCCATATTTGGAATATGAGCCTTCTCGCTCAACTCTTTGGGAGGGTAAAAGATAGCCATGGCTAGGATTTAACTTTTTTATAAGCTTCCATGATACAAAAATTCGTGACCATAGTGAGGCCGTAATCTTGCGCAAACCTTTCTGCTTCTGGGGTATTCACGCCTTCAGCCAGCCAAACAGTTTTAATATTTCCCCGCTCTACCACGTCTTTCATACATCCTACTACTGCTTCGGGTTTTCTAAAAATATCCACAATATCAATGTGTATAGTTTTAGGGATTGCCAAAAGGCTTGGATACGCCTTTTCTCCCAGCACCTCTTGAATATTGGGATTCACAGGAATAATGCGGTAGCCCTTTTCTTGGAAATACTTTGCCACGATATGGCTATGGCGTTCTGGCTTATCCGACAAACCAATAACCGCGATGGTTCTCGCATTTTTCAGAATATCTCCATGCTTGATATCTTGCGGTGTAACCGTAACAGGAGACACGCCTTCCCATTGCCAGTCCGTAAGTTCTGGAGGGTCTTCTCCAAACTTTATAATGTACGCGGTGTGTCCTTTGAGAATTTTGTGGTATGCCGCAACCAAAACGTTTTTCCTTTCTTCTGAAACCACGCCTTCTTTTGCGGCAGTCTCAACAATTTCAATGGCAAGGTGGTAACGATCCGCTTCATTCCGAACAAGCATGTCAAAAGGCGTAGTTGTCCCTCCCTTCTCTTGGTAACCATGCACTGAAAAACGCTGCGGATTTTTGACATTAAAAAGCACTGCTTTCAAGACTTCTGGATAGCCGTGAAAATTTACAATCACTGGCTTGTCGAACGTAAAGTATTTTTCTGCATGGGGGATTTGCGCATGGAATGCGTTTTCGCAAGAACATGCCGCTTGCAACCGCATGATGTTGACAAAACGAAGACGGATTGATGGCTGATCCTTTTTTACCAGCGCAAGTGCAGCCAATGCTTCTTTGCTCACATAATCTCCCACGCCCGCAAGAACAATATGAGGATTTTTATCACTGGTAAAATCCCAAATTTGAATGCCGTCTTGGAGCGCTTTTTTTGCCTGCGAAAAGGTCAGCCAGCGCGGCTCGGGTGTTTTTCCAACCACGACAACATTCATCTGGTTCTTGGAGCTAAGCGTTTCTTCCATTACCGCAAGCATGCTGTTGTCGTCAACCGGAAAATAGACTTTGATAAAATCGTTGTGTTTTTCCAGCATACCCGAAATAAAACTGGGGTTCTGGTGAGAATATCCATTGCGTTCTTGTCTCCAGACTGTAGATGTTAGCAAATAGTTTAGAGATGGAATGTCCAGTCGCCAAGGCACAACCCGTGCATATTTTAAAAACTTTTGGTACATATGCGCCATGCTGGAGAAAATCTGGGCAAAAGCTTCGTAGGTTGTAACGACCGCATGTCTGCCGGAAAGAATATATCCTTGGGCAAGCCCATGCATATTGAGTTCAGAAAGCATCTCCATAACCCGTCCATCTCTCGCAATATCTTTGTCTGATGAAAAATACGGCCAAACAAATGCACGGGAAGTTACCTGAAAAACATCGTCAAGCCGGTTGGAGTAAGTCTCGTCGGGAGACATTAAGCGAAAATTCCTCTGCCTTTTATTCAGCACAAAGACTTTCTTCAAGTAAGATCCCGCCGTTCTCATGGCATTTGATTGCATTTCTCCTGGCGCGACAATCTCCTTGGCGAACTTTTCAACCTTTGGCAAGACAAGGGGCTTTACGGTTTTACCGAACACATGGGGATTATTCCCCATAAGAAGGCTCTCTTCCGGTATAACAGACAATGTGTCTTTGGCAAAACCTTTCTTCTTATCAAACAATTCTCCAAAATGATATGATTTCATCCACCCCTCAAGCGCGTGTAATTCCTGTTCGTCGCCCCGCACCGTGGGCATAACAACTTGGTGCGCTAAAATCGTTCCTTCAATTTGTTGCCCGCGTAATTCTTTGACCGTGGTCCACCCTTTAGGGGTTTGGAGAATAATCATTGGGAAACGCGGCCGAAACGGAGCATTCAGTTTTCTTGCGTTGCGCTGGATTTTCTTGATGCGCTGGTAACAAGTTTCGAGAGTTTTGAGCATTTTTTCATCGATTCTTGGAGCCGCTACAAACAATGGTTCATATCCGTATCCTGAAAAAAGTTCTTTTAATTCGCGATTGCTCATTCTGCCAAAAATTGATGGTCCGGAAATTTTATAGCCGTTGAGGTGCAGAATTGGTAAAACCGCGCCGTTGGTTGCAGGATCAATCAATTTGTTAATATGCCAAGCAGTCGCTATGGCTCCTGTTTCTGCCTCGCCGTCACCTATTAAGCAGACTGCGAGTAAGTCCGGATTGTCTAAAATTGCGCCATAAGCAGAAGCAAGCGAATATCCCAGCTCTCCGCCTTCCAGAATAAGTCCCGGGATTTCCGGACTGCAATGACTGGAAAAACCATAGGGCCAGGTAAACATCTTGGAAATATATGCAATTCCTTCGGCATTACGCGCCGCCTTCTTATAATACTTTCCGAGCGTGCCCTCCAAAAACAAGTTAGCCTGCAATCCCGGCATACCATGTCCTGGCCCAAGGACAAAAATAGCTGATTGCTTGTGTTTTTTGACTAAATAATGTAAGTGTCCATACACAAAGTTAATGCCAGGGCAGGTCCCCCAGTGGCCAGAAAGTTTTGGCTTGATATCTTCCGCTCTCAATGGCCGCTCAAGGAGAAAATTGTCTTGCAAATAAATCTGCGCAACAGTTACATAATTCGCTGCGCGTATGTATTTATTGATGTTATCTAAAATTTTATTCATAATGTTGCAAAGAAAAAAACCGCCCTGGAGCTTGTCGAAGGGCGGCGCGCTCATGTTACAAATAGTTCTTAAATTCAATAACAAGAAGCGAAGACGCACCACCCTTCAAAAGTGGTTTTTTTCGCTTTTTTACTCGCGAGTGACGAAACCTGAATCTTCGGAACCGCAGAGACTAAACCTCGACAACAACAATAACTCCTCCCCCATCTGGAGAAGGATTTTTCAGAGCCAAGATTTTCTCTTGCGTTTACCATGATACTCAAATCATAGAGGAGTCAAAAAATAATGTCAACCCCTCCCTTCATGTAAAATTAATCACGATAACAAATTCGCCCTTTAGCTCACCTTTCTTGATTTCATCAATAACTTCAGAAATAGTTCCTCGATGCACTGTTTCGAATTTTTTGGTGAGCTCGCGGCCTACTACGGTTTGTAGTTGGTAGTTTGTAGTTTTTAGCTCGTGCAAAGTTTTCATAATACGATAGGGAGATTCGTAGAGAATAACAGGATATTTCGACTGCGCAATTTCTTCAAAAAACTTTTTGCGACCTTTCTTTGCGGGCGGAAATCCAAGGAACAAAAAGCGATCCATCGGAAACCCTGCGATGCTTGCAATCGTCGTGAGTGCAGAGACGCCTGGAATTGGCACAATCCTTACTGTTTGAAGCCCGGCTTCAAACACGCGGGAAACAAGCTCGTTGCCGGGGTCTGAAATTCCTGGAGTGCCGGCATCGCAAACCAACGCAAGGTTTTTCCCTTCTTTCAAGAGCTCAATAATGTGTTCAACTTTCTCAAGCCTGCTATGCTGATGATAACTTATCAACGGCTTGTCAATCTGATAATGCGAAAGGAGTTTTTTTGTTACCCTTGTGTCTTCGCACAAGATAAAATCAACCTCCTTGAGGATGCGGAGGGCGCGCAGAGTGATGTCTTTAAGATTGCCGATGGGAGTCGCGACAATATACAAAGTGCTCATTATATAACTACTGTTTTTTCCTCTTTGCGTTTTTTGAGAAAGTCGCGCAAGAACTCATAGAGCACGCCGGCAAGAGGAATTGCCAAGATTGCTCCCATAATTCCCCAGAACTGAACTCCAATGGCGAAAGAAATGAGCACCAGCGCTGGCGGCAGGCCGACAAAACGCTTGGATAAAAGAGGCTCTAACACGTTGCCGTCGATTTGCTGAATAAGCGTAAAGGCTAAAAGCACGAACAAAGCCTGCAAGGGCGATTCCAAAGCAACCAACAACGCAATAAGAATACCTGCGATTACTGGACCCACTATGGGAATGAAGTTCAGCAAAGCGGCCAGCGTGCTTAAAGAAAAACGAGATTGTTCTACTCCAAATATTAAAAGGGTGACATACGTTGCAAAAAGTACAAATAAGGAGCTTATAACCCTCGAAAGGAACCAGCCCGAAACTTTTCTCTGGGATTTTTCCCAGATATTGAGCGCTAAAGTTTCATACTTTGGAGGAAACAATAAACTGATTATTCGTTCGATGGGACGATCTTCGATCGACAGAAAAAGCGCCACGCTGATCACAAAGATCGTTGAGAAAATGCCGCCAAAAATCACAAAAAACGCCTTGAAAACGTTTCCCGTATTTTGCGCCGCATCTTGAGTAAGAGCGTCCAAAAAGCTCTGGAAATCCTGGAAAGTTGCCACTCCCAGTCCCTGCAAGGAAGGAGAAATGCGCTCTTCAAAATACTGCGGGAGTCGATTGGAAAACTCCTGAACTTCATGAATAAATATGGGCGCTGTAGCAAAAACTATATACGCAAGAAAGCCAAAAATACAGAAGTATACGAGCATCGTGGAGACAACCCGGGGAATATGCCATTTGTGCAGAGCATCAATGACAGGATCAAACAATACCGATATAATCAAGCCGAAAAGCACCCACACCAAAATTTCTCGAATCAGAAAAATCACGTATACAAGAAACCCTGCGAGCGCAAGTTTCACAATTGTGCCCCACGAAATATCCAAAAGTTGATGATACCCGTTCATTGGTTTATACTTTCAAAAGTTTGAGAAATCGTGCGTTGTCTCTATGGGGGCCAAGCACCACGAGATTAAGCCTCTCTGGTTGGAAAATGTCTCTGGCAACGGCTTGAATATGTTTGGGCGTTACTTTATATATCTTATCATACAACTGCGCTGGAGTTAACATTTCGCCCCGCAAAAGCTCCTGCATGCCGTAAAAACTTGCTTTTGCGTTGGAAGACTCGAGTTCAAGCGCCATTTTCCCTTTTTCGTATTCTTTTACCTTCGTGAGTTCTGTCTTCGATATTCCTGCGCTTTTGAGTTTTTTGTACTCTCTCAAGATAACATAAATCGCTTTTTCTACAGAATCATTTTTAACGCCTGCCGTTGTTACGAGATACCCGGTATCAGGATTGCTTTCGCTTGTCGTCGCAATATCGTATGCCAAACCGAGTTTCTCCCTCACCTCCACAAACAAACGGGAGCTCATCATTCCTCCCAAAGCAACGGTCAATAAATGCTGCGCAAAACGCTTAGGATCAGAGAGATTATACGCCCGCACGCCCAGTGCAATGTTTGTTTGATTCGTTTTTCTCCATTCTAATAATAGGTGCGGGGCATGCTGTTCGTCTCTCACCTGCACCCTTACCATAGAATTTGCAGTTGGGATTTGCGCAAACGCTTGCCGCGCTTTTTCAACTGCCCTTCTCTGTGTTACATTCCCGGCAATGCACACCACTGTGTTCAAAGCAATATACTGACGCTTGATATACGCTTGGAGATCCTGTCGGGAAAGCTGAAGAATACTTTCCTTTCTCCCAACAATATTCCATCCTGCAGGCTGATCGCCGTAGAGCAACTGCATCCACAAATTGTCTAAGTGTCGGCTCGGCATATCATAATACATATGCAATTCTTCTAACACCACTCCTTTTTCTTTTTGAATTTCTTTGGGCGGCAGCTTTGAATGCAAAAAGATATCTGCCACCCAGTCTAACGCCAGATCAAAGTGTGTGGCATCCACTTTAGCATAATATCCTGTATAATCTTCTCCGGTAAAAGCATTATACAAGCCGCCTACCTGGTCGAGCGCTTCTGCCACCAAAAGAGGTGTGGATCTTCTTTGGGTGCCTTTGAAAAACATGTGCTCTAAAAAGTGGGAGATGCCGTTTTTGTCTCGGGTTTCGTATTTGGAGCCCGTTCCCACCAATACGAAAACGGTCACCGTTCTGGTGCTCCGTTGTGGAATTGTTACAATTCTCAACCCGTTTTTCAGCGTTGTTTTCTTAGGCATAAAATTCTTTGTGCAACTTCTCTCGGAGCTTTTCAATTTGTATTCGTTCTCGCTCCATAGTATCGCGGTCGCGGAGAGTAACGGTATTGTCTTTTAAGGTATCGAAGTCGATGGTAACGCAATGCGGCGTGCCGATTTCGTCTTGCCTGCGGTAACGGCGCCCTATGGCACCAACCTCGTCATACTGGCACATAAAATCTTTTTTGAGCAGATTGTGCACTTCCCTTGCCTTTGCCGCGAGCTCTTGCTTGTTCTTCAAAAGCGGGAATACCGCAACCTGCACAGGCGCTATGTGCTTGGCTAAGCCTAGCACAACTTCTGTTTCTTTTATTGATGTTGTCGTAGTGGTTCTCCCACCTTCGACTTCTTTGTAGGCATCTATCAGCAACGCAAGCATTGTCCGCTCAATTCCCAACGTAGGCTCAATTACGTACGGGATATATTTTTTACCGGTCTCCTCGTCGTGATAAAAAAGATTCTTACCAGAAAATTTTTCATGCTGCTTTAAATCAAAATCAGTGCGGTTTGCGATTCCTGCAAGTTCGCCCCATCCAAAAGGAAACTTATACTCAATATCCACTGTGCGCTTGGAATAGTGCGCTAAACTTTCTTTGGGATGTTCGTATCGCCGCAGATTCTCTTTTTTTAATCCAAGGTCAATGAAAAATTGTTCCCATGCATCCACCCAAAAATCAAACCATTTCTCATCTTGCCCGGGCTTCACAAAGAATTCGATTTCTGCGATTTCAAACTCTCGTGATCGAAAAATAAAGTTGCCGGTTGTAATTTCATTGCGAAATGCTTTTCCTATCTGCGCAATACCAAACGGTATTTTCTGGCGCATGCTTTCCTGCACCAGCCTGAAATTCGTGAACATTGATTGTGCTGTTTCCGGACGCAAATAGGTTATATGTGCCGCATCTTCCACTGGACCAAGAAACGTTTTGAACATCAAGTTAAACTGCTTTGCCTGTGTAAAATCCCTATCCCCGCAAGTGGGGCACTGATTTGGTTCTTTCGCCTCTCCTTGTCCAACAAAACGCCCGTCAATCATATGATCTGCGCGAAATCTGCTATTGCACGATTTGCACTCGATTAAAGGATCCGTAAAGTTTTCAATGTGACCCGATGACTTCCACACATCAGGATGCATTAAAATAGAAGCATCAATCGCAACCACATTGTCCATTTGCTGCACAAAACGACGAAACCACTCTTTTTTGATATTCTGTTTCATTTGAGCGCCCAAAGGCCCAAAATCCCACAAAGCTTCCACGCCGCCATAAATTTCAGATGAAGGAAATACAAATCCCCGCCTTTTGACAAGCGATACGATTTTTTTCATCTTGTCGTCCATATCGTTATTCTAACCACATTCTCTCAAAAAATAAAGAGGGGTTCCGAATAAGTATCGCTATGTCGCTTGTGAAGCCGATCGGCGTTTCAAGCGACACGCTTCAAAACAAAAAGAAAATCGCGAAAGCCCGTTGAGCAAACAAACCTCCGTCCTTGGAATGTTTACAGCTCTATGTCTTCCCATGGGAATCCTGGTCTTCCAAAATGTCCATAGGTTGCCGTAGGTTGATAAATGGGCTGTCGCAATCCAAGCCGTTCAATGATGGCAAGGGGTCGAAAATCAAATTGTTTTCTTATCACATCAGTAATATTTTCGCCTCTTTCATTCAAAATTTGAACCATCAAAGGTTCTGCCCGGCCAATGGCATACGCCACTGACACCAAGCACTCTTTCGCAAAACCTTGCGCCACGAGATTCTTTGCGACAAAACGAGCCATATAAGCACCACTGCGATCAACCTTTGTTGCATCCTTTCCGGAAAAAGCTCCACCACCATGAGGAATAAACCCGCCATAGCTATCCACCATAATTTTTCTTCCTGTTAAACCAGTGTCGGCAGCAAAACCGCCAAGAACGAACTTTCCGCTAGGATTCACCAGAATCTCCACCCCCTCTGCTATACTGCCCAACAAAGGCTGTATCAGTTTTTCCACAATGGTCTGACGTATCTCTTCTTGAGAAATACCCTTTTCGTGCTGGCAACTTACAAGAATTTTCACTACGCGTCCTTCTTCAACGGTTACCTGCGCCTTGCCATCAGGACCCAGCCAAGGAATCCCCCTTGACTTGCGCAAACTCTCAAGCCCTCTTGTGAGTTGATGAACCAGAACAACGCCTCTGGGCAAATACTCGGGTGTTTCACGCGTAGCAAACCCATACATAATGCCCTGATCTCCTGCGCCGCCCGTATTAACTCCTTGGGCGATATCTGGTGATTGCTGCACGACACGCACCAAGATTTCAAGGTTATCTTCGTATCCAGTTTCTCGATATACGGTGCGGGCAACTTCCGAGTAATCAACTGCAGCTCTTGTTGTGATT
The DNA here is from genome assembly GCA_964359655.1 of uncultured Candidatus Saccharibacteria bacterium. Taxonomy (GTDB): domain Bacteria; phylum Patescibacteriota; class Minisyncoccia; order Minisyncoccales; family UBA10102; genus CAYJRT01. Next base: position 19,697 of record CAYHVI010000001.1, read on the forward strand.
TCTCCGCCGACAACAAAGTATCCATGGCTGCCAAACGATTCAACCGCAACACGACTCAAAGAATCCTGTCTTAAACATGCATCCAAAATAGCATCTGAAATCTGGTCGCACAGTTTATCTGGGTGTCCCGATGTGACACTTTCGACGGTATATACGTGAGGAATAAATGACATAGATTTTTTAGGTCTTCAAATCAAAAGACTCTCTTCTATGAAATTTCTAAATGGGGTTGACGGGCGTTATTGCACTTTGCCCATTTCTGGAGTAACAGAATCGTCGTCGGCAAGCGCAGTGTCAATTGGACTATCCATTGAAGAAACCAATTGATCTGTGAACAAATCTTCTCCTGTGATACGAACTTCCCCCACTAGCTCCGGAGTCTTCCCCTTATGAACAAGAGTTGGCGTAAATGCAATTTGGAATGCTACGGAGGGCGCAGGAACCTCTTGGAATACTCCGGCGCCCGCAACAAGGTCGCCAATCTCCCAAACAATTTCTCTTGAACCAGAATCAAAGGTGAGAGTACTGTTCTCCGGGAAAATCTTTCCTGTCAACTCCACGCCAGAGGGCAGTTTTGCTTTCACCCTTGCATTCTGCACGTCTGAATAGGTGTTTTTCGCCTGCCAAATAATAGTATAAGTATTCCGCTGGCCCACTACTGGAGGATGCACTCCTTGGTTGCCAAACACATCGTCCTGGAAAAAACCTTTTTGATCAATAACAAGATCAGCATTGAGTTTTAGTTCAAACTCTGCGTTTACTTCAGAAAGCAAAACCCGATTTTTTAAAACCAGTTCTTTGTCTTGGGGGCTGAATATTTCAATCTCGTCTTGCACGTTAACCCAAAATTCAACCTTGCCTTCTTCTCCTCTTCCCAAAAAGCGGAGCTTTGGCACATCTTTTGCTTCCCAAATTATTGAATTGTCTCCACGAGAAAACTTTCCACCGTTTGGCTTAATACTTGTTAAATCAAAGGCGCGGCTGTCGAGCGTTACAACCAAAAAGAGGTTTTCCAAAATTCGATCAGTGGGGTTTTTAAAGAAGATTTCATAATGCAAGGCGTCGCCAGCAGAGGCCACATAGCTTGGCGAAGAATTCACCACCTGCGTTAAAAGCAGCTGGGGTTTGGTAATCTGCACCGCTTTTGTTACCTCCCGCATAACCGTAAACTTTCCATCTTTCCAGCTTCCGATCACCGCGCGAAATAATTTTACTTCCTGTACGCTTCCATCCAAAACACCTTGTATGACAATCCGTCCGCCTTCGGTGCGATTCAAAACTCCAACGCTCCACTCATTATCCCCAAGAGGAGCAGGAACAGCGCTTCGGAAGGAAAACCCCTCAGGGTAATCTATTTGAATACGGAGATCTGACAATGGGTATTCAGAGTTTGAAAAATAATTCACCGTAATCCCGAATTGTTGGCCTGCCTCCATGCGCGAAGGGATGTCGAGGTCAAAATTCAGGGGAACAAAAGAAATCACAGACGTGGCGCTCGTTTCTGAACGGAAGGAAGCGTTGAGATTGCGTGGAGTGTAGCTTAAAGACGCTCTTGCCTCCTTAACTTCATTTTCCTTTCCAAATAATCTCGCTAAAAACCGCAGAGAAACCTCTTGCCCTGGATTAATGTCGTCAACCGTCTTTGTAATTCGTAATTCTTCCCCTGCGGAGGGCACAGAACCTTCGGGATACTCAAAAATCAAAGCTGCATTTTCAAGTTGTGTTTCCCCAATGTTTTTCCAGCGCACCACATACGTTGCTTCCTCGCCCATCGTTATTTTTTCCGGAGCTATAATCTCGAGTTTTATATCGCCTGTGGAGAAAACATTTTTTTGCCAAAACCAAAAACCGGCAACCGAGAGAATTGCAACCGCAAAAAGCGCCGCATACACAATTTTCAAACGCATAGATATCCTCTATTCTATCAATTTTGCAGAACCTTTGAAAGATGCTCTTGCGATATGGTGCGCAAAAGAGTTTCATTTATACCTTGAGTATCAATATTTTGCAAGGATTCAATGTTGCTCTCCAAAAACATCCCAATGAATTCGGCAATTCTCGCGTCTTTGGCAGCAATCTGCTCTAAAGAAGGCGCATATCCTGCATAAGAAAGAAGGTTCCAAAGGAAATAATAAGCAAGGATCTTCAAATCGTGACTCTCTAGTCTCGAACGGTTCAGAAAAGAAAGTGTCCCTTTGAGCAAATTCCAAATCTTTTCGTCCCGCTCTTGGCCTTTGATGAGTTCATCGGTAACTTCTGCAAATCTTTGCATTGCGCGCATACGCTCAAAGCTATTGCGTAACAAAGGATACCGTTCTACAAGAGTGGCGTCGGTAATGGTTTTGCGCGCTTTCCCCTGAATAAATTCTAGCTCTGAAAGATAAAAAAGCTCCAAGCCTCCGCGAAGTTTGGAAGTAATCTTGCGCTCTGAAATTGCCTGCAATTTTAGTTTGCCAAAATCTTTTGTAAAAACCGTAAACAGCCGATCTGCCTCCCCTCTATCCTGCTTTTTTAAAATAATCCCTTGTGTCCTGTAATGCACCGTCATTATTTTCGGATGGCGAGACGGAGAGTTTGGCCTTCTAATGAGAACTCTTCTTCTACATCAAACGTTTGCTCTGACCGATCGCCCTCGCGCATTTCTTTCAACCCAACTTGAGACATAATTGCTTTTTCATTTTCTTGCAGAATTTCTTTCAGTTCTTCTGCGCCCGTGTAGCGCAAACGTATTCTGTCTTGCGGCTTGTACCCTGCCTGCTTTCTCATTTCCTGGATATGGCGCATTATCTCGCGCAATGTTCCTTCTCTTTGCAATACGGGAGTAATGGTGGTATCGAGTTCTACCCCTTCTTTCGCGTTCGGATCGACCAGAACCTCTTTTACATTAAGTTCATCCTTTATCAAATCCAGCAATTCTTTCGTCATTTTTAATTTTTCACTTTTAATTTTGAATTTTTGGAGCGGCTGTCTCACTTTTATTCCGACCTTCGCCCGTTCTGCCAATCCTTCTGCAACCAGCTTGCGAACTTGCATCATTTTTTTCTCGAGCTCTGCGTCAATTTTTTTTGAATCTGCTTTGGGCCAATTTTGCCAATGTACACTTCCCCTGCCCCCAAGTTCACCATAGATATACTCGCTCAAAAACGGGATGAGTGGCGCGGTCAACTTGCTGACTTCCAAAAGTACGCATCTTAAAACGCCTCTGGCTTCCTGAAGCTCTTTTTTGCTCTTGGGGTTTTGGGAACGTTGTCGAGAACGTCGAATATACCACAAAGAGAGATCGTCGATCACAAAACTTTCGAGCACGCGCGCAGTTCCTGTGATGTCGTATTCATCAAACCTTTTGGTTGCCTCTCTTGTTATGGAGTGGATTCTCGAAATAATCCACTTATCTAAGATATTTTTTGTTTTGAGGTTTTGGGTTTTAGGGTTTGCTTGAGCATTGAGTCTTGAGGTTTGGGATTTTTTATATGTTTGGTAGAACACAAAAGAGTTCCACAACGTCAAAATAAATTTGCGCATTGTTTGCTGCAAATCTTTTTCCGCAAATAGTTTGGAATCCCACGGCTGGTTCAATGTATAAAAATACCAGCGAAGCGTGTCCACTCCATACTTTGCAATCATATCCCAAGGATTTACCACATTTCCTTTGGACTTGGACATTTTCTCGCCTTTCTCATCAAGCAAATGCCCCAAAGAAATTACGTTTTTGTATGGCGCTTTCAAGCCCAACGCCGTAGCCACAGCCAAAAGCGTATAAAACCATCCGCGTGTTTGGTCGATTGCTTCGCAAATATAATCTGCGGGGTAACCTTCCACGCCAGAAGCAAACGGCATGGAGCCTGAATCAAACCATACATCCACGACGTCTTTTACGCGTTTCATTTGCCCTTTGCCACATTTTCCGCACTGAAATTCGATCGCATCAATGTACGGCCTGTGCAAATCAAGTTCCATATCTTCGTTCATGGGAAGCCTCGCGAAAGCTACACGTCTTAACTCTCCTGGTTCAACTGCTTTTTTTTCGCGGAACTGCACGAATTTTTCTCGCGACATTCCCTTCATCGTTTTCTCCAACAAAGAAAGAGGTATCTCATGACTTACCAAAACAATGCGTTTCCCTTGATACTTTTTTTCTATTGCGGCTAGCAAATCAAACACGCGCTTTTCAACATCGACCCAATTCTCTCCCTGCGGCGGCCGTTCCACAAATCTACGCAGATAATGCTCCTGGATCGTTTCTCCTTCTTTTCTAAAGTATGCTCCAAACTCACGAATGTGCTTTCCATTGAAAATGCCTACATTAAGTTCTCGTAGCCGCGCATCGTAGATAATTTGCGCGCCAAGTTTTTTCCCAATGATTTCGGCAGTTTGTTTCGTTCGCAAAAGATCGGATGAAAAAATCAAATCAATGTTTTTGCGCAACAGACCTTCTGCGATTTTTGTAATTTGTTTCACTCCCTTGGGCGTCAAAGGAAACGGATCCGCCTCAGGATACGAACCCAAAATCCCCGTTACTTGACGCATAGAATGGCCGTGCCGCAAAAGATAGTACGTGTTTCCCGAAGTTCTTTGTTTTTTGAGATCGTCCAGAGAACCTATGACTTCCAAATGATCGCACGAACTGCACTCCCACACAGGTAAAGGAGTACCCCAGTACCGTTCTCTCGAAAACGCCCAGTCTTTCACCTCGGCCAACCATTCACCCATCCTGCCTACTTTCATATGGCTCGGAATCCAATTAATCTGTTGGTTATTCGAAATGAGATCTTTTTTAATCTTCTGCATATTCACAAACCAGCTTTCTTTTGCGTAATACAGCAAAGGAGTCGAACACCTCCAGCAAAAAGGATATTCGTGTTCATACAACTCTTCTTTGAACAAAAGATTTCTTTGCTTTAAATCTTCAACAATCAGAGGTTCTGCTTCTTTCACGAATACTCCTTGCCATTGAGGCACTAATTCGTTGAACTTTCCTTCTTCGTCTACCGTATGCCTTTTGGGAAGATTTAGTTTTTGCCCGAGCTTGTAATCGTCTTCTCCGTACATCACCGCAGTGTGCACAACTCCTGTTCCTTCCTGCGTAGAAACAAAATCCGCCAGTGCCACATAATGTTTTTTCTCTGGCTGGCTTTTGAGAGAATCAAAAAGCGGTTCATATTCTATACCTTCAAGGTTTTTTCCTGAAACTTCTTTGAGAATTTCGTAATCTCCCTGAAGAATCTTTAGAAGATCTTTGGCAAGAATATATATTTCTTCTCCTTGTTTTACTGCGACATACGAGATATTTTCCCCTACCGCAAGAGCGACGTTCCCAGGCAGTGTCCACGGTGTTGTTGTCCACGCCAACAAAAACAATTTTGAATTTTGAATTTTGAATTTTGAAATTGTTTCGGATTTCGAATTTCGGATTTCGAATTTCACAAAGACGGTTCTGTCTTTGACCGTCTTGTACCCTTGCGCCAATTCATGCGACGACAAAGGAGTCCCACAACGCGGACAATAAGGCACCACTTTGTAATCTTTATATAACAATCCTTTCTTCCAAAACTGCTGGATAATCCACCATAGACTCTCCATATAATTCTTCTCATAGGTGATGTACGGATTATCGATGTCTAACCAAAAACCTATGCGCTCTGTAAGTTCATCCCATTCTCTTTTATATTCCCATACCGACTGTTTGCATTCTTTATTGAATTTTGCGATCCCGTATTGCTCAATTTCTTTTTTGGACTTTAATCCAAGTTTTTTCTCAACCTGCAACTCTACGGGCAGACCGTGAGTATCCCAGCCAGCTTTTCTGCCAACGTAAAATCCCCGCATTGTTTTGTAGCGGCATATTACGTCTTTAAAAACCCGCGAAAGAACATGATGAATTCCGGGACTTCCGTTTGCCGTGGGAGGGCCTTCAAAAAATACAAAACGAGGAGAGCGCTTTCTCCTCTCAAGAGATTTTTCAAACGTTTTCTGCTCTTTCCACCGCTTCAGTATCTGCTCTTCCAACTTCGAAAAATCAGCTTCCATGCTCTTTAGAATACTACGTTTTGCATACCTTTTCAATTACCAAATATCCTTTCAAATACTACAAAGTATTGCCATGGCAAGAAGTTGTAGTATCAAAGTTTGAAGTATTTTCGAATCTCGCGATCAGCACCAATGTCTCTTGCCACAATCACTCTTAACTCTTTCTCGCTTAAAGCAAAGAATTCTCGTAAGAGCCCTATTTCGTCCTTACAGTTATATGGGTGAACCCAGACGCTTTTCTGAAGAGGATACAAGTTCAAACGCTTTAAAAATCCTCGCAAAGCCTCTCGCTTTATTCGCTGCGGCTGGACAATGTCGAAAATAATAATCCTCCAATTTCCATCCCACTGTTTTGGTTTCTTTATTTCCAGACTATTCACCTGAAACCTTCCTGCCTTCCTTCTTCCCTCTTCAGTGAGAGAAATATAAATCTGATGATTATGCTTTTCCACCTTAATATATCCGTCCCGCCGTAATCGAGAGAACGTATCATATATCTTTTTTCTGCCGTATTTCTTCCTTCCAAGAAATGCTCTTAAGAGATTAGTGCCGAAATAGGGAGATGAGGAGGCGACCACCATTGCACCTCCCGCCGCAAGCCAAGTAAGAATATCTTTCGTAATCTCTGGCTTCGGTTTCTTTAGATAATATTTGTACTTACTCATATACATAATGGTACTACAATTTATTGCCTAGGCAAAACTTCGTAGTTTCTTAATAGTTCCTAACGAGTTCGTCAACGACAGAAACTTTTCAATCGTTCCGCATTGCTCAAATCACCTTTTTAATGCTTTTTCAATTTGAAGTATAATGGCTTAGTATCTATTGTACCTTTTACGGAAAGGAGATTGAGTAACATGACTCTCAAGGAATGGTGGGAAAAACTTTATGACACTGTGCGTCTAAACGACTCTGGGGAATCTATTAAGTTCTTGGGACGTGAACCATCTTCCTTACTCCGAAGAGCAATCATGGAAGCCGATAACCCCTTTCCCCTGTCTCTCGGAGAACAGCTGCTCAACATAATCGCACAAGAACTTTTGAATCGGAATGTAGACCGTGGGGAGCGCATCTCAAATTTATTTGCAATAATAGTAAGTCGCTGCACAAGGACACTACGCGAGAAAGCATTAGGAGAGCTCATTGTTCTTGATGCAAAAGAACAAGTGGAAGATAGCATTATGGCTGTCGCTCTCCAGCGTCTTCCCTCGTTCTGCCCTTGGGATCCGAGATATTCGAGTTTGCTCAATAAATGAGGGCGGCAAAACCTTTTACGGTTTTGTCGCCCTCTAACTTTTTAAATTCGGGGTCCGTAGTTTCGCTTCTTCATCCCGAAGTTTATGAAGGCTTCCAACTTGTGCACGTGGGGAATCTTCCCCACCTTCTCGCGCAAGAACTTGCTGAGCTCCTCCTGCGAACACAAGGTAGCCCAGATGAAGATATCAAAAGAACCCGTGGTCATCATCACCCAGTTGACCTCGCTCAACTCCGCAAGGGCGTTCTCTACGCAGTTCACCATCCCTGGCTTTGCCTGAATACCTACCAATACCTCTGAGGTGTAACCGAGTTTCGCAGGATCGGGCAGCGCCACCATTTTTATGTATCCTTCGCTGATTAACCGTTTCAGCCGACGCCTCACCACTTGCTCACTCACTCTCAATAGTCTTGCGATGTAGGCTTTGGAGCGTACAGCGTTCTCTTGTACCATCTTGATGATTTGCAAATCGAGATTATCTAATTCCATGGAAACCTCCTGACTCGAGAGTTCAGCAAATTTTTGCTGTAAACAGGTTATACATCCTTTAAGGAGGATTTGTCAACGATCATTAGATTGTATTCACATCTTCTCAAGAGTTTGTATCCCAAGAAGATAAAGGCTGTTTTGGATGAGTTGGGCGACAGCAGAGGTAAGAAGCAAACGAAACTCTTTTTGCTGTTTGGTTTCTGCTTGAAGCACAGAATGCGCGTTATAAAAGGCATTGTATTTTTGCGCAAGATCAAACACAAAGTTGCAAATAAGATTCGGGGCATATTTTTCTGCCGCCTCATACACAATCTCTGGAAATTTGTATATCGTGCGCAGTATACCCAATTCCTCTGCCGATAAATTAGGTAAAACATTGCTACGTAGCAGTATACTTCTTGCCGCATTGGGCTTGTGTAGGATGCTCTGACAACGAGCGTATGTATAAAGCAAATAAGGGCCGGAGTTTCCATCGAGCGCTACTGAACGTGCCAAATCAAACATAACGTTCGATTTCGTGTCGGTTTTGAGCACCGAATATTTTACTGCCGCGATTGTGCCTTTTTCCCGCACTTCCTCTTTTTCTTTCAAAGTAAGTTCTTGGCTTGTGATAAGGTTTGTCAAAAGATTTTTCACTTCGTTGAGCAACCCGTCCACTGTCACCACCACGCCTGTCCGAGACGAAATCTTCTTTCCAACCAACTGCACCATACCCATAGGCAAGTGATACTCACGAGTCTTAAATTTTTCATCAACCAGTTCCAAAGCCTTAAACACTACCTCAAAGTATCCTGACTGCTCATTTGCCACCACGTGAACGTTCAAATCAAAAGGAAAATCTTTATATTGTAAAGGCGCCAAACCCATTTCCTTTGCTTCGTACGTAGGATTTCCTTCTTTGGTGACAAAGACTCTTTTGTGCAAACCATACTTTTCTCCGTCGAATATGATTGCGCCCTCGCTCTTTTCGAAAACCTTTCCGACGTTCTGCAATACAATGTTCTTGCCTTGTTCCGCAACTTCACTTTCAAAGTAGAGTTTATCAAACGTGGTGCCAAAGCGAGGGTAAAAGTGTTTATAGTAATCTAAACTCCACTTTCGGGTACGCTTGTATGCTGGCATGACGCTCCTGTCTTTGCGATATAACTTTGCATTAAGCTCATCAATGTTTTCTTTATGCGTTTCATACTCCTGATTTCCCCTTACATAACCCTCACCCAAAAGATGAGCTTTTTCTTGCAAATGTAACTTTTCCGCATCGCTCCACGACATCCCTCGCTCTCCTAAAATCTTTTCTGTGCCCCATATAGCTTTTGCCACGTGCGGCCCAATATCTCCCTGATAGTTTGCGCGGAATACTTTCGTCCCATTCGCCTCAAAAATACGCGCCAAAGCTTCTCCGGTAATTAAAGTTCGCATATGGCCAATATGCATTTCTTTGTGCGTATTCGGATGCGCGTACTCCACCATTATCTTTTTGCCGCGAAGCAATGTGTTTTGCCCGAATTTTTCTTTTTCCCGAAGCACTGTTTGAAGCGTCGCTTCAAACAGTTTGCGCGCCAGGTAGAAGTTTATAAAGCCATTTACTGTTTCAACTTTCTCGAGGATTTCTGATTGTTTACCGCTGATCGCTGAAGCGATTGTCTCGGCAAGCTCTTTTGGATTTTTCTTGAGCTGCTTTCCTAGAATCAGAGCAATGTTCGTCGAATAATCTCCATGTTCTGGATTTTCTGGATGCTCCAATAAGATCTGCTCAATAGAAAAATCGCCCAATTCATTTTTGAGTTCCTTGAGCGCATTCCGAATGATTTTCTCAATTTCTTCTCGGATCATAAGTTTAATCTAACCTTTTCTGTCGGTTTTGTCGAAAAAAAGAAAAACCCCTGACGTAAACGCCAAGGGCAGAAACTTCTGATGTGGTACACCACCAAACTTGCCCATTACTTGTTTTCTTTTGGGACGCGGGTTTTGAAGAAATACCAAAGTCCAGCAAAATTAGCTGCTATCAGAAGAAATGCAATAATCAATTGGATTGTTTCGCTATTCATAACATTAGTTAACTTTTTTGGTACTCAAAATCAACCAAATAATGGTTCCTAAAGCTAAAATATTCGCACCGATGTAAAAAGGAATGAGGCTTGTCATGATTTTGTTGTTGCCTTCTCCCGCATAATTGCCATGGAAACTGCGAGAAAGATTCCTGTCGCGATAAACCCTACTAAGATCGCTCCTATTTTTGCGTTCAACGATCCTTCTGCGCTCGACAGGAATGTTCCTACGACTAATGATCCAAACAGAATCTTTGCTCCATCAAGAAAAAAATTCGAGAGAATGCGTGCCCGTTCTTCTGTTATCACAAGCTTATGTTACCAAACCAAACAATAATTTGTCAAGCAAAAGGACCGATGATACACTGACCACATGAAGGTATATGCCGAAAACAGAAAAGCGCATTTCAACTATGACATTTTGGAAACATTCCAGGCTGGTTTGGCATTGCAGGGGCAAGAAGTAAAATCGGTGAGGTTGGGAAGAATAAGTCTTGCCGGGTCTTACGTGATTGTTCGAAGAGAAGAGCTTTTTTTGCGCGGGGCAACCATTTCTCCCTACCAGCCAGCGAACGCTCCTACGAACTACCATGCAGAGCGCGACAGAAAGCTTCTGTTGCACAAGGAGGAAATCCAGTATCTTCTCGGTAAATCAAAGGAAAGGGGCTTGACTTTAGTACCCTTAAAGGCGTATAATGACAAGCGCAATATCAAGCTTGAGTTTGGCTTAGCTCGGGGCAAAAAGAAGGAAGACAAAAGAGAGAATATCAAAAAAAGAGAAGCCGAACGCGAGATTGAACGCGCCTTAAAATACGGGTAATGCATGGGGATGTCTGTTTTGACAGCGAGATCAAGAAGTTCTTTGCGATGAGAGTATGGTCTCTTTTAAAACCAAAGCCCAGTTTGACTGGGCAGGCATACAACTGCCAACTTATTTGCCCCACAGCGGGCACTTGCTTACGCTTAATAAGCGCTAGGCCATTCGCTCTTTGACTCTCGATAAAAGAAGCGGGTGTCAACCATCGAGATAGATAGCTTTTTTGAAGGTCCGGAAGCTATTGATTTTAAGGACCATCAAAGAGAGAATGGTTTTGTCCAGTTCTCACATCCTCTCTTCAAATTAACTGGACTATCATCGTAGATGGAATTTCTTAATCTCGCTGGACGAGGGCTCACTGCCCTCCATCTCCACCCTTCGACTTCGCTCAGGGTAAACTAACCTATTTTGCAGAAACGAATCTTCGTAAACAATCAAATACGCGCTTCCCAAGTAATGCTTATCGACGAAACAGGAAAGCAACTGGGAATAGTGCCTCTCGCAGAGGCGCTCAAGCTTGCCCAAGATCGAGGTTTTGACCTAATCCAAGTGACCGAGCGGGTCGAACCTCCTGTATGCCGGCTTGGGGATTACGGAAAATACCTTTACCAGCAGGGGAAAAAGGCAAAAGAAGCAAAGAAACGGGAAGGAGGAGAACTAAAGGAAGTTCGACTCACCTTCACTATTTCAGACCACGATTTGGAAACAAGAATGAGACAAGCAGAAAAGTTTTTACAAAAAGGAAACCGTGTTCGTATTACTCTTCGGCTCCGAGGCCGACAAAATGCTTTGGAAAGATACGCAAGGGACAAAATCGAAAAGTTTATGGAAATTCTCGGCACTCAAACTCCTGTGAAGAGAGAGCGAGAATTAAAAAGGGAACCGCGAGGATTATCGATCATAGTGGCGAAAGCAAGTTAGAGGAGCTCAAACAATACTATGGCAAAGCAAAAAACCAGAAAAGCGATTACCAAACGATTTCGCATAACTAAAACAGGGAAGATTTTGCGCAGACGAACTGGCCAAGATCACTATCTTGCCAAACGGTCATCAAAAAAACGCAGAAGCTTGCGCCAATGGATTGCGCTTGCTCCTTCGGAAGCAAAAGCAATCAGGAGGCTCTTGAACCAATAATATGTCCCGGGTAAAAGGAGGAGTCATTTCCCATAAACATAGAAGAAATGTCTTGGAAAAGACCAAGGGTTTTCGTTGGGGCAGAAAATCCAAGTTAAGAGCAGCAAAAGATGCTCTGCGCCACGCCTGGGAATATGCGTACCGTGATCGCAAAGCAAAAAAACGCTTATTCAGACAAGACTGGCAACGCACCATCAGCAGCGCCGCAGAATCTCAAAACATCAACTACAGCAAACTTATCAACGCGCTCAAAAGAAATAAAGTCGAGCTTGACCGAAAAGTTCTCGCCCAGCTTGCCAAAGAGCATCCTGAAGCATTCCAAAAAATCGTAGAAAAAGTAATCAAGGAAATTTAGAGGATCCCTTCTTGAGAAAGGAGGTGATGTGCTTTTTTAAGTATTTGTTTTGCATTTTTATACGTAAGTTTTTGTTGTGCTTCTGCAAACTCAAGCCACTGGAAACCTAAGTGCTCCGAAGAAATAACCACATTTTCTTGTCTCGTTTTTGCCAAGTAGAACACTACTGTTTTTGAAATTTTCTGTCCCCCAAATTGAAACCAATAGCGAATTTCTTCTCTAAATCCATCAAACAACTCAATGTCTTTTAACCCTGTTTCTTCTTTAATTTCGCGGCGCACGGTGTCCTGTTCTTCTTCGCCTTTCTCGATGTGGCCCTTTGGCAAATCCCAATATTCTTTCTTAGCCTTTGCTGAAGAAGGATAATGTAAGAGCAAATATTGAGGATTTCCGTGTTCTATGCGAAATACGATAGCTCCAGCCGAATGTTCCTTTTTCATACTATGGAAGCATCGCAAGCATTTTCTCTGCAGAAAGAGTGTTAATAATATCTTTCTTTTCTGCCCAACCGCGCTTGGCTTGCGCAATACCGTACTTCAAACATCCAAAATGATCTTGAGCATGGGCGTCAGAATCAATAGTCATCTTGCACCCTGCCTCTACGGCCTTTTTAATATTGCTGTCTTTTAAATCTAAACGATCCGGAAACGCGTTAATCTCTAGAATTGTTCCTGTTTTCTTTACTTCCCTTATAATTTCGTCCATATCAACCTCATACGCCTCCCTCTTATGAATAAGACGGCCGGTTGGGTGGAACAAGATATCAACATTGGGATTTCGCATGGCTTTCACTATTCTTGCGGTCATATCTTTTTTCGTCATCTTAAAACTCGAGTGCACAGCAATTCCTACCACATCGAGCCTTGAAAGAACTTCGTCTGTAATATCGAGTGTCCCGTCTTTTCGAATATTCACTTCCGCTCCTTTCAGTATCTTAAATTTCGAATTTCGAAATTCGGATTTCGAATTTATTTTGTCGATCTCTCGCATCTGCGCCAGCAGTTTTTTCTCGTCCATGCCTCCAGTCATCGCAAGATCTCGTGTGTGATCAGTTATTGCAATATACTCCAATCCCTGTTTCTTTGCCTCTTTTGCCATAGCTTCTATCGAGTCTTTACCATCGGTCCAGTTTGTCTGCACTTGCAAGTCTCCTTTCAACGAATCATACGGAATAACGCTTGGAAGTTTTCCTTCAAGGGCACAATCTATTTCTCCTTGATCTTCCCGCAGCTCTGGCTCAATATATTCCATTCCTAATGCTTTGTACACATCTTGTTCGGTTTTGCAGGCAATGCGTTTTTCCCCCCGAAACAATCCATATTCTGAAAGCTTATATCCCTTATTTGCAGCACGTGTTCGCAACCTCACATTGTGCTCTTTTGATCCTGTAAAATATTGAAGTCCTGCTCCAAACACCTCTTGCCGCAGAACGCGCATATCAATGTCGAACCCTTCGGTAGTGCGCAAAGAAACCTTGGTTGATCCTTTCCCCCAAATTTTTTCATACGAAACCAAGGAAAGAAAATACTCGACTGCTTTTTCCGGCTTGCTCGTGGTAATCAAGATATCCACATCGCCGATCGTTTCTTTCATTCGCCTGATCGAGCCTGCTGCAACCGCCCGCGTAATCAATGGAGAATCCTCCAGCCGCGCAACCAAATCTTCTTGATAAGGATAGATGTTGCCGAGGAGCCATCTTCCCTTCGAGCGTTTTACAAAATCAATGCCCTGCAGAATATTTTGCTCTGTTTTTTCGCCAAAGTTGGGAAGCTTTCGCACCTTGCCTGCTTTGGCCGCTTTTTCCAAATCATCGAGGGTTTTGATTTTCAGATGCTTATACAAATCGCGCACCATTTTAGGCCCTACTCCCTCAATAGAAGTAAGCTCTTGAATGTCAACCGGAAATTTCTTCCGGAGTTTTTCATGCTCTTGGATTTCTCCTGTTTTAATGTACTCTTCGGTTTTCTCTGCTATGCTCTTCCCAACTCCCGGAATCTGTTCTAATCCCCGCAACCCTTCTCTCTCGTATATTTTTTCTACGCCTTCTGACAGAGATTCTATGGCATTTGCTGCTCTGACATATGCCTGCGGCTTGAAAGGCACACTGTCGATCTCCAGATACAAAGCAATATTCGAAAAGAGAGAGGCTAATTTTTTATTGGTCATGGGAAACGGAACATTGTATGTTTTAAAAAACGTAAGCTGAAATGAAAAAGCAATACCAACCCAGCGACAGCAAACAAAACTTCAGCCGTACGCACAAGGAGTGCAAACGCAGCTCCCGTGCCAGCTCCAAAACCAAAAGCCCCAAAAGCAACTGCCTGCAAAGCTTCATGAAATCCGAGTGCTCCAGGGATTGGCACAAGAGCTGCAAGATAATAAAACCCCTGGATTGTAATTGCGGGAAGAATGACAAAGCCTTTTCCAAAGAAAAGAATTACAATCCAAGCGCGCACAATTCCCACAAAACTCTTTCCCAAAGAAAAACAAATACCCTGCCACAAAAAAGGACTCCGCGACTGAAAGAACCGAAACACCTCTTGTTCTGTTTCTTGCGTGCTTTCGTTACCCTTCCAGAATAGTCTGATAATGCTCTTTTTTTGAAAAATGCGTATATACAGGAAGAAAAGAAGTAAAAACCAGATTCCAATAAATCCGATCACTCCAAGCGTTCTTAACGAATAAGAGATGTGCTCCCCCAGAAGGAAAAAGATAATTCCTCCTGCTACTACTACGAAAAGGTTAGAGGTTACCTCCAAGATGCGATCAATGGTGACCGAAGCTATTCCCCTGGGAAGGTCAATTGCATGATGTTCTTTTAAATAAGAGGCTCGAAAAATTTCGCTTGCAAAAGGAAACACAGGCACAAAAAATAAAAGAGAGAAGCCTGCGAGATATGTTTTCCACGTTGCGGAAAACGACACTCTGCAATGTTGCTTTTGCAAAATAAAGTACCATCGAAAAGCGCCGATCAAAAGAGAGACTCCCGTCAGAAAGAAAACGATAAGCGCTCCAAAAAACGGAAACGCAGAGAGCGGCTTCCAGATCTCTTGCCAACCAAGACCTGAAATCAAACCACCAAAAAGCAGAAATCCTACCAGCAACGTAGCCAAAAAGAGGAACAGTCGTTTCATCCCGTACGAAATAGGAAACGCTTCAATCTTGACTTCATGTAGCGTTTACCTCTACCTGACTTAAGGTATTGCTCTCTCGACTTTGCGCCTTCTTCATTTTACCATCTTTCTTGCTCCTTAGGATATACGTGTAATACATATGAGGATTTCGTACGGGATCATAAAGAATCGTGTATTATACCAAAAGAAAAGGTCTCTGTCGCGAACGACAGAGACCTTGATCTGGACGAGAGGATGTTACTCATCTTCCTCCAGTATTTTATGTGAGGGCATAGGATAGTTCGAGGCTATACCTATACCTCCCGTTGTGATGGCGAGGAATCCCACTGGCACGTCCCGCCGGAAAAGCGCGACGGCCTGTTCGCACGCCTGTTGAGGATGGGATTTCATCGCGATCCGCTGATACACCTGATCACATCCTCGTAGGTCGATGATCGCCTCGCCGACTCCGGTGGCAACCACAGCACCCTCTGGTCCGATCTGGAACCCCGCTCCTCGAACGGGCACGTCTCCACCCCGTCCTCGCCGCATCATCCCACTTCCGCCGGTTGACGAAGCAAGCGCGAATACGCCTGCCCTGTCGAGCGCGACTGCACCAACAGTGTCGACTGCAGAGAGGACACCAGCAGGATTATCACACTCAACAAGTCGCCGAAGCTCCTCTATTGTCCATCCAGGAGGAATCTCCTTTCTCGACACCATATCCTTTATCTCTTCTCTAAGTGCGCGCAACCTCTCCTGCACTTCTTTTGTAGGACCAGGATGAGGCTTCAGGCCTCTCTCCATTGCAAACTCGTAAGCACCCTGACCTGAAATGCGTCTAAGGTCAGTACTCATGAGTTCTTTTGCAACAAGGACGGGATTTTGTACCCCACTCACGACCTCTACCGCCCTCATGATACCCTGTGAGGTAGCGATCACGGCCTCCATCTCAATTCTCCCATCAATCCGCTGGATGGAGCCGACGCCAGCGTTGTACAAACCAGAATCTTCCATCCATCGCACGGTTTCGATCGCTGCGTCCAACGCAGAGCCATCGGGAAGAATAATCTTCATCCCTCTTTGATTAGCGCGCCGGCAACCAACCTCCCTCTTAGGGGAGGTGCCGCCAGCGCCGCCATGTACAACTATCCCGTACATTGCGACACCTCCTTTCTTAAATGTCCCTTATAAAGAGCAACCCTATCTTACATTGTTTTTTGCCCTTGTCAATGAAGGCAATGTTTCTTTTGGAATTCCTTTCAGATAGGGGTCAAAAGGAGAGAAAATTTTGCGAAGCGAGAATTTCTTTAAAAACTCTTCTGCTTCTTGATGATTCCCAAGGGCGACATAGTATTCAACGATTGAGGTGAGTTGATTAAGCGCCATAAATGCGCGGTACGAATCCAAGGAAAAACCATCCACCTGCTTCCGCAGAGCTTTTCCCTTCACGAGAAAATCAATAATAAGCGCTCCTCCGAGTGCATAGGGATTTAAGTGAGGGCGTACAGGAATGGAAGTATAAAAATACAAGCTGTGGCAAATCGTCATAATGAGAATTGCCTCGAGTTCTCGTTCGGTTAACGCGTTTTTCAAAATGAGAGTGCCGCATCCCTTAACTCCAAGAAGATCGGTAAAAAGTTCATCAAAGTACGGAGTCAGTTCTCGTAAACGCGCTTGCGCATCTTCGTAGCGCATTAAAGTGTGGCATGCCTCGTGCAAAACATTGGTTTGCAGAAAGGCGTGTTTTAACTCTTCTTCTGTGAATTTTCCTTTTATCTTTCTTGAAAAAATACGCTGAAAAATCGGGAAAAGCCAGTTGGAAAATCTCCAGTCAGTGGGTTGGTTAAACAGCGTAAAAAGAGTGCCGTATTTTTTAATTAAATAAAGATCTGCAGAAGAAGGAATATTATTCCCTACAAACAAAAAGTCAGCAATAAGTCCGGAAAAGACCAGGGTGTCTTCCACTCGGATTTTTACTTTGGCAATCTTTGCGCGTTTTGCTCCTGGAAGATAGTTCCGCTCACTCAAAAGAATCGTGTCCTTAAATCGACTCAATTCATCGGTCTGCAGCGGATCCAAAATTCCGATCCATGCCATATATGCGCGTTTGCGAAAAAAGAGTTTGTCAATATATCGATCAAAGGGCCCAATAACAAAACCGATTTTCGACTGTTCGGTATTCAACCAAAGGATATTGCTTTTATCGAATTTGTCTCGCAAAAGATCTTGCGCGCGTGTTACAAGATATGCCCTAAACTCTTTATCTTTACTTAGAGACGCAGCTTCCCTAAGTAATTTTGCAATCTGGACGAGCTCTTTTTTGAACCGTTTGCTGTAGGGTACCGCAACCAACTTTCCAGCCTTATCTCTCTCTACGAATGTATAAGGACTTAAGATGCTGGGATTTTGTTTTGAAGCCCGTTCAATTTCTTCTCGGGTAGCATCGTGCGGATAAAAATTCGCCCCTGGGTATCGAGGGTCTCTTTGTACCAAATAGAGAGTAGAGATTATTGTTGCAGCTTCAGAAAGCTTTTGGACAATTTTTTTTTCGGATGCAGAAAGATTCGGCTCTCCGTTCGAAAAGCGCAAAAATGCTTTCATAGAAACTCAGGAATACTGATAAACAATCTTCAGAATCTTACAATCGTGATTCACTAACTCGGTTTTCACCTTAACGATATCCCCCACTTCTGCTCCAAGCAATCCCGAACCGAGTGGACACTCATTAGAAATTTTTTTCTGAACCGGCTCTGCTTCCAACGTTCCCACAATAGTAAACTCATCTACTTCTCCACCAAGATCCACAGTCACCGTTGCTCCAAGTCCTACTCGGTGCTGTTCTTTTCCACGCGGAGGTTTTTGAATAAGCTCTGCGTTTTGGAGAATGTTTTCGTGCTCTGCAATTCTGGAGTCGAGCAAACTCATGTCTTCCTGAAACGCTAAATATTCTGGGTTTGGCTCTTCTGAATGCAGCAAATTCGGCGTTTCACCCATTGTTTTCTGTCGTTTGAAATCTCGCAGTCTTTCGTACTCTGCTTTTACTTTTTTTAATCCTTCTTTGGTTACGTAGAATTTGTTGAGTGTTGTGGTCATCGTAATGTGATTAAAAAATCTGGCTCTTTATTATGCCAGATTTATTGATTCGTCTTTCGCAAACATTGCGTTGAGAAATCAATAAATCTAGCCACCATCTCCAGAGATGACTTTTGCCAATGGATTATCAACAGTCTGGAATAACATCTCTGCGCTTTTCATAAATGCACTATCTATTGTAGACGATCAAGAAGATTTGTCAATAGCATTTATTTTCTTAAGCTTTTTTATTTTTCTTCTTTAGATTCTAAAGATACCTAGAGGATTTTTGGAGGAATAGTTTTGGGAGCAAGGGGCAAACCGCCGGTAATGATAAAGATTTTCCGCACTCCTTTTTCTGCCCGTATTTCTCGTTCAATAAACTCCTCGATCGCATGCCAGTTGTGCGCAAGAATTCCAATACCAAGATTATAGATTCCCGTCACTCGAACTAAATGATACACCTCTTGTCTCCGTTCACACTTTTCAATAAGCATATCGACCGTTGCGGCGTCTGCCTCCAAAAATATCTGCGCACACATCGTATAAAACTGGTCGGCCCGAAGTTGTGCTTCAATCGTAATGACTTTTTCCCGCAAAAGTTTGTCTACTCTATTCTTCACTGTTACCGCGCTCAAGTTGATATCTTTTCCCATATTTGCAAAAGGTTCTCGCCCATTTTCTGCAAGCTGAGCAATAATTTTCAAATCGAGTACATTCATCTCATCGAAATGCCAGATGGATTCAGGAGAGTATTTCCACACGAAAAAGTCAGCGAGGCCCACGCGGTCAATAAACGTGGCGAACTTCACATCTCTTATCTGGAGTTCTTTTTTGCGCAACCTCAAGCCTTCGGTTGATCGCTTGTATGCCTTTCCCGTAACAACATCTGTATCAACAATGAGTACTTTTCTGCCGCGCACTTTTTCTTCTTCCAATCCGCCCCCATCATCATCCATGGTGGTAATTACCAGATTTTTCTTTTTCGGTAAAAACCATTGATACAAACCTTGAGCATAGAAAATTCCATCTGGACGCAGATAAACAATACAGGCATCGTCTTTGCCGAAATACTTTTCAATATCTTTCCCCAATGTATCGATAAATTTTTTGATGGGCTCGTATTCTAAAAGGTTCATAGAATTAAAATAGACTTTTTTGAGTAGTTACGGTTTGTTGTTCTCCTTCTCCAAAGATTTTAATTTTGCCGTATTCTCCATCGTATCCCGGCTCAATGTTCACTTTCCCCTCTCTTACTCTCATAATACCTTCTGCAATTTCTGGCAAGGTGGCTTCTCTCAACGCACTGGGTTCTGCGTCAAGGAGCACAGCGAACTCATTTCCAAGTTTTTGAATAAGTGCTTCGTATTCTTGTTGAACTTGTTTGCTTGCCACTCCCAGCCCTAAGGCGTCAGCAATGATCTCTTGGAGTGGAATGAGACTCTTGAAGGGTACCGCTCCTGACGGAACAAAATCTTCTGGTCTATCGGCGAGCTCTGCGACGCGATTGAGAACTCCAATAGTAAGGGGTCTTCCGCATTTGGGGCACATATTATTGAGTTTCTTTGATTCTTCAGGAGCCAAACTTATCCCGCAAAGCCGATGGCCATCGTAATGATACTTTCCTTCCTCGGGGAAAAACTCAACAGTAAATAAAAACTTGGTTGGATCTTTTTTCTTGATTGCATCTGCTATCGCAAAATAACTTACCTCGGCATCAAACACATTCGCCTCCCTCCCTATTTTTGGGAGACTATGGCTATCAGAGTTGCTGATAATGGCGACTTTATCCAGTGCCGAAAGTCGCCAGTTCATTGCGGGATCTGAACTCAATCCCGTTTCAATTGCATAAATATATTTTGTGTATTCATCAAAGCATTCTTCCAACGAGTTGAATCCAGACTTGGACCCAAATACAGAAAACCACGGTGTCCACGCATGTGCCGGAACCACCATACAGTCAGATGAGGCGTCGAGCGCGATTTTTACCACTTCTTTTGCATCGATGCCAATGATGGGTCTTCCGTCTGCTTTTAAATTCCCCTGCCAACCCAATCTCGTATTGATTTTCTCAACAGCTTCCAGTAAAGGAGCGAAAACCAAAAGATGAACTCTTCTCCCCCGCCCGCCTTTTGTATAAATGCAGCTCAATTCAGTGGTCAGCAAAAATCTCGTGTCCAGGTTGCTTCCCTTGAGTTTATACAAGCCCTGCTCTGCGGGCTCGAGTTTTTCTTGCAGCTCTTTGAACCACAAAGGATGCGTGAAATCGCCTGGGCTTATTACTTTGATCCCTTTGATTTTTGCCCACTTGTCCAAATTTTCCAAGTTCATATCCTGCGACGTCGCCCTCGCATATTTTGAATGAATGTGAAAGTCACCAACGAAACGCATATTCTTTTCTTACCAAAAATCATTCACTCTCGCAACTGTGATAAGTATATACGAGCAAACAAAAAAGATTAAGGAGGTTCAGGATATTGTTGACACGCTGAACGCTTAATCTTTTTTCTTTGTGGGATATCAGGGAGGGTGCGATAGAAGTTGTATGAACTGATTTGCCAAGCGTATAAGAGCTTCTCTTCGATGGTGTTGTTCGTACCACCTTCGAGAGAGTTGTAGCTCTCGAGCTATCTGTGCAGTACTCCTGCCTTCGATGAATCTCTCTATGAGGAGCTGAAGAACTGCACTGTCTGGCAGCATCTTCAGTTCTCCTATTACCCGCTGTGCAGACTCCAAAAGGAGCTGTCTGAGCGCGGTCGCCTCACTGATTCCTGATCGCATCCGCAACTCCCTGATTATTGGTAGACGTGCTAACCTACAATGCTGAAGCCAGTTTGGATCCTGGAGATGTCGGTAGAGTTCTATGACTTGATCTGGTGCGGGAAGTCGCTGCCCAGTCCCTTTTTGTTTTTTGGTAGGGCGCTCGATAGAACTACTGATTGAGTTAAACGAGCCTTCTGGATCTTCAAGATCAACTTTCATAAACTGCACTAGGCCGCGTCCTTCTGGAGTAATACACTGCAAGATCTTTGTTCCTCGTGGTTTATCAGGATAAGCTGGAACGAGTTTAATCAGTTGCGCCTGGAGCAGTTGTGCTCTGATGTTTTGTGCCCTACGTCTTGTTAACTTGAGCGCTTCATCTCGCTGGTGCAAAGAAAGCAAAGGACTCATTAAAATATGCACGAGATATCTGATAAGCTCAGGGGTGATACGAATAGACGGTTTCATGCTACACCTCGATTCTTGGCCGAATTGCGTGCTATTAATATTCTAGAATAAAATAATAATCTTGTCAACATTGACATAGCGAGTCATATATGCTACTAATGTCATAGTCCCCAGCACTTTAACAATGTGCCATAACGCTGTTTTTAGGAGATAAACAGATGCCAACACGCCAATTGTCGCCAACAGAGCGAGAGAACGTTAACAAGAACAGAGTGCAGTGGGCAGAGAAACTTGCTGCAGTTCTTCGAGAATGGTGCACAATTAATCAGTACATGCCTCGGAAACTACTGGCGCAAGAGCTGGGAATCCTCGACAACAACTGGAAACATATTGTCGTTGGCGATGGTCTGACCGACGATATTTCGATCTACGCCCGCCTGCACGTCAGGACCGAGCTTGCTGAAGCTGATCCTCGAACAGTTCCTCCAAAGGCTCTGTATGCGCCCAGAGGGCTGTATTATTACGAAAGAGCATACGCGTGGACTGAACATGAATACACTTTATGGCTAAACCGTCATGGTTATTCGCTTCCCAGAGAGGTACAGACTTCTGTTCCGGTAACGGACGAACTCCCAGACATTAGGACGCTCTTCGAACAACTGCTACTCGACCCATTAGCGCAACGGATTGTTCGGGCACTCGAACCTCGTCTTCTGAAAGCAATGGGATCTGCGATTGGTGACAAGCACCCTACTGCGCAGTCCGATGATGTCGGCGTTCTTGCCGACAAGCTGTACAATGCTCTTGTGGCGTATGTCGAGGGAACCCCGGAAGAAAGGGATCAACTGATGGCAAAATATGGGAAAACCCATCTTGCAAGGGTGTACTCACTTTTGCGGGATCTTAGTCTCCCGCCCGATGATCGAGAACAGGCGTTAAAAGTGAACCAAACCATTTCTGAAAGGAGTAGATAACATGGTCACGCGAGATAGGATAGATTTCAACGGCGTATCCAGAATCAACACAGCCAAGGCCATTCTGCTGTTGGCCAGGGTGTATGCGCGGAATCCTGTTGAGATTCTCGCGCAATACATCGAGAACTCCATTGACGCCCGTGCAACCCAAGTGATCGTTGAGATGACACGAGATCGAATCGTCATCGCTGACAACGGGTCTGGTATGACCCCTTTCATTCTGCCAGACGATTTGACTGTCTTGCAGATGTACGCAGACGATGCCGCGCAAGGGAGACTTGATCCAGACTTCGACTTTCGCACTCTGATGAACCCAGTCTCACTTCATAGTCTCCAGTGGATGAGAGAATGCATTGCCTTCTCTCCTAAGATTCCCGAGACGGGCACAATTGCAGGACAGCCACAACGCGGAATGTTGGGTATCGGTATTGCGGCATTCCACCAGATCGCAAATCAAGCAGTCTGGCTTACGAGGCCGAACCTTGAGCTCGCACGGATGTATTGGGGCCCTCGCATAAACGCAGAGGACATCCCAGTCTTAAGGCTTGAGCCTCCTACGACCAAAATGCTCGACGGGATGAACTCGTCTTACCATATCGGCGAGACAGAAAATCCCTTTGCTGATCCGTATGGTCGGAAACTTCAGTCAGGGACAATCATAGAGATTACATCTCTCACCCCTGGGCTGGACAAGGTTTTTCGGCCAGCTCTTCTTCAGCATCACTTCGCCAACCGCTTTGGTGAGGATACCAGAAGAGGAGTGAGCATTATCATCAGGGGGAGTCTCACGACTGACCCCACCCGAACTCCACGCTTGCGCGAGGTAAGAGTGCAGCCCGTGATCCACCGAGGGATACCAGTGGTGGTAAAAACCACGATGTTTCTCGAGAATGGACAGTATCCTTTTGGGGTTGAGATCTACTACACCCCCTCTGGCCGTGGAGCAACAGGACTCAAACTACGGAGACTCGGGAGTGACGTCGCCCCGTTGACCGATCTTCCCCCGTTTCAAACCCCTCCGTGGACCTTGC
Source organism: uncultured Candidatus Saccharibacteria bacterium (assembly GCA_964359655.1). Lineage (GTDB taxonomy): Bacteria > Patescibacteriota > Minisyncoccia > Minisyncoccales > UBA10102 > CAYJRT01. The sequence goes on from CAYHVI010000001.1 coordinate 43,183, forward strand.
CATTATCAGGCTACGTGGAGTTTCCCAACACTCCGGAGGCTCCGTGGAATCCAGATAAAACCCTTCCAGTGGCCTCCAGGATACTTCAGCAGTGGGAGGAAGTGATCCTGGCTCTTGCTCCTCAAATCGAGGACGTGGTTGAGCGAACCCAAAAGAGTGCAGAGGATGTACGTCTAAAGGAATTTGCGAAGGAAGCAGAGGCTGCTACCGTAGAGGCAATCAGAAACCTCCCCATTTTCCAGAACTCATTGGGAGGCTTCCTGGCAGGCAAGAGAAGACAGGGAAAGGGTACTACCCCTCGTGTCGAAGATCGAGTAATCGTTTCTGTACGAGGAGAGTATAACCAAGGGATTCCTGGAATCTCCATTGAACTGTGCTCTGGAGTAAAGAATCCTCAACCCCTGGAGACACGCAAGACCGGCAAGAGTGGAGCAATCTCTTTTGGTCGGTTTGCTCCAGGAACCTACCTAGTTCGAGTAGTGGACTTACCAGAACACATGACCCTCCAGGATCCTGTAGACTTCAAGTTCAGACTCACTTCGGCAGAACCTGGAATTCGTGTAACATTCCGCGTGACCACTGGCGAGCAACCGCCAGAACAGACCAAGATACCCCCGGTAAGGATTGAGTTTGTCCCAGGTGATGATCCGGGTTTGTTATATAGAACTGACCGACTCCAGACTTTTGGGGTAATTGAGGTCAACTCTACGGCCGACGGTGTTCGAGAGGCCTTAGCAGAAATGCTCGAGAGCAATGATTACGCTCGCCTCAATGCCATTACTGCACAGATTGAGGCAGCGGCACTAACCGCTACTGTACTCAAGGGCGAGGTATCAGAACTCTTCCAGCAGGCGTGTCAGTTTGCTGTTCGACTCTACACCGAACTACTAAAAGCTGATACCCAAAGACAGCAAAAACTCCAGCAGCAACGCAGAAGGGCAAGACAGAGCTAAGGAATTCAACAACCCTTTGGACTCTGCAACGCTAAGTAAGGATAGGGAGCTTCTCCCTATCCTTTTTTCTTTGGATCTGTTGTACAATGTAAACTTCTAACGGGATTCATAGAAAACTATATTGTCGAATATTTTTTTCGTAATTGGGAATTTTGCAGAGCCACTCCTCGTTCGTCCATTCCCAGCGTTCTTTCAAGTCAAAGAAATGTTCCAAGTCGCGCTCATACCCCTTGAGCTCGCAAAACTCAATCTCCCCTTTCATGCCGCTCCATTGATGATTGCATACCTCGTTTCCTCCAACGATCCTTGCTCTTCCATATTTCTCTCGCATTCTTGCCAAACATCCTAAACATTCCTTGTATTGATCCACTCGCAAAATCCAGCGTTTCTTGCATACCCGTTCCCCCATTTGATTGTATGCATTCATATAGGCAGCAGTTTGCAATCCATATTCTTTGGTCAAGGTTGTGCTCGTTTTCAAATCGATAATGCTTAACACTCCTTCAACCTCTGCGACAATATCAACAGTTCCTGCATACCCCCGTTCTAAATCCACAACTCTTCGCTCAATATCTTGAGCGGGATTGCTTACTCGGAAAGGATACTGCTCTCGCCACTTGCAGAATGTTTCAATACTCACTGCAATGCGCGCGTCAAACTGCGCCCTTTCGCCCTTGAGAATTTTCTCTACGGCTTCGTGGATCATTGTGCCCCACAAAGCTGCCTGTTGGAATCCAAACCGCCTTCCCAAAGGATCTGACTTTTTCAAAAAAGAAGACCCGCCTGCTAAAGCAGTAATGGATGTTACGCGAGGAAACCACACTCCATCAATCTCATACCCAAATTTTTCTCTGAACAAATCTGCTGTCATTTTACACTGCAATTCCAAAAAGTGTTTTTACTGCCCAACCCACTCCGTACGACACCAAAGCCGCTATCCCTCCTATGAGCAGTATTTCGAGTCCGCCCTCCAGAAAACTCCCTTTGGTAACGAGCCTGCGTGCCGCACCCACAGCGAAAAAAGAAAGTCCTGCCAACAGGCTGGATACAAAAAACTGTTGAGCGCCAAAAAAATTAAGCAAGTAGGGAACCAATGGAATAATCCCAGCCCCCACAAAGGCTATAAATGTTACCAGTCCGTGCTCAAAAGGTTCTGTAAAGCCGGTCTCTTTCTTTGCCAAATCATGCTCTGTTCTGACGGCGAGGAAATTTGATGCTCCCATAGAAAATCCATCAGCAAGCAGGTTTGCCAAGCCTAAAATAATAACCACTCCCGGAGAAAGGAGTGCGCCAGTGGCTCCTGCCACTACGGCAAAAGTTGTTACAATGCCATCGTTCGCTCCATACACAAAATTTCCAATATACGTGCCGTCTCGAAACCTTCTCAAAAACGCGTTCATAAGAATTCTTTATTGTATCCATTCAGCCTGCTCAAGGCAAGGTTGAAAAATTCTCCAATTCTCCACTCGGCTTCTCGTAGTTCACTTCGCATCGGTCTACCTTTGCTCCAGGTGGTCCTTGTTTGCACCATTCCGCAAACTGCTCTACTGCTTCTTTCTCCCCTTCACACACAAGCTCAACTCTTCCGTCTGCAAGATTGCGTACCCACCCTCCAAGCCCGAATTCCTGCGCTCTTTGCTGCGCGCCAGCTCGAAAAAAGACCCCCTGCACTCTTCCTGAAACTACAATATGTATTCTTGCCTTTTCCATTCTTTATTGCGCAACAATCTCCAAAATCGCTCCCAGAATAAGCATGATTACAAGCAAAAGTATGAGAAATCTTGGAACCTGCACCCTATATTCGGGTTCCCTCATGCTTTTTTGCCTTGCCTTCTGGTAGATCAAAACAATCACCACTCCTTCGAATACTCCAATAAAAGCACCAACCACGCCCATCACGGCAATGAATTCTCGAAACCCAACCAAAAAAAGAAGTAAAGGAGTGCCCAAGGCAATTCCTGCAGCAACAGCATCGGAAACCTTATGATCATATCGAAGGGAATTTTTGAGATAGTTTCCGAGCACCAAAAAAGAAGTTGCGAGGGCAATCATCCCAAACAAGGCACCGAGGATAACAACGTGATTCCCTAAAAAGGGAGTTAAACCCGAGAGCGCGTCTTGCGAAGTTTGGGGCCCTGAAACTCCGATCACAAAAAATGTAAACAATGCATATAAAGCTCCGCAAGGCACGAAGGCCCACCAGATGAGATTGTCGAGATTCCCTTTTTCTTTACGATTTTTAAACAACTCTGCAACTTCTGGAATCGCAGCCCATCCTGCAAACGCAAAAAGTACGACTCCGTACGGTAAAAAGATATGAGCGGCATCAAAAAGAACGAAATTCTCAAGGTGCACCTTAGGAATTGCAAAGAGGAAAACTCCAAAGATTACAAGAAAGAGTGCAAGACTCAACAAAAATTCCATCTTTGCAATGGTTTGAATTCCCCGAAGGATAAACAAAGAAAAAAATGCCCAAAATAAAAGCGAGTACACAAAACTGGAAAAAGGGAGAAACGATGAAAAAATAATCTCCAAAAAATCGCCAGCAATAATAATATATGCCAAAAGTGCTCCTACCATTCCCACAATCGTAGAAACAGTTACAAGTTTTTTTGCCCACTTTCCAAGATACAAAGAGGCATATCCTATTAAGCGATGTTTCTCTTTGGTACGCAAAGCAATCTCGCCAAACATTAAATGCAACAACAAGACCACTCCTCCAAGTACCACGAAATAAAAAATGCCGGGGATAATCCCGCTTTTGGAAATCACATAGGGCAATCCAAAAATTCCTGCGCCCACAATCGTCCCCACCAATGTTGAGAATGCCAAAACAAATCTGCTGTTCATGCTCTTCATTATACGAAAAAGGGAGAGGGAAAGAAATGAGCTCAAGATTGCAGAGGTTTTATACTTATTATTTAAAGAGTATGCCGATTATTTGAATGCCTCAAGGACAAAAAATTGACCAGGATTCTTCATCCTGGCCAATCTCTCAACTCCATTGAGCTCTACTGCGCTCTCATTGCGGAAAGAGAGTTGAAACCTCCTTTTCAGTAAATCCTGCTCTCGTGAGATCTCGAGCAAGGGAGTATCGGCTGTAGCCTCCAGCAGAAGCGGAGAGCATCAACGTCCGCCCACCTTTCTCGAAAATTTGGTGAGAAGATGCCTTTGCTCTAACTCTACGCCATCCCTGCTTCCGAACACTGCGTTCTAGCTCTTTATATCGAGGACTAGCCGGCAACCAGGAAACAGGAACCCGAGACTTGAATGCACCATCTCTGGATTGCTGGATCACTCTCGCTGTCTCTTCTTCAACTAACGGAAGGCCTGCATCTATACGCTTCCTCTTTCGAGGAACCGTTTGATGGGGTTTGGCTTTCGAAAGAGTTTCCTCCTGCTTCCCATCTTGGAGAATGAGCTTCGCATGCTTAAGTGTTGATGCACGCTGAATTACAGTTCCGATTTCCTGTGGAGTTTTATCGGGAAACTGCCCCCAGAGGTGTATCCCGGTCCTTAGATATTCGGGCGCTAAACCACCACAGAGGAGCGCGTATATCTTTTCTGGATCGTTAGCCTGACATTGTTCGTGGATATACGCAATGAGATCGGTCCTGAGCGGCAACAGGCTTGCGGCCTGCAATTCCTCTAAAAGTTCAGGCAGCACTCCTTTTTGCGCCAGACTTCTTGCCTGGGCAAATGTTTCGGTGTATGGCATCAAAGCAACACACGGCGCCATATCGCGAACTGGAACATTGTGGTGATACAGCCACGCTGCCTTACGGATACCATCCTGCTTCATTCCTTCCTCTCCCACTACCCTACTAAGCTCTAGGTGGTCTTGTGGAATCAGAAAGATTCCATACTTGATGCAAGAGAGCACAAACCCTTTCTGAAGTCGGTGTTCTTGTATCATTTGAGTCAGCTCTCCAAGCATCTCTAGGGTATAGAAACAGGTAGTAAACCCGCGTCCGAGATTGTAGGTAGCTTGATATCTCTCTCCCAAGTAAGCAAAGGGGTGGCCTATATCTCCCGTGATGGTTGTTGATTCTCCCAATACTCGGCCGTCTCGATCCACCCAGCGATTTCTGATTGACTTGCAGTGCAGTTGATGAACTGCAAGCATGATAGAATCTCGAAGCGCCATTACTGCATCTGCAATAACATTCCATTCTTTTTCGATCCGTTCTTCAGACCAAGAAATCCAACAGCAGCGTCCACGCTCAAGACCGGCGATATACAGCATTGCATCGGCTGTTTTCTTTTTGGGAAGGATGCTGAAAGGCTGGGTGAAAGTGATGACATTTAATATCCTCACTATCACGCCGATTCCTTGAGGAGATAATCCCTTAACCTTGAAACCACGGATAGCAGGATACCACAGGATTCTTTCGATCAGCAAACCCATGCGCGACATCCCGGTAGCCTCTCGAACATAGGCCAGTTGTTTTTCCAGGAGATTTGTCTGGATTCGCATCATCCCTATCCGCGCCGCTACTTGCCGATCCCACTGAAAGACAGGAATACCACGTTTTCTTGGAGCTCTCTGCGGTTTCCTGTGCATTCGTCTCGTTCTGCCGCCAAGCGTCATAGTGAAGTCTGTGATACCTAGTTGTTCCATCTCATTTTGCGCATCCTGCCAAAATCCCTCAAGCGCCATCTGATAGGTTGCTGCGGTGATCCTGTGCTGACCGCAGATGACAGCCAGAGACAGGGGGAGGTTGAAAGAACCTTGCAGGCCAAGATTCTTATTCCAACCGCACCACACGAGGGACACCATGATGTATGCTTTCACGTAGTACCAGACAATTTTTATACGTGCTATGGAAAGAGCAGAACCTACCTTCATCTTCCTCCTCCTTTAGTTTTCCAAGTATTTTGGTAGGAATAGCTATCTTTTTTATATAATATCCTAGAAATAATACAAATCTCGTGCTCCTTTTATGTGTCCCCGGCGCGACTCGAACGCGCAATCTTTGGCTCCGGAGGCCAACGCTCTATCCAATTGAGCTACGGAGACGATATTTGTTTATTTCGTATCCCGCGATTCCGAATGCAACGGCGACATTCAGCGATTCTTTCTGCCCCAGCATTGGTATTTCGATTATAACATCTGCACGTTCCAAGACCGAGGGAGACACGCCTTTGAGTTCATGGCCAATGACTAAAGCTAAAGGAAATTTGGGTTTGAATTTCGCCAAAGAAATACTTTTCTTGGTTTGTTCGAGCGCTGCCACAAAAACTCCCTGCGCCTTCAATTGCTCTACCAAGCGCCAAGTTTGTTTGTGATATTTCCATGGCACAATTTTTTCTGCGCCCAACGCGGTTTTTGATATTTTTTCTGAAGGCGGGTTCCCGGAAATACCACACAGAAAAACTTTATCCACTGCCAGCGCGTCTGCCGTGCGAAAAATCGAGCCAACATTTTCCAAGCTTCGGATGTTGTCGCAAATAACAAAGAATTGATTACGCATTGCCTTCTCGAAGGCGAGAGAATCGAATAAGCCCGGAGCAAGGGATAATCTCGATTCCCTGCCTTTCAAGCTCGTCCAAAATAAGATTCATTCCAAGAGAATCAGAAGACATATGGCCCGTTACCACAATATTCATATTGGCAGCTTCGGCTTCTTTTTTACTGTCTTCGGTAATATGCATATCAACAATCGTGCCAATTCCGGCTTGCGCCATTTTTTCATACAGCTTTGGCGGAGGTTCGGTGCCACCCGTCATTCCCACGTAAATGGTGCCGCAACGGTTCTCCGGTTTCCCTGAAAAAATCTTTGGCCCCATGCCCATTTCTGTCGCTTTTTCATACTCTTCAATCGTGTGCAAAAAGTGCAGTAAATCTTCGACTCGCTCTGGGCTTTCTGCTTCAATTTTCTCACGCAAAAACTTTGACACTTGATTATCCGCAACCGTATGCATGCACATAAAGTTTACCCCAAGCAGTTTTGCAGCGTCGACTGCTCTCCAATTATTTCGTGGATTCCACATACGGAATACTTCAGAACTCCGTTCTCGCAAAAGACTTTCTGCAACATTGATGGGCACGCCATACGAGTATAAGATGTCAGCTTGCATCTCCATTACCTCGTGCATATCTACCGTAGCTCTTCCTGAAGGATGATGCGAGATTACCAAATCGATATCGTCAAGCTCCTTGGCAAGTAAGATTTCTGCAGCCTCAATGTCAATGCCCACCAGCGCCTTTTTGATTTCCCTGTCGTCTGCAACGTAAAGCACGCGCGTATCAGAATAAGGATTTTGTAAGGACTCTTGATCAAACTCTTTCTTCTCGTGCTCTGAAAGTTTTTCAAATTTCATTCGCTTTCTTTCGAGCAGTTTTTCCACGCGCTCTCTGCCTCGAGAATCTGCCTCAATGCCTTTCTCTATGGATAACTTATAGATGTCGCCGATCTTCATTGGGATAAAGTTTCTCAATTTGTTTCTTTTGCTCTTCAACATTAGCAGTACTGCGCCGAATTCGCGCCTTTTCTTTTCGTATGTATTTTCGCATACCATGGGGAATTTTCATGATTGGTTTGGGCATAGCTCTTCATCCATAGCACATTCTCAAATTTTTGTAAATTCTTCCTCAACTACTTTGCGTTCATCCCATGGAATTTTTTTACCTCCAGCTATTGCAATTGCGTCTTCCGAACCCTTGCCGCTTATCACCACCACGTCGCCTTCTCGCGCCAAAGACAATGCTCTACGAATCGCCTCTCGTCTATCAATAATTTTCAATAAATCTTGAGCTTTGAGCTTTGAGCTTTGAGCTTGAGAAACTCCAGAAGCAATTTGCTCGATGATTGCTTCTGGGTTTTCGTCATAGGGATCTTCATTGGTCAAAACAATAGTGTCGCAATACGAGGAAGCGATTTTGCCCAATAGAGGACGCTTCCATTTGTCGCGGCCGCCTCCGCACGCTCCAAATACGCAAATAAGCTTTTTTGGCTCGAACAAACGTCGCACCCCAGCGTATAAATTTTCCAGCGCCTTTGGAGTAACCGCGTAATCAATCAATACGCAAAACGGTTGGGTAATCACGGGCTCGGTTCTGCCCGGCATCCTCGGCATTTTCGCCAAAGCAGATTGGCACACTTCCATAGAAATTCCATGCGCCAATCCCACGCATGTTGCAGCTAATGCATTGTACGCGTTAAATTGCCCAATAAGATTCAAGTGAAAAGCTACTCCATTGATGAAAAAATTCGTGCCCTCTTTTGTTTCTCGCACGTCGCTTCCGACAAATGTTTGGGTTTTAGGATTTGGGATTTGATTGAGATTTGAGGTTTGGGGTTTTGGATTTACTCCATACATGTATGTTTCGTTTGCGGGAATCTGAAAAAAATATGCCGCGTTTTCGTCATCCCCATTGACTACATGGAGTTTTTTGGCAGTAAAAAACAGCTTTTGTTTTTCTGCCCGATATTTTTCAAAAGAGCCATGCCGCTCAATATGCTCGGGCGACAAATTGGTGATTACTGCAGTGTGGAAATTCAAAAATCGGTGGCGATGCTGCAAAATTCCTTCAGAGCTCACCTCGATGATTGCATGCGTACATCCCTCGAGCAGAGCTTGTGCCAAGAATTTTTGCAAAAACATTCTACCTGGCATTCCCATTTTCAACGTGTTTTTCCACTTTTTTTCTCCTATTTGAAACCACACCGAAGAAGTCGAACAAGTCTTATGCCCTGCTTCTTTGAAAATCCGTGTAATCATTTCCGTAGTGGTGGACTTGCCATCTGTACCAGTTATGCCAACTACAGTGAGTTTCCTCGCGGGAAACCCGTACATCACAGCGCCCGAAAACGCCCACAAAAAATGATACCAGCTCAAGGCAAATCTCGGGACAGACCTCTGCAAAAGATTCTTTGCTCTTGCCATCATCCTTTTAATCTAGCACGTTTCTCGCCCAAAATTAAAGGGCGCTGCTGATTCGTTGTCATAGCGCCCTCCATCTCCATTATTATTTTGGAGGTAGCGTACCCTTCCTTGTAAGCACCTCCTCCGTTTGCGCATCGATAGAAGGCGGCAACTCCTGTCCTGCTGCAAGGCGCGCTTGTGCTTCCTTTTGGATCTGACTGCTCGTCTTCTGTACTCTGTATACCTGTTGCATGAAAGCCAAGCTTGCTGGGGTGCCGGCAATCCTTGAGAATTCCGGTGCTTTTCTCCCCCGGAATCGGTTTTTCTCGATAAGAAAATCTGCGTCCAGCTCCTCGAGGTACTTAGTCGCTAGCTCAAGAGTGAGCGGGCGTTTGTCTGGATATTCATCGTCATCCCAGCTTGGATCGGGGCCTAAACGAAATGCTTCGCCGGTTTCCATCTTATCGAACCATTGTTGATACAGTTCGAAAACGTCATACTTGTTGACGGCATCTACCCAAGCACACGCTCTTGCTAGAGGATCGTCTCGATCCCCCCACTCACTTATACACGAGTTGAACAGTGCATGCGGAGTAACTTCGTAGTACGCCATGCCAACTCCTTTCTTTAAACATTCGGCCATGGTGGCAATTCAATACCCTCATCCAATAGTGCTTGAGCCTTTCTTCGCACCTCCTCTGAAGTTTGTATGACTGCACACCCTTCTTGATAAAAAGCTTGTCTGGCTGCAAGTGGCATTTCTTTGAGTTTTGGCAAAAGCACCTTTTCATCTACGGTTGGGCCGTAGAACTCTCCAACTGCAGCATCGATAAATTCAATGGTTTTGTCGTTATCTGGTAGTTTCCTTGTCGGATCCAATCTCCGTTCATCAACTTTCCCCTGATCAATCAATTGAAGCCAGGTACGTACAAACCAAAGAAAGTCCCAAACGCCCTGTGCTTCTACTACCGCGCATGCCATCGTGAAGGGATGATCCTTTGATTGTCCGCTTATTTCTGTGATATCGCCTCCATCATTTGCAGAGAGAAGCCGATTATAGATAATCCGAAGAGTCTTTGGCGAGGGTCGTGGTTCTCTTGGCATGTCTTAACCTCCTTTCCTTGCTTTATTTTTATAGTAAGAACAGATGATCAATCTTATCACAATATCATCGAATGTACAGAACAAAAGAGGCGTCACGAGTTGTGACGCCTCTTCAATATTTGACATGCATGCATAGAGCTATGGCTCTATCACACGCCGTACTCTTCGCACTGTCCTGCTCCTTTGCCCAGGGCAATGATCAGGATCTGGCGCGTACCGACGCGCAGGATCTGGTTGCGGTCCAGGGCTAGTCGTCGGACTAGTCCTCGTCGGCACTTCTGTCGGCTGAACTCCCTTTGCTATTTTTATTCTTGCCACCGAACTTACCTCCTTTTCTTTTCAGATCTTCAAACCGATCCGAATAATCTTCCTTCCCGGGTTCGTTGCTGATCACCTCCCCAAACTCATCCACTGTTGTTTGTATCGCTGACTCGGCTGCAAGCGCCCGAATGCCCGCGTACACTTTCAGCAGCAGGCTTAGTCCCACACGCTCACTTCCGATCACAACGGATGATCTAGTAACCTCTCTGATTACCCAAAGCTCAGGAAGGCTGAAATAAACAGTCACTTGACTGCTTTGCTGGTCGGTTTCGAGCACAGCGCCGCCTATCTTCAGGAGCAGCGTCGGGTATGGCGACGCCTGGCCTTGCAGTCCGTCAGGCGGCCCCTGCATGAACATCGAGATCGAATCGGAGAGGTAGAGGCTCTCCAGGTGGGTCAGTTGGACCGGATAAGCGTTGGCCACGGTATCACCCCCTTTCTAAAATGAGCTGTTTTTGAAATCACCTCCTTCTTTAGATATACCTTCTCGATGAAGTAAGTCAATACTCCTATCGCTTTACGATCTTGAGCGCCTCCTTGATTTTTTGTTCAGGATCGGTCACTTCTGCCGGGATGCGAGACAAGGCGTCGCGGGCTTCTGCCTTGGAAAAACCAAGATTCACGAGCGAATCAACAACCTCATCTCCCGATGATCGCTTGCTCTCAAAACTCCCGAGTTTACCCGTAAGCTCTAAAATTATTTTCTGGATTTTCTTCTCTCCGATCCCCTTAATGCGGAAAAAGGCGGTGTTGCGCTGGTCAATTGCTTTCTTAATATCTTCTGGCTTTCCGAGCGAAGTTAAAATCATTGCGGCTTTTGGCCCTATCCCAGAAACATTGCGGAAAACTTCAAAAAGCTTTAATGCTTCAAAAGACGGCAATCCGTAAAGTTCCAGAGTTGCTTCCTTTCTCACTTGGAGCGCGCAAAACATTTCAACCTGTTCTTGCCCTTGTTTCAACTGCATATGCAATCCCTCTGGCACAAACACCTTATACCCTACTCCGCCGGTTTCGAGTATGATATAATCAGAGTCTTTCAATAAGATTTTCCCCTTGAGATATGCAATCATATCTTTATAGTAAATGAAATTCAGCTTAGTATCAAAATTCCGTCCGACTGGCGACCAACCGCAGGCAATTGCAAAACTAGTCTCCAATATCGAAGCTGGTGCAAAACACCAGGTGCTTTTGGGCGTTACGGGCAGCGGCAAAACATTCACCATGGCGAACGTAATTGAAAAAACTCAAAAACCCACCCTCGTGATTTCGCCAAACAAAACTTTAGCCGCCCAACTCTACCAAGAATTCAGAGAGTTTTTCCCTAAAAATGGCGTGCACTACTTTGTTTCTTACTATGACTATTACCAGCCAGAGGCCTATATTCCCCAGTCTGACACGTACATCGAAAAAGATTCAAAGATCAATGATACCATAGATCGCCTGCGACACGAGGCAGTTCAAGACGTGCTCTCTAAAAAAGATGTCCTCGTGGTGGCTTCAGTTTCTTGCATTTACAACATTGGATCTCCTGAAGATTACCAGAATATTGCTTTGGATGTAAAACTTGGCCAAAAAATTGAGCGGAAAAGCTTTCTTGCCCACATTACCGCGCTCCAGTACCAAAGGAATGATATTGATTTTAAACCCGGAACCTTCCGAATCCGTGGAGAAGTAACGGAGATATTTGCAGTTACCGGAAAAGAACTTATCCGTATTGAATTTTCCGGCGACCATATTGAAGGACTCGCGCTTTCCCGCGATATCGTCAATCCTGCGTACAGCGCCACGGAAACCTACCGATTTTTCCCTGCGAAATTTTGGGTAACACCACAAAACAAACTCTCGCTCGCAATGGAAAACATTCGTTCGGAGCTCTCTTGGCGCCTCCAAGAACTGCGCAAGCAAAACAAGGTGCTCCAAGCCCAACGTTTGGAACAACGCACCAATTATGATTTGGAGTTAATACAAGAATCAGGATATTGTCACGGAATTGAAAATTATTCGCGGCATCTCGAATTTCGAAACGCGGGAGATCCTCCGTATACGCTTTTGGAATACTTTGGCAAAGATTTTCTCTTTCTTGTTGACGAAAGCCATCTTACCCTTTCCCAATTGAAAGCTATGGCAGTGCAAGATCGGGCGCGCAAACAAGCGCTGGTCGAACACGGATTCCGCCTACCCTCCGCGCTTGACAATCGCCCCTTAACCTTCAAAGAAACGTTCGAACGCGTTCCTCAAACCATATACATATCTGCTACGCCTGCCGTATTCGAACTCTCAACATCAAAACCTCATATCGCAGAACAACTCATTCGACCTACGGGATTGCTGGAGCCTGAAATTGAAATTCGGCCAACTACAAATCAGATCCAAGACATAATTAAAGAAATTGAAAAGCGCAAAGCAAAAAACCAAAGAGTACTCGTGCTTACTCTCACCAAACGTTTGGCAGAAGACATTGCAGATTATTTGGCGCAAAGAAACATTGCAGTCCAATGGCTCCATTCTGAAGTAAAAACACTGGAGCGGCCCGGAATTTTAGAGGATTTCAGAAGGGGCAAATATGATGTGATTGTGGGTATTAACCTTTTGCGGGAAGGTCTTGATTTACCCGAGGTCAGCCTCGTTGCCATTCTTGATGCAGACAAAGAAGGATTTTTGCGAAACGAAACCACCTTAATCCAAACCATGGGAAGAGCGGCGCGACATCCTGAAGGAAAAGCGATTTTGTATGCAGACGTCATGACTTTTTCAATAAAAAACGCTGTTGCAGAAATTGCGCGCCGGAAAAAAATACAGCAAGAATATAATAAAAAACATCACATTGTCCCGCAGCCAATAGTAAAAGAAATCAGAAAATGGGGGTTTGCCGACGCAAAAGAAATAGCAAAGGCAGAGTTTGGCCCAATTCAGGATGTAAAACTTCTTGAAAAAGAAATGAAGGAAGCTGCCAGCAATCTCAACTTTGAACGCGCCGCCCAAATCCGCGACCTCATCAAAAAGTTAAAAACGAAAAGTGCCAAGTGAAAAATTCCCCAGAAAAAGTTGACAAAAGTAATGTTGGTGCTATTATTATATAAGCACTCAGTAAGGAGGAACAGAACAGCTTAAGGCTGTTCAACGAGCCTCTGAGAAAAGCTCTTGGAAGGAACTCGCGCAACTAGCACCTACTACTCTCGGGAAGGAAAGCCTAGAATTAACGGCTCTGTTGAGTCAGGAGTTCGGGATCTCCATCTGCATACTTGTAGACTTTTCGTCTGGGAACACGGGAGGTCACGACGACCCAGTTTTTCAAGCCAGCATTGATCACTACGTTGGAGAGCTCAAAGAATTGAGTGAGCGCAATGCTCGTTCGAAAACACCCACAACCGAATAGCTGGGAGTTTTATTTTATTCTCATAAACCCTTTTATCATAATCTTCTAACCTTAATTTCCTGATCTCATCCGGTCAAATATATTACTTTGTTAATTCAACCATGGTATTATTAATAAAGTAAGCTTATGAAGTATACATATTATTTTCGGAAGCCAAAATCGGAAGTGGCGAAAGATATTTTCCAATGGCTTCTGATAGGAGGGATGATAACCGTTGCAGCAACATCACCTTCCTTTGGCATTCATGCATGGCGAGCGTTTCAAAAGTGGCAGCAGAAAAAGCAATATCAAAAACGCAATTTTTCCGATATCTTTACGCACCTGCACCGAAAGGGACTGATTGACATAGAGCAACATGGACACAATCTTCATATTGCTCTTACTCCAAAGGGACGACAACTCGCAGGTTATCTTCAAATCGACTTCCTTAAAATCCAGCGACCAAAAATTTGGGATAAAAAGTGGAGACTTGTAATGTTTGATATTTCTCAACCAAAACGCAGGCATCGAAACGCTCTACGGGGCAAACTCGAAGAATTAGGATTTGTTCTGTATCAAAAAAGTGTGTGGCTGCACGCATTTGATTGCCGCAGTGAAATCGCAATACTCAAAGATTTCTTTGGACTCAAAGAAAATGAGATCTCCCTCATAGTGGCACAGAAAATTGATCGAGAGGGCTATTTTAAAAAGCGCTTTCGAATATAACCCTCTCCTTAACTTTCTCACAAGGTATACTTCATTAAGAGTACCATGGTATTTTTAATCAAGTAACATTACCGATCTCCCTTACACGAAGAGAAAAGCGAAAAACGCGCCGTTCTTTACATTTTTCTCTTTTCGTTTTACACTTGCTCCATATGGCAATTACAAAATCAGCGAAAAAGGCTCTACGGCAAAACGCCACAGGAAAAGCAAGAAATCTCAAGAGAAAAAACACCTTTAAGACTCTGATTAAGCAGGAAAAGAAACTCGTTGAGCAAAAGAATTGGGAAGAAGCGCAAAAGCTTTTGCCCAAACTCTACAAGGCTTTGGACAAAGCTGCACAGCGCGGGGTTCTGAAGAAAAATACCGCGGCAAGAAAAAAATCGCGGCTTACCAAATTCTTCCGAGCAAACCTTAAAGTTGGGCAATAAGAAGGTCGAACACTCCTTCTGGTGCTATTTTGCCTGTTTTAAGGTTTTTATCGAGGAGAAACAGTTTTTCGTACAGAGCCTTGAGCTCTTGCAAAGAGAAGTTCTGCGCGACTCGCAATCCTTTCTTGAGTATGTAGGGATGCAGTTTTGTTTTCTGCAGCATTGCCGCCAAGGAAAGTTTTCTCTCTACTAAATCTTGAATCTGCAGAATGGTTCTGAATTGATAGACAAACATACTAAACAAATAGTAAGGCGAATCGCCCTTTTGCAAATGATCATAGAGTAAACGAAAGGCCTGCTTTTTGTTTTTTTGGGCAGCAGCTTCAATGGTCGAGAACACGTCGGCCTCTGCGCGTGAGGGTACGAGAAGCGCAATATCCGACTCTAACACCTGCGAATCTGTCGAGGACCCCTTCCATGCTGCAATTTTTTTAATTTCGCAAGAAAGCTGCCAAAGATTGTTGCCCACTGCCCGGGCCAACATCTCTCGGACGCGCGAAGTTGCCTTGAGATGATAACGCAAAAACTCCTGCTCGATCCACGCCTTTAATTGCGCAGGAGGAAGGAGCACAAATTCCTGATGCTTGGCGTTCTTGCAAAGCCACTGATAAAATTTGTTTGTGCCCTTTGCCTTGATCTCTTCTCGCTCAAACAAAACAACAATGTGGCGTGCGCTTTCTGCCAATTGTTTTCTTCTTTCAAACAGAAATTCCTCAAACTCCTTTTTTACAAACACATTTTGGAAAATCAGCAACTTTTTGGATTCAAACAGCGAAATGGTCTCTAAAGCATTTTTTGCGTCTTCTACATTTGCCTCCGCGCAATCAAACTCTGTAATATGAACCGCACCAAAGTATGTTGTCTGATACTTTGCTTGAATCTCTTTGAGTTTTTGTCGCGCCCGATAGGTATCTGCACCGTGAAGAAATAAGATCATTGAGCTTCTTTGCTCTTTTTTGACATCTCTAAAGCAGCTTTGATCCTGTCTACAATCTCCCCTGGCGTGAAATGCGCCTTAATGAGATAATCTTCTGCCCCCAAATCCATTCCTTTTTGCACATCGTCTCTTTGACCGAGGTTAGAGAGAATAATAACAGGTATGGATGCCAAGTTCGGATCTTTCTTCATGCGACTCAAAACCTCAAATCCATCAATGCCTGGCAAGATAAGATCGAGCAACACGAGATCTGGCTTTTCTTTTTTCATTTTTAAAAGCCCTTCTTCTCCTTCCGGAGCCTCTGTAACCTCGTACCCTTCCTTTCCTAACTTCTGGATAATGAGCTCTCGCAGAAACTTATCGTCTTCGATGAGTAAAATTTTGTACATACACGTGAAATATTATTGTGCTTGACCAATCTGCCGCCGTACTTTTTCTAACACTTCTTGAGGATCAAACTCTGTTTTAATCAACCAGTCGCGAACTCCCGCTTCCTTTGCTTTTTCAATCTCCGTGGGCTGGCCCGAGTTTGAAATAATAATCACCGGGATTTTTCTCAACTCCTCGTCTTTCCTGATCTCTGACAATACTTCAAAGCCATTCAATCGCGGAAGCACAATGTCTAAAAGCACTAAGTCGGGCTGTTCCTCCCTCATTTGTTTTAAGGCCGCTTCCCCATCCTTTGCCACAAACGCATAATAGCCGTCTCCCCTTAGCTTCTTTTGCAGCAAGTCGCCGATCAACTGCTCGTCTTCCACAATGAGAACCTTCTTCATGCCCTTATTCTATCCTATCTCGTTTCTTCCAGCAAGAGAAGGCTCAAAAGAGAACTTTTTCCACACCATCCCAGTTTTTTCCTTTTTTCACATCCACTTGTAAGGGTACTTTGAGCACCAAGATTTTTTCCATGAGCAGCTTGATGGGGCGACTCCTTGCCTCCACTATACCATCTGCAATTTCAAACAACAACTCGTCATGAATCTGCAAGAGCATGCGTACTTCCTCTTTTGGCGGAGCGAGCTCTTGTTGGATTTTCACCATTGCCATTTTCACTAGGTCTGCAAGACTCCCTTGAATGGGGTGATTCTGCGCCATGCGTTCTGCCGCGGCGCGCAACTGGGGCGTGCTTGAGTTCACTTCCGGAAGGTATCTCCGCCTTCCAAACATGGTTTCCACATAGCTATGAGTTCTCGCAAACTCCTTGGTTTTTTCCATATACTCATAGATTTTCGGGAAACGAACAAAGTACTGTTCAATAAAGTCGCGGGCTTTGTCTATAGGAATTCCGGCAGACTTGGCAAACCCTTGAGCGCCCATGCCGTAGAGCACTCCAAAGTTTAGCGCCTTTGCGGAAAATCGCATCTCGTCAGTCACTTCTTTACTTAAAACTCCGAACACCGAGGCAGCCGTCATCTTATGAATATCCTCGCCTGCCTGAAAAAATGAGCGCATCTGCTCATCGCCCGACAAATGGGCAGCAATACGCAGCTCCATTTGAGAGTAATCAAAAGAAACCAAGGAAAACCCTTTTTCTGCAATAAATCCCCGCCGAATGCGCCTTCCCCATTCCCCCTGTTTGGGAATATTCTGCAGATTGGGTTGGACAGAAGAGATGCGGCCTGTTGCAGTCCCCAACTGGTCAAAATGGGTATGCACTCTGTCTTTCTCGTCAGCAAGCAAAGGAAGCGGCCTTGCATACGTGGTGAGAAGCTTTTGAATTTCACGATACTTGAAAAGTTCTTCCACCACTGGATGGCTTTCTCGAAGTTTTTCTAATTCAGGCGAGGCAGTAGAAATTACGCCTTTTGGAGTTTTTTTCAATCCTTTCACCGGAAGCGCCAAATCTCCAAATAATACTTCAGACAGCTGCTGGGTTGAATTGATATTAAACTCTTTGCCTGCGTGCTCGTGGATCTTTTCTTTCAAAACATTCAGCGCCCCTTCCATCTCTCGAGAAAGTTTTCCAAAGTATGGTCTGTCGATTTTAATCCCGATTTCTTCCATAGTACGCAATATGGGTACCAACTGCTTCTCTAATTTGTAGATTTCCTCTGAAAATACCTGCTCTGCATACAGTTGTTCAATTTTTTCGAGGGTCATATCGCGTGCGTTTTGTCCTTCAACAATCACAAGCTGCCCCTTTTCTCGAACTTGAACTTTCTTTCTGTCCAATCGCCCCAAGAGCGACTGAAATCCAAAACGTTCCAGAACTTCTGTTATTTTTGAAAAATCCTCTTGCCACTCCAAATCTGGCAACCGAAAATCAATGGGCGTGTTTTTTTCAATTGTTGCCAATTGTTGACTTAAAAATGCTTGATCTTTGTAGTCTTTGAGCAGCTGGAGAATTCGTGGCTTTATTTTCTTTTCTGCCTCTCCACTCTCGAGCGCAGCATACAGAACCTCCAGAGAATCAAACATATTGAGCAACTCGATCGCGGTTTTCTCGCCAATTCCGGTAACTCCCGGAATATTATCTGAAGGATCTCCGCGCAACGCTTTGTAATCAATAATTTGTGCAGGCTTTAAACCTCCAAACTTTTTCTCCACTGCTTTCTCGTCATACAGCACTGTGTCTTGAATACCCTTGCGCATAGTGTACACCCTTGTTTTTTCGTTGATCAATTGAAACGCGTCCTGGTCTCCAGAAACAATAATAATTTCCATTGGAGGATGAACTTGTCTCTGTCCAGCTAATTTTGCAACAGTTCCTATACAGTCGTCAGCCTCAAATCCTTGCTTTTCATAGGTTGGGATACCGAGCTCTGCGAGCGCTTCTTTCACCAAAGGAATTTGCGCATACAATTCATCGGGCGCTTTTGCCCTTTTTGCTTTGTATGCCGCGAATTTCTTTTCTCTCTCGGTTGGTCCTGGCGTATCAAAGGCAGCTGCGATGTAGTCTGGTTTGAATTCTTTTAACACCTTAAAAAACACCAGAAAAAATCCGTATACCGCATTCACCATTTCTCCTTTGGCCGTGCTCAAAGGCGGCAAAGCATGATACGCTCTGTGAATCAAAGAATTTGCGTCAATAATCAAAAGTGTTTTCTTCTCTGGCATAGTTTATTAATAGTAACACACTACCCGTTTTCGATATTTACCATGTAGGTTTCGAGAAATTTCTGGATTGCCTGAATGGTTGCATCTTTCACTTTTGGATTACTTTGAGCAACCCAAACTGCAAAATTGTACAGTTCTTGGTTATCCAGCTTGATCCATTTTTTGTTTTTATACAAAAGAAAGAGAAGTGTTGTAACAGCAATGCGTTTGTTCCCATTTTGAAAAGGGTGATTTTTAATCATCAAGTAAAAAAGAACAGAGGCTTTTGCTACAAGCCCTTTATACGCCGCTTTCCCACTAAACGATTGAAATGGGGCGCCAAGACAACTTTCAAGAACATTTGGAAATCGAGTAGAAAAATCGGGAATGGGTTCATCCCATGCCATCGATTCTTGTGCCAATCGGTGAGCAACATATTCAACCTCTTGAACCATCAATTGCTTCATTCTCTTCCCAAAAGTCGGAGTGCTTCCCCATATTCATGCACCGTCTTCTCTACCGCTTCGGCAATAACCCTTTTCCCGTCTTTGGTAAGCTGTCCACTTATTTCAACGGGGAGATCGGCTTTTCTAATAATATAATTACGCCCAATTTTTTGAGCTTTAATCTCTCCCGACTTAATCTTCTTGAAAATCGCTATACGGCTAACCCTAAGGAGCTTTGCAACTTCGCTTGTAGTGAAAATATCCTTTCCCATTACCTTAGCATATCGCTTGTTAACCCACTTGTCAACGGTTAACCTATGTTAACTGCGGTGGGATTTGTACCTCTACAAAAAAGAAATTCTACGTTCGTTTTCTTTTGTGATTTCAAAAGAGATGGAAACTGTGTCTTTTGGAAGGATTTTTTGTATTCGCTCTGGCCATTCAATGAGGATTAAATTTTGAGGGTCGGACACAATCTTGTCCCATCCGAGCGAAAGAAGATCTTGTTCGTCTTTGATTCGGTAGCAATCAATGTGATACAAACACCCAAAATCCGAATATCGAATATCGAAATTCGAAACGTGTTTGGCTTTTCGTTTTGTTTCGGATTTCGTGCTTCGGATTTCGTATTTTTTGATAATAACAAATGTGGGAGAAAGAATTTTTTCTTGAATACCCAAACCTCGAGCAAATCCTTGTACAAAGGTAGTTTTTCCGCTACCTAAATTGCCCTTTAACCCAACGACAAGTGCATCTTTACACTTTCTATGATGCTCAAGTATATCGCAAGCAAACTTTCCTGCAAAATGTTGTGTTTCTTTCGCAGAGGAACTTAAAAGAGTCTTCATATCCCAGAATACATCTTTGACTTTTCTCTATAGATTAGCTACGGTGAAACCATGAATGTAGCGCAGCTTCTTGAAAAATCAAAAACTATTTCTCTTGTTCTTCCTTTTGGAGCTCAACAAAGCGACACGCAAACAGCATTTTTGCTTGCGTGTGGTTTGAAGAAACTCGGCAAGCAGGTTTCTATTGAACATATCCAAACACCTCTCTTGGCCTCCTCTTTGAAAGAAAAAACTTTTGTTGTTTCTCTCAAGGGGCTTGCTCCCTGGATTGCGAGAGTGCGCTATGAAAAGGATGCCCAGGATCTTAAGCTTTATTTTACCTTAAACCAAGGAGAAGTTTCTCCAGAAGCTCTTTCTTTTCAAATGCAGGACCAAGCAGATCTTACTATTATTGTAGGAGATAAAGCTCTCCAAAACAATAACAGCCAACCCTTATCTGCGACCGTGCTTTCAGCAAGTGAAACGAAAGAACCGTTGCTCAACCTTCTTTGCTCTCAAGAAAACCCGCAGACAAAACTTTTGGGAGCAATCTTATCAAACCTCGAATACATTTCTCATTTAGATACCCACCTTACTATTCTCCGTCAGGAAAATCTCCGGAACATACGCGTAGAATCGAAAAACCTTCCTCTTTTAGTCCCTGAATTACGAGAAAGTTTTGGTGATCAATGCTCATATCTTTTCCTTCTTGGCTCTCTTTTGGGGGCACAGGGCGTTCTATGGAGTCCTTCACCACAACTTAGAGCAAAGGTTCGCGATATTGCCGGAGGGCAACAAAAAGGACCTTGGGTTCTCCTCCATCCCACTCCTTTATCAAGTGAACAACTTAAATATGCCTTCCTCTCCTAACTCCATCTTCCAAGCAACTGAAGAAAAAGGGCGAGAACAGCTTACCGGGCAAATCCAAATTCCTTCTTCTTTGGTCAAAGAAGTGCGTGCCGCCGTGCAGAACCTTGCCCAACTCAAGGAAAAACTTACGGGAGTGGCGCCAGAGGGAGTTACGAATTTCTTGCATATCTTATTGATTGCGAGTCTATCTCTTCAAGCCTCTGACGCGCATATTGAACCAGAAGAAGACGAAGCAAAAATTAGACTTCGCATTGACGGACTCCTTCACGATTTAATCAACCTTTCTCTTCCTGTCTACGAAGCTCTACTTTCGCGCATTAAGCTTACATCTCGGATCAAGCTCAATATTTCAGATAAGCCGCAAGATGGAAGGTTTTCTTTTATTCTTGGAGAGGACCTCGTGGAGGCGCGCGTTGCCACACTTCCCGCAGAATACGGAGAAGCTGTGGTGCTCCGCGTGCTCAACCCTAAAAACTTAATTGAATTGGGCGCATTAGGCTTGCGGCCAGAAATTCTCCAGACCATAAGAAAAGAGCTCCAGAGGCCCAATGGCATGATAGCTGCGACCGGCCCCACAGGCTCTGGAAAAACCACAACGTTGTATGCTTTTTTAAAAGAAATTCAGAAACCGGAAATTAAAATTATCACCATTGAAGATCCTATCGAGTATCACTTGGAGGGAATTTCTCAAACCCAGGTTCATCCAGAAAAGGGATACGACTTTGCCTCGGGGCTCTCCGCAATTGTCCGCCAAGACCCTGACGCTATCTTGGTAGGAGAAATTCGCGACAAAGCAACTGCCCAAATCGCGCTTCAGGCAGCGCTCACTGGACACCTTGTACTTTCTACCCTTCATACCAACGATGCTCCAGGCACTATCTCCCGCCTCACCAGCTTGGGAGCTGAACCCCTGAATATTGGGGCAGCTTCAAACATGATTATTGGACAGCGTTTGGTTAGAAAAGTCTGCGCTCGTTGTACCATATTTACCAAAGCCACTGTCGCAGAGCTCGCGCAAATCAAAAAAGACCTTCAAAAATTAAAAGAGGCCCAGTTTTCTGCCCCTCCCCAAACCCTTAAGCTTGCGAGGCCGCAAGGTTGCGAGGAGTGCAATGCAACCGGCTACAGAGGACGGATTGGGGTGTTTGAGGTTATTATTGTGGACAGCGCCATGGAAGAATTTATTCTCCAAAAACCTTCAGCTTCTGCACTGCGTAAGTTTGCGATAAAACAAGGAATGACTCCTATGTACCAAGATGGGCTTTTAAAAGTGATCCAGGGACTGACCACTTTAGAGGAGTTGATTCGGATCATAGGAAAAGAAAAAACATAATAACCCCTCCAAGCTGGGGATCATTTGGTGTTCGGAACGCAAATGTGGAGTTATCTTGAGAAATAGCTCAGCATTACCCGTGCTACCCTTCAAATGATAATTCCAGATCCCCAGCTTGGAGGGGTTATTACCAAAGATAGGACATGTCCTATTGTTTCTTATTATAAACCACAACAAAATGTTTGTCAAGAGTCTCCGAGAGGAAATATTAGACAGGAGTCTTCGTCCCCGTAGATGGGACGAGTATCTAGGACAAGAAAGGGTGAAGAGTAACCTCAAAGTTATTATTGAGGCTGCAAAAAAACGTTCAGAACCACTTGAGCACCTTCTTTTTTACGGAAGTCCAGGGCTCGGGAAAACAACCCTTGCTTATGTTATTGCGCATGAGTTGGGCGCGCAGATAAAAACTTGCACTGGCCCGACACTGGAAAAAGCAGGCGATCTTGCCTCTCTTCTCACCAATCTGGAAGACGGAGACATTCTCTTTTTAGATGAGTGCCATAGGATGGGAAAGTCAGTCATGGAAATGCTGTATTCGGCTTTAGAGGAGTTCCAGCTCCATCTTATCATGGGAAAGGGGCCTATGGCTCGCACCATGGATCTTGACCTTCCCCGCTTCACCCTTATTGCCGCCACCACGCGCATGGCCTTGTTGCCATCCCCTTTTCGAAATCGATTTGGGGCAATTTTCCAACTTCAGTTCTACGCTCAAAAAGAAATTGAACAAATCCTTCGACGTTCCTCCTCGCTCTTGCAAATTCCCGTTGACGAAGATGCGCTTTCCCTCATCTCCGTACGATCACGTTACACTCCACGCATTGCAAACCGAATTCTAAAAAGAGTGCGGGACTTTGCAACGATCGAAGGATCAAGTACAATTACAAGAGAAATCGCGCAAAAAGCTTTTGCGTTTTTGGAAATTGATGAGCTGGGGTTGGAACCTGCAGATCGGAAGATTCTCGAAACCCTTATCGTTAAGTTCCTAGGAGGACCCGTTGGAATTCAAACGTTGGCGGCAGCGGTATCAGAAGAAGAAGACACGATCTTAGACTTGTATGAACCTTACCTCCTGCAACTCGGGCTTTTGGAAAGAACTCCGCGTGGCAGGGTTGCAACTCCCTTAGCCTGGCGCCATCTTCACTTATCTTCTTCTCAAACAGAATTACTCTAATCTTAAATCTTATGTCAGGGCATAGTCACTGGGCAGGCATTAAACATAAAAAAGGTTTAGCTGACGCCAAACGAAGTCAGATTTTTTCAAAATTGGCAAAAGAACTCACCATTGCTGCGAGAGAAAGTGGGGGCGGCAATCCCATGGCTCATCCAAGGGTCAGAACCGTTATGGAGAAGGCAAAAGAAGTAAATATGCCTTCAGAAAATGTAGAAAGGGCAATAAAAAAGGGTACCGGGGAAGATACCGTGCAGCTTGAGGAAATGTTTATTGAAGCATACGGACCCGGAGGAATTGCGCTTTTAATCTCTGCGATTACCGATAACCGCAATCGCACCATAGGTGAAATTAAGCAGGTATTGCAAAGAAATCAAGGGAAAATGGTGGAGGGAGGCGCAGTAAGATGGCTTTTTGAACGCAAAGGAGTGGCAACCGTAGATCAAAGCGAAACAAATCTTGCTCTTCAAAAAGAAGCGTTCGAGCTTCTCGCAATTGAGGCTGGCGCAGAAGACCTTTATTGGCACAACCGCAACCTTGATATGTATGCCAATCCTGCGAACCTAGCTTCTCTCAAGGAAAAACTCCAGGAAAAGGGGCTACAGGTCACCACCTCTTTGGACTGGGTGCCCAAAGAACACGTTCAGATAAGCCACAACAATCACGCGGCCGCAGAACAACTTTTTGAGGCATTGAGCAATCAAGACGACGTGCAAGACATCTACTCGAACCTATGATTATCTTTGGCATTGATCCTGGTTCTGAAAAAACAGGCTATGGAGTCGTTGAAAAGCGCTCTCGCTCCAAACTCGTATGTCTCGCCTATGGCTGCATTATAACCCCGCGGACAAAGAGCAGAGCAGAACGCCTCCTTTTCTTGGAAAAAGAGCTTTCCTCTCTTTTGTCTCACACCAAGCCTGACGTAGGAGCTGTTGAAAGTCTGTTCTTTTTTAAAAATCTCAAGACCGTAATGCCAGTAAGCGAGGCCCGAGGAATAGCTCTTTTTGCACTGGCAAAACATAAAATCCCCGTATATGAGTTTTCCCCTCTTCAAATAAAAATGGCTATTGCGGGCCACGGAAGAGCGGAAAAGGGACAGGTGCAACGTATGGTCAAAGAGATTTTATGTTTAGAAAAAATCCCCAAGCCAGACGATGCAGCAGATGGCCTTGCTGCGGCAATCACCTGCTCCCTTGTATTAAGGAGTTTGCCCCAAGCATAGTCGAGGGGGTTGACAAGCATCCCCCAAGAACTATAATGGAGCGCAGATTTCAACAAAGGTCTATTTTGTACTTCAATCGAGAAACCCTATGATAGAGACAATTTTTTCTGTCGACGGAGAGGAGGAAGTGGAGCCAGGAACCGAAGAAGGAGGCAAAGAGGAAGGCGGTGAAGAAGTGCCTTCTGGGGAACCACAGGGCCGTTTGGACGATGGTGAAAAGGAAGAAGAGGGCACAGGAAGCGGTGAAGACGCATAGCTAAACAAAACGTATAGAAAAACACCCCTCGACATTGCTCGGGGTGTTTTTCTATGCAATCTCTATAAATCTCCTTTTCCCCTTCTGGAGAACCATCCCCTTTCTTAATTGCACCACAGAAACTGGGTCTTTCTTTACTTTGCCGTCAACCTTAATCCCTCCCTGCGCAATCAACCTTCGTGCCTCTGACTTTGAGTTTGCAAGTCCGACTTTAAAAACAAGATTAGTTAAATTCAAAGGCATTGGTATTTGCTCCATCCCAAATCTCTGGATCTCTGAGGGAATCTGTCCTTTCTGAAATACCGCATTGAACTCCTGTTCTGCTTTTTTCGCAGCTGCCTTGCTATGATAAAGAGTAACGATTTCTCTTGCAAGCCTTGCTTTTGCGTCTCGTGGGGCAAGGTTCTTTATCTCTTCAGGCCTCACCTCGGTGCACAGCTCAAAGTAGTGGGGGATAAGATCATCTTTCATGCTCATTAACTTACCGTACATATCTTGAGGATCATCTAAAATATTTACCGTGTTCCCAGAAGTTTTGCTCATGGGATTGCCATCCAAACCAAGAAGCATGGGCGTAGTGAGAACGTACTTTTCCCTGTTTCGCATTTTTTTCTGCAGCTCCCGGCCAACCAACATATTAAACAGCTGATCCGTACCCCCTATTTCAAGATCTACCTCAAGAGCTACCGAATCATATCCCTGGAGAAGTGGATATAAAAGCTCATGTGTCCACACCGTATCTCCTCGCTTGAGTCTCGCTTGGAACATATCCCGTTGGAAAAGATGAGCCGCGCTTATGTTTGAGGCAATGGTTACAATATCGGGCAGTTGAAGTTTCAGCAGCCAATCCCCATTGAAACGCATCTTTATTTTCGAGAAATCAAGAATTTTGGATGCCTGCTTTTTCCACGTCTTGATATTTTCTTTGATTTCCTGTTGGGTAATGAGGGGTCTTGCAATGGCTCTCTGGGAAGGATCTCCTGCAAGCACGGTTCCTGTGCCCACTACTAAAATCGCCTCGTGTCCAAGGTCTGCAAATTGCTGGAGTTTCCGTAACACAATCGTATGGCCCAAGTGCAGATATTTCCCCGTGGGGTCAACACCGAGGTATAAACGGATCTTCTTTTTCTTCATTGTAAACTCTAACCCCTTCTTGTTCGGAAGAATTTCTTTTACTTGTCTCCCCAATACGTTAGCTATTGTCAGGATCTTCTTCATGCGGTTTATTCTATCACTACCCTTGAGGGTTGAAAATAGAACAAAAAAATGTTAGATCAAAGAGGAAGCACTATGTCAAAACCGCGTCACTATAAAAAAATCTATCGAAGAGAGGGGGGAAGGAAAAAATGGACGTTCAATCTCCTTCAAACACTGCTGTTTGGCGTATTGATTATGCCCATTGGAGCTTTTGCCGCTTTTGTTTACTATGCCAAAGACCTTCCTCGACCAGAAAAATTAACCGACGTCACTCTTGCCCAACCCACGAAAATATACGATCGCACCGGCAACGTACTCCTGTATGAGGTGTATGGGGAAGAGAGGCGCCAAATAATTCCTTTAGAGGACATCCCCCTTCATTTCCAGCAGGCAGTTCTTGCCACCGAAGACGCAGAGTTCTACGACCATCGGGGCATCAGCCTCAAAGGCACGGGAAGAGCTTTGCTGGTAAATCTTGGGCTTCGCGAATCTCAAATTCAAAAACCAGGCGGATCTACGATCACCCAGCAACTCGCGCGAAACTCCTTTCTTACCAGAGAAAAAACAATCCCAAGAAAAATCAGGGAGCTTATTCTTACTTTGGAGCTTGAGCGCCGCTATTCCAAGAACGCAATTTTTGGCTTCTACCTCAACCAAATTCCTTTTGGGTCCAACGCCTACGGCGTTGGCGCGGCAAGTGAGCTGTACTTTCAAAAACATCCTCGCGACTTGACTTTAGCTGAATCTGCCGCACTTGCGGCCCTTATTCAGGCCCCAACCTATTATTCGCCTTATGGACCAAACAAAGACATTCTTCTCTCGCGCAAGGATTACGTGCTCTTACGCATGGCGCAAGAAGGCTTCCTTGGACCAGAGGAGGCCGAAGATGCAAAAAAGGAAGAACTCGTGTTCCAGGATGTTTCGACCACTATCCGCGCTCCCCACTTTGCGCTGTACGTGCTCGACAGTTTGGTAAAAAAATATGGAGAAGAATTCATACGAGAGCAAGGATTGCGCGTGACAACCTCTTTGGATTGGAAACTTCAGCAAGAAGCAGAACAGGCAGTCAAAGAGGTCGCGCAACAAAATGCCGCGTTTGGGGCGCACAATGCCTCACTCGTAGCCTTGAACCCTCAAACAGGAGAAATTCTTGCTATGGTAGGCTCCAAAGACTGGTTTGCCCCTCCTTATCCTGAGGGCTGCACACCGGGTAAAAACTGTCTCTTTGACCCTAAGGTAAACGTGGCCACATACCAGCAGGGGCGTCAGCCAGGTTCTGCGTTCAAACCTTTTGTGTACGCAGTGGCATTTCAGAAAGGCGCGAGCGAAGAAACCGTGGTAGTTGATGAGGAAACGAACTTTGGAGTTTGGGGCGGCAAAGAGTATATTCCTCGAAACTACGATGGAAAATTTCGCGGTAAAGTGACCTTGCGGCAAGGCCTCGCGCAATCTTTGAACATTCCTTCCGTAAAGGTATTGGTCAATATAGCAGGGATCGAGGAAAGCGTAAACTTTGCCAAAGACCTCGGCATCACCACTTTGCGCGACCCTTCTTTTTATGGACCATCTTTGGTGCTCGGGGGTGGAGAGGTTCGTTTACTCGATATGGTCTCTGCATACGGCGTGTTTGCTGCAGAAGGCAAAAAGGCTCCTCCCGTGGCTCTGCTTGCCGTTACTGACGAGAAGGGGAACGTGCTGGAAAAAAATCAGAATACCCCCATTCGCATTCTTTCCCCAGAAATTGCAAAACAAATTACCAGTATCCTTTCAGACGACGAAGCTCGGGCTCCCATATTCGGGTCGAGGTCCCTTCTTTTTATCCCCGACTTTCCCGTTGCCGTCAAAACAGGAACGACGCAAGAGTATAAAGATGGGTGGACCATTGGATACACCAAAAGCCTTGTCGTGGGAGTGTGGGCAGGGAACAATGACAATACCCCAACCCGCCGGGAGCCCGGGGTAGCTCTTGCAGCCCCTATATGGAATCGCGTGATGACCCGAGCGCTTATGCCTTGATCGGCATTACCACATAGAGATATCCTACTTCTTCTACGGGACGCAAAAGCGCAGGTCCGTCCTCTCCATTCAGTCTCAATTCTACGCGCTCTCCGCGCATCTGAACCAAACCCTCGCTTAAAAATCTCCAGTTGAACGCAACCTCCACTGACTCGCCCGCCACTTCTCCCTTAAGAGTTGATCTGTGACTTCCAGCCTCTGTATTTTCTGAAAAAAACGCAACCTCTTTTTTTTGAGAATCGACACTCAAGCGAACTTCCTGTGTTTTCCCTGCAAAAATTCCCGCTGCTTTTAAGTGGTTGAAAAAATCATTTTTTGTAACTCCAATCAATGTTTTGTAAGAAGAGGGGATTATGTCTTCATAGTGAGGATATTCTCCCTCGATAAGGCGCGTCACGATCTGGATGCGAAGCCGAGAAGGGCTTTCTGCGGCCTCGTAAGCAAACACTGCTTGGGTCGGAGAAACATAAATCGTTGTTTTCCCTGGGCGTTCTCCTAAAACCGCGATAAGTTCTCGGGCAGTTTTGGAGGGCAGAATAAAGGTTTGCTCCAAAGATCCTTCTCTCTCAAATACAAATTTGCGCTCCGCTAAACGAAAGCTATCGGTTGCCACCACGCGGGCCGTTTTCTTCTCTAACACAAAAAGAATACCAGAAATTTCCGGCCTTGCTTGGCTTTGCCCTGCCATGCCAACTACCTGACGCAAGCCCCTGCAAAACGCCTCTGTTTCCATCTCTACTGAAGGTTCTGAACCCTCGAGCGAAGGAATAATAGGAAACTCTTCTGTATTAACTGTTTTGAGGCTTGCTTGGTGGTCTCCAGTGGCAACCAAAAGGGTTTGCCCTTGAGACAAAAGAGAAACTCGTTCGTCTGAAGAAACCGCCAAAAGAGAGGCCAAGAAGCGCCCGGGGAATACCACGCTTCCCTCCTCTTTTGTTGCACCCAAAAATTGATAGGTGATTCCCATTTGCAGATCTGTTGCAGAAAGCCGAACTTCTTCCTTTTTTGCTGACAACAAAACATTACTAAGTATCGGGAGCGAAAGAGACTTGGTCGCAACGTGCTCTGTAATTTCCAAGCCTTCTTTTAAATGAGTTTTGAGTACCACCGTTTCCATAGATATAATAATTAATATAGAGTATGTGTTTATTGTTATTGGGGTTGGGGATTTGTGGGGAACCTTTATTTTTTATTTGAGTCTGCGAAATTTGTCGTTGGTAAGATGGGGATAAAAAGAGGATGCGATGTGGTTGGTAAGCGGCCGTTCTTTATCCTCGAGCTCTCCCCAACCTTATCCAATATATATCCTCTGTTTTATTAAGTTGATTTCGTCTAAGAGGATTTCTGATACCTGGAGCTCTTTGGCAATTTTTTCGCAGGCATAAATGGCAGTGGTATGATCTTTCCCGCCAAATCTTTTTCCAATTAAGGGATACGAGTTTTTCAGTTCTTCTCTAAGTAGATACATTGCGATTTGTCGAGGCCTTACCACTTCTTTTTTCCGGGAAAGAGCGACAATTTCCTTTTCTTTCAGGTCATAAAACTCTGCAACTATCTGGATGATTCTATTGGGGTTCACCGCCTTGGTAGGATTTTGGATCACGTTGCGCAACAGAGATTTTGCCTCTTGAAGGGTTGGTGCTCTGTGGGTAAGCCGAGAGGAAGCAAAAAGGCGGGTGAGGGCGCCCTCGAGCTCCCTGATATTCCGCTGGATGTGCGTAACAACATATTCGCACACATCATCTGCTATTTCCATGTTGTATTCTGCAACTTTTGTTTTCAAGATTGCCATGCGCGATTCAAAGTCAGGGTTGCCAATGTCTGCGATCATGCCTCCTTCAAAGCGAGAACGAAGCCGTTCCTCTAAAGCAGGGATTGACTTGGGCGGCCGGTCAGAAGAAAAAATAATTTGCTTACCCCTTTCATACAGAACGTTGAAGGTATGGAAAAGCTCTTCTTGGGTTTTGTCTTTCCCTGCGAGAAACTGAATATCGTCTATGATAAGAACATCGAGCTCGCGATAGAGGCTGCGAAAACTGTCCATGGTGTGGTTGCGAATCGCAGACACCACGCCCGTAGTGAACCTTTCAGAGGACATATACCGTATTCTCTTTTCAGAAAAGTTTTCTCCAACGTGACTGCCAACTGCTTGCAAAAGATGGGTTTTTCCAAGGCCCACTCCTCCGTACACGAAAAAGGGGTTGTATACGGTACCTGGGTTTTTGCATATGGCCAGAGAAGCGGCGTGAGCTAATTCATTGAAGGGCCCCACCACAAAATTATCAAACGTATATTTGGAATTGAGATTGGTTGACCGGTCCACTTTGAGTTCTTGGAACTCAAGCTGGGAATCGACTGAAGCTTCGGGGGTTGGCCGGGCAGAGGGTTGTTTGAGTTGTACTGGCGCGCCTACCATATACTTTATCTCTCTTACCTCGTTGTCGAGCTCGCGAATAATATGAAAGATAAGCTTGTTGTATTTGTTCTCAAGCCATTCTTTCGAAAAGTTGTTGGGCACCGAGACCAAGAGTTGGCTATCCTTTTTGGAAAGGATGGAGGTGTTTTTAAGCCAGGTGGCAAAGTTCGCAGGAGAAATCTGAAATTGGAGTTGCGCAAGCACGGCTTGCCAAAGCTCTTCGTTGCTCATAGTGATTTATTATAGCACACCAGCAAAAGCGCAAAAATAAACTTGAGAATACTCTGTTTGTTAATAAGGTGTGGATAATCTGGGTATAAAATTGACCTGCAGCCCATTTCCTATTATACTACCCTTGAAGGTCTATGAGCATTACATACCAACCGAAAAGGAAAAAGCGCAAGAGGACTCACGGTTTTCTTAGACGAGCCAAGTCAAAAGGGGGCAAAAGCGTTGTGCGCCGAAGAAGGAGGAAGGGCAGAAAAAAGCTTACGGTGTAATGGCTAGTTTTAAATACAATGGGCTTATTCTGAAAGTAGGAGAGCGTTTGCCCGAAGGAAGCATGCGCTTGAAAGTTGTGGTAAGCAAGAAAGTTGCCAAGCAAGCAGTGAGGCGAAACCGCATACGGAGAATCCTGAAGGAAGCAGCGCGAAAAGAGTTTGAATGTGCAGAAAGAATGCAAGATATCGTTTTGATTGTATTGCCAGGCTTTGAAGCCGCGAACGTAAAGGAAGCTCGAGAAATACTTCATCGCCTCTTTCGCAAGGCTTCCCTGTCTCATTAACTATGGATTTTTTTCTTGGTTTGTATCATCTATTTCTCTATCAACCAATTTTTAATGCGTTGGTTTTTCTATCCCAGATAATTCCTGGCAAGGATTTTGGCGTGGCAGTTATTTTGCTTACCTTAGGGGTGAGAGGCATTTCTTACCCCTTGGGCGCGCAGGGAGTGCGCGCCCAAAAAAAGTTAGCTGAAATTCAACCCAAGATAAGAGAGATTCAGGAGAAATATAAAAATAAAAGGGAAGAGCAGACCAAAGCAATGCTCGAGCTGTATAAAGCAGCAAAGGTGAATCCTTTTGCAATGTTCTTGCCCATGCTCATTCAGTTCCCTATTTTTATTGTTTTGTACCAGATTTTTTCTCATGGAATCCAGCCAGAACAGTTTTCCCTTTTATATCCTTTTGTGCACGCTCCGCAAGTGATTGACCCTACGTTTATTAACTTTGTGAATTTAAATGAACGCTCTCTGCCCCTTGCTATTCTTTCGGGTGTACTCCAGTTCGTGCAGTTTCGCCAATCAGGTCCCGCAAAACCAAAAAGAAAAAAAGGAGAAAAACCTGATATGGCTTCCATGATGCAGACCCAGATGATGTACATTTTTCCGGTTGTGATTGTTTGGATCGCCTCATCCCTGCCCGCCGCATTTGCTTTATACTGGGTTTCCAGCACCGTATTCTCTTTATGGCAACACTGGTTTATTTCGAAAAAAGAAAAGCATGTTGAACAAAGAGCAGTTACAAACAATTGAAAAGGAAGCGCGTCACTTGCTTGAAAAACTTGGAGCGCCAGGAGACGTAAGGATAGAACAAATAGAAGGTTTAAAGGAACCCACTGTTCAGGTTACAATTCAGGTGGAGGAGCCAAAAATTATCATTGGAGAAAAGGGGCAAACCTTATTCGAAGTCCAGCATATTTTAAAACTCATGCTGCGCAAAAAGATCGAAGAGCCTTTTTATTTATCGCTTGACGTGAATGAATACAAAAAAAACAAAGAAGAATATCTGCGCGATCTTGCCAAAACCACGGCAGACGAAGTGATATTACTCAAAAAACCAAAAGAGCTTTCTCCAATGCCGGCTTCGGAACGCCGCATTATTCACATGGCGTTGGCCGAAAGGACCGACGTTACTTCAGAAAGCGTCGGCGAAGGAGCCGAGCGCCGTGTGGTTATTAAACTCAAAACGTAGTCGCCCGCGCGCTCGAGGGTTTGCTTTATTACAAATACCATGGTCCGCTTAATGAAGCAGTTTTATGCTGGAGCAGGAGCGGTTTGCCCTTGTCCTTGTGCCGGCATCTCTTCTTCTTGCGTTGCTTCTTCCTCGTCTTGGGAAGAAGAGCCCTTGTCTAATGCACCCCAAACAGACCATACCCAAAAAGGAAAAAACTTTGCGATTGGGACGGAGTTGCCGATAAAGGGCAGCGCAACCCGCTTGCTTAATTTGAGGAGTAAGTTTTGTTTTCTTTTGGTTCTTTTGATGTCTTGTCCCGTTTGAATCCATAGCCACGCTCCCACGGTGCAAAGAGCAATGAAATTCCAAATAGGAGAAAGAATAAGTCCAATAAAAATGAAGTCTAAAAAGCCCAGAAGAATATTGACAATATCAATGAGTACGGCAAATGCGAGCATCAAAAATCCCTCGGTACTCAAAAGATGAGGCCTTGGTCGCGCGGGAGCTTGTGACCCTCGAGGATTTTCTGGTGGTTGTGGGGGCATACTTAGAGATTGTTGTCTGCTTGATTATAAGAATTTTGTTCGGATTCGTTTTCGTTGCCGCGCTTAACACCAAATTCGGGCTCTCCGCCCATTCGTTCTTTGGCTTGTCTGCGCGCGATTTCTTCGGGAGCAGTCGTAATCATTTCGTGTTCTGCGGGAGAAGCCACCACTTTAATGGCTACGTGCTTTTGCCCCGCAAAAAAGATGCCCTCCCCGACTTCGGTTTCAAGCAAAAGATTTTTTTCTTCAGAAGTTAGGGCAAACGCTTTTTGCACGGTTTCAATACTTGCGGGCGACTGCTTCATCAAAAGCTGAAGAGAGGAGTTGGTGATGATGGGTTTTCCGTATTCAGAACGCATAAAGTCGTCGACATCCTGCGTAATGGTGGTAACGCCCAGCCAATACTTGCGAGCGCGCTTTACCATGCCAAACAAGAAAGACGCCCCGTCTTCAGATTGCATAATCCACCACGCCTCGTCTAAAACGAAAATCCTTTTCTTTAATTCCGAACGCACCGTGTTCCAGATGTGGCGCATAATAATGTAGATTGCCATGGGTCGTAAGCTGTCTTCCATTTCTCGTATGCCAAAAGAAACAATGTTTTTGTCGAGCGAAATGTTGCTCGGCTGGTTAAAAAAGTTTGCATACGTTCCCCGCGTAAACTTACGAATTCTTCTGACCAGAGAATCGGTGCCTTCCATAGTTTGCAATACCGACTCCAAATCCTGCATCAAGGGGATGTTTTTTTGCCAGGTGGCAGGATGCGTCTTGGGTGTGATGTCTTTTGCGGCGTATGTTTCGGTGATTGCCCTGTCCATAATGGCGTCTTCTTCTGGCGTTAACCCTCCCAAGGCAATGCGCATCAAACCCACTAGGTTAATAACATTGGAACGCAAAACATCGTCTGCGCTCTCGTCTTCTCTAGGCAAGGGAAGGTCAAAGGGATTGATGTGATTGTCAGAGCCCAAAGAAATGTCAAAAAAACTTCCGCCCGCTTCGACCGCTAAAGTTTTGTATTCATTCTCCGGGTCCAGCACGATAACAATCACCCCCCACATTAAATAGCGCAGAATTTCCAACTTGATTGCGTAACTTTTCCCGGCGCCGCTTGTGGCGAACACAACAGAGTTCGCGTTCTCCAAGCTGAACCGGTCGAACAAGATAAGAGAGTTGTTGTGCCGGTTGATGCCGTAGAGTATTCCTTCGTTGGAGCTCAAATCAAACGACACAAACGGAAATACCGAAGACAAGGGTTCGGTGTTCATTGAGTTGTGCACCTGCAAAAGATCGGTTCCGTAAGGAAGGCAGGAATGAAAACCTTCTTTTTGTTGATACAGAGCAGGCTTCACATACATTAAACGCGATTCAAAGATGGAACGAAGCGTGGTTTGAATTTCCCGCAGTTCATCAACAGTTTGCGCGTACACGGTAATGTACAAAGCAAAGCGAAACATGCGCTCTTGCGCTGTTTGAAGTCTGTCGCGCAAAGTTTCCATATCCTGGAACGCGGTTTCCAATTCCGGGTTGCGCACCAAACCTTTTGCTTCTTCTTCCATGATTTCAGACTGCACTTCGGTTACTTTTCGCCGCAGTTTTTTTAAGATATATCCCGTATCAATGGGGTGCATGAACAAAGAAATATCCATTGGAATGTCAAGGTTTATGGCAGAAGAAAGCCAGGCAGTGCTTAGATACCGGGGATAAGAAAATATGAAAAACGACTTGACCAGTCTGTTGCCGAGCTGAATGATATCTTGCTTTACAGAAATAGAAGAAGGAGCAATAATATCTTTTTCAGTAATCGGCTTGGTCTGGAAAATCTGCTCTCTGGTTGGGATACCTTCGGTTACCCCTTTTGGTTTTAAGAAAGGTAATTTCATATCGCAGGCGATTCTTTTTTGGATTGCTGCAAAAGTTCGGGCGGCACTTCAGGGTAATACCCAACTTCTGCTTCCTCGGGGTGGTACCAAGTCCACAAAAGTTCTACCAATTCTTCAGAACTCAACGGAGCCACGTGAAGCCCCATCCTTCTCAAACCCAAAGCCACGAACTCCATTCTTTGCCAAAGCTGGGTTTTCATGCGATCAAATTCTTCGTCGGAAAGTTGCCCAACGAGCTTTGGCTTGGTTTTGAGAATATTCTTGCTTGTTTCTCCTCCTGGAAGCGCTTCCAGCAAAGCAAAAGGCACCACCACAAAAAAGTTTTTTGCAAGTATGGAGCCGCCCTCAATTAAACTCTCCACAAATTTGCGGTATGCTGCCGTCTGTTCTCTTAAGAGTTCGTTTGTCTGTTCTTGTTCCAAACCCTTGAGCCGGTCGAGGTATCCTGTGATATTCAAACGCCTCGACTGAATTACTATCTGTAAAGAAAAATCAAGCGAGTTCAAAAAACTTTGGAATTGATAGATAGTGGCGTCTTGCTCTTCTTGAGATTTGAGCGCAAAGTTGGTGGAAGAAACCAAAAGCACGCCTCGGATCGCCCTGTTTTTCAGCACAATAGTTCCTTCCCTTATTTCTTCAAATTCCAAAAAATCTTGCGTCGAGCTTGCCATAAACCCTACGAATTACGAATGTATACGAATTTACGAATCTTGTGCGGCATGCACGATTCTTTTAAACTTCAAACCCTTTGCAGTAAAGTTTGCTACTATTCCTAATTGTAAACCAGTTGCCTTCAAATAACCATATACTTGCTTGAGGTTGGTTTTGGAGAAGTGTTCTCCTCGTTTAATTTCTAACACAATTTTATTTTCCACTAAGAAATCGAGAAAGTAAATTCCAATCTTTTTGCCCCTGTAATTTATTTGGACGGGCATTTGTTCCGTGTAATTTATTTTTGCTTCCTTGAGCACGGCTGCCACAGCTTTTTGATAGTATTTTTCCTGATATCCATGTCCCAGTTCATTGGAAACATCGAATAATATCCCTATAAGTTTATAACTTAGTTCTGGATGGATTAAGTCATTTCGTTTGAGCACTGGCTGCGTCATTTGATATTCGTATATTCGTACCAATTCGTAATTCGTAGGGGCTATTTTTTCGTTTGAACCCTTACCGCAAGGTCTGCCACCCTACTCTTCCTAATGAGCTCTGCTTTTTGCAAGCCTTCGCCACTGGTGAGAGGATTCACATATTCCTCTTTTTTGAAGTGCAGTTTGGTGTTTCCTCGTTCCCACACATACGTTTTTGGCTTGGTGAAGAAAAAGAGCACGTTCAGTAAAACTTCGGGAATCGTTTTGCCTTCCACTTTGCCAAACGCTAAAGCTGCTCCCGCGCTCTCCAAAAGTACTGCAATTACAACAAAGAGAATAAAATAATCTGCCGCTATGAG
Source organism: uncultured Candidatus Saccharibacteria bacterium (assembly GCA_964359655.1). GTDB lineage: Bacteria > Patescibacteriota > Minisyncoccia > Minisyncoccales > UBA10102 > CAYJRT01. The sequence goes on from CAYHVI010000001.1 coordinate 79,489, forward strand.
AAACCAGAGCGCAAAGTTAATGGCGAGCGGCACGCCTAAATACGCTGCGTTTTTGAATGTAAGCGGCCCTATTATTTTTGCTTCCCGTTCGATAAATTGTGGAGTTTGAAATTGAGCCATGAGCTTAATGTTAGAATGAGAGAATGTTAGATTGTTGGAATGTTTACGATTTATCTTTTAAGTAATTGTTGAATTTCAGAAGTTTGAAATACAGTTCTTTTGTTAGTTGATCTAGCTTTTCTAGCTCTGCTCTTTGCAAATAGTTAAGGTTTTCTGCAATTTTGAGAGAGGCTATTACTTCCAGTGTAGAGCCAATGGCTGTAGAAACAAAACGGGCGAAATCTTTTTTCGTATTTCTTCCCCATCCTTCGGCAATATTGAGTGCGATAGACAGAGCAGCTCTTCTAAGTTGGTTTCCCAAAACGTATTTCTCTTCTGCCGGTAACTTTTTAATGAGTGTATTCGTTTCTCGAATAACTTCTAAAGAAATCTTCCAAACCTCTAGCTTCTCAAAATTATACTGAAACATAGCGTATCGTACATTCTAACATTCCAACAGTTCAACATTCTAACAATCACTCAATTGATTCACGGTATGTATCTTTTCTCGATCGCTCCTGCTCTTCTGTAAAGGTATCTTCTTTTTGTTTACCCTGAGCCGTGTCGAAGGGCTCTTCTTCCATCGTATACTCGTCTCGATCGCTATGCCTCGGAGTCGGAATTTCAACTTTCGCTTTTTCCTCGCCAATCTTTGCGTGAATTTGCTCTAGAGCCGCTTTATGAGGGTAAAATACAAATCTGCTTATCTCGCTCGCAATTGCTTTCACAAGCACTTCTGGCAAGTCAACATTTTTTCGAAGCGTATCTTCAAATTCTGAAGGGAGAATAAACCCAGAAAGCACCTCGCCAACGTACTTTGCAACTTGAGATACTCTTTCGTCGTCAATGCCGTACTGTTCGCAGGCATTGGTTATAACCTCTGCGGTTTCTTCGGAAAAAAGAGCAGTTTGAAGCTCGGATGGAAGTTTATTGTAGAGTTTTTGTATTTGTTCTGGTGGGTAAGGCATACTTGACAGTTTTTAAGTTATGGTATATAATAAGGGGCAACTAGGGGTAATTTCCTTCATTTACCCTTAAGATTTTGTACCTAAGGAGGTAAAAAATGGTAGAAGGATGGGTATTCGGTTTCACGGTGTTTTGGCTTGCGGTGGCGCTGGTGGTGGTAGCGATCGCCGCCGGGAGGTTCTACTACCTCGAGCGACGAGACGCCGCTCGAGAGAGAGCGGAAGCGCTCCTCGACGCGCAACGCGTTAGTCGCGAGCGCGACGAGGCGGTTCGCCTTCGTCGTGAGGCGGAGGAGGCTGCTCGCGTAGCCGCAGCAACCACAACCCCTGCGCCAACTGGCCCTGCCCCAGACGCTCCACCAGAGCCTTCGGCCGAGGATCTTCTCCATGCTGCTCCCGAACTAGGAGTTGATGGAGCAGATGGTGAAGGTTCGGTAGACGAGCTCACCGCTATTTCTGAAGCAGGGGTGCATGAGTTAGAGAGGGAAGCTGGGACACTCGTTCGTACTGGTACTGAACCCAATCCCTTCGCTTTGAGGAAAACCGTCACCGAAATCCTCGTCTGGAGAGACCGGACCGAGGAGGAAAAACGAACGTTCAGTCTAGCCAGCAGGGCAGCGGATGCTCTGAGTACGATCCTCCGGCAGGGCTTGCAAAATGAGGCAAGCAATGGGGTCGCGCGAGAATTTCTGCAAGCTCGAACGGTGGAGCTTAACCGGCTGATCGTCGCCCAAGGCACCGGCGTGGTACCCGGACCAGAAGTTGCTCCGGCAATCGAGGAGGCTCCTGCGGATGCAGAGGCCGGTGAAGACGCTGCGCTCTTGGCCGAAGCCGAGGGTATCGTAAGAGGAGGTGCGTAATGGTACGGCCGGAAACAAAAGAGCAAAGGGCGATGCGGTTGCTTCGGGGGGTGGTGGAAAAAAACCGCCAGCTCCAGAAAGAGATCGTTGCACTCAAGGCGCAGTCAGGGAACTCGGCAGAGGTTGAAAACCTCAAGGCCGAGGCCAGTCGCGTCTCGGGACTTCTCCGCGGGATTCGAGATGCCCACGCTCTAGTGGAGACTGCCAGGGCGCTAGTTCGCGAAAGGAGCGGAGCCATCAATCTGGACCAGCGTCTCCAGGAGAAGGAGGCCGAGCTGTTGAAAGTGAAACAGCAGCTCGAGGAGCTTTCGAAAGGGAGCTCATCCAACGTCGTGCCAACGACCGAAGAGGCAGCAGGCGTTGGGCCGGATGGACCCGATCTTGACAAGCTTGCTGCTCTCGGCCGAGTGGAAACTAAAGGGGAGGGCCGGCGTCAGCACCCAATGAGAAGGCCAGGCGGCCGCCTCAAAGGGGAAGTCGAGGACAGTGAACCACAGGCCACCTAGGCTTGCTATGTAAGGGAGAGGCGAAGCACTGCACTTCAGTGTCAATCGCTTCTCCCCGTTTTATTTTAAGGTACTTTTATTTATGCTTCTTCTTCTTTTCTTCTTGCTTCTCTATGAATCTTCTTTTCAGTCGCTTCGTGTTGTCTTACTAACGCATCTATTCGTTGTCTCATTGTTTTATCACTCATTATCTGTGTCATTTGTTGCAGGTATGCCTCCCGATCTTGCTGTGCCAATGGGTCTCGAATAGCATCAGGATTTATATCAGCAAGACCAGATACGTCTTGGAATTCTGTTTGAAGAGCGTTGCGTTGACTCTCGAGCGCTTGTCGTTGCGCTTGGGGAGGATTCGCAAGGAGTTGTTCATCAATTCTATTCAGTTCATTTATAATTTGACCTCGCCTGATTATCTTTGAAGGATCATCCCAATCCCCCTCCATGTTCTTGAAGCGTGGAGTTTGATTTGGAAAATCCTGTGCACGAAGTACAGCAGCCAGCTTGCGCTCGAAGGTCTCTCGATCCCCTTTTGTTTTAGTGAGTAGATTTTGAGTTCGGCGAATTGCCTCTTCAGAAGCATGAGTTGCTTGCTGTTGGCGAAGCTGGCGTGTAAGCTCCCATTCTTGTGCTTTGTTATTTGCAAGCTGTTCTGCGAACACAAAGTCAGGCGGTTGTAGTAAGCCTCGAGTGCCAGCAAAGAGTGTACTTCGGTCTTGTCTTAGTCGCGTTCTCTCTGTTTCCAGTTGCTTGAGTGCACCTTGCGCTTTTGTTAGTTGACGAACCTGTTCTTGTATGACAGCTTCGGCTCTGCCAAGTGCACGATCCTCTTCAATATCTGAACTAAGCTCTTCAATTCGTTTTTGCACTTCGAGATAATTCCTTTGAGTACGCTGCAACTCATCTTCTTTTTGGCGAATTCTTTGCGGAAGCCGATTCCTTTGAAGACGCAATTGCCCAATCTCCTTGCGGAGTTTATCAAGCTCTTTTTCTTTTTCTTTGCGATCTGGAAGTTCGCCGCGTTGGCGAAGATATTCTCTAATCTCGCGTGTTTGAATTTCTTTAGTCGCAATTTGTTCTCCAATAGATTCAAGCAATGGAGGAATCGTAATACCTTTTTGTGCTTCTGCTTCGCTCGGCTTTTCTTTTAGCCGTCTCTGCTGTTCGAGTTCTACATCGCGAAGTCTCAATGCTGCTTGTGCTTTCTGTCTGTGCCAGTCTTGAGCTTGTGGGTGTTGCGGCTGTGCATTGAGTTGGTTCTCTAGACCTTCAATAGTAGTCGTAAGGGTACTTGTTTCCTGTGCAAGATTAGTATCAGAATTAATGTTTGTGTCACGTATTTCAAGCTCTTCGTCAATACGCGTGGTGCGTTTTCGAAGACGATTTATTTCTCGTTGACTAATAGTCGGGGAAGTACTCTGTTCTTGTATTTCCTCTTCTATCTTGGCTCGTTCTTGCTTGAGCGAGTCGGTAGAGCGATTCTTGAATCTTCGCTCATCTCTCTTTTTTGTAATTTGTGCTCGGGTAAGCCCATGAAGAGGAGCTAATCCAAACTGATCAATTGCTGCATTGCTGGTAGACCAAAGGAGAATATCTTCTTTGTTGTTGTCTATGTACCAGTTATCATCTTTTGCTTCGAGGTGCTCCCAAATGCGTCTTCGAGCTTCTGGGCTACTTATTGCCTGCATCATAGCTGGCAGGGGATTGCGCGCCATTTGCACGAGAAGTCTGTCGAGTGTTTCTGCTCTTTCTGGGTCGGTTGGATCGTATTGATGCCAATCGATATTTATCTTTGAAATATCTTCCATACGCACAAAACGGTGGATGAACCGATTAATATCATTTTCTCCCCACGAAGGTTCAAAATCTTTAATGCGGCTTATTTGGCTTTTAAGGAACATACGGTAATGATTTGGATCTCTCAATTGTTTTGTGGTCTGGAATATTTTCTTCAAGTGGTTTTGTGACAAGGCTCCAGAAGCAACGAGCGATTCAATGTCGCTTGGGTCGTCATCGACAACCATCTTCATATAATTCGCAAGCGCTGTCATTGAGGATTCTCTTGTGGGTCGTACCAGCGCGTCTCTAATTCGTACTGCATTGTCTTGAGGGCGAAGCTTTTGGGCCTCTCGCATTGCTTTGTTAAATGCCTCTTGTGCACTTTTGTTTGCCAAGGTAACAAGTTGGCTCATGCCGCTTTCTGCAGTACTCGCGGCCCCTGTCACAATCTTTCCACCTAATCCAAAGACTCGTCCCGCCAATCCTGCACGGATCGTCTCTGTGGTAGACGGTTGAGTCTGTATGCGTTCCTCTGTGATTGTGCCGTCTGGCTGTACTCGCCGTACAGTTCTCCAACGACCTCCTCGAAGAACTTCTCTTTTGCCCCAGCCTGCAAGTGCGCCACTAACCTGTTTTACTCCAGGCAGCTGTCCTGTTCTTCCAAGCCATTTCTCCATTCCGGTTTTTTCCTCTTCTCGCAAAGGAATTCCTTGGGCGCGTTGCCTTATATTCCCAAAGAGCTTTTGAACATCACTTCCATATCGCCGCAAACCTAAATAGCCCAAACCAACTCCTCCTGCAATGCCAGCTACAGCTCCTAGTAGAGCAACTCTTCTTCCCCAAGCAGGAGCTAGGCTCATGCTGAAACCAATGCCCACAACCAAAAGTAAGAGGGCGCTGGCAGGCGCAAAGACTGCCACGATTGCGTTGTCGATTCCAGCATCGACAATGTCTGTAAAATCTGCAGTAACGGCTCGGCCGGCAAGATACAAGAAGAAACTTATGGGAGCCCCAATGAGCGCCCATTGGATGAGAGAACTCAACCATTGCTGTCCCCACTTTCTTGTTGCAGGGAGAATAAAAGCAGCAAAAGCAAATGGTGCAAGAATACTAATTGTCCAAAGAACAATAACTCTAACTGCGAACACGAAAATAAGAGTAAAGTAAATAAGGATTCCAAAAAGGAAAAAGAGAATGCGTGCAATATTTTGCCCCATTTTTTCTAGGGTGTAATAGGGTCGATCTCCGAACCAGGGGTTTAGCTCAAATTGCACTTCAGTAGATGCGTCGAGGAAATAGTTTGCAATGATATTTCCGATATCCACTACAATTCCTATGAAGACGCCGCTAAAGTTAACCAGAAGAGCAACGATAATAAGAAGCGGAAGCGTGCGCTGCATTTGGTATGACTGCAATCGTAAAATAGTTGCCAAACCAATAAATACAAGAATAAGGAGAAAGATTCCATTCACAAATCCTCGTGAGAAGTTCCAAGCATCGTATACGAAAGGCACTTCGGTAGGATCTGGAACAACAGAAACTGCGAGAAGAGCCTGGAGAATATCAACCATTACTTCTGCGATTCCTATATATATTCCCTGAAGAAGGAAGGCGAGTGTCCCGAGAAAAACATTTACAAATCCAGCTAAAGCATCGAGAAGGGGTTGGGCTGCGGCGCTCAAAAATGGAGAACCCAAAAGGTAGTCAACTAAAAGGCTCCCCCCAATAATTACAGGCCACCATACAAAAGCATGGGCGGGTTGAGGAGTAAGAAGGAAGAAGAAAACAAAAATAGTAAGACTTACAAACAGTATTTTTGTTTTCCAAGAATGCATTTATCTATTATATAGCAAATTGTTCTTGTGTACAAAATATTTGCAAGGAAGTATAATAAAATCAATGAAAAAATTGTTCCTCTTGTGTTTCATTAGCTTTCTCTTGCTGCCAACATTTGTTGCTGCTTTGGAGCTGAATCAGGACTACCCGAAGTTTGGGCCATTTGACATTAATACAAATCAAAGTTTGCCAGAAATTATTGGCTATGTGTATTACTTTATAGTTGGAATTGCGGGATTAGCGGCGTTTGTGATGTTAATATGGGGAGGGGTGCAGTGGGTTCTTTCTGGGGCAATCCCTTCACAGGCAAGTGAAGCGCGAGATAGGATAAAAAGTGCGATTTTGGGACTTCTTCTTATCCTTGCCTCGTTCCTCATTGTTCAAGTTATTAATCCTGAATTAACTCTCGTTGGAGGTTTTGGTATCCCGAATGCAGACTGCAAGAAAGAGGATCCGAGCAATCCAATCTCGCCCTGCGTGAAGATTAAACCGGGAGCTGCCAAAGCCTTCGTTGTTAATTTTACGGTAAATGGAGAGCAAAGCGCAACTGTTAATTCTGGAGACTCTGTGCAATTAGAATGGAATCTGGATCCCGCCTTCGATCGATGCGAGGGAAGGTCATTTGAAGGGGGATTAGAGACATCCTTGTGGAGAATCGATGTAGTTAGTCAAGGCGATCGTTCACGAAGTTCCACTGTTGGGCCTATTACTAACTCACCAACGTTTTTTATATTAGATTGTTACAAAACCGGTTCACCAAATCCTATAAGCGCCATACTTTCAGTGGGAGTTTCTTCGGGAGGGCCACCGGAACCTCTTCCGACTGTTGATCTCAAAGTTGATCCTGATCGCTCGGGTCCTGTGGAACCTTCGGATGGGCCGCTCTTTGTTGTCCCGAACGAACCTTTTGATTTTATTCTTTTTTCTGTGAACGCGAAGGAATGTTGGGGTGGTCCAGGCGTCATTATTAATGGAGACACACAAGCACGAGTTTCCCGTTCCGTATCATCTCCCCCAAGTCAATACACATTCATTGTTACCTGTTTTAATAATACAGGACAAAGCGCTGTAGACAAAGTTATTGTTAATGTATCACCGTGATTGTTTTTACGATAAAAGAAGAAATGTTTGAAAATAAATACGGAGGAGGTACTAAGTACCTCCTCCATGGACTTCAACCCTGAGGGATTAGGGGGCGTTCTTGAACGGATGCGCTCCAACCTTCTTTCGCGTTGAAGAACATCGCGACAACGAGGATCTGACCCATGCGCCGGAAGACATTTCCTGATGGGTCCTTGGTCTCGTAGAAGATGGTCAGCGTGGTTTCTGCCTCGACTACCCAGAGCGGGGCGACATCGAGGTACGAGGGATTCCCTAGCATTTTGAACGCTTGGGATACTCCTTCCGTGTTCGAGTCCGCAAGTGCTCGTTTCCCGGCTTCGATGTACTCTTCGTCGCTAAGAGGGAAGGCTGTGCTAGGCGCTGGCCGGCCCCGGAAGTTGAAATCAGGTGGTGTTGGAGTTGGTGCAACCTGCGGCTCAATTCGGCTTGAGTCTGGTGGTGCTACCGTTGGAGCAACGAGTGGCGCCTCCTGTCGCGATACGCTAGGAAGCGTGGTACCCCGGAATGGATTGGCGGCGACAAAGAACATGACCGCGCCAACAAGTAGGAAGAGGAATAATCCTCCACCACCAAGCGACAGGTTTCTGGTCGTCCTGTTCTGAAGCATTTCTGGCTCCTTTCTTCCCCCGAAGGGGGATTATAGAATGAACAATTTTAAGCCAGCAAAACCGCTGACTCCGCTATTTTAAGCCTACCAAAGTTTATGGGGATTTGTCAACCCCCCTGGGATTTGCTATAATATTATTGCTATGGCAAAAATCAATTCTAACAACGAAAAATTACTCCAAACTCTTTTCTCCGGGGGGAAGGGCAAGAGATATTTTGGGAAGCACGTAGTTGTTATTGGAGGCAAAGCGACCATTCTTCCATCGAATGACCAGCAAGCCACGCAACTCATTGAAAAGCTCGAAGGACGATATCCAGGCCAAACACCTCAGCTTGTTTTCATTCCTCGCCCCGAGACCTATATCTTATGGGTAAGATAAAATTTGTATTTCGTGCTATCCCTTCGGAAATTTTTGGCACCATTTACCGTCCTTATGCAGATGTGCTGATTGCAAAGAAGGATAAATCGGGTTGGAGGAATGCTACGATGGTAGTAGACACAGGAGCAGATTATACTATTCTCCCTCGTTCTTACGCAGCATATCTTGGAATTGATTTGGGCAAAGACTGCATTGTGCACGATACTCACGGCATAGGGGGCGCAGAGACAGTATATTTCTACCAAGGTTTATTAGTAAAACTTGGTAACTTTCAGCGGAAGATCCCAGTTGGGTTTTTAGAGCGAGACGATGTCCCACCGCTACTGGGCCGGCATGAATTCTTCGAAACGTTTCGTGCGGTTTTCGAAAAACACACGGTAGTTTTTGAATAGTCCTGGGACTCGGCGCAAGAATTTAGCTTGTAATTGCTGTGGCGATCAGCACCGCAACTAGCAGACTTCGTAAATTACAGAAAGAGTTTTGGGCACAGAAAATACTCTGATTTCGTGAAGCGGCTTTGAGGGCACTTTTTTGCGAGCACGCATAAATACTTCTTTAAATCAGCAACTCGCTGATTTTTCTTGCTTTAACTCCACCAAAGTTTCCAGGGATTTGTCAAGGGTTTGGATATATGATAGAGTACAATTACTATGAATGAAACATTGCAGGGGCAACTTCAAAAATACTTTACCTTGCGCGACGACGTGGTTGCGGCGTATCTTTTTGGATCCCAGGCAGAAGGCCGTACTGGAAAACTTTCCGATGTGGACGTGGCGGTACTGTTGAACGGAGGCAGTAAAAAAGAATTGTTCCAAAAAAAACTCGAGATTGGAGGAGAACTCGGAAATCTTCTGAAGCGTGAAGATATTGACGTCGTGGTGCTGAACGAAGCTCCCCCACTCATATCCCACCGTGTAGTGAAAAACGGGAAACTTCTTTTTACGAGAGACGAGAAAGCCCGGCTTGCCTATGAGGTGCGAGCAGTCTTGCGATACTTGGATTGGAAGCCATTTCTCGAGAAATATACAAAAGAAGTGCTCGGTGTCTAGTCTGTTTTATGGTGGACAAAGAAAAAATCGCAAAATACATCGGAGATCTTGAAACATATATCAAGCACCTCGAGGAACTGAAGAAACACTCCCTAGAAGAGATGCTTGGGAACTGGCGGCTTTATGACCTCGTGGATCGTAAGCTTCATTTAGCGATTGAGACATTTCTTACAATTGGAGAAATGCTGATTAGCGAGTTCGGTTTCCCAAAGCCTGAGACGTATGCCGATGTTCCGAGGATTCTTTTTGAGAACAAGGTTTTTGAGAAAGCAATAGCAGATAAGCTCGAAGATTTAGCTCGATTCCGTAATGTTCTTGTGCACGAATATCTCTATCTCGATCATGAGATCGTGTACGAACACCTCCAGAGATACCCCGACATACTCAAAGAAGTCGTTGAGGCGATCAAAACATTTGTGCGGGCCTTCTGATCTGATCAAGCGATGGAAAGCACTTGAGAAGGAGCGCTTAGAGCTTTATTCGGCTCTCAAAGCAGTTATGGTCGGAGAAGCAGCGCTGCAGAAAAAGCAGACGCGAACTTTTCGAGAATTTTTGACTGCCGAGTTTCCACGGTATGCGAAGAATTTCTAATTTTGCTTAAGAAACAAAAGTTTGTAGTTGAAAGACTGTCGCTTGTAGAGACGATCGGCGTTTCAAGAGACGTACACGATTTAGGGATTGATTTCGTACCAGCGACCAAAGATGGTGACGTCAAATCCGAGAACGCCCAAGAGAAAGTTGAGAAACAGCCAGGAGAAAAGCAATATGAGCACTCCTTTTCCTACCGCAGACCAGATGGTGCGCACCTTTGCCATGGTGGCTGGCCCGCCAAGCTGGAAGAAGAAGATTGCTCCGGTAGCTACTACCAGAAGGGTAATGATGATTGGCACCAAGTACCAAAGGGTAAAGTCTATGAGATTTTTGAGGAGTAAGAAGAGATGCTTGAGCTCGCAGTTTTCGGTTTCATCCCAAGGAGTTGCTGGGTCATCAATAATCACGCCGCAGGGAAGCAAGCCATAGCGTGCAGGTGCACCGTAGGCAATAGTAACATCGACAGTGCTTTTGTGTTCTCCGTCGAAAGCTTCGAGTCGAAGTACATAGCCTCCTGCTTGAGAAAGATTGACATCGGTTGTCGCTCCAGAAGGATTACTAAAAATTACATTTCCGGGGCCCGAGATTTTCTTCCATATAATGGAAAGACTGGTCGGAGGGCTTGGAAGACCATCATCACTTACATTTCCTTGAAGAGTGATAGGAAGAAATCCGAAATCAACTGAAAGCGTCGAGGGGTTTACGCTCACCAACGGCGGGCTGTTGACCATTGTGATTTGCACATCATCTGATTTGGAAGTTGCGCCATCTGAAGCTGTGAGGCGCAGGATATAGATACCACTCGCATCGAAAGTAGCAGAAGTGTCTACGAGCGAAGAATTGCCAAAGACAACATTGCCAGGACCATTTGCCTTGATCCATTGAGCGCTTATTGCGCCGGGAGGATTAGGAAGTCCATCATCTGTTACGGTTCCATTGAGGTTTGTGGTTGCGGTAGGAAGTCCAAAGTCTATCGCTTTGTCTGTTCCTGCATCCACAGTGGGCGGTTGGTGTATAATAATCTTAAGAGGACCTAGAGCTGTTCGAGGGTCTTGATTATCTGATGCTACTCCGCCGCAATGGCTTCCTGTTTCAGTAATACAGTTTGAAGGCGGTTCTGTTTTGTCGAGTACATGTAAGCCATACCACCAGTCTTCTCCTGATCCCGGCGAATCAATAAAGCTTGTAGTTCCAGGACCAAGGTTGGGGCTTACTGGAATCCAACCTCCTACTCCATCTGGGCTTCGCCGTACTTCGTAATGCTGGATATCAGAACCACTCACATTGTCGCTTGCTGTCCAGTTGAGCGTTATGGATCCCGAAGTGGTTATGAGGGGGTCAGTGGTATGATCTACGGTTGTAGTACTGTCTGACGCTGTGAAGCTTGTTATCGTCGGCGCGGTAAGATCTATAGAGTAAAACTCTTCATCTTGTGCGGTGTCTCCGGTGATTCTGACTCCGCACTCGCTTAATCCTTGTACAGAGCACCACGCGGAAGGACCAACTTGAATAGTTTTGGTCTTGCCCGCTCCGCAGTCAGTTGAGCCTCGGTCTGTCCATGTGCCACTGGTTCCATCTCGCGTCCAAGCCGCGCACGCGCTTGCATTGAGCGTGCCGTAAGTTACAGAAAAATTAGCGTTCCACCACGATCCCGCGATAGGACTGCTA
>CAYHVI010000002.1:0-65110 GCA_964359655.1 uncultured Candidatus Saccharibacteria bacterium
GGACAGAGGCCTTTGAAGCCTTCAATCTTGGTTCGACTCCAAGTCCCGCAGCTAGTTAATCTCTTGGCAGGATTCTACGATCGCGAGTTCCAGCGGTAATTGGATGATGCTGGAGTATTTCATTTTTTGTTCAGCTTCCATAAAATTTTCAACGATCTTGAGCAACAGCTTTTCATCAAATTGTTCTGCTTGCTGCTTCATACGCTCTAACTGTTCTCTGGTTAGCTCGGTTTCAAACATCTTATCGAGTTGCGGATTGATTTTAAGCACGAGCGTATGTCGCAAATAGCGCACAAGATTTTTGGTAAATTCCTGGGGGTCCATGCCCTGCTCTAAATTCTTGTTGAGAAAATCAATCGCCTCGCCTGCTTTTTTGTCTGCCAAAAGCTGGACAAACTCGCCCACGAGATTAATATCCACGATGCCAAGCAAATCCTTTACTGTGTCGGCTGCAATTTCCTCTTTTATATCAAGAAGAGAGTGAAAAGTCAAAACTTTGTCAAGTAAGCCCAAAGCGTCGCGCAGAGCACCGCTAGAGTTTAAAGCAATAAGTTGGAGCGCTTCCTTGTCGATTTTCGCGTCTTCTGCTTTTGCGATTTCTTTGAGCTTGCCCATAATTTCAGGCACTGTGAGTTTGCGAAAATCAAAGCGCTGGCATCTCGATGCTATGGTGGAAATCATTTTGTGGGCTTCAGTAGTAGCCAGCACAAATAGGACGTGCGAGGGCGGCTCCTCCAATGTTTTGAGCAAGGCGTTTGCAGCCTCTTTGGTGAGTTGATGCGCCTCGTCAATGATAAATACTTTATATTTGAGTTTCGTGGGCGAGAATGCAATGCCCTCGCGCAATTCGCGCATCTCGTCGATTCCCCTATTGGAGGCAGCGTCAATCTCAATTAAATCAATAGCGCGGCCGTGGTTTATTTCCTCGCACGCGTCGCATTTGTTGCATGGGTCGCCTTCTTTGGTGGATTTGCAGTTTACTGCTTTGGCTAGGAGTCGGGCAAGGCTGGTTTTCCCTGACCCGCGTGGGCCCGCAAACAAATAGGCATGCGAAAGTAAATCCCCTGCCACTGCATTTTTGAGCGTTTGCACGACATGTTCTTGGCCCGTAACTTCGCTGAAAGACTTGGGACGATATTTTCGATAAAGCACCATGTTTGCCATATTTTATTTTTGAAATACAAGGAATTTATATCCTGTGAAGTTCCATGTCATTACCACAAGTGTTCCGCCAATTGCTCCTATATTTGCCCAGACTTGTTGCGACAATCCAAACTGCGGCCCCACCACATTTACGAGCAGTGAAGCCGTGCCCACGTTTAAGAACAAACCAACGGTAGCAATCGTAAGGAACTGGAAAAATACTTTTTTGTTTGAATGAAAAGTCCAATGCTTATTCCAAAAGTAGCTATTTCCCACCGCAACCAAAAAAGAGATTCCTTTGAATACCGTAAACGGCAAACCCGAGGCAATCGCAGTCAAAAAAATAAGGAGGTTGAGCACTGCCAAATCGCAGAGCGTGTTAGAGATTCCGACTATTACAAATTTAATAATCTGCCTCAAAACCTGCATAGACTCTATGGTAACATATGTGCTAAGATAAGGCTATCTATGCTGAAGATTTACAGCACGCTTTCCCGAAAGAAAGAGATACTGAAGTCCAGAAAGAGTAAGAAAATAAACCTTTTTGTATGCGGGGTGACTACCTACGATTTCTCGCATTTGGGTCATGCGAGGACCTATATTGTTTTTGATATGATTGCAAAGTATCTGCGCCAGAGGAGGTACGATGTTTTCTATTTGCAGAATGTAACTGATGTAGATGACAAAATCATCAAGCGAGCGCGAGAGCAAGGTGAGGATTCAGGAAAGTTGGCTCGGAGGTTCGAAAAAGAGTATCTGGCAGATATGAAAACACTTGGCGTAAACGCTGTGAGCAAATATGCGAGAGCTACAGATTATATCCCAGAGATCATGAACCAAGTGCAGCATTTGCTGGGAAAAGGATATGCTTATGAAATTGAGGGCGACGGGATTTATTTTGACATTTCCAAATTCAAAGAGTATGGGAAACTTTCTGGGCGTACCAAAGAGCAAGCGCAAGACGCCGTGTCGCGCATTGATGAATCAGTGAATAAGCGCAATAAGGGCGATTTTGCTTTATGGAAACTATCAAAACCCGGAGAGCCGAAATGGAAAAGCTCGTGGGGTTGGGGCAGGCCCGGATGGCACATTGAGGATACCGCCATTACCGAAAAGTTTTTCGGGCCGCAATACGATATTCACGGCGGCGCGCAGGATTTGATATTTCCTCATCACGAGGCAGAGGTTACGCAGATGGAATCGGTTTCGGGGAAGAAACCATTTGTGAAGTATTGGATGCATACCGGGTTTTTGACAGTGAGGGGCGAGAAAATGTCAAAGTCTTTGGGAAATTTTGTAACCATTCGGGATTTTTTGAAAACGTATTCTCCCCGGCTTTTGCGATTTTTTGTCTTGAAAACTCATTGGCGATCCCCTATTGATTATTCGACGGAATTACTCGAACAATCACAGAGTGAACTTGGTCGTATCGATGAGTTTGTTGACCGGCTTCAGGAAAAATCTCAAATCCACCCCTTCATCCGACGGGGTGCCCAGTCGCATGACTGGACAAATTCAAAATTAGCTCTCGAGAAAGCGATGGACGATGATTTTAACACGCCATTGGCAATTTCCGTGTTATTTGATCTGATCCGCAAAGGAAACACGATGGCAAACGAAGGGAGAATGACAAAGACAAGCGTAAAAGAAATTCTCGATTTTTTGAACGAAGTAGATGAATTCTTCGGTTTTATTTTTTGGGGCCGCGAAAAACAGCAGATTCCGGAAGATATTAAAAAACTCGCAGACCAGCGCGAGCAGTTCAGAAAGAGTGAAAACTGGGAAAAAGCCGATGAGCTGCGCAAGGAACTTCAACGGAAGGGTTGGGCTATTGAAGATATTCCCTCTGGCTGGAAATTGAAAAAGCTGGTATACCAAAGGTAACTATGTCAGAAACGAGAGATAAAAAATTTGATAAATTGCCGCCGCAGAGCATAGAGGCTGAAATGTCGCTTTTGGGAAGTTTAATGTTGGATAAGGAGGCCATTGTGAAAGTGGCAGATTTAATCGAGCCCCGGGATTTTTACAAGGGAATTCATCAAATTATTTTTGAGGCAATGCTTGACTTGTTTCAAAGAAATGAGCCAGTTGATTTGCTTTCGGTTTCGAGCCGCTTGAAAGACAAGGGAAAAATTGAAGAAATCGGAGGCGGCAGCTACTTAACCGAGCTCATCAATACCGTGCCTACTGCCTCGCACGTATTAAGTTATGCCAAAACCGTGCAATCAAAGCGCATCTTGCGCGATTTAATTTCTACTTCCTACGAAATTGGCGAGATGGGGTATAACGAAACAGAAGATCCAAACGTACTGGTGGACCAGGCTGAACAAAAAATTTTCTCCATTGCCCAAAAGTCGCTCGCGCATAATTTCATACACATTAAAGAAGAACTCGAAGAGGCTTTTGAAAGGCTCGACCGCTTGTCGAAACACGAAAAAGCCACGCGCGGCATTCCCACAGGCTTTGCGGATTTGGACAATTTGCTTTCTGGATTTCAGCGATCTGATTTAATCATTTTGGCAGCTCGACCTTCTCTGGGGAAATCTGCTTTGGCTTTGGATATTGCGCGCAGAGTAGCAGTGCAAGAGCGAATTCCGGTTGGCATGTTTAGCTTGGAAATGTCAAAAGATCAGTTAATTGATCGCATGATTGCAGCTCAAGGCAGCGTGGATTCCTGGCGTTTGCGCACGGGAAAACTTTCTTCCCAAGGCGAGGACAATGATTTTGTCCGCATTCAAGAAGCGCTCGGCGTATTATCGGAAGCTCCGCTCTATATCGACGATACTGCTTCCCAAACCGTGCTTCGCATGCGAGCTATGGCGCGGCGTTTGCAGGCAAATCACGGTTTAGGTCTTGTTATTATCGATTATCTGCAGCTGGTTTTGCCGCAGAACAGTCAAACAAGCATTGTGCAGCAAGTTACAGAAATTTCTCGGCAGCTCAAGGGTTTGGCGCGCGAGCTCAACGTGCCAGTGCTTGCGATTTCACAACTTTCGCGCGCGGTGGAGCAGCGCTTTCCTCCTCGGCCTCGTCTTTCTGATCTTCGCGAGTCTGGCTCGCTTGAACAAGATGCCGACGTGGTAATGTTTATTTACCGCGAAGACAAATACAAAAAGCAAGAGGCAGATCAGAACACAGGGAATGTGGCAGAGATTATTGTGGCAAAACACAGGAATGGCCCGATTGGTTCTGTAAAGCTGTACTTTAACCCCAATATCGTGAGTTTTTCTGATCTCGACAAAACCCGGCAATACGAGGAAGGCGCTGAGCTGGTGGTAGATTTTTGAATCATATGTACCCAAAGTCAATCCAAAAGCTGATTGAAATATTTTCCCATTTTCCTACAGTTGGCCCGCGGGTAGCTAGCCGTTTTGTTTTCTATCTTCTCAAAGCGCAAGATAGCGAGATTGACGATTTCATCAAAGCGCTTCACAACCTAAGAAAAGAGATTCGTCCGTGCACGTTTTGTTTCAATCCTTTTGACGTCAGAGACGACGAACAACAAACAGGACTTTGCGCAATTTGTCGCGATGCCACGCGAGATATGACTCTTTTGTGTATCGTGGAGAAAGAAAGTGATTTGGAGCAATTGGAGAAAACGAAGCATTATCGCGGCCGTTATTTTCTCTTAGGCAAGATCAATGATATTTTAAGGAAAGAAGGCTTGCAAAGCATTAAAGCGCAAGAGTTAAAAAGTCGAATGGCAAACGAGATCAAAGAGGTTATTCTTGCGTTGAATCCTACAACAGAAGGCGAAGCTGGCGTGCTGTATTTGGAGCGCTTGTTGAAACCTTACGGCAAGAAAGTCACCCGCCTCGGCCGCGGTCTTCCCGTAGGAGGCGAGCTCGAATACGCAGACGACGAAACCATACGAGGCGCCCTCGAGGGCAGACGATAATATGTTTAAAGCCCGGCGTTAAACATGGAATTATTTCTTACTTCCTTATTCTGGTTTTTGGTAGCTGCGGTATTTGCTGTAGTTGAAATTGAGGTTGAAGGAAAGCACGGCTGGGCAGAGAAAACTTCCACTTGGTTCAGAACAAAGGGATTAGCTGCAAAATTGTATGGATTGGCAATGGGCGTGCCATGGTCACCTGCGAGAGAACTCCTGGTGCTTGCAATGTATTTTGTTTGGATGCCGACATGGGATTTTCTATGGTTTGTGTTAAACCCTTATTACGGAGTAAAAAAATTTAAAAAACAAAATGTATGGTGGCATAACCGCAGCCATTGGTTATTCAATATTACACCGCTTGATTATCTTTTTGGTTGGGGTTTATCAGTAATGCTTTCTGGACTTGCTGCTTGGTTGGCGTCTGATGGAGTCTTGTTGATCAGGCACTCTTACTTTATGATATGGTTTCTTTTCTTTACTGTTGTAACGATTCTTCTAGTGGCTCCGTTATACAAGCGCTGGCACGCAAAAATGCGCCAGCGCGATGACCGCGATAGTTCTGGCATTTTCCACCAAGAAGGTTAGACCAAGAAAGCTACCCCTAGGGGTAGCTTTCTCTTATGTTTCGATAGATGTAATTTCTACTTCAGAGTAAGGCTGGCGGTGTCCTTTCTTTACTTGCTCACGCTTTTTCGCCTTATACTTGAATACCACCACTTTTTTGTTTTTTCCCTGCTTTAAGATTTTGCCTTTTACTTTAGCTCCCTGCACCAATGGCGTGCCAATTTCAATACTTTTATCGTTTTGAAGCAATAGTACCTCTGAAAATTCAACATCACTCCCTTCTTCTTGGGCGAGTTTCTCTACTTTAATTTTCTTGCCGGGAGAAACCAAGTATTGCTTTCCCCCTGTTTTAATAATCGCTAATTCTGCCATATAAAGTGTAGTATAGGGCAATTTTTGCTCGGGGTCAAGACTCTTCTTGCTCTGGTTTTTGGAGTTGGAGAGTTTCTATTTCGCTGGGTTGACCCGTGATTTTAACAATATCTTTGTCTACTTTGCCGAGTTCTTTATACGCTGTGTTATAGGTATTCACGGTAGTGCCAAGATGGCTGCCGAGTTTTTTCATATAGCCTTCATAAGAAGCTAAATGCCGCTGAAGATCTTCCACGCGTCTGTGGATTTCTTTTGCAGATTCCTCAATTTGCATTGCCTTGAGTCCCTGGAGGACTGTTTGTAAATATGCGAGAAAAGAGGTGGGTGAAACAATAATCACTCGATATTTTCCTGCTGCTCTTTGTACAAGGTTTTCCGTATCTTCGCCAAGCGCTCCGATTTTGTTGATGAGAAGGTCGTAATAAATGGCTTCGTGTGGGATGAACATAAAAGCAAAATCGGTTGTCCCCTGTTCAGGTTGAATGTACTTTGAGGTTTCAACAATACGGTTTTTCAGATCGTTCACAAAAGCTTTCTCCAAGCGGTTACGTTCCGTTTGATCTTGCGTTTCAGAGATACGATTATAATTTTCAAGAGAGAATTTAGAGTCAATAGGTATGATTTTGTCTTTCACGAATACCACCGCATCCACAATAGTTCCGTCTGGAAATCCATACTGCATTTGGTAGGAGCCCGGCGGCATTACGTTTTTGAGAAGCGTTTCCAAATAGTATTCTCCCAACACTCCCCGTTGCTTCGGATTTTTTAAAATGTCCTGGAGATTCTTGAGTTGGTCGGTAATATTCATCACCTGCTTTTGTCCTTCGCTTACGCGCGTGAGCTCTTCAGTAATATTCTGAATAAGTTTTGCTGATTCTGAATACTGCTGCTGGAACATTTTTGCAGAGGTGCCGAGCTTTTCATCGAGCGTATTGCGTAAGTCCTGCAGCTGATTTTGAATCATCAAAATTTCCTGACTCCCACTCCTCTGTTTGGAGTTTTTAAACCATGTAAAGAAAATTACAATTCCTAAAATCGCAATAAAGATGAGGTATCCTAAGTCTTGCATGTTATTGATTCAATGAGTTTGTTCTCACAATAATTTCTGCGAAGACAAACGCAATATAGAAGAATAAAAGAAACGCTGCTTCTTTGCGCGTAATTTTGTGTTCTGTGCGGAGAAATATGAGGAAAAAGAAGGCGGATCCGACAAGGAAAAAACGAGCCAAAGCAAAGGGCGAAAAGTTTTCTATGGATATGGGATGAATGAGAGCCACAATTCCAAGCACGAGTGTTGCCATTACGATAACAGAACCCATTAAATCTCCCAAAATGACTCCGCTGTTTCTTTTTTTGGCGGCAGCAATCGTAAAGTAAATTTCTGGCAGAGCAGAGCCAAGTCCGAGTACGAGAATTCCGACGGTTACCACGGGAATCTCAAACTCTGCCACGAAGAACTGTATGGCGTACACCATTCCTTGCGCCGCTCCCAAAAGAAGCATAATTGCCGCAAGTGTTTTGAAGATGCTCTGGACAAAGCGACGAAAGCGTGCCACTGGTTGGACTCCTTGTCGTGACGAGTCTGCATGATTGAACACAGAGGTGTATTCCTCGCGGTTGGAAAAAAGCCAGACGCTGTATAAGACAAATATGAGCAAAAGCACGAGAGCGTCTCCTCTTCCAAGTTCTTTATCTAAGATGAGGAGAAGGGGTAGGATTGCAATGAAAATCGTGAAGAGCAAAGACTTTTGGATAAGAGACCCTTCTGCTTTTAATTCTCTGGCAACGAACACGGCAATGGCTGCCACGAGCGTAAAGTCCACTACGCTGTTACCCACGATATCGCCAAAGGAAAGTTCGGGGATGCCGCTAAAGGCGGCAATAATACCAACAAAGAGGTTGGGGAAAGAAGCCACCACGGCCATTACAAAAAAGGTAACCACAAATTCTTTCCAACCCAAATACCGCGCAATGTGAGTGATGCTTCCTACGAGCCAGTTTACCGACCAAAGTAAAAGAAGTCCGGAAAAGAGAAAAAGCAAAAAGTAAAATTGCATAGGGATTATGAGTTAGTGCTCAAGCTCTTTTTTGCGATCGCGTTGGATAAAAATCCATTTTCCAAGCTCGATTAAGAATATGTTTATTATTCCAAGAATAGCCAAAACAGTCCAGTCAAAAAGCGAAAGGGGTTCGGTGTGAAAAAGTTCTTGCAGCAAGGGAGCGTAGATAACTGCGTTTAAAAGAGCCAGGCCGATGAGTACACTTCCCACCAACCAAAGATTTGAAAAAGGGTTGTATTGCCATATATTCTGGCGAAGGCTTTTGCAGGAAAAAACGTACAGAAGAGAATTAAGTCCCAAGCCAACAAATATAATGGTTTGGATGTGTTCTTTCGTGTAAGAACTGGTCGAAAAGAGCCACACAAAAAGAGCGAGTAAAAGAAGATCGGTGATAATGCCGATGACAAAAATAATTGTTTTCATTTTGTTCGTGAGCAAAGGAGCGTTTGGTTTGGGAGGCTTTCTGCGCATTACGTCTTTCTCTGCTTTTTCTAAAGTGAGGGCAATACTTGGCAGAGTGTCTTCCACAAGGTTAATCCAAAGAATCTGAAGCGCGGTAACAGGCAGAAAAGGAGCTCCTATCAAAAGACTGCTTGAAATAAGAATTGTTTCTGAAAAGGAGCCAGACAACATGTATGTGATGACTTTTCTGATATTGTCGAGAATAACTCGTCCTTCACGAATGGCAGCAGGAATAATGGCGAAATTGTCTTTGAGCAGCACAAGATCTGAAATTTCTTTTGCAATGTCGGTGCCAGAGCCTAATGCCAGTCCAATGTCTGCTTTTTTCAAAGCCGGAGCATCGTTTACGCCATCTCCGGTCATGGCAATCACCGCGCCCTGCGCCTGCCACGCCTCGATAATCCGAAGTTTATGCTTCGCTTCCACTCTGGCAAAAACAGAAATATGGGGCAGAATTTTGGAAAATTCTTTTTCAGAGAGAGCATCCAAATGCCGTCCTTCCAGCACATTGTTTGGGTTTGTTGGCAGCCCCACCTCTTTTGCCACTCCTTTGGCCGTGAGGGCGTGGTCACCTGTCACGATCACGGTTTTTATGCCCGCCACTTTCGCAGCGGAAATTGCCTCCTTTACGCCTTCCCTGACAGGATCTCTCAAGGCGATAAATCCAAGACACTGAAGTTCTTTGATCTGGGTTAAAAGAGAAGAAAGATGTTCAGTTTCGATATTTTTCTGAGCCGCGCACACCACCCGTAATCCCCTTTCGGCAAGTTCTGAGAGTTTGTTGTGCGCTTCTCTTTTTTCGTTTAAAGAAAGAAGAGACAAATGTAAGATTACTTCAGGCGCTCCTGAAATATAGAGTTTAATGCCTTCTGTTGTTTTGTGAAAACTCGCAATATATTTGGCGCGAGAATCAAAAGGAATGCGCAAGACGAGGGGAAGAATGCGCTCTAATTTTGCTTTTGTAAATCCAGCTTCCATGCCAGCTCGCGTCAAGGCGCGATCAGTGGGGCGGCCTCTCACGATTTGTTCTTCCAGTACGGCTTCGGGATTTTCAATAAATGCTTCATTCGCAAGCGTTAAGGCGCAAAGGAGTTGTTCCCGATCAGCCGGCGTGAGAGGGACAATATCCTCCACTTCCATGTTTCCTTCGGTGAGGGTGAGAGTTTTATCGGTGGCGATAACCGTAGTGCTTCCGAGGGTTTCGGCGGCCGGTAAGCTGCGTACCAATCCCCCTTCTTTTAAAATCTTCTGCATACCCAAGGCAAGTACAATGGTCATTGCTATAGGCAAGCCTTCCGGAATGGCAGACACAGCAATGGCAACTCCAAGCTGAAACATTTCAAAGACTCCGGCGCCCGTGAGGGTTCCCTGAACAAAAATAAGAAAAGCAAGCGCAACAATAAGGATGCCAATAATCGAAGAGAAACGGGTGAGCTTTTTTTGGTAGGGTGTTTCACCTTCTTTAATATCTTTAATAAGCGTGCTGATTTTTCCAAGCTCGCAATGAATGCCAGTGCTGCATACAAGAGCTTTTCCTTTTCCGCTTTCCACGACGCTGCCCATATAGACCATATTGTCTCGATCTGCAAGCGGCGTTGTTTTTTTAAGAACTCCGGTTCTTTTGGAAGCTGCCAGCCACTCTCCTGTCAAGACAGCTTCAGTAACCTCAAGATTCCAGCAGTCAAACAATCTGGCATCTGCAGGAATTTTGTCTCCGGGATTCAGTAAAATCACGTCGCCTGGCACAAGGTCTGTCTGGAGGATTTCTTTTTTGTGACCTGAACGGATGACCGTGGCTTTAGGATGTAAAATCTGCTTGAGTTTTGCCAAAGCATTGGCGGCACGATTTTCATGCACATATCCTATTAAGGTATTAATGAATACAGTGCTAAGTATGACAATGCTGTCGGTATATTCTTGAAAAAAAAGGGCGCCAAAGCCCGCCACTACCAAAATAAAGATAAGGGGGTTTTTGAACTGTTTGAGAAAGAGAATAAGTTTGGAAGGCGGTTTTTCTTCCGGAAGTTTGTTTGGTCCAAAAAACTCTCGATGGTAAGCAATCGCTTTTTCAGAGAGTCCGTTTTCGAGATTTGTTCTGAGCAAATTGGCAGTTTCTGTCAGAGTTAAGCTGTGCCAATTCGCTTGGAGAATTTCATGCAAAGACATTCTGCCATTATAAACCGAATCTCCAAAATAAAAAATCCTCTTTTGCGGCGCCCTTATGGGGATTCGAACCCCAGTTACCAGGATGAGAACCTGGCGTCCTGGACCAGGCTAGACGATAAGGGCTCAAAAACAACTGCTTGTTTTGGGGGACGATTTAGGCGAGCCTCCGTGCGAGCCGTTAAAAATCGTCCAGGGCTAGGATATCATATTTTTCTCTTCTATTCAACCTCGTAGTCAGGAGGGATTTGGTAGTAGTCAATAATATACTTGGCAAGGTCGCGGAAGATGGGGACGGCAGAATATTCCGCGGTCTTGGTGGCGGGATTGTCGAGCTTCACCAAAATGAGAAACTCAGGGTCGAAAGCCGGCGCATAACCAACAAAAGACTGAATGGTTTTATCAGAGTATCCGGACTTTGCCACGCCTAAAGCAGACCAGGAAATTTGTGCGGTGCCGGTTTTGCCTGCAACATGATACCCTGGAATTTGTGCGGTTTTCGCGAACCCTGACTGCACGACGCTCGTGAGCATTTGGGTAATCTGGGAAGCTGTTCTTTTACTTATGACTTGCGCTTGTTTTTTTTCGCTTTGATTCCCCTCAACAATAAAAGGGTGAGCCAGCACTCCATTGTTGGCGATTGCAGAAAATGCTTTGAGGAGTTGCAGAGGCGTCATTTCGATCCCTTGGCCAAAGGAGGCAGTGGCAAAGTTTATCTCATATCCTTTTTTGAATTCTGCGTTTTGGGAAAATATTTCGCCCGCAAGATCAATATTCGTTGGTTTAAAAATGCCAAATTTTTCTAAATATTCAAGAAACTTTTGGTGGCCAAGTTTACGCTCCGCAAACACAGCCCCCGTGTTGATGGAATACTCCAAAACTTCAGTCATTGTTCTTTTGCCCCAGACTCTTTGATCGTAATTGGTGATTTTTCTTCCGCCAATTTGCGCGCTTCCTTCATCTTGGTACGTGGTCTGTGGGGTTACGGCTTCTTGATCTAAAGCCGATGCCATGGTTAAAGCTTTAAAAACAGAGCCCGGCTCAAAAATCTTTTGAATTGCAGGATTTTGGAATACTCCAATATCTGTCACCTTGGAATATGAATTGGGGTCGAACGTAGGATTGTTGGCAAGAGCGAGGATCTTGCCCGACGAAGGGTCCATGACAATAATAGTGCCCCCCTCAATGCCAAGATTCACTTTTGCTTTTTCCAAGAGCGATTCTGCAACCTGCTGAATATTGTAGTCCATGGTCAATATGATATTTTGACCGTCCTGGCTGGCAACAGCAAAGGCAGCCAAAAGATAACTTGCGGGATTTTTTGCTCCAGTCTTTATTCCTTCTTTCCCTTCGAGCAAACTGTTATAGTGTTCTTCTGCGCCGTATTGGCCATTGCCGTCTTGATTGGTAAAACCGACAACATGCGCAGCAAGAGTGGCTTGAGGGTATGAACGCACCTGTTCTTGTCCCACATACACGCCTGCAAGAGCAAACTCTTGAATTTGCTGCACTTGGACTTCTGAAATACGTTTTTTTAAAACCTCAAAGAGACTGTTTTCGTTTTGGAGTTTGGAAAGAATTACGTTTGGCTCGAGCTGCAGAATTTTTGCAAGCGCGAATGCTGTTTCTTCACGATTTTTCACTTCTGCCGGAGAAACAAAAGCAAAAGGAACTTTCTGGTTGGAAGCCAAGATGAAAAAGTTGCCATTTTTGTCCTGCACAAAGAGGGTGCCTCTTTCCCCTTTTGTAAAAGTGCTTACGTTTTGTTGCCCTTGAGCTAACGCTTTGTAAAAACCCTGGTTTATGATCTGTAAAAAAACAAGCCGCCCCACAATGATTACGCCAAGTCCAAAAAGCAAGAATAATACAAGATTTGCTCTCCAGTGCCTCATTGATTTTGGGCGACAAGGCCGCTTGGGAGCCGCAAATACGTAATAGAGGTTATTTTTTCAAAGTTCCGTAGCCTCGCGAGTTCTTGGAGTTGAAGAACAGGCATTGTTTGATATGCTTTGATTTGGAGTGCCGTATTTTCGTGTTTGAGTTGAGTGAGTTGTTGCTCTATTTCTGCAATGCGCCAGGCCGATGTGGTAAGAGAATTGAGTTGAAAAATATACAAAAAGATTAAAAATCCGGGAAGAAGCAATCCTAATGATAATGATATTTTTTTTCTCATAGTTCACTGTCATTCACTGTTTTATCGCCACGCGCAGTTTGGCAGATCGCGCTCTTGGGTTTTTTCTTATTTCTGCCACAGACGGGGTTATTGGTTTTTTCGTAATTGGTTTGAGCATGGATGCTTGCTTAAAAAATTCTTTTACGATTCGATCTTCCAACGAGTGAAATGAGATGACCGCGATTTTTCCCTGTGGGGCAAGTACATCTGCTGCGTCCCTCAAGCCTTGCTTGAGATTTTCTAATTCATTGTTCACTGTCAAGCGCAACGCCTGGAATGTTTTGGTCGCTGGGTGAATTTTCTTGCGGTGATACCATTTGGGCGTGGCTTCTTTCACAATCCGCACTAACTGGGAAGTTTTTTGCAAATGCTTTTGCGCTCTGCTTTCCACAAGGGCTTGCGCAATCTGTTTTGCAAATTGTTCCTCGCCGTATTCTTTCAGAATCTCCTCAAGTTGCGCTTTGCTGCTCCAATTGAGGAGTTTTTCTGCGGTAACAGGATTCTGTGGGCTATAGCGCATATTAAGTGGTCCCTCTCTTTGAAACGAAAATCCCCTATTCTGACTTTCAATCTGGTCTGAAGAAAAACCAAGATCAAATAAAATGCCTGCAACCGGTTGGAACCTGTTTCTTTGCACAGCTTCTTTTAGGTGTGCAAAGTTCTCGTTTTCCAAAAGCACGCGCTGCCCGAGTTTCCGTTTCTTGATTTCTTCTTTTAAGGTCTGAATCGTTTCTGGATCCCAGTCTAAGGCAAGCACCTTTCCTTTGGGGGCAATGCGGTCTGCTAGAACAAATGTATGGCCTCCACCTCCTGCCGTGCAATCTAAAATATTTTCGTTGGGGTGTGGATCTAGGTATTCAAGAACTTTTTCAGTCAAGACCGGAGTGTGTATAGACATTGATTAAATCCCAAGTTCTTTTAATCGTTCAGCCATATCCCCTACCTCTTTTTCGATACGTTTCTTGTATGTTTCCCATTTTTGTTCATCCCAAATTTCAATTCGGTTGTACACGCCCGCAACGACAATCTTTTTTTGCAAAGAGGCATATTCTTTCAAGTAATCTGGCACCAGAATTCTCCCAAGTTTATCTAAGTCTGCTTCCATTGCGCCGGCTAACATTAACCTGGCAAATCCTCGTGCGTCAGCCTGCGCTAAAGGCAATTTGCTTAACTTATCTGCCAAAATCTCCCATTCTTGATAAGAATATAAAAAGAGACATTGATCTAATCCTCGGGTAACCACTGCTTTTTTCCCAAGTATTTGGCGAAATTTGGCAGGGATTGCAAGCCGCTTTTTTTCATCGATCGAATATGTGAATTCTCCAAGGAACATAAGAAGGTATAAAGAAGTTTTCCACAGAAATCCCGAGTTTTCCCCACATTTATCCACAACCTCCCACCAATCTCTAACTATATCCCACCCTTAACCCCTCGTCAACCACTTAGTTATCCCCAGCAAATCAAAACAAAAAACAGCCCCTCGACAAAGCTCGAGGCTGTTTTTTTTGAACAGTTTTATCTTCTAAGTTCCTATTTTGCCTGATTTTCTATCATTTCCTCAACTTTTCGCTTCGCGGTTTCTAGTAATTCCTTTGCCTTTTTGCGCGACTCGTGAGATTGCCGCACAAGCTCGGCGATTCTCTGTTGTTTTTCCCTCGGCAAAATTGGAATCAGAACTTTTTTAATATCTTTATAACTAATGTTTGTTTGAACTCCTCCTGTTCCGATTTGCGCTAACTGGTAATCTCCTACGATAGAATTTAGCAGAAACATCAGATAGTTTTCGTCAATTTCTTTTGGTTTAAATCTTAATATCCTTTGGTTAATACTACATCTAGGAATATCGCTTGGAATTAGAGCTGACATGCCAATAGTTCCTGACATCGACAAAACAATATCGTCTGGTCTCGCAGTGTCCTTTGGCGATAACAAATAATCTCTTTCTGATAGATATACCGTGTCGCCCAGATCTAAAGACCCTCTTTTAATGTTATTTATCCTGATCAATGGGATACCGTGTTCTTGATAGTTTTCGCTTTTGAACGGAAACCCCGTAGAATAATTTGCTACAAAGTTTTCTAGTGGCTTCGAGTTTTGCGATTTGAGTTTTGAGATTAATTTATCGTATTTCAGCTGAAAGTATTCGGCGTCCATTCGATTCGCAGATTGAACATCCGAAAGATTCACAACATTATACAGGTCATCATTCAACTCAAAATCCTTGAGTCCTAATTCCTCCAAAAGCACCCCCTCCGCTTGAGAATACAATGTTTTTGAGTTTTGAAATTCTCGCCACGATCCATTTGATAATTCTGCTATTTTTTCTTGGGCTGACCGCGGAAGAATTGCTATTTTGATTTGCTTCAATTCCTCTGCATTAACATTCGCTTGATTAACTGCTCGCCTCGCAAATTTTCGTATTTGCTTTAACCCATACGCCGAATTCAGAAAAATATTGAGATAATCAGGTAAAATATCTCCATCTAGTTTTGTCTGCATTCTTATCAAATAGGAAGCAAAAACCGATTCTAAATTTTCCAATTTATAAATACCCGTTCTGCCAACAAATTCTTCTGAATTCACCCTGTTAAATAGCACATCATTTTTCTTCAGCTGAAACTCTTTGAAAATTGTAGTCGGAATATCTGCGAATCGAACCTCGTCATCAAAAAGAAAACTATGGTTTATGTCATTCATCTTGAAAATCGGATATCCTATTTTTTCGTCATTCATTGCTTGAGATATTCCGTATTGGCACAAACTCAAAGCATCACCTATTGGTTGCCATTTCCTTTTGGAGAAATCAATAAAATACTCTGGCTGATAATACTCTGCATCCAGCCGTAAAGCTCCCTCAAGTTGCGATTTTTGGATTATTGAATAGGTAATCATTTCATGCGGATAGAATACTACTGCCGCTACTGCCCTGCTCACAACTGGGGCATAGGTTAGAAGAAAGCACAGAAACCGACGTTATATCCTCCTTGTATCGTTTCCCGCACCTCCCACAAATCCTCTCACCCAGACTTGAAAACATGCCAACACCATTACCAATTCCGAGCGAAATAGTTGAGCCTGGTAAACCCGACACTCTAAGTCCTTCGCCGAATACTTGCGGCTGATCCCCCTTTAATTCTTTTACGCTTTTTTCTAACTCTTTTATTCGATTTTTTAGACGTTCTTTATCTTTATCTTCTCTAGCTTGAAGCAATTCTCTTTTATTCTTCAGGAGTTCCTCGATATAAGATTTTAAAACATCTTGATAAATGCTCACTGTTTCTTTAACTTTTCTTAGTGCTGGCTCAATATCAACCCAATCCTCTACTCCCGATCTAATATTAAACTCAAGAGCACTAAGGTGTCTGTCTACCTCTTTTAGACTTTCTATTTTGTTTTGTTGCTTAGATTTCTGAAATTCTCTTATCCATCCACGCAACTTTACAATTTGCTGATTAATTGCCTCCAAGTTTCTCAGAGCAGATCTTCCCTTCTTTTCCAATAAAGAGTCTCCTCGTATTCGATCCCAATCATCCTTGATAAAAATTCCGGCAATACCAGTAAGTATGGAAGCAAAAATCGCCAAAGAATTTGCCAGAGCCTCATCCTTTACGTTAAAAGAACCATACAAACCGAAAGCGGCAACCACTATTGGTAAAATCGATCCCGGAAAAAACACAAGACTAAGAAACTCTTTCCATTTTTGAAAAAATCCTTTTTTATCCATGAAAATTGAAGTTGTGTTCTTTTGCGAATTTAGTGAAGGCGGCCGCGATTTCGTCCAAGTCGTGGTCGAGGACTTTGCGGCCTTTATCGCTGTGCACATAGTTTCCCTTCGTGTCTTTCTTGTACACATAATCTCCCGAACTGTCTTTACCCGACTTTTTGGATACTGCCATAAAAATAGGGTAGTCTTTCAAAGGCTTTTCGTTTTTGTTCCATTTTTGGAGGAATAAGACGCTGGTTTTTGTGCCGGTATGTGGCTTAAATGTATTGCCGTGCAAACCGATTACCGCAAGAATACGAGCTTTATCAAAAAGCCATTCACGGATATATTGCATACTCGTATTGTTCAACACGCCTTGCGGCAAAACAATCGCCATTCTTCCGCCGGGGCGAATCATATCGAGCGTGCGCTCAATAAAAAGAATATGACGCTCTACGTTGTTTCGCAATTTTCCGCCGTCTTTGCGCGCGAGTTCGTACTGGCGCAAAAGCGCATGGTCGGGGTTTTCTCCGGCAAATGGCGGATTGGTAAGAAGAATATCAAAATTAAGATGGCGATACGTAAGCTGGTTTTCTCTACTTTCGGTCGAATCATTGCTTTCCGTGAGGAGGCGCTTGAGTTCAACTCGCGCCTCTTCGCTTTCTATTCCCTGCCAATCTCTTGCATCTAAGGAATCACGTTTAAAAATGTGGTGTTTACCGTCTCCCGCGATAAGCATTAAGGCTTGGGAAATCCGGCGCATATTATCGTCAAAATCAATTCCGAAAAGATATTTTGCGGCATATTCTTTTTTGGCGGAGTCCGTGCGCAAATAGCGCTCCCACACATGATACATTGCGTGCAATAAAAATCCGCCGGATCCGCAGGCAGGATCAATAATATATTCACTGTCTTTGGGGTTGAGCATTTGAACGCACATTTTAACAACATGCCGAGGCGTAAAGTATTGGCCCTTCTTTCCTTTTGATACCTCGCCGATAAGATGCTCAAACGCATTGTCGACAATTTCAAGCTCGCCCTGCCCGATTTCAAATAACCGAATATTTTCCAGAAATGCCGCGCAAATGCTAAGACGCGCGGGAGAAAGCCGGATTCGGTCTGATGATTCAAATATATCCGGCCATTCGCTAATGGCGTTGCGGAAAAGCTCATCGTTTATGACTTGATATGTTTTCTCGGGGTCTCGATATTTTCTGAAAAGTACTTCCTCTCCCTCCCTGCGCTCTCGAGCAATCTTTTCATCGTAGAGCTTTGCGAAAATGATTTTGAAGATTTCCTCAAATACATTGGCGCCAGAGCCCGCGAGCGCAAGTTCCTCCATATGCTTTACAATTTCAACAAAGTCGAATCTTGGATTCAATCCTGTCCATGTCCTTTTTACTTCAAACAAATCATCTATTGTCTGATCTTCTTTAGGAATATCACTCAAAGAATCTTCAAACTCTTTTGGATATGGCCGGTATAGCACTATCTTTTCTTTTCCGTTGGACCATACACCCATAAGAGAGCCCTCGGCGGATAAATAGCTTTTGAGTTGCTCAATTCCTTTTCTCTCGGTAGGGCTTTTTACTTCGATAATGATGTACGGAGTAATCTTGTCTTTTGCGTATACAATGATATCTGCGGCTTTGGCGTGAATCTCGCGGCCGAAGTGAACGCTCTTTTCTGTATCAATCCTTTCGAGAGAATATTTATAGTGAGTTTTGAGTTTGTTGAGCCAAAGCTGGCGGATAATTTCTTCTGGCCTTCCCTGTTGTTTGGTTTCATCGAATACAAAACGTTGTTTGCCCGACTTCAGGTCGCTGATATAAAAGCGGCCTCGTTCTTCTTCGGTAATTTCGAGAGCCTCGCCAAAATCGATATCCGCGAACTCTTTGAGGCCGTAGTTCATTTCTGGATCGCGAAAAATCTTATCGATGACTTCTTTTACCCTATTTGGCTTTTTTGTTGGCATACTTGTAGTGAGCGTATCGAACCTACTACTTTATTGTTTTCCAATCGCCGTTTTTGAATACGCAAAGCACCTTTCCCAATAATCGCATTTCCTCCGTAAACGGGATAACGTTATACGCTGGATTTTCTGGTTTGAGATAAACATACGGCGGAGTGTCGTCTGATATAAACCGCTTGATCGTTGCTTCGTCTTGAATCTGCGCGTGCACCACATCCCCCGAAGAAAATTCTTTTCTCTGTTCGATCAACACAACATCTTCACTGTCTATTCCAGCGTTTATCATTGAGTCCCCAGAGATTTTTAACATATAGACTTGCCCCTTCAACCTTGCTAGTCCCTCTTGGCTTGGCAGTGTTTCCCACTCTCCTGAAATCTCGATTGCCTCCATAGGAGAACCTGCGCTAGTAATCCCTAGAAACGGAGCAAGACGAGGACTTCCGAGAACCTCGTATGCCAAAGGCATTAAAACTAACCCCCTTGCCCCCTCATTGCGTCGAATCATGCCTTTGTGCGCAAGCTGCTGAAGATAATCAATCACCGATTGATTAGAAACAACATGTAATGCCTCTCGCATCTCCTCAAAAGTCGGAGGATAACCAGTCTCCTTGATATAGGTATAAATAACTTTCAGAAGCTCTTTTTGTCTTTGCGTAATAGGCTTCTGCATATGTATATAGTGTACCCGACTATTTCTTCTGGAGTCAACCCAAAGTTTTCCACAATGATGGGTCTGGAGTTTTTTGTACCTTGTTGAGGTTTTCCACTACATTTTCTTCACTTCAAAGGTATTGGCATCCACGGTGATGCGGTCGCCACGTTTGATGGCATTGGAGAGAAGCGCGACGGCGAGCGCGTTTTCCACCTTATCAGAGAGCACGCGGCGCATGTTGCGCGCGCCAAATTTGGGATCATATCCAAGTTCTGCGATTTTTGCTTTGAGATCTTCGGTAATTTCCAATTCAATTCCTTTCTCGGTCATCATATTGCTTTGCAGTTTTTTGAGCATAAGCCCCGCAATTTGCAAGAGATGTTCTTGCGTGAGCGGAGCAAACAAAACTACTCCATCGAATCGGTTTAAGAATTCTGGCCGATAAATTCCTTCTTGAAACAAAAAGTCGAGCATTTGTTCTTTGAGATGAGCAAAATCCATTTCTTGCTTGATTGCTTGTAAAATAAGCTGATAGCCCGCGTTGCTGGTGGCAATAATAATGGTGTGGCGAAAATCAGTTTTGCGGCCAAGGCCGTCGGTAATATGGCCTTCGTCTAACACCTGCAAGAAAAGATTTAAAATATTGGGATGCGCTTTTTCCAGTTCGTCGAGCAAGAGGAGAGAAAAGGGATCTTGTCTGATTGCGGTGGTGAGTAAACCCTGTTGCGTGGGAGTGCCCAAGAGCCGCTCGATGTCTTTCACGTTTTGGAATTCCGACATATCTAAACGTATCATTCGCGATTCTGATCCAAAATAAATCGCAGCCAAAGCTTTTGCAGTTTCGGTTTTGCCTACTCCGGTGGGCCCCAAGAAAAGAAAACTTCCCATGGGCCCTGACCTTATGGTCACCTGCGCGCGGGCGCGACGGAGAGCCCCGGCAATCTCTTTTACTGCCTCTTGTTGATTAACGATGCGTTTGTGAATAAGATTTTCAAGGGAAAGCAATGTTTCCCGTTCTGTGGTTTCAATGTCACCCACGGGAATTTGAGTGCGTTCGGTAACCACGGCAGCCACGTGTTTGGGTAAGAGCACTTTGTCTGAAGTTTGCGCAAGCCAACTCATTGCGTCGTCCAACAAATCTACTGCTTTTTTGGGGAAGGGAACCGCCTGAATGTATTTGTCGGCATACGCCACGATTGTCTGCAAGGCAGGATAAGAAATGAACTTTTTGTACGTTCCTTCAAAGGCAGGCACGGTTTCCTGCAAAACCTCCAAAGTTTCTGCCTGGGAAAGCTCTGTTACTTCCACCTGTTCAAAAAGAGAAAGAAGCGAGGGGTTTTGCTCCAAATACCTGTGGAGTCCCGCAAATGTGGTAATCGCAATAAAAGGAAATTGCGGGAGTCTTAAATACGAAGAAAGAACGCCTGCGATATTCATTCTTCCGGCTGCTTGCCCGGATTCTTCTCCCACAAAATTGTGCACATCGTCGAGAACTAAAATAATATTGCCGGCCGCGATAACTTCGCCAAAAATCTCGCTCAAGATTGCCTCTGCTTCTTCCAAAGCTTGAATCGATGCGACAAGATGCGCAAGGTTAAGTTCCACGACGCGCCTATAGTTTAAAAAAGGGTTCTGGTTCTCGCCCAGCACGCTTTTGGAAGCCAAGTCTTGAATCAGGCGCCGCCTGCCAGATCCCGGATTGCCTATGAGCAGCACATTGTTTGTTTGCTGCCTAGAGAGGATGCGCTCTATGGC
The DNA here is from genome assembly GCA_964359655.1 of uncultured Candidatus Saccharibacteria bacterium. Taxonomy (GTDB): domain Bacteria; phylum Patescibacteriota; class Minisyncoccia; order Minisyncoccales; family UBA10102; genus CAYJRT01. The sequence continues at coordinate 20,915 of CAYHVI010000002.1, forward strand.
TTCTTTTTCTTTGTGATGCCCGATCGCGCGGGGAAACCGCGCAGCCATAACTTCTTTGGAAATATCGTATCCAAACTGATCGAGCGTAATGGTATATCCTGATGCCCAGTCTTTTCCAAGCGCACCGTAACGCCGCAGGTTTTTCTTGAGCCAGAACTTTTTCTGCTCTGCTGCTTTTGCGTAAAGCTGGTAATGCCATTTGGCAATGTTGGGAATGTCGCGTTCTGGCAAAAAATTTCGTTCAATTAAATATTGCTTGAAAAAGGCGTCAGAATAGGCAATGGCAGACAGCAAGTCCTTAACCTCTGCTTTTTCGCGCCCTTCTGCTCTTGCCAAATCAATTGCTTTCGTTATGGCTAACTGAAAATCTGGCGCAAAAGAAAGTTCTTTTGTTTTCCGAAGGCGAAGTATTTTTGATTTTGATTGTTGTTTTAGGGTTGTTTCCAGTTCTTTTGGGTCAAGCAGCATGCGGGTAAGCATACTTTCGAAAGAAGGATTTTCTTTGAGAAGAAAGTAGAGAAGAGTTGCAGAGTCCAAAGCGAAAAAGCGTTCGCGCTCTGCGTATTTGAGTGCGCTGTGGGTTGCTCTAAGCGATTCAAAAGAAAGGAATTCTGCAAGATTTCCCTTTGCGACCAGGGGCATTGTTTTCTTTAAACTTTCGCCAAACCGTTGAAGCAAAAATAAGGAAGTGCCATAGGCAAACGTGAGAAATACAAAGCCAAGAAGCATTCTGCTTTGCTGAAGAGAGACCACTCCTTGCTCCGGAATAAAAGTGAGGAGGAAAAGCAAAGCAAAGAGTAGAAAAACCCATCGGGTTGCTCTTTGAATCTTGGTTAAGAGAGCAGTATGAAAATAGCTGTCAAACCATAGAGCTTGCGCAAGCTGCGAATTCTTAATATCAAAAAAGAAGGAAGATGCCATAGAAAAAAGCTGCGATAATAATCGCAGGCAAGACTAACCAGAACAAGAAAAAAAGGCTTCCCAAGAAAAGAAGCGCAAATTCCATTACGATTCCCGCGGCAATCAGAAAACTTCGCATTACGGCACCCAGTATTCGAGAAACGAGATTCGAAGCAAAGGTAAAAAGATATCTTGAGAAATCAAAGCCTCTTCCATAATCCCAGGTAATTCTCCGCCAAGGGGAAAAAAACGTTTGAATCAAAAGTAAAACAGAAAAATAGTTAAAATTGAACCAAAGGATATTGCCCCATCCTTTCAGGATATCGCGGCTCGCATCAAGATAATGCCACTTCACGTAACGCAGCAATAAAAGAGATTGCATGAAACCAATATATCACATTACACAATCTGCGCCCAGTTTGGAGAGAAATTGTTCAGAAAGGGTTTTGTCAAAGGCAAAGACATCGTTGTCCCATTCATAAGCGGAGACCTCACATTCTGTTTTGTCGAGAAGTGTTTGGGCAAAGGTTTCCACAATTTCTTTTTTGCCGTCTTTGTCCGCATCTTGAATTTGGAAGGCGTTCCGATGCGCCGCGCTTGCAGCAAGAATAAAAATGGCATCTTGGAGCTGCCCGCTTTCATTTCGTATTTGAACCCATTGCATAGTTCTCTTGACAAAATCAACGTCGAGAATTCCTTCTGCCCAGCTCGAGGCTCCGCCGTACATTAAAGACATGATGATTTCTTCTTGGCCATCTCCATCAATATCGGTTATTTCCTTGACTTCGGGTGCTTCACGAAGCAACTCTTGATACTCAATTTTTCCAATACGTTCGTACTCTTTTTCTTTGTTGACTATGGTGAGTATCTGAATGGTAGCTGTGTTTTGTCCTGCGGCGCCAATGATTAATTCCGGCCCTCCTTTGCGATCAAGATCAGCTACTTTATACGTTGCGGTTTCAGAATCGAACCGTGCGTCAAGCGCATTTTTAATAATGTTTTTGACAAGCGTTTCCGAAGGTTCAAAAAACGCAATCTCGTCAGCTTCGAGGGTTTGCGGTTGGGTCTGTTGTTCGTGCGGAGCTTCTTTTTCGCTGGTCAACACAAAAACCCCCACTCCGATAATCCCCACAATAATAAGAAACAATATAAACCGTTTCATAAATCTATTGTATCCTATCGAGAAAAATAAAAAAGCCCCGAGCAGACGTTATCTGCAAGGGGTTCGAGTTCGACGAAGGAGTGTTTGTTAGTTAGATCATGGCCTGATCGTGTCGCCGTCGCCACCCTTCCTGCTGTCCAGTGCGTTAGCAAAGAAGCCGAGCACAGCCTTCTCGCGCACGTTGGAATATCGATTTCTTGTGACCTCTTGCTGTGGACGATGGGGGGTTCGAACCTCCGACCTTCGCAATGTGAATGCGACGCTCTAACCAGCTGAGCTAATCGTCCTCAACACTATCAGATTAGAAAACTTTTCCCTATTTTGCAAGTTCTGGTATAATAAAAAAATCTATGAAGATTTTCGAATTTCAATTTAATCCAAAGGCAAAGAAGGACAGGTTTTTCCGCGTGTTTTCGTTCGACCCGCCGCAGGAAATGCAACAGAGCGGAAGTATGTATATCGTGGGCGAGCTCCAGAATGCCTTGCCAAACAATTCCACGTTTCTCGACCGGTTAGCTTCCCTTCTCTCGCAGGAGTATTATTCCGCAGAAAAACCAGCACAGAATGTTTCCCTAAGATTGAAAAACGCGCTCAAGAAGGGAAACGCTTTTTTGGCAGAGGAATCCAAAAATGGAAACGTGGATTGGCTTGGAAACCTGCATTTTCTGCTGCTCTTGTTTGTTCCTACTTCTCAAGGATATACGCTTTACTTTACCAAGGTTGGCGCACTGAAGCTTTGGATAGCCAGAGCAGGTTCGCTCGTTGACGCGGGGAAAAGCATTGAGTCTGCAAAGAAAGATGAAAGTTCTACAAAAGTATTAGGAAATATGGGCTCTGGAAAAGTGATTTCAGGAGATAAGATTATGGCTCTCACCGCAGAAGCATTTGAATTTTTCTCCAAGGAAAACTTTTTGCAGACCTTAGCCCAGCTCAAAGAAGAAAAGCAGTTCAAGAGCATATTCAAATTAAAGCAGAAGGAAATGTCTCTCTTTTCGGGAGTTCTCTTTTTTGCGCTGGTTGAAACTTTGCAGCAGACGCCTGCCTCGCCCGACGGCAAACAAGGCAGGCTCGCCTTGCTACGAGGCAGGCTGGCGATTCCTCAACTCAAGATACCCCTTTTCCCTGCAAAAATTTCCCTTCCCTCACTTTCTGTGCCCCGAAAAATTCCTCTCCCTAGAATTTCTTTCCCATATGTTTCTGCGCTCAAAAAGAAGTTGCCGCTTTTGATGATTTCTGAAGCAAAAAAACGTATGGGACTTCTTCTCCTTCTTTGCTTTGTGCTGTTTTTGGGGTTTGCGCTCTTGGGAGGCGAAAGAAAAAATATGGACGACACTTCTCTACCGGCTGGCGGATTAGAGGAAGAAGAAATTTCAGAGGAATTGCGAGTATTGCATAAAATCACGGAAATCGCAGAACCCGAGGTTGTAGTAAAACTCAATCCATCCATTACTGTTGCCAATCTCTCTCATATGATTCAACTGAAAAGCAGATTTTACTTTTTTGGACCTTCGTCATCAAACATTTTTGTATTCGACAGCGCAGCAAATACTTCAGAGATTTTTGATGCGGGGAAAAATCTTAAACTCGGCGTACGTTTTGAAGATTCTATTTTATTCTTCGCAGAACCAAACACGATTTTGTCAATTGACGGGCAGAATACAATAATCCAGCATACCTTGGAATCTTTTGCAGCAGAAGAAAAAATTGCAGATTTAGAGCAGTTCGCAGGCAATTTCTATTTTTTAGACTCACGAAATGGAGAGATTTTTAAATCCTCTCAGCCCTCTTTAAGAACGGCGAAATTCGAACGTTGGTTAGATCCTCTTTCTCCCAAAAAACCCATCGATGTTCAATCAATGAGCATTGATGGGAATATTTGGATTCTTACCACAGAAAACGAGATTCAACGATATTTTAGAGGAAGGTATCAAGAAAGCCTTAACCTTTCGATTTTCCCCGAGTTTCAAAACGCAACCCTGATTAAAACTACTTCGCAGCTTCCTTACCTTTATGTCCTGGAACCCCAGGAGCAACGCCTCGTGATTCTTAGCAAATCGGGCGAAGTTCTTAGGCAGTATCGAAGTCAAGCATTCGGGCAAGTTCGCGACTTTGCGGTTTCGCCAAACGGCCAAACAATCTATTTGTTTGACGGGGCAAAAGTCTATCAAATTTCACCGGTTAAGCTCAAATCTACTTGAGTTGGACAGTAGCTCCTGCGGTCTCAAGTTTTTTCTTGAGGTCGTCTGCTTCTTCTTTGCTTGCTCCCTCTTTGACAACTTGAGCGCTTAAAGCAGCGGCGTCAACAAGATCTTTTGCGTCTTTGAGGCCTTTTCCAGTTGCGTCTCTTACTACTTTGATTACTTCAATTTTCTTGTCTCCCACCCCTGCGAGCACAACGGTAAAGGAGGTTTTTTCTTCCTCGCCCGCCGAAGCTTCAGCGGAGGCGGGAGCTGCGGCCACCGCAACTGGGGCCTGCGCAGATACTCCGAACTTGTCTTCGAGAAGATGTACCAATTCAGAAAGCTCGAGCACCGAAAGTTTTTCTATGGATTCTACCAAAGACTTAAATTTCTCTGGCACCTCTACTTCTTTTTTGTCTTTTGTTTCTTCTGTCATATTTTTATGGTTAACATGTAACAATTTAGCAATTACGTTTTGGCTTTTTGAGCCAAAACGTAGATCAGACCTTTGATGTTGCCTTGCAATACAATCGCGAAGTCAGATAAAGGAGCTGTCATAGTATAAAGAAGTTTTGCTAAAAGCTCTTCTCTGCTTGGCAAATTGGCAAGCGTCACTATGCTGGCTGCGTTTTGCAATTCTCTTTCAAAGTATCCGCCTAGGATTTTCAGTTTCTCGTTTGCCTTGGCAAAAGTATTCGCGGTTTTTATGGGAATCATGGGGTCTTCAAACGCAAAAATAGTTCCAATCTGTCCTTCCATATTTTTGAAGTCAACTTCAATTCCCTTTTCTTTCATCGCTTTAGAAAACAAAGTTTTTTTGGAAATCATGAGTTCAGAACCCGTTTCTTTGAGTTGCTTTCGCAGGGTTATCATATCCCCTACTTTCAATCCCTTGTAATCCACAAACACCATTGCGCTTTGCTTCTCAAGGTTTTCCGCTAACTGATTCAGTATTTCTTTTTTTTGCTGTTTTGTTTTTGGCATATCTACGAATTACGAATCTGTACGAATATACGAATACAAAATAAAAAGCTGTGGTATTTCCACAGATCAACAAAACGAAAACACATTTTCGTTTCATCCTAAATAGGGTTTATGATCTCTATCAAGATCACCTATTGTCTGTGGATGGAAGAAAGCTACGGGATAGTTTGGATTGATAGATATATCATAATCGACCCGACATGATATTTCTACCGTACACCCAAGTGTAGGGTGACTATCCCATAGCAGGCTCGAGGGGGATGTGGCCCTCCTAAAAAGGGGAAACAACTATCTTAGTTATAGGCTAGGCAGGTTTTCTTGTCAATAGCTATCGCAAGTAGCGTTCTTTTGCCGCTTTGTGTTCTTCAAAGTTCTTGGTAAAAATGGTAGTGCCGTCGGGCGCGGAAAGATAAAACCAGTATGGACTTTCTTTAGGTTCCAATGCCGCCCGAATACTTTCTAAACCAGGATTTGAGATTGGACCTAACGGTAAGCCATATACTCGGTAGGTATTATAGGGCGATTCAATCTGTGTTTCCTCAATAGAGACTTTATAATAGTTTCCCTCTCGAATATACACAACAGTAGCGTCTGCTTGCAGGCGCATATCGTCTTCCAAACGTTTCCACAGAATGCCCGAAACCACTTGTTTGTCTTGAAAACTTCGGACTTCTTTTTCGAGAAGAGCGGCAAAGTTGATTACTTCAAAAATTGTTTTTTCTTGAGCTTTGATTGCAGAGAGTATGTCTGCAGTAAGATTGGATTCAAAGTTTTTGAGCGCACGGCGCACAAAACTCTCGGGTGTTTCGCTTACGGTTACCTGATAGGTGTCGGGGAATAAGTATCCTTCAAGGCTTATGTAAAGAGGTTTGTCTTTCAAAAATGCAAATTCGCGGGAAAAATCTTTTGGTCCGGGAAGATTGCTCTCTTCTGTGTAATCTTGGGCAGGATATCCTGTAACAGCAAAGAATTCTTCTTGCGTAAAAAAACCGCGGTTCTCAAATTCTGTGGCAATATCGTTGAGATTCCATCCCTCCTTGATGGTGAGATATTCTTTTATAATATCGCCATGCACGAATGTAAGAATAATCGTATGAGCATTCATCGATGGGGAAAGCAGATAGTCGCCGCTCTGAAACCGGAAAGCTCGACCACTCAATGCAGCATAAAGAATAAAACTGTTGCTCGAGCGAATAAGCCCTGCGTCTTTGAGACTAGAGGTAATTTGCCAACTCCCCTGCCCCTTCTCTACGGAAAAAAGAATTGTACTTTGATCTTTGTAGTCAACCGGAACAAAAATGTGAATAAACAAAAAAATTGAAACAACCGCGCAGAATGCGGCGGCGAGCTGACAAACAAGTTTTGCGTTAGACGAATGGAACAAAGACGAATCCAGGATATTCTTCTTCTTTGAAATTGTTTTCATTTTCTTTGGTAAATACCCAAATGGAATTTTGAATGGGGACAACAATGGTGCCCCCGATTTTCAGTTGTTTTCCCCATGTTTCAGGAAGTTCTTTTCTGGCGAGGCTGGCAGAAACCAAAATGCCGTCATAAGGCGCTTCTTTTTCATATCCTTCAGCCCCGTTTTGGCAAAGAAACTTTACTATTCCCTTCTTTATAAAATTATACTTTGCAACATTCTGTTCGCCAAATTCCTTGAGTTCCGGGATGATTTCAAGTCCAATTACCCTGCCATGTTCGCCTACTATGGAAGCTAAAAGAGCGCTCGTCCATCCTGAACCTGACCCAATGTCTAAGATTTTTTGTCCTGCTTTAAGCTGCAGCTTTTCTAACATAAAAGCAACAACGTATGGCTGCGAAATCGTTTGGCCCAACGCAATGGGTAAAGCTTCATTAATCTGCGCCCAGTCTTTCATGTCAGGAGACACAAAATCTTCCCGGTTGATCTTCATGAATGCTTCCTTTACATGTGGGGTTTGCAATACTCCTTCTTGAATTAGATATTCAACGAGTTCTTTCATTGAGGTGTTTGCGAAGCTTAAACTTTTCCAGCAGATTCAAGCGATCGATAATAAGTTTTCCGTTTAAATGATCCAGTTCGTGCTGAAAAATTCGTGCGGTTAAACCCCCGGCTTTAATTTTTACTTCTTGCCCCCCTGGCGTTTGGCATACGAGTTCTATGCTTTCTGATCTCTTAACCTTCACAAAAATCCCGGGAAGACTTAAGCATCCTTCTTCTTCTGTGATTGATTCCTCTGATTTTTTTGTAATAATCGGATTGAGAAATGCAAGAGGCCTGCCTTTTTTTTCTTTGACGGTTTCCCGTGGATCAGTTGAAGTTTCCACAACAATAATCCTTTTTGATATTCCGACTTGGGGAGCGGCCAGTCCAATGCCTTGGTTTTCGCACATTGTTTCGATCATCTGCGCGATGAGGTTTTTGATTTCAGAATTTCTAGGCGAAACTTCATCTGCCTTGCGCTTGAGAATTTTTTCCGGGTAATTAACTATAGAGAGTGTAGGCATAAAAATTGCAGGGGCGGGAGGAATCGAACCCCCGATGAGGATTTTGGAGATCCTCGTGATACCACTTCACCACGCCCCTATCGAGCTAAGCTCGATCTATTTCCTCGTTTCTTTATGCGAAGTGCGCTTTCTGCAATTTTTGCAAAACTTCCGCAATTCCAATTTTATCTCGGTTGCTGCTTTTGATTTCCGGATAAAGTAATTAATCTTCTTGCAGACTCCGCACTGGAATTTGGTAAATGGTTTTTTCTTTGTTGGCATAGTCCTACGAATTACGAATTTATACGAATACGACCTCTCCGTACTTGAGCCGAGACCGGGAATTGAACCCGGGACCTCTTTCTTACCAAGAAAGCGTTCTGCCACTGAACTATCTCGGCATCGAAATCACTCAGATGTTTACCCTGAGCGAAGTCGAAGGGTGCGTGGAGAGGGATTCGAACCCCCGTAGCCCGAAGGCGCGACGTTTACAGCGTCGTGCGATTGACCGCTCCGCCATCCACGCTTATTTGCCCTTCAAATTGTATCACAAATCCACTCGATTTTCAATAGCTACTGTATAATTCTTCCGTGCTTTTTACGCCATTCCCCTATTTTCTTGTGATCGCCGGAGAGCAAAACTTTAGGAACTTTCCAGTTTTTCCCGCCCCGAAGGGGCGAGGTCTCGCCTTTGGCGGAGAATACTTCAGGCCGCGTATATTGCGGATACTCTATAAAACCGCCATCTTTGATATGCTCTTTTAAAAACTCATCTTTGCCGATTACTCCAGGGATGAGTCGCGCCACTGTCTCCACCACGACCATTGCCGGAAGCTCTCCTCCCATTAAGTCGTAATCCCCTATTGATATTTGTTCGTCTGCAACGTATTTTCTTACCCTTTCATCCACTCCTTCGTATCTTCCGCAAATCATGATGAGCTGATCGAGTTTTGAGAACTCGTATGCCTTCTTTTGTGTAAATTTCTTTCCTCTCGGTGTAAATAGTATAGTTTTTAGTTTGTAGTTTGTAGTTTTTAGAGATTGAACAGCTTTGTATATGGGCGTAATCTTCATTACCATTCCCAATCCCCCGCCAAAGGGTTTATCGTCAACGGTTTTGTGCAAATCCTGGGTCCAGTCGCGCAGATTGTGTATGCGAATTTCGAGAAGCTTTTTTGCTCGCGCGCGCTCCAAAAGCGACTCTTGAAAGTAAGAGTCAAAAATATCTGGAAATATCGTGAGAATGTCAAATCTCATACACAAGCAAAAACGGCGTTACTTCATGGTAACACCGTTCTTGCGGATTTCAAGTTCGAATTCCAAAGTTAAATGTTCAAATCTCCAAGAGGTTCTCGCTGGCTTCTTGGCCCGCGTCCGCCCTCTGGTTCCTCGATCTTGAGGTTTACTCGCGCGTGGGCCTTCAAACCCGCGATGCGAACCAATGTGCGGATTGCTCTCGCAGTGGAACCCTGGCGGCCAACAATTTGGCCCATGTCTTGAGGGTGCACTTTTAAAGAAAGCAACACACCCATTTCGTCCACCCTGCGGTTTAGCTGCACATCATTTGGATTGTCCACCAAAGATTTCACGATATACTCGAGCAGCCCTTGGTATTGAGGTGTTTCTTCTGCCATTTGAATTCTGGATTTCAGTCAATCCCTGATTACTATAAATATCGACCTTTCTGCAAAACTTTTTTTATTGTATCTTTTGGTATACTCTCTGTCAAGACAAAAATGAAAAAGGGCTGTTTCTTGTTGCAACAAGAAACAGCCCTTTTGTACGGTCTCACGTTTTGAGACTTTTTTTAGTCGGTAGAAGAACTTTGACTCTTTTCAACGAGCCGTTACACTTTGTGCACTTGCGGTTTTGTTCCTCGTATTTTGCGCCACAACTCATGCACATCAAGACCTCTTGCATGGAATCCTCCATCTACAACTTGAGACCTCTCCTTTGCGGGAGAGGTCTTTGTGAAATATTCTATAAAGTGTTTTATATCTTATAAAATCCTTTACATAAACTTCTCCCAATACCAAACATCGCCATTTTCTGCGCAAAGGCGACGGGGGTATCGTGGGACATCAATCTTATTTGTGAATATCCAATTTCCATGTTTCCCAAGTATATTCTTTTGCGAATAATTTGTCAATCCCCTATTTATCCACACAAAAACATAAGGAGCCACATAGTTGCGGCTCCTAAAAAGTGCGGGAGTGGCCCGGGATGGACTCGAACCATCCAGTCTCCAAGCGGATCGCGCCTGACGCTTATACCTCCAAGCTAACGGGCCACTTGGACTCTAGGAAGGATTATTTTTCGGCTTCGGGCTGCCAGGCATCGCGTCTGGCTTCTTTGGGTCAAGTTGCTCCTTTTGTTCCTCGACGAAATCGAAGCCTTCTAGGGCATCGGGATCTACATCTTCTCTTTCGAGAGTGCCGTGTTCAAGATCACTTTTACTAATAGGCATGTCTCCTCCTTCTTGGGTGCTAAATTTGCGACTACATATCGCAGGAAAATATCGAATGAATCCATATCTTGCTGCGATATTCAATCTTCCTTAAAAGAGCTATAAACGAAACGACCTCCCAGCTGGGAGGTCGCGTGATATGTTTAAAGTATTTTTCTTATCTTACGTATGCATATCGTAAATCTCCCAACCATAGAGGTTGCACCAAGATCAACATCAAGACCAAAACTTGCTCGGTGAGATTTAAGATTGTTTGCATTATTGTCATTATACTCAAGCAGAAACCTCTGTCAACCCCCTACTAATAAAATGGCGGGAGGACAGTGAAGCGTTTCAGTTGCTCTACCGTCCCCCCGTCTCTAAATGACCAGGCAAGTTACAGTACGAATGACTCCCCGGGTTGTGTGAATCGGACCGGTTACGATGTTGCAAATCGCAAACAAATCTGGGGCATCGACCCTAACTATAATGTCGTACGAGCCAGTAACCTGGTCGACACTCGTGACCCCGGGTATGACACCCAGGGTTTTGACCGCCTCCCTTGACGCTGTGGGTGCCATTTCGATTAAGACAATGGCTTTCGACAATATCTGCCTCCTTTTACTGAATAGTGGATATTATAGCTCCAAGGAGAAATTATGTCAAGCGTTTGGCAAAGAATAAACGGGGCGTTCCGCAGAACGCCCCTGTGGAGTTAGTACGTACACGCGCATCCGTGATACGATTGCGGAGAAATCCTATCCCCTAACTCTTTAAGCTTATTGTAGGGTAGCAGTAGTCGGAGAGTTTTTCCAGTCTCGGTATTACTTCCATAAAGCACTACGAGAGCGTAGAAAGCGGCTTTTTCTGCCTCTTGAGGATCTTGGTCTGCTTCCAAGGCTGCAGCAACCGCGTCAAATTCTCGTGCGCTAAGCATTTGAAGCCTCCTTTCAATAAGAACTTCCAAGCCGTTGTTTTGGCCTGGAAGATATTGGCAAGGCGTCAGCATCTTCCAAAACAAAACAGAAAACCTCCCAGCTGGGAGGTCTTGCAAAGTTCGTGTGATGTAATGTGTTTATTTATGCAAAAAAATGACTCCCAGCTTTTGAGGCATTAAAATCGTAATAATAATGATAATAAGATTTCGTAAACTCATACGCTGAAAGTCTAATATCTCTATAGCTCTTTTCATGCATGCTTGTCAATAGAAAGGGGCGAGAATTTGTCTCACCCCTTTGAAAAGTTCGTTTGCACGAACTTTATTCGTCTTGAGGCCCCCATGGTGGAGCTAAGTTTTCTTTAGGTTTTTGGATATGTCCTTCGTCATCAATCCAGAAATAAAGCTCTCTGGAGTACTTTATTAACTTCCCTAGAGAGCATTGACTGGTGTCTACTCCAGACAAATGAAGAGCTTCTAGAACCTTTGATATGTATATTGTCTGGGAAGCTTCTAGTTGCTCTGCTTCGGACAATTGGGGATCAAATGTTGTCCAGGGAGGAATTAACCAATTACAATGCCGACCCCAATCCCTATCTCTTTCCCTCGTTGTTCTATACAGACTGTTTCCAATCGTAGCTGACATTACACACCCCTTTCGATGTTTTGTGCTATTTGGCTACGCGTTTTACGAAGAAAATGCGCACCCTTCAACACAAATTCCTGAATTCGGTGTACGTCAATATTCATTGTACTAGTACGATATGTATCCAAAAATATGAGGTGTTCTTTTACAATCTATCTAAAACTTTTTGAAATCCCCCTTCTTTGTCGAGCAATTCGCGAGAACCTCGGGTAATTGTGGCAACGCTCACCCCAAGGTCTTTTGCAATTTTTCGCTGCGACTCCTCTTTCCCAAGGCGTTTTACAATTTGCCAGCGCAGCCCAAGTTCTTTGTATTCTGCAGGAGTAAGAATATCCAGAAAAAACTCTTTGAGCAATCCCCTGTCGCCCGCGATTTTGCGAATTATTTCAAAAAGCTCATTTGCATACTGTTCGGTTAATTCTTTCTTTTGCCTCGATTGTTTCCTTCCAGTAGTCATCGTACTAGTACGATATCATTTGCAAGCAGTTGTTGTCAAGCGGGGTGTCTGTGGAAAAATCAAAAGGCGTAGTTGTAGATAACTACGCCTTTCTCGAAGTGTTACGCTGCCTTCCTCTTTCGGAGGGCTTTACATTTGAATAATCTTTCGAGTTGATGGAGTCGTCTCTCGCAGGGACCGCAGGGTTTTCTGTATTTTCTTGGGCATCCCATCAATTTCTGTCCAAGATTGATTATCTCTATTTCTTGAATCGCAAACATCATTGCCCCCTCTCCTTATCCGATTTATTGAACGAACCAAAACAAAAATCCAGCCCGCGGCTGGAGTGCTATTGCGAAATGCCTTATCGTATTTCTCTTATGCAAAAGTCGCAACAAAAATCTCACAGCCGGAAGGGCCTTGGAGACATGCACAGCCACAGCATGAAGAAATAATATAAGACATTACGATCAGTATACTCGTTCAGAATTGCTTGTCAACCCCAGAAAAAAATTGGGTGGAACTTCTTTGATTCTTTGAATCATTGAGGTTCCACCCTTACGGAAGTTACGCTTTGCGGTTTATCACAGCCCTGATTGGCCTAACCTGATCCATCATATTCGCGAAGTTCTCGAAGGTCAGCGACTGCGCGCCGTCGCACTTGGCGACGTCAGGGTTGGGATGCACCTCGACGATGAGGCCGTCGGCCCCCACTGCCGTCCCAGCCATTGCCAGCGGCGTCACCAGATACCACTTGCCGGTGCCGTGGCTGGGGTCAACGACGACGGGCAGATGGCTCAGCTTGTGGATTACCGGGATGGCGTTGAGGTCCAGGGTGTTGCGGGTGTAGGTCTCGAAGGTGCGGATGCCCCGCTCGGTCAGGATGACCTGATGGTTCCCCTCCTTCATCACGTACTCGGCGGCCAGGAGCCAGTCCTCGTAGGTGGCCGCGAAGCCCCGCTTCACCATCACGGGCTTGTCGGTCTTGCCCACCTCGTCCAGCAGGGGGAAGTTCTGCATGTTGCGAGCGCCGACCTGGAGCACGTCGGCGTAGCGATAGACCATCTCCACGTCGTTGGGCGACATGACCTCGGTGATGATGGGCAGGCCGGTCTCCTGGCGGGCCTCGGCCAGTATCTTCAGCCCGTCCTCGCCCATGCCTCGGAAGCTGTAGGGGGATGTCCGAGGCTTGTAGGCCCCGCCGCGCAGCACCTGAGCGCCGGCCGCCTTGACCGCCCTGGCCGTCGTCAGCACCTGCTCCTCGTTTTCTACGGCGCAGGGGCCGGCGAACACTGCAAAGTGGCCCCCGCCGATCTTCACGCCATTGTCGCTTATGGTAACGATGGTATCCTCGGCGGAGAACTCGCGGCTAGCCAGCTTGTAGGGCTTGGATACGCGGAACACCTCGCTCACGCCGCGCATCAGTTGAAGCTCATCCTGAAGCTCTGGGTACACCTGCCCCAGGACGGCCACGACCCTGCGCTCCACGCCGACGTTGAGCTGTCCCCGAAGTCCTTTCTCGGTTAAATGCCTTTGAACCCGTTCAATGTCTCCATTGCTCGCTCCTCTACCCATTACGACGATCATTCTCTTCCTCCTAAGTGCCACACTTCACTATCTGTAAAGCGCTAGAGATTATAAGTTTTTCTCTAGCGATGATTTTCAGAGACTAAAGACCATCGCTAAAGCTAAACGAAAACTCCGGCCGCTGTCGGCCGGAGTTTAGTATCTTTAGAAAACTATGAGCTTATGCTCGTTTGGATACCAAAATCTTGCCGACAGCGTCGGTAAAGAAATAAAAGTATCCAAAGAATTGCTTCAAACCCATATTATGTACAGTATACGCGATCAAGAGATGCTGTCAAGACCAGAAGTGCTCGCACGGCAGAGATAGTTTCTCTTGCGAGAAACAGGAGAGAGTCTCGTACCGTGAGAGCGCTTCTAGTCCCGATGAAGAAATTGACACCAGTCCTACACATTTCTATAATGGAAGCATTATGTGGATAATCAAGTGTGACATATGCAAGCGGCAAATTAAAGACGATTCCATAAAAGTGGGGCTTGGATTCTCGAAACGATTAGAGTTATGTCAAAAATGTGGGGCTCCGATTCTGCAATTTCTTAAAAAGAGCAAAGTTATAGAAGCTAAAGAGGAATCAAAACTCTATGGCATATGATATCAAACAAATCATTGAGGAAACCGCAAAGAAAACTGGGGAAGAAGTAAAACATCACATGGATGTGGTTGCTGAAGATTTGAAGGGGCAAATTCAGCAAGTTGCTGAAGGTGTTGTCGTTGCGAATGATCGGCTGGATCGTTTGGCAGAACTTCCTGATAAGGTTGATGCAATAAGAGATGATGTGGAGGTAATAAAGATTACTCTCGGGACCATTAAGAATGATCTCAAGCAGAAGGTTGATCGCGATGAATTCGTTACTCTCGAAAAACGTGTAAGCATGCTCGAAGTAAGACTCAATCGCAGCACGCCCGCCTAATTTTTGAATTTTTCAAAGAACACTTCGACTCAATTCGTTCGCTTACTATAAACTCTCTCGAATCTCGTAAATCTACAACTCTGTTTGTTCTAAACTTGCGAGATTTTTGGAGCCTGGATGAAAATCTTGACTTCTGTTTCGATTAAGATAGGATATTCTTATATGGTAAAGAAAGTTCAAGCTAAGATTTTAAATTATCGGGTAATCATTGAAAAGGAATATTATCCAGATGGCACTCCGGTATATACTGCTTTTGTTCCAACACTGGGAGTTGCTGATTATGGTCCAACCATTGATAAAGTGTTAAAGAGCTTGAAAGACGGTATTGAACTTGCAATTGAATGTCTCGTTGAAGAAAGAAAAGAAGTGCCCGTCGACAAAGTAGAGGAAACAATGGTTGTCCATACCCAGGTTTTGGCTCCAAAAAGCGCAAGGCTCGTATCTGCTTTAAAGTAAAGCGTTAATGAAATTTCCCTCGGACATTAAGCCAAAAGATGTCGTAAGAACTTTGGAAAAGTTTGGTTTCCAAAGATATAAGAGCAAGGGTAGTCATCTTTATTTTCGACATCCGGACGGCAGGTGGACTCAAGTTGCAGTTCATCCAAAACCTATTCCCATGGGAACACTAAGGAAAATTCTTAATCAAGCGGAAATTGCACCTGAAGACTTCTTAAAACGCCTTTAGCTAACTTTTCTTTTTTCTCCTTCCGGACAATCAAGCCTCCCTTCACTTCGTTCAGGGTAAACTCTTAATCCCTGTTGCTGGAAGAACTCATTCGGCCAAAGAAATTTTATTTGAAGGTACTTTGTTTTTCCTTTCACAGTGCACAACTTTCTGTTATGCACTCTGGTAGGATGGGCAAGGTTTGTTTGTAGGGAGTACTTTCGGTACTGTTCAAACCTCTCTTGCCCTAAAGGATATTCGGTTTTCCGGAGAGGCTAGTCTACAAAGGCCTCTACCGGCTCCTTTACCACGCCGTCCGTAGACGACGCGGTGTATACCTGTAGGTCCTCGTCCTCCTCGACGAGGTCACCTGCGGGTTCCTCCACTTCCTCGAAGTGGAAGTGGATGTTGACGACCGTGGTGGGGACGGGGATCGCGGGCCTATTGATCCAGGCCAGCACCACGGGGACCACTAGCGCCCCGAAGACGATGGCGGCCACTAGGCCTAGTCCCACTACCACCGTCCCGAGGGTGGCGATGGGCAGGACATCTTGCATGAGATCGGGGCTTAATCCCCGACTCATGAGCCCTATGAACACCGCGGCCATAGCGGCCGCAACAAAGATGATTAGTTTTCCTCGTGTGGACATTTTGTCCACCTCCTGTCAAATTCCCTTCGGGATTTCTCCTTCCGGGTAGTCAAGCTCTTACAATTTTCGAGACTCTTTTGCCTGATTGCCCGAAAGGAATTTATTTCAATGTACTTTCCAACATTTCAGCCCTGCAAGAAGTCGAAGGGCTCAAGTATTGGGGCGAGTCGAGAATCATACATGATTTTCTCAACTCGCCCTCGCCATCCTGCCGCGCTGGGTCAGGGCCTTGCTATTTCTCCCACACACGGTGTGTGGGTCTCATAGCAGCGAGCTGAACACTAATTCTCTTTGGATCTCTGTAATGAATCAATAAACTTGAAGATCAGATTAACTAATGTTCACTTCGTTGCTATGAATGTTTTGAAAAGAACTGTTTTAAACTCCCTGCCCCGTACTAATTTTGTTTTGCAAAATTTAGTACTGGGGTCTCGAATCTCGTAAATCGAGAACTTTTTTGTTCCAGACTTAAGATATTCTTGGAGCCTGGGGAAGGTAGCGCTTTCGCACTCCTTCCCCAGGCTCGCTTGTTAGGCGGAGGGTTCCGTCGTTGTTGCCTTTGCAGCGACTTCCTCCGTGGTGATGGTGATCTGCTCGCGGGCGTTCTCAAGCGCTCCCATGAGGGAAAGCAACCTGGCCGTCTCCACAGAAGCCATCTTGACCTCCACGATTTTAGGAGCGATTATATTTATCTCTGCATCTTTCAATTGCGCGACGCAGAGAGTGATCGCTGTCAAATCTCGCGGGCTGAAGTTTTGCCTTTGTGTGGTGATCTGACCGGCACCGATATCCTTAAAACTCACCTTATATAGCCTTACTGTTGTACTGTTCTCTTCTTTTTGAAGGTCAACGATGAACTGCATTTTTTCCTCCTGGCGTCTTTGCGCCTATAAAATGCCGGGCTAGGATTTCTCCTTCCGGACAATCAAACCTCCGCATAAGTCGAAGGACTGATTGCCCGAAAGGAATACTTGTCCTGAGCGTAGTCGAAGGATTTCAATGTACTTTCCAATATTTCAGCCCTGAACGAAGTCGAAGGGCTCAAGTATTGGGGCGAGTCGGTGATCCTAAGGATCTTCGCAACTCGTCCACGCTGGGGTTACTACATAGTAACCTCCTTTCTTCTCCTCGATTTCCTATAAGGAACCTAGAATACCAACATTATCCTGGATTCCTTCTTCAAGCTCACAATGCGTGTTGCATTTTTTGCGTTCTTGAAGAAAGAATCCTTCACCCCTTATTTCATCTGCTTTATTATCTGTACCATGGTATTCTTAATGAAGTAGAATTGATAACGTACTTTTCTCGATGCAATCTCTGAAATTCATGTCTTACTTTGAACTTCAGTGATTGGAGATCTCGGGTTGGCGTTGGCGCTCTGTTTTTAGATTTTGTTTTTGCCTTCCCGAGATCTCCTGCTACCGGCCTAGCGATGCCTTGAGCTTCGCTAAGCTCGGATCGCCGATGTCTATAATGTGCCCACACTGGGCACATTCCCGGAACTCGCCGTAAATATCTCTGTTTTTTACCATGTCCCCTCGGCACCGGGGACATGCCTTGAAATTAACTTGGATGGAAGCCAGATGGAACATGAGTCCTCCTCATTTTTTATTGAGCGCCCCGATGACCCTTACCCGTCATCGGGATGCTCACGGAGGTTTCTAGGTTCTTCTGTCCCTACGCCTTAGTCTACATTTCATCTCTTGATCTTTTGTCTTTTAATCTAGACTTAGGTTTAGGGATGAGGGGTACGCGCAGATTTCTCCGTCGCGTCCCCTCGCCCTTTGGTCTTTACTTCCGTAAGACCTGTTCCTTCAATTCTGGATTGACGCTAACGTGCAGCCGCACGTCAGGTGGTCCAGAGTCCCCGAGTCTGGGGACAGAGGTGGACTTTGTCACGTGTCCGAGAACCTGCCCCAACCTTGAAACCGTACAGAGAACTTCACCTGTTATGATTGCGTTCTGTACTATCATCGGCTCCACTGTTGACCATGGAACCCTGAAGTCGGTTTCGGTTGTTGGGTGAATGGTTACACCCACTTTTCCCGCATCTTCGCGGAATGCTGCTTGAATCCCCTCAGGGAGACTATCGAAATAGAACGACATCGTTTCCTCCTTCTTAAATATGCTTTCCCTTCTAATGACTTTGCTTGTCGTCAGAAGGCAGAGCACACTCATCTATAAGCACAACAGCCCTCTTTGGGAGAGCTGTGTGGTTTAACGTACTTCTGTCTTAAATATAGATAGGCAAGTTTAGCTTTATTTTGGCCTCTCCCTGACCAATAAGCTTGTATATTCAATTTTCACTTTACTCTCATAGTATAGCATACTTCTAAAAAAATGTCAAGGGTTTTGTGGAGGGAACAAAAAACGCCCTATTTTGGCGGTTCTTATGTGGTTTGGTGTAGATTGATGGGGAGAGGAGAAGCGGTTCGCTCACTTCTCCTCTCCCTCTGTTAGACGACGCGGGTGATCTGCCCGGTTACCAGATCTAAGGCGTATTGAGGAACCTTGTATCCCGGAGGAAGCTTGCCGCCAAAGCGGTAATTGGTCATGGCTCGAAGGACTCTGTCGGCCTGCGACGACAAGCCGAATCCTAGAAATCCACCTCTCGCTCGGTATCTCTTAGATGCAATGTCTCCGCGCATTTTTTTCTCCACTTAAAATTTTGGATTACATTGGGGGGTATTTAAAAACTCTCAAGGTGCTGCTCCTTTCTGCTTCCTGTGAAAGCTTAAATTTTTAAATGATAGCATCGCATAAAAGTCGTGTCAATAGCTGTAGAGAAAGACCCCTTTCATGGAGGGTCTTTCTTATTACATTTTTGGGGGTTCTGCGGGGGTTGGGGAAGCTGTGGAAGCTGGTTGTGGCGTTTGTTGCGCCGGCGGTGTAGGGGTTTCTGTTTTATCCGCTTTCTTTGGTTTCTTGTGTTTATGTATTTTTGAACCCGTCACAATTCCATCTGTAATCAGCATATTATGTACTGTCGGAGATGGTTTAGCTCCAACAGACATCCAGTATTTTACCCTATCCCCTTTCAAGTTTCGTTGTTTGCTAAGAGGATTGTATATTCCCACTTCCTCGACAAAACGGCCTCTGGTAGAAGAGTTTCTTTTGTCTGCGACTACAATCTTAAAAAAAGGTTGATTTCGTCTGCCGACTCTGAATAATCGTATCGTTAGCATTGCTTTATTTAATATCCTACGAATTACGAATTTTTGCGAATTTACGAATTCGTATATTCGTACTTATTCGTTATTCGTAGGGGTGATTTACTTCCAGCCCTTTTCTGCAAGCGCGTTTTTCGCGGCTGCTTCCTCTGCTTCTTGTTTGGAAGAACCCTCTCCTTCTGCCACAAGTTCTTTATCTAAATATATTCCTATGCGGAAGTTTTTGGCATGGTCTGGCCCCCATTCTTTCAATACTGTGTACGTGGGAGTAATGCCCATTTTCTCTTGTGCAATTTCCTGGAAACGAGATTTGGCGTCCAAAAACAATTCTGCCCTTAATACTTCTGCAAGTTTGGAGAGTATATGCTTTGTAATAAATTTCGCGGCATTTTTCAAGCCCTTGTCAAGATATAAGGCGCCGATAAAAGCTTCCACGGTATTTGCCAAAATATAGTCTCGCGCTTTACCCTCTTCTTTTGCCTCGCCGTGAGAAAGCATTAAATACTCGTTGAAGCCCAAATCGTGGCCAATTAAAGAAAGCATTTTGGTATTTACAAGAGCTGCGCGCCAGGCAGTAAGCTCGCCCTCGGGTTTTTCAGGATGCTCTGTGTATAAATGTTCTGTAACAACCAACTCGAGCACTGCATCTCCCAGAAATTCGAGGCGTTCATTCTGCGGGAGATGAAAGTCCCGGTTTTCGTTGAGATACGAGCGATGAACAAACGCTTGCTGGAGTAATTCTTTGTCTTTGAAGGGAAGTTTGAGTTTTGATTCGAGTTGAGAAAAATCAATCATTGGTTTGTTGCGTTGCTTCTAATTCACGGAATACGGTGCCGAGCACGCCATTGACGAATTTACCAGACGACTCGCCGCTGAAGTTTTTGGCAAGTTCAATTGCTTCGTTGATTGCCACTTTCGGAGGCACCTCTTCTTTATTTCCATAGATAAGCTCGTAAAGACCTAAGCGTAAAACATTCCGGTCAACAACGGTAATTTGATCTAAAGGCCATTCAGGCGCTGCTTTTTCGATAATGGCGTTGAGCTGCTGGAGATTTTCACCAACGCCCGAAGCTAACCGCCTGACAAAATCTTTATTGCCTTCTTCAAGGCCTGGACCGAATTCTGTGATATTGCGCTCGACAATTTGTGATAAATCAGATTTTCTACTATAAAAATCCCATTCGTAGAGAGACTGCATTGCTATGGAACGTGCGAGGTGCCGGCTGGCCATGTTTTAATGTTGGACTGTTAGATTGCTTGATTGTTGGAGTGTATCATTCTGACATTCGAACATTCCAACATTCAGACAGTTATTTCTTCGACATTTCTTCAGGATTCAATTCTTTCGATTCACTGGAACCTACCCCTTCTTGTGCTGCCAATTCTTTCTGTTTTTGCTTACGCTCTTTTTTGGTGAGTTTTGCGAGTACGTCAACTACTTCCCTACCCCGGTACGTACCGCAGTTTTCGCAAAGCGTATGCGGCAAAACCGGCTTGCCACACTTTTTGCAGGCTATCAGTCTGGGGGTTTTAAGGAAAATGTGCATTCTCCTTTGCCCTTGTCTGGATTTGGAACGATGCCATTTGGGAACGGCCATGTTTTTACTTTATCAGAAGACTTGTATATTTGCAAGGGGCGAAGGAGAGGCGGTGGATGGGGCAAGGGCCATATTTTTCGAGCATTTCGAAATGCAAAGGGGTGCCGTATCCCTTATGACGATCAAAGCCGTACAGGGGATATTTTTTGTGGTAACGGAGCATAAGCCTATCTCGTGTGACTTTGGCAATAATAGAAGCTGCCATGCAGGAAAATATTGTGGTATCTGCTTTTATGATTGCCTTTTGCGGAGCAGAAATATCAATCGTGGACATACCATCAACAATCACAAGATTTGGGTTCAATCCCCTTTTCTCGAGTTTACCATTGAGCTGAAGAAAGGCTTTGCGCATCGCAAGCCGCGTTGCCTGGAAGATATTTATCTTGTCGATGAGTTTTTCTGAAACCTTGCCTATCCCCCACTCTGTTTGGGGGTGAGTGGTGAGAATTTGATATAAATCTTCTCGCCATTGAGGTGTAAGTTTTTTGGAATCAAAATCCCCTACTGCGCGAAACTTTGGCTTCCCTATTATGCAAAATGCTGCTGCCACAACTGGCCCCGCAAGAGGCCCTCTCCCTGCCTCATCAATTCCAACTATTATTTTTTGCATTGAGATATTGTATCAAAAGCGTTAGAATCAAGTAATGCCTGTGAAATTCACTCACTTACATGTCCACTCGCATTATTCTCTGCTTGACGGTCTTTCAAAAATAGACCAGCTTTTAGACAGGGTGAGAGAGCTTGGCATGGATTCGATTGCTTTGACTGATCATGGAAATATTTACGGCGCGGTTGAATTCTACAAAAAAGCCAAAGCACAAGGAATAAAGCCAATTATTGGGGCTGAAATATATCTCGCGCTTGAGGATATGCACCAGGAGCGTCCTGGGATTGACGACAAAAACTATCACCTTATTGTGTTGGCAAAAAATGAGCAAGGTTACAAAAATCTTATTAAGATTCTTACTGCAGCGCATCTGGAAGGATTCTACTATAAACCAAGGGTAGACGAGGCGTTTTTGCGGCAGCATGCAGAAGGGCTCATCGCGCTTTCTGCGTGTCTTGCAGGAAAAATTCCGCAGTTGATTTTAGCCAAGAAAATGAGTGAAGCAGAGAAAACCGCTTTGCGCTACGAAGAAATTTTTGGCAAAGGGAATTTTTATTTGGAGCTTCAGCGCCACCCCAATATTCCAGAGCAAGCAACAGCAAACAAAGAGCTTATCGCAATATCCCAGCACACCAGAATTCCTCTTGTTGCCACTGCTGATTCCCATTATTTACAGCCCGAAGATGCCGAAGCACAGGATATTTTAATGCTCATTAACACAAATTCCAAACACGATGATCCAGAACGTCTTTCTATGAAGGGAGAGGATTTCTCTTTCAAAAGCGCAGAAGAAATGATAGAACTCTTTAAAGACATTCCGGAAGCTTTGGAAAACACGCAGAAAATAGCGGAAACCTGTGCCGTGGAGATCGAACTTGGGAAAAACCTTCTGCCCTCATTTCCTTTGCCAGAAGGGAAAACGGCCGACGGGTATCTTTTCGAACTTTGCCATAAAGGCTTGAAGGAAAAGGAGCAATATAAAGATTCTAAAGAAGCGCAGGATCGCTTGGAATACGAGCTTGACGTAATTCGCCAAACTGGTTTTGCCGCCTATTTTTTGATCGTGCATGATTTTGTGAACTGGGCAAAACAAAACCGCATTGTGGTGGGGCCGGGCCGCGGCTCTGCGGCAGGATCCCTTGCGGCGTACTTGCTCAAAATTACGAACGTGGATCCTATTCGCTACAAACTTTTGTTTGAGCGATTTTTAAATCCAGAGCGCGTGTCTCTCCCTGATATTGATTTGGATTTTGCGGACACAAGGCGCGATGAGGTCATTGAATATGTTGCCCAAAAATATGGAAGAGATCGCGTGGCGCAAATTATCACTTTTGGAACGATGGCGGCAAGAGCTGTTTTGCGCGACGTGGGCCGCGCGCTTGGATACGAATATGGATACTGCGACCGAGCGGCGAAATTGATTCCTTTTGGCCACTCGCTCCAAGAAGCTTTAGAAAAAGTGGACGAGTTCCAAGAACTTTACAAAACCGATGAGAAGGCAAGGCGCTTGATTGATCTTGCAAAAAAACTCGAGGGCGTGGCGCGACACGCGTCCACGCACGCTTGCGGAGTGGTGATTGCCGACGAACCCTTGGATACGCTCGTTCCGTTGCAGCATCCTACCCAAAGCGACTCTGCGATTGTTACGCAATATGAAATGCATAGCATAGAAGACATCGGGCTTTTGAAAATGGATTTTCTCGGTTTAAAGAACTTGAGCATTATTGAAGAAACCCTCAAGCGCATTTACGCAATTCGAGGCAAAAATATTGATATTGATAAAATTTTACTTGACGATCCGAAAGTGTATAAACTTTTACAGGAAGGCGACAGCACTGGCGTATTTCAGTTGGAAAGCGGAGGAATGCGAAGATATTTGAAAGAATTAGGGCCCACCGAGTTTGAAGACATTATCGCAATGGTCGCTCTGTATCGGCCGGGGCCCATGGAACTTATTCCAGAGTATATTGCGAGAAAGGCAGGCAAAAAAGAAATTGTGTATTTGCATCCAAAGCTAGAGCCGATTTTGCACAACACGCAGGGAATTTGCATTTACCAAGAGCAGTTAATGCAAATCGCGCGGGATTTGGCTGGTTTTACCATGGGAGAAGCAGACGTTCTTCGCAAAGCAGTGGGTAAAAAAATTGAAAGCTTACTCCTGGAACAAAAAGAAAAAATGGTTTCGGGCATGGTAAACAATGGCATTCATATAAGAGTCGCAAACCAGTTGTGGGATTGGGTTTTGCCGTTTGCGCACTATGGATTCAATCGCTCTCATAGCGCTTGCTATGCCACAATCGCTTATCAAACCGCGTGGTTGAAAGCAAACTATCCCTTGGAGTTTATGTCTGCTCTGTTAACTTCTGAAAGAAGTGATATCGAGCGCACTGCTTTCTTGATCGAAGAGACAAGAAAAATGGGCATTGAAGTGCTTCCGCCGGATCTCAATGAAAGCTTTGCCTATTTTTCTGCCGTACCCGACAAAAACCAGATTCGTTTCGGCCTCCTGGCTATTAAAAATGTGGGCGAAGGGATTGTGGCTTCGATTATCAAGGAGCGTAAAACAAGTGGTTCTTATCAGTCCATACAAGATTTTGTGGCGCGCGTGGCAACCAAAGATTTGAATAAAAAATCAATGGAAAGTTTAATTAAGGCTGGCGTGTTTGACCGGTTTGGAGAAAGAAATCAGCTCTTGAAAAATATGGAAAAACTCTTGACCATTGCCAGGGAAAATCAAAAAGCAAAAGCCAATGGCCAGAAAGGATTATTTGATAACCAACCTGAAGGCAGTAATAATCATTCTTCGCTGGTCTTGGAGCGAGCAGAACCAGCGAAAGAATCAGAACTCTTGGTATGGGAGAAAGAGTTGCTTGGATTGTATGTAACCTCCCATCCGCTTTACGGAATCAAAAATATTTTGGAGAGCAGAGCGCTCGCAATTCGCTCGTTGGGAGAGGCAATGGAGGAAATTCAGAATACGCGATTTCGTTTTCAGTTTTCGCGCCAGCGGGAACGTTTGCGCATTGGCGGCATTATTTCTTCAATAAAAAAAATTATTACAAAAACTGGTAAACCCATGCTCTTTATGGGTTTGGAAGATTTAACCGACCGCATAGAGGTGGTCGTGTTTCCTTCGGTAATCGAGCGCTATCCCGCCGCCCTGCAGGAAAATAAAATTGTTTTTATAACCGGCCGCCTTGACCACAGAGACGGCGAAAAAAAATTCCTCGCCGAAGAGATCGAAGAGATTATCACCACATAAAACAAAGAGCGAGACTGTGAAGTCTCGCCGTTGGACACATCGAGCAAGCTCGTTGTGTCCTAAATGCGGTATTGGAAGGTTTCTCCGAGAGAAACCTTTGCAACCGCTTTGATGCGAAAGAACGGGGATAGAGACTGTGGTCCTCCTGGACTTATGATATGCCAGGGCTTCAATCTCTTCTTGCAGCCATTATAGTATCTCGCAAAAATCTTGTCAATACCCCAACTTAAGCTCAAATAAGGCAGAGATGAGCTTATTCCGCCTTAAAAATCAAAGAGCGCTCTTCCATTAAGGTTAAGCGCTCTTTATGTGAACCACAAGGGTCCTTATCGGTTCGCCCCTTATACAGGCGGCGAATGTGCGATGGGAACCATCCAGCATTATCTTATGGCCTGGAATGGACCCCACCACTATTGTGGGGATATCTCCGGCAAGGAACTTTCTTACTCTTTGGATATCCCCAGGTTGAGGGTCAGGATATACTTCCTCAACCTTACGGCCGAGAAACTCTGGGCGAGCAGAGTGATTCTCAATCTCCAGAAAATCTTCGGGAGATAAGAATGTTACTCTGCTATCGTTCTCGGCGACTCGATCCACGCCTCCCATGAAATAGGAGGCGCGCCGTACGTGGGAACGACATGGTCCCTGTATGTCCCATGCGCGTTCCACAACACCTGGGGGTCAACCCCCAGACGTTGAGCTAGGATCTCGTCCTTGTCCATAAGGCTACCTCCTTTCATGTTGAGCTCATTATAGCATATAGATATTGACATGTCAATGGCAATATGCTATAATGCAGCCAGGAAAAAGGCAATTTAAAGCCTTAAAACTCCTTAAGATCGGCTTCATGCCATGTTCTTTTCAATAGCTCTTTCTTCGCATCAGGCGGTGCAAATGCTCTTGATCTTCTAAGAGCATTCCAATTACCGCATAAGGGTAGCCCTCAAAAGCTGTCTTACCCAACCCCTGCATGTCAAGTGATATCGCAGGGTTTCTCATTTTTAGTTGGCACTTGACGGAAGCCTACGGCGTTTGCTACAATAGTAAATGAAATGGGGAGAGTTTGTTGCCGAATTATCGCATCCACAGATTAAGGCAATTTCAGAGATTTCGAGGGATATCGGGCAAGTTTGCTTGGCGTCAGTCGTGATTCCCTTTTTGGTCCCGCAATTCAGTCCCGATCGAGTAGCAGCGATTATTGTTGGTTTGAGTATTGCCTTTGGTGCATGGATTATGAGCATTCATTTAGTAAAGAATATCTATGACTAGTTTTATGTTATTTTATGTGGCGATGGGGGTTGTGCTTTTGGCATTTGCCATACTGACACATTCTATCGTAACCACGCGAAATAGGGACAAAGAAGGCCACCAAAAAAACGGTTAATTTTTGACTATAGAGACTTCCTAGCTGACCTCCCCTTCCTTAGGGGAGGTCTTGTTTTCAAGTTCCTTTATTTATGCTAAACTCTACAAATATGCAGAAAGATGCGGAAACCAAAGGTACTGACAGCGGAAGTATCGAGAATATACGGCCCTTCGACAAAGCTCAGGGTCAAAACATAGATTTGGAAAAGATAAGACATTCGTTTGCCCATGTGTTGGCGGCGGCCGTGAAAAAACTCTATCCCAAGGTGGAACTGGGAATTGGACCCGTCATTGAAAACGGGTTTTATTATGATTTTGGAAAACTCAAAATTACCAACGAGGATTTGCCAAAAATCGAGAAGGAAATGCGGCAGATTGCCATGGGTAATCACGCGTTTAGAAAGGAACTTTGGCCAACCTCAAGGGCTACTACGTACTACAAAAAAGAAAAACAACCCTATAAACTCGAGCTGATTCGAGACTTACTAAAAACTGGAAAAGTTGGCATAGTCTATACCGGCGATGTGTTTTTGGATTTGTGTCGTGGCGGACATGTAAAGAATACAAAGGAACTCTCCCTGGATGCCTTTGCCTTAACCTCGGTTGCAGGCGCCTACTGGAGAGGATCCGAAAAAAATCCCATGCTTACTCGTATCTACGGGGTAGCATTCTCTACAAAGAAAGAACTCGATCAGCATCTATGGCGTGAAGCCGAGGCAAAAAAGAGAGATCATCGAATTTTGGGAGAACGACTCAAGCTTTTTACCTTTGCAAATGAAGTAGGCCCTGGGCTTCCCTTGTGGCTGCCGAATGGCACCATTATTCGCGAGGAAATCGAGAGGCGAGCAAAACAGGTAGAGCGCGAGTGGGGATATCAGCGCGTCACAACTCCGCATATCGCAAAGGAAGATTTGTATAAAATTTCGGGCCACATCCCCTACTATGCAGACAGTATGTATCCTCCCATGAAGTTGGACGATGGAAATTATTATTTGAAAGCGATGAACTGCCCGCATACCCACATGATTTATAAAGCAGAACCTCGGAGTTATCGTGATTTGCCAATTCGTTTTGCCGAATTTGGAACTGTGTATCGCTATGAGCGTTCTGGCACATTGGCCGGATTGCTTCGCGTGCGGGGATTTACTCAAAACGACGCCCATATTTACTGCACCGAAGACCAGGCAGAAGAAGAATTTTTGCAGGTAATGAAGCTGCATGAATTTTGGTACAGAGATGTATTTGGCATCAAAGATTTCTACATGCGACTTTCTCTTCCGGCAAAAGACAAAGAGAAATATGCCGTCTCTCCTGCAGGATGGGCAAAATCCGTGGCTATTATAAGACGCGCTATGAAAAGGTCGGGACTTCCCTTTCAGGAAGTTAAAGGGGAGGCTGCATTTTATGGCCCAAAAGTAGATTTTCAAATCAAAAGCGCGATTGGACGCGAAGAATCGGCTTCAACAAACCAACTCGATTTTCTTGCCACGAAAAGATTTAATTTGGTGTACAAAGACAAGGATGGAAAAGATAAACCTGTGTACGTAATTCACCGGGCTCCTTTGGGTTCCGAAGAGCGCTTCATCGCTTTTTTGATTGAACACTACGCGGGCGCATTTCCCTTTTGGTTAGCTCCCGAGCAAATTTGGATTTTGCCCGTATCTGACAAATTCGCTGCATACGCAAAGGAAGTACAAAAGAAGATGCTCAAAACAAATGAAGATTTACGTATCCGTGTAAACGATGCAAACGAAACGTTGGGCAAACGAATTCGGGAGGGTGAAACTATGAAAATCCCCTATCTTCTTGTAGTAGGAGAAAAAGAGATGCAAGCAGGTGAAGTCAGCGTGAGAGAACGAGCGCGAGGCGACACAGGGAGTGTTGCGTTTCAAGCATTTATACAAAAGCTTACAAATATCTATGATCATTTCCCAAGGAGTACAAAAACTTATTGAGGAATATAAACTCTGGCAGAAAGAAACTGAAGTTCGTGAAGAAGAAGAGGTAATCTCTGTTGACGAGGTGGTGGCTAGGGTAGCTTCCTTTTACGAAAAAATTAGAGAGATCGTGGACTGGCGTGAAGAGCATTTGCTTCGTAAAACCGCAATTGAGCGCATTTTGAAGCGCCGACTTACCGTATATAAGGTTAACGAGGATTTTGCCGAGAACTTTCTTTCAGAGCTTGTGCGTGGAGGGCATTTTCCGAACAACCGAATTTCGTTTAAACAAGTTGACGAGATTCAAGCCATCATTGAAAAGTATGTGTTTATTACCACGCATGTTCGAAATGGACGAAATCAGAGTAAGAGAGATTCAGCAGAATGGATTCTCGCGATAGCCGCGGTGGAAATCGAGGAAGCGCTTTCTCTGCCTCGACGAGAACGCGCGCTCATTGAATCAATGACAGAGGATTTGGAAGCGCGCGTTCAATTGATTGCTCGAAAAAATGAACGAGGCGTGCTGCTTGCCGAATCGGAAAAGAAACTTCAGATTTATGTGGCAGTGCAAAAAGCGTTGTTCAAGCTCGATAACTCCACCATTACTTATCATATCTTGGAAAAATTTTACTCTGACTGGAAAACGCCTTCACGAGAGACTCTTGCCTATGTTGCAGAGTATCTTGATACCCTGCGCGAGAATATTCAAAAAATTCTTTCTCATCTTCATGGAGAACGATTCTATCAACTCGCGGAAAAGTATGACACGCCTTATCTTATTTTAAACGACATACTCACGGAAGACAGCGACCGATTCGGAGAACTCGTAACCAATCCTGCTGCCCTGGAAGGCGCGATCCAACATGCGTACAACAAGCGCCATGCGAAATTGCGAAGCCGTATTGGGAGGGCTGCTCTTTACAGTGTCTTGTCGGTATTTCTCACAAAAGTGCTGGTTGCAATTATCCTTGAGATTCCCGTGGAGCGATATATGGGAACAGATCCCAACCAGCTTGCACTTGTTTTGAACGTTGCCATTCCTTCTCTTTTAATGCTCCTTTTGGTTGGCACAGTACAAACAAGTTCGCAACGTAATTTTGAGCGAGTAATGGTGGAGGTTATGAAAATTATTCAGGTGCGTGATCGCCGGGAGGTATATAAAATCTTTCCACCGCGCAAAAGAAGCGGTCTTGGAGCAAGTATTGTCTATGTATTTTATCTTTTAAGTTTTATCATTTCTTTCGGCGTATTGGTATGGGTGTTGCAGAAACTCCAGTTTCCGTTTTTCTCTATTTTTATCTTCCTGATGTTTATTTCACTCGTGCTCTTTGCCGGGACGCGCATTCGTGCTCGTGCGCGCGAATTAATGATAGAGCCTGCGCGTGAGGGATTTCTGTACAATCTATTTGATATTTTTTCTTTGCCGATGATTCAGGTCGGAAGATGGCTTTCGGGTAAACTTGTGCGGTACAACGTTCTTACTCTTGTGCTGAATTTTCTCATTGAAGTGCCGTTTCAAATGTTTGTGGAGTTTTTGGAACAATGGCGAGGTTTCTTGCGCGAAAAGAAAGAAGAAATCCACTGATCGTTATCGTCGGTCCCACCGCTTCAGGAAAAAGCGATCTTGCCGTGAAGCTGGCAAGAAAGTTTCATGGAGAGATTATCTCGGCTGATTCACGGCAAGTGTACAAAGGACTCGATATAGGATCAGGAAAAATCACAAGAAAAGAAATGATGAGTATCCCCCATCATCTTTTAGATGTGACATCTCCACGACATCGTTTTACTGTAGCTCAATACCAAAGATTAGCACTCAAAGCAATTCATCAGATCCATCGTAAGGGGAAACTGCCCATTCTTGTGGGCGGAAGTCCGTTTTATATTTATTCCGTTGTCTATGGGATTGCGATACCCGAAGTAAAACCGGATTTTGAGCTTCGAAAAAGATTAGAAAAATTGTCAGTCGACAATTTATACAAAAAATTAAAACAACTCGATCCTGAAAGAGCTAAAACTATTGAAGCTAAAAATCCAAGGCGTCTTATTCGCGCGTTAGAAATTGTAATCAAAACAAACAAACCAGTTCCCCCATTAAAAAAACAACCACTTCCCCATTCTATTTTGATGCTTGGGATTAAGCGATCTCCCGAAGAGTTAAAAAAACCAATTCGAAAAAGATTACTTGATAGATTAGACCACGGTATGATTAATGAAGTAAGAAGTTTGAAAAAATCTGGATTGTCTTGGAAACGATTAGAGAGCTTTGGACTGGAGTATCGCTTTGTCGCACAATATTTGCAGGGAAAAATTTCAAGAAGCGAAATGCTAAATCAAATTCAAAAATCAAGCGAAGATTTCGCTCGCCGCCAAATGACGTGGTTTAAAAAAGATTCCAGAATCCATTGGGTAAAAGATCAAAAAGAAGCCAAAGGGTTAGTAACAAGTTTTTTAAAATAAAATAGGGAGCAGCGTAACGCTGCTCCCCTGTATTTCTGGGGTTATGCTGCTCCTCTGTGTACTCCCTTTGGAAAGACAGAGTTCTCATCAATGCTAAGAAATTCTGTTCCAGTCCAAAGCCACGGAAGATTGAAAGCTCGATAGATGACGTCCAGAACGGCCCTGTATTTCCGGATGATTCTTGAATAAGAAGCCTCCTGAAACTGAAATCGAACAGTATCACCGTCGATTTCAGGTTGGTCGTTCAAGGGAACCCGATGGGCGAAAGAGAGTGAAGCTATATACTCTTCCCACATTTTGGTTGGGAGTATAACGGTAAGCGTGAAGCGAGCTCCGTCACTCCCCTTTACGATTTGTATATGCATTCCTTCCTTCCTCCTTTCTAGCCCCCTATCCTATCCCCTTTTTGTTTCGCTGTCAATAGTCGAGCTAAAACCTGCTTTGCGAGGTCAGGGCGGGTAGTGCCGCGAGTTTGAGCCATTATTTGGCCGATGAGGAATTGAAGAGATTGTTGTTTACCCCTTTTGTAGTCTTCCACTGCCTTGGGATTCTTTTCGATTATTTCTTTTGCAATGCGCTCGATTTCAGCTGTATCTGAAACCTGTGTTAACCCCTCTGATCCTAAAAGTTGATGAGGGTCTGCACCACCTTCAAACATTTTCTTTAACAACGCTTTTGCAACAGGCGAGGATACTTTGCTCTCGGCAATTAAGTTGATGAGGTCGGCAAATTTTTCTGCTGTAATCCTAAAATTCTTATTCTCCACTGACATTCCTTGCAATAATCCTTGTAAGTCTGAAACAATATAGTTTGTCGCAAGCTTAACTCGCTTTGCAAGTTCTTCTTCAGATAAGCGGGAACCAAGCTCACTTACAACCTGTTCAAAATACTCCCCGAGATCCCTGTCTTTTGTGAGTAAGTTTGCTTCTGTTTCGCCAAGATTGTATTCTTTTTGGAGCCGAAGTTTTTTTGTTTGGGGAAGTTCAGGAACTTCGAGTCGTAATTTCTCTATAAATGCTGGAGTAAAAGTAAGGGGTGGGATATCGGGTTCGGGGAAATAACGATAATCGTGAGCCGATTCTTTTTCGCGTTGGGAAAATGTTTCCTGTTTGGTTTCGTTCCATCCACGCGTCTCCTGCGATACTTCTTTGCCCGCATCCAATACTTGCGTTTGTCTTTTTATCTCAAACGCGATTGCGTTTTGGACCGAGCGAAATGAATTGAGGTTTTTTACTTCAACTTTTGTACCCAATTTTTCTGTTCTTTCAGGACGAATAGAAATGTTTGCTTCCACACGCATTTGACCCTTTTCCATATCAGCGTCAGAAACGCCAAGGTAGCGCAAAATAAGTTGGAGTTCCTGCGCAAACGCACTCGCTTCTTTTCCGCTTTGAATATCAGGCTCGGTAACCAATTCCATTAACGGCACGCCAGCGCGATTAAAATCCACTAACGAATAATCAGCACCTTCCTTGGCGGCGAGATGTTGGGAGCGTCCGGTATCCTCTTCTAAATGAATCCTGCGAATTCGAACTTCCTTATCCCCCACTTTTAACACGCCATTTTCACAAAGAGGAAGATCATATTGCGATATTTGATACCCCTTGGGAAGATCTGGATAAAAATAGTTTTTGCGGTCGAACTTGGAATATTGAGCAATAGTGCAGTTTAGGGCAAGTCCGGTTTTCACTACCATAGTAATTGCAGCTTCATTGGGTACGGGTAAAGTACCGGGATGCCCTATGCAAATGGGACAGATATTCACATTCGGCTTCCTTTCTAAAGGATCATTTTTGCAAGAGCAAAACATTTTGCTCTGCGTTTTTAATTCCGCGTGTATTTCTAAGCCAACTGTGGGAATGTAATTTGCCATATGTTGTTTGCTACTTTTTCAATCGGTTGTTCGCCATCAACCACATGCATATTTTGAAATTTGCTGGGCAACGTTTCGTATACGCGCCACACTCTTTGCAGTTTTTGTTCTTCCTCAAAGAGAGTTACAGGCTCTCCGCGTTTTCCGATGCGTTCCATACACACCGCAGGCGATACATTGAGCAAAAAGGTGATATCGGGGAGCAAAAATTCATTGTTGAGTTCAATAAGATCCTCAAGGTTACAACCTGCCGCGGTTCCAAATGCAAAACTCGAAAATGCATAACGGTCGCACACAACCCATATACCCTTTTGCAGTGCCGGAATAATAGTCTTTTCAAGATGTTCCTTGCGATCCTTTGCAAATAACCGCTGAAGTTCCTCGGGACCAAGAAGCTCTTTTTTATCTAACACATTTCGAATGTGTTTGCCAGCTTCGGATTCTCCAGTGGGTTCTTTCGTGAGAATTACTTCTTTGTGATTCTCTTTGAGGGTTCCGGTGAGTAAGTTTGCCTGTGTTGTTTGCCCTGAAGCATCCAAGCCCTCAAAAACAATAAATTTCCCGGGATATGTATTTTTTTTCATACCTGGGTTTCTCTGTGGTTTGTGGTGACGCGACCACCCTGCCATTGGCCGCGATACAAATTCCCCTCTCCTTTCACTTCAAAAAACATAATATGCACTACACGCGCTCCCATTTCCAAACGAAATTCTTTCTGTCCGAAATTACAGATTCCCATATTCAGCTCTCCTTTATATCCGGGAGGTACTTGTCCTCCAAAAACAAATACGCCAGATCGAAAAAGTGTGGAACGAGGCGTCATGACGGCCAAAAGGTTTTCTGGCATGTTCACGCTTTCCATAGTTTTTAAAACATAGTAGATGTTTGGTTTCAGCAACACCTCGGTTGTTTTGCCTGTCTCACCACCAGGCAGACCTTTCTCGTATTTGGTGAGAAGAGTCATATCGGGAGTTTCTCGTTCTGTCACGCCAAGAAATCCTTGACCCGAAATTTCATATAACTCCCCTATTCTCAAATCAAATCCAGCTCCTTCGGGATTTGTAAGCTCTCGCTCTGAAAGATTTTCAACAAGTTTTTTTTCCCTCACTAACTGCTGAAGTTCTTTGATTCCCAAAACCATATTTTTATTTGATTACGTTATATTCAAGCAATATGCTTTGTTCGTTTAGTTTTTGTGTAGATTCGAGTTCAAGTTTAACGTTAAGCTCTTTGTTGAACAAATGGATTCCAGAACCGAATAGAATTGGTTCGACCGTAAGATAAAGTTTATCTACTGCGCCGGCTTCCATAAACAGCGTATAAATAGTGGCGCCACCGCAGATCGCAATTTCGCTATATCCCTTGTTTTCTAAATCCTTGAGCAGTTCTTGTGGAGGTTTTTGGGTAATTTCCACCCCCTCCCGTTGCTCTTGATTTGGTGGCGCGTAAACAACATTGTGGCGCCCTAGGAGGGGTTTTCCAATAGTTTTATATGTATTCAAACCCATTATCACTACCCCTGCTTGCTTGGTCTTTTGAGTGAAAAACTGCTTGTCTTCTTTGCTGGTCCAATCTGCCAAATGGTTTGAATTTCGCGCAATGAATCCATCCGCCGTTATCGCCGCTATGAGAAATGTTTTCATATGATATAATAACATAATGCATCCTGAATACCAATACCTCAATTTGCTTCGGGAAGTCCTAGATAAAGGCATTAAAAAAGTGGACCGCGGTACAGACATTGTTTTATACAGCCTGTTTGGTGCCCAAACGCGGTACGATTTGGCGCAGGGATTTCCACTCTTAACGACCAAAAAAGTGTATTGGAAAGGAGTGCTGCACGAACTCTATTGGTTTCTGTCGGGAAGCTCGAATATCAAGTATCTTGTAGATAACAATGTCCATATTTGGGATGACTATCCGTATAAAATATACAGCAAAAAGACGCAGGAGAAATTGGTGCCCGAGTTGAGTAAAGAAGAATTTTTTGCAAAAATTGTCCAAGATGCGGAGTTTGCAAAAGTGCATGGTGAGCTTCCACGTATCTACGGAGAATTGTGGCGAAGATGGCCCACTCGCACGCCCGGAAGAACTGTTGACCAGCTCAAATGGGCAATCCAGGAATTGAAGGACGATCCCGACGCCAAAAACTTAATCGTGAATTCGTGGAATCCAGAATATCTCTATACCATGGCAACGCATGACGATGCGAGCCGCTTTCCCATTTGCCATAATATGTACCAGATTTCACAGAGAGATGGCAAGCTTTCCCTGCAACTTTACCAACGTTCCGCAGACCTCTTTTTAGGGGTGCCGTTTAATATTGCAAGCTACGCGTTGCTCACCATAATTCTTGCCCAAGTTACAGGATATAAACCCGGAGAATTTATTCATACGTTTGGTGATTTTCATATATACGAAAATCACATTGAGCAGGTAAGAGAACAATTAACCCGGACGCCCCGCCCATTCCCGCATGTAACTATCGATCCTGTAGTAAAAAGAGTCGAAGATTTTCGCGCAGATCTTGTGACGCTTGAAGGATATGACCCTTATCCTGCTATTCAAGCAGAACTTACTGTTGCCGGCGGTTTGTACGATCCTGCCACCGGCAAAATGTCAGGATAAAAACACAGTACGCTGTAAGGGCGATCGCTGTTACAGCGTACCTTACATACGCTATAAAACTTTGATAAATGTATTGGTAAGAATGTTTCTAAAAGAAAAAATAAAAAGCTATCTGCAGGGGCTTCAATCCTATTCAAACATTCGACTTATCCTGGAGATAACTTTTGTTTCAAATTTACTAAGATTTCTTGCGGTCTTTGCTTTTACGATTATTTATATCTTTTTAGGCCCTGAAAGATTTATTTACAGTATAGGTGACTCTTCGGGGCCGATAAAAGACCTGTTTACTGACACAGGAAATATAGAAAACACTATTGCTTATTTCGTTATACTTACTATTCTCGTTCCTATCACTGAAACGATTCTGGGGCAATTTCTTCCGATAAAAATCGGTTCACTCTTCACGAAAAATTCTTTCTTTCTGGTAAGTTTATCAACTATTGCGTTTGTATTACTGCATATAGGGACAGCTCCATCTCAAGTTGCTATGGCATTGTTTATGGGACCTATTTTAGGAATAGTGTACTTACTCAAAAACAAAGTCTCTTCCGTATGGACAACTATAGGCGTAGTGTTTGCTATCCATGCATTAACGAATCTGTTGGCAGTTATCACTGTATGGTGGTTTTTATTTTTGCAGCGATAGAGATTTTGCTTCGCGGTAAGCATCAATTGCGAACGCTATAACTATCAGAATAATTGTCAAGATATACAAGGGGTCTGTTGATACTTTTTGTGCCAGAGGACTAGTAAATGTCCAAATATATCCAAGTACAGTTGAAATTAGCAGGAGCGTCCCAAAAAGCATTCTTTTTCGTAAATAGAGATAAGCTGATCCAGTAAGGAATATATTAAGAACTACAGCGATCCAAGGGTTCTTGTTCATATTTCATAAACGAATTGTGATAAGCGACCTTTATAACTACTCACGCAAGAATCGTATATCTTATTTCTATGGCTCTGCAGGATCTATTCTTAGTTTGTTTGAAATTCCTGGCTGATTTTGCTGGCGTGCGGAGTTTCAGATTGTTTTGAGTATTTGCGCTTTGTGCTCGAACTATAAGACTCCCGAGCAGGGCTTGAGAGCGTTTCAAAGGTGAGCGCACAAACACGCATACCCTCGTAAAGGATGATGGGCATTGGACCTAAGTTGCCGAGTTCCATTACTGCTCGACCTGACCAGCCGGGATCAAACCTTGCTGCGGTGGAATGCACAACTAAACCTAAACGGCCAAGCGAGCTTCGACCGTCGAGCCTGGCCATTAAATCATTAGGCAGTTCAAATTCTTCCTTAGTTAAAGCTAAAGCAAAGTCACGGGGCTGCAAAATAAAAGGTTCTCCTTCCCCCACCACGATTTCTTCCATTAAGGCTTCCATATCAATCTTTCTTTTTAAATCCAGATAAGGATAAGGCGAGGGTTTAAACACCTTCATCGTGTTTCCCATATGCAGGTCGAGCGAGCAGGGACCCAGTTGTTTTTCAAAATCCGGCGCAGGGGAAATGCGCACTCTTCCTTGGCCAATTGCTTTTTGGATGTCTTGATCTGATAGTATCATATTTATTCTACTTTAACGCCCATTGATTTTGCAGTTCCCTCGACAATTTTCATTGCCTTTTGCAAATCTTTGGTATTCAAGTCATCCATTTTTTTCTGCGTCACTTCCCTAAGCTGGTTTTTTGTCATAGTGGCAGCCGTTTCTTTATTGGGAGTACCAGATCCTTTTTCAATGCCTAGAGCTTTCTTGATAAGCGCAGAAGCCGGCGGTTGATGAAGTTTAAACTCAAACGTTCGGTTCTCATAGATAATAATATCGCAAGGAAGCTTGAAGCCTTGTTTGTCGCGCGTGGCTTCGTTGAATTGCTTTATGAATTCGCCAATGTTCACTCCGTGTTGCGCCAAAGCCGGACCCACAGGAGGGGCTGGCGTTGCCTGGCCCGCCGGAATATGAAGTTTCACGATTGCTTTTATTTTTTTTGCCATAAGTTTATAATTTTTGAATTTGTAATGAATCCAACTCCACCGGGGTATCGCGGCCAAACATATTTACCAAAACTTTTATTTTACCTCGTTCTTTGTCGATTTCAGATACTCTTCCATCAAAATCTTTGAATGGACCATCGATAATTTTCACGCTGTCCCCTGGCTCTACTTCAATTTCATAGTGCGGAGTGTCCACGCCCATTCTGCTTTGAAGG
This sequence comes from uncultured Candidatus Saccharibacteria bacterium, assembly GCA_964359655.1. Lineage (GTDB taxonomy): Bacteria > Patescibacteriota > Minisyncoccia > Minisyncoccales > UBA10102 > CAYJRT01. Next base: position 57,979 of record CAYHVI010000002.1, read on the forward strand.
TATTGAATTTCCTTTTGGGAAACCGGAATAGGCGTGGTCCCAGAGCCCACAAACCCGGTTACGTTTGGGGTATTTCGCACCACATACCAAGAGTCGTCGGTAACCACCATTTCAACGAGCACATATCCTGGATATATTTTTTCCTCTACAATCTTGCGCTTGCTATTTTTGATTTTAATCTTTTTTTCTTTGGGCACCAATATATTGAAAATTTTGTCTTCCATACCCAAAGATTCAATCCTTTGTTTGAGGTTTCGCGCAACAGCGTCTTCGTATCCGGAATAAGTGTGAATTACGTACCAATTTCGTTCTTCTGCAACTTGTTGTTTTGGCATAGACTATAAAAGAAAAGTGTCGAGAATAAACTGAAAAGCGTAATCAAAAAAACTCAAAAATAAAGCGATGGCTACAGCAAACGCAATAACAATAATCGTATCTTTGATTGTTTTGTCCCGCGTGGGCCAGTTTACCCGCTTGCCCTCCATTCTCACTTCACGGAAAAAGTTGAATGCTCCGGGTATTTGACTCAAAGGGTTTTGTATTTGCATAACTAAGTGTCTTTAAAAAGGCCTCAGGAGGCCTTACATCGTAATACCTCCAGCATAACAAGCAGCATGCTAAATGTCAAGATTCTGGACGCTTTTGGCATAGGCTTGTATGAATTTTTTGCGCGGTAAACATTCCCCTATCGTTTAAACTTCTTGAGGAAATCTCGTATATACTTTGGATCATAAAATAACACCACCCCAAACATAAGGGAAATAGAGATTGTGGCGATAATATAAAGAGTCGTATCGCTCATACGCTTTATGTTTGCTTGGCATGCCTTACCCAAATATAAAGCATCGTTCCAATCATTCCAAAAATAAGATACGCAATAATAAGTTGTTGCATATTATTTAAGAATATAAATACTTATAAGGAGGAAAAAAATTGTTACGGCTGATCCTACAACGAAGGCAGGAAGAGTAATCGGCCCAACTCCAACAGGGATAAAAAATCCAATTACAACAGAAGCAGCCAATATTTTGGAGATATCTGCGGAATATCCAGAAAGATTCTCAATCTGTTTTTCGTTCAACGCCATAGAATTCAACCCCATTTTTATTTTACCCCTAGAATTCATTAAATGTCAAGATTCTGGACGCTTTTGGCATAGGCTTGTATGAATTTTTTGCGCGGTAAAACTTCGTCGCCCATAAGCACGTCAAAAATGTGATCTGCTTCTTTTGCGTTCTCAATGTTTACCTGCAGCAAAACCCGGTTCTCTGGATTCATCGTTGTAATCCATAGTTGATCGGCATTCATCTCGCCCAATCCTTTATACCGTTGGATGTTGAGCCCCGAAATTTTTTCTGCGTCTTGTTCTTGGGATTTTGACCTCTTTTCTTTCCGAAGGCGATCCAAAATTCTTTCTTTTTCCCCTTCGGTATAAGCATAATCAATGTTTTTTCCTGTCTGAATGCTGTAAAGCGGTGGCTGGGCAATGTACAAATACCCACGTTCAATCACGGGTTTAAAATAGCGGTAAAACAAAGTTAAGAGAAGGGCGCGTATATGGGAGCCGTCCACATCGGCATCAGTCATAATGATGATCCGTCGATACCGGACTTTTTCGATGTCAAAATCTTCAGCAATGGCAGCACCCATTGCTATGACAAGATTGCGGATTTGTTCTGACGTTAAAATTTTGTCGAGCCGCGCCCGCTCCACATTGAGAATTTTTCCGCGAAGCGGCAAAATTGCTTGGAAACGGCGATCGCGCGCCTGCTTGGCAGAACCTCCGGCGGATTGTCCTTCCACCAAATAGAGTTCTGATTCTTCGGGATCTCGCGAAGAGCAGTCCGCAAGCTTTCCAGGCAAAGTCAATCCTTCCAAAATTCCTTTTCGCAATACGGTTTGTCGGGCTGCCTTGGCTGCTTTTCTTGCTTTTGAGGCTAAAAGTGATTTTTCGGCTATGGCGCGAGCATCCTGCGGATTGCGCTCGAAAAAATCAGCAAGAGCTTCTGCCACTACGGTTTCCACGGCAGACTTTACTTCCGGATTGCCGAGTTTTGCCTTGGTCTGTCCTTCAAACTGCGGGTCCTTAATTTTCACTGATATCACGGCCGTCATCCCCTCTCTGACGTCGTCTCCTGTGAGCGATTCTTCATTCTTCAAAAGACTGCTTTTCTTTACATAATCATTGAGCATTCGAGTTAAAGCGGAACGAAACCCAGTAATATGAGTGCCGCCTTCTGTATTGTGAATATTGTTTGCAAACCCTTCTTCATAAATATCAAATTCTTCGGTGTAGCGCATTGCAACTTCAACCAAAATTTCATCCTTTTCTCCCTTTGCGTAAAAAATGTTGTCATGTTTAGGAGTAACGCCTTGGGTAAGATACTTCACATAGGAAGTTAAACCTCCCTGGAAATAAAACGTGTAGCTCTCGCTTCCGCCTTTGGCGGATTCTCGCGCGTCAAGAAACGTGAGTTTCACGCCAGAGGTAAGATATGCCTGTTGACGCAAGTGCTGCAAAATTCGTTTGGTGTCGAATTCAATTTCTTTGAAAATTTCGCGATCCGGTTCAAACAAAATAGTAGTACCGACTTGTTTAGAGGACCCTATTTTCTTTACTTGAGATTTAGGTTTGCCGCGACTGTATTCCTGCTGATACTGGGCGCCATCGCGAAAAACCTCGGCTTTTAAGTAAATGGAAAGAGCGTTCACCACTGATACGCCTACGCCATGCAAGCCTCCTGAAATTTTGTAGGCTCCCCCTCCAAATTTTCCTCCTGCATGAAGAATGGTGAGTACGGTTTCCAAGGTTGATTTTTTTGTTTGAGGATGCTTTTCAACGGGAATTCCGCGGCCGTCATCGGAAACTTTTACCCGATTGCTGGGTAAAAGAGTGATTTGAATATTTTTTGCGTAACCTGCCATCGCCTCGTCTAAGCTGTTGTCGAGCACTTCCCAGATTAAGTGATGCAAGCCATCTGGCCCCGTGGAACCAATATACATTCCCGGCCTTTTGCGCACCGGATCCAAGCCTTCCAAAACCTGGATGTCTTTGGCAGTATAATTATTTTGTGATTTTGTTGTTTGTTTTTTCATTTTCTCACTTCCCATTCGGGATTTTCTTGGACTGCTTTGATGATTTGGTTATGCATGGTATCTACCTCCAGAGCAGTAAGAGTTCGATCGTCTGCTTGATACACAATATGAAAGGCAAGACTTTTCTTTCCTTGCTCGAAGTTTTCTCCTTCGTAGATATCAAACAAATCAATATCTGACACGAGCGTACCACCTGCTCTTTCTATCACATTCATAACTTCGCTTACTTTAGTTTGCAAGGGCACTAAAATTGCAATATCGCGCGTTGAAGCCGGAAATCTTGACGGTACTTGATATGCTTTTTCTTCTGAAGCCAACAATATAAGTTTGTCTACGTTTATGGATAAAGCGCCGACGGGCTTTGTAATTTTTACGCTCGAGGCTAGCGCGCTTGAAATTTCTCCCAGAAAGCCGATCTCTTGCGAGTCAACCTTGAGCTCTGCTGATTTTGCTTTGTTCCACAATGCGGATCTGCTTTTTTCTGGCGTTGCTTGATACTCGTCATACGAAATGTCGGTGATTCCAAGACTGTTCAAAAGAAAATCGCAAATACCTTTCATTTCATAGAATCCCCCATCAGACACAATGGCTCCAAGCATATGGGTTTGGTTAAATTTTCCTTGGTCTTTCGAAAATACGTTTCCTATTTCAAAGATGCGTATAACCCGCCTCGCCGTTAAGCGGGTCTTTTTTTGGTTGTCGCCTACGTTTTTCAAAAGATTTTCCATCAAAGAACCCCGCAGATGCGAAAAATCGGAACTCTGTGGATTTTCAAGCGCAACAAGTCCATCCTTTTCTTTTTTAGAGTAGAAAAATTGAGAAAAATCTTTTTCCCCTAAAAGTGAGTAGTTATATACTTCGGTGAATCCAATTTCCTTGAATGCATCGCGAATTTTCTCTTGCCAAAGGAGTTCGGAATTTTTTGGGGGGAGAGCCAAAGAAACTGTAGGGAAAATGGCGGGAATGGTTTCATAACCATGAATTCTCCCGATCTCTTCTGCCAAGTCTTCGGGAATCGTAAGATCGACTCTCCGCAAAGGAACGGTCACCTCCATGTGGCTTTGTCTCATTTTAACTTTGCAGTCCAAGCTTTGTAAAATCTGCTTTGTTTCTTTTTGCAGAATGGGTATGCCAAGCAATGATTCTAAAAAATGCATGGGGAGTACAATACGCTTTGGCTTGACCTTTTGAGGATTAATATCAACAACTTGCGTTATTTTCCCTTGTATTTTGAGTTCAGACAAAAGTTCTGCTGCCCGTTCTAAGGCCTCTATCGTAAGACTAGGATCAATCTGGTGCGCATATATATTTGCAGCCGGTGTTTGGTATTGAAGCTTTGACTTTGTTTGATAAATGGACGCGGCATTAAAGTTTGCAGCCTGGAGTACAATGTTTTCGGTATTATGAGAAATACCACTCACTTTTCCGCCCTTAATTCCGGCAAGATCAATTAAACGATGAGCATCTTGAATAACCAGCATACCCTCGGAAAGTGTGAGTGCCTTTTCATCTAAAGTTTCGAGTTTCTCTCCTTTTTTCGCTTCTCTAATGAACATTTGGTTTCCCTCAATGCGGTCGTAATCAAATGCATGCAAGGGTTGGCCAAGCTCAAGCATTACAAAATTGGCAAGGTCAACGACATTGTCGATTGAGTTCACTCCAACACTTTGAAGGCGTTCTTTAAGCCATTTGGGCGATTTTCCAACCGTAACTCCTTCTATTACTAAGGCAGTGTAGCGAGGCACGAGTTCTGAAGATTGAATACGTACTTTCAAGGGCGCAAGCTTGCCCTTTTGCGTCTTTATTTTTTTCGTCTTGGGAAGCTGCATTCTTCCTTTTGTGATTGCCGCGATTTCTCTTGCTATTCCGGTATGGCATAAACAGTCATGCGCCCGATTCGGAAGAACTTTAATATCAAAAATCCAGTCATCTTTTGTTTTCTTGAAGTTTTCCACTTCAAAGCTGTGCATATTTAACAATTCCGCGAGTTTTTCGGGTTTCGGCAGTTCTTTTTTTACGTATTCTTGAAGCCAATTATAGGAAAAAAGCATGCGATTAAAATTGTTGTAAAAATTTCAAATCTCCACTGTAGAGCAGTCGAATGTCGGGTATTTTGTACTTCATCATGCATAAGCGATCCAAACCCATACCAAAGGCAAACCCGGTCCATTGACGAGGAATATACCCAGCTGTCTTGAACACGTTGGGGTGTACCATGCCTGCTCCCATCATTTCCAACCAGTCCGATTTTCCAAAGCGCATATCAATTTCGAACGAAGGCTCTGTAAATGGGAAATAACTGGGCCGCAAACGAATGGACACTGGTTTTTCAAAAAATTGACGATAAAATTCCTGTATGACTGCTTTGAAATTTCCTACGGAAATATTTTTGCCTACCATTAAACCTTCTAATTGATAAAAATTAAATAAATGATGTGCATCGATTGCCTCATAACGAAATACGCGGCCCGGCACCACAATTCGTAAGGGCGGCTGATGTGTTTCCATATACCGCGCCTGCACAGGACTTGTGTGCGTCCTCAACAAAAATTTCGAATTTCGAATTTCGAATTTCGAATTTTCTGGTTGTTTCAGCCAGAAGGTATTCCACATATCTCTCGCGGGGTGATCTGCCGGAATGTTTAAAGCGTCAAAGTTATACCATTCTGTCTCGATTTCCGGACCCTGCACGACTACAAAACCCATTGCCTGAAAAATCTCCTGCGCCTTCCTTTGTACCTGCGTGAGTGGGTGCAGATGGCCTTCTTGAAGCCGTTTGCCTGGCGCGGTGACGTCAATGCGCTCTCTATTTTTCTGCTTTTGAGACTGAAGGCGCCGCAGTTCTTTTGAGCGTTGTTTAAATGCGTCTTTAAAAAAGTCACGCAGCTCATTAGCTTCTTTTCCTTTTGTCTTTCTCAAGGCAGGCTTCAGTTCGGCCAAAGAACGCAAAATAAGGGTAACTTCCCCTTTTTTGCCCAAATACGCCTTATATGCGCTTTGTAATTCTTCGAGGTTTGAAGCTGTTTTCAAAGCCTCCTTCGCCTTATTTTTCAGCTCTTGAATGTCCATTTTCAGCCTTTCACTATTTTTTCATTATACCCTAAAATCAACCCAAAAACAATCCCCGCATCACGGGTGATACGCGTTCTTCTCCACGTTCGCTTCCTTCTTTGCAACATGTACATATTCTATTTCTTTTGAAACCACAAGGAGAGACGCATCATGCGCAGCTCTTCATAAGAAATCTCGTATCCTCTTCTTTCAAGGTAGTATCTTACTGGAGCTAACTTGGCAAATCCGTGTTTTGCAACAGCTTCCAAAAGAACAGGCAAAAGCTCTTTCTCTGGAGCAAGATAGCGAAAGTCGAGGTGCGCGCCGCTTTGGAGCAGCTTCTCTGCGTGCGTGATAATTGTTGAGACTACAAGCCCTCGCTTTGTTGCTATCTCCTCAAGCGGCACCCCTTTCTCAAGAAGTTCCCGTGTTTCCTCAAGCGTATCTTTCTTGTTCTGTTTCTTTTGTTTTGGTTGTTTTTTTGTTGGTTCTACTGAACCGCCGCAAGCCAAAATAAATGCCTTTTGCCGTTGTAAAAGTGTATCTGGTTGCAATAGTTGGAGTCGCTCTCTTGCAAACTGAGATCTTTTCCGAAACGCTCCATCTGCTATCGCGACGCGTTCATCTACGAGAAGCGCCATAGTATTAAAACTTCTCAAATACAAACCCTCCAGTGAACGCACGCGAGAAAGCGCCACATACCCCTGCCCCGGAACAAAGCATTGCGAAAGATCCATTTCCGCTTCATCCAATGTCATTCCCTGGCTTTTGTGCACCGTAATTGCCCAAGCCAAACGCAGCGGCACTTGTGTAATTTCGGCTAACACCCTTCCATCTTCCTCGCGCTTCCAGCTTGCGGGTTCCGCGTGCACTGTTCTCCCGACTCGCGTTTTTACCACCGGCCCCTTTTCTTTCAAATGAACCACTGTTCCTTGAGTTCCATTTACATACTGCCCTCCATGATCATTCTTTACAAACATTACTT
>CAYHVI010000003.1:0-47687 GCA_964359655.1 uncultured Candidatus Saccharibacteria bacterium
CCAAAAACTCCAACTGTTTGAAGCGAAGCTTCAAACAGTTTCGCATAAGATCCTTATCTCTTGAAAGACTACATAATAATAAAGTCGTCTGCGTCATCTGTGGGCAGCGGAGGATTATTAATTCCCACCCAAAGGGAATAGAGAGCAATAAGAAAAAAAGCAAGAAATACAATCGCCATGTATCTGCGCCGATTCCAGAAGAATAATATGAAAAATAATATAGTAAGTAAATTGTTTAACGCCGGGCTTTAAACACTAGGGCTTTAAACACTATTTAAACACTACACAATCACATTTCGGATTTCTTCGATGACGTCGGTGGCGATGAGAGAATCTTTGAATTTTTTGGAAGCCAATTCTCCTGCTTTTCCATTGATATACGCTGCCGAGGCAGCAGCTTCCAAGGGAGAAACGCCGCGCGCAAGCAACGCACCCACAATTCCTGCGAGTGTATCCCCCGTTCCTCCAATCGTCATGTACGGTGTGCCGGTTTTGTTGAGAATCACTTCTTTGCCGTCTGAAATAATATCGATATTCGCTTTGAATAATATAGTGGTTTGCAGTCTCGCGGCTTCCTCTTGTACGAGTTTTATCTTTTCCTCTAGAGGAAGTTCCCGTATTTCTTTGCCTGTGAGTTGCAGAAATTCATAGCTGTGAGGAGTAATAACAAAAGGCTTGCCCGCAATAACCTCGGGTTGTTCTGCCACTGCGTGAATCGCGTCGGCGTCAATCACGGTTGGCGTGTCAATCGCAGAAAGATACTCTTTAATGGCCTCTTGCGTTTGCTCATCTCTTCCCAAACCACTACCAATTACAACCGAAGCATTTCCCCGCGCCACCTCTTTTGCCGCAATAGTCCTCGTAACCAAAAGGGTAACATGTTCTTTCTCTACATGGTCATCGTCAAGTCCATAGGATGCTAATACCGGCGAAAAAGAAGCGATAATGTCTGCTGCTCTTTTGGGCGCGATAATCCTCACCATATCCAAGCCCGCGCGAAATCCAGCTAAAGCTGCCAAGGCTGGCGCGCCCGTGTAAAACTCCGACCCTCCGATCACGAGCATCAAACCATAATCATACTTTCGCGACTCTGCTGGCCTTGGAGGGTAAATTTTTTTAATGTCGTTTGCTGTGGTAGTACGCATATTACATGAGTTTTTCTTCTTTAATAAATTTTCTTACTTCTTTTCCAAATTGCGGATGCTTTGCGGCAAAGTACACAAAGGATTTCAACCAGTCTTCTTTGTTCCCGCACTCCCACCATCTCCCCTCGCACTGATGTCCATAAATAATTTTACCATCTTTTACCATTTGGCCAAAGGTTTCCGTCAAGGAGATTTCCCCTTTCTTGTTCGGACGAGCTTTTTTCAAGTAGTCAAAAACTTCAGATGTAATAATGCTTCTGCCTATAACAGCGAGGTGCGAAGGCAATGCGTTTGGAGCGGGCTTTTCTACAATACTTTTAATTTTGTACAGTCTGCTTGCGATTTTTTCCGGAACCACCACCCCATACGAAGAGAGTTTCTCTGCGGGGAGTTCAAAAAGCCCAAGCACCGGCTTTTCAGAGGTGCGAAAAACCTGTGCGAGCTGAGCAGCGCACGGTGTTTGAGATTCAATAACATCGTCTGGATACAACACAAAACAAGGCTCATCACCCACGAGTTTCCGCGCCTGCAAAACCGCGTGGCCGTCACCTAAGGGCTTTTCTAACACATAGGAGAATGTCAAGCCGCTCGCTAATTTTTCAATTTCAGAAAGAGACTCTAAAAGATCTTCCTGCTTCTTTTCCTCCAACGCTTTTTCCAACTGCGGCGCTTTCTTGAAGTAATCGGTCGCAATTTTCTTATTTGCATTCACTACCAAAATAATCTCTTTGGCTCCCGCTTCTTTTGCCTCTTTGACCACATAGTGAAGCAAAGGCTTGTCGCCCAAGGGGAAAAATTCTTTGGGGAGTACTTTGGAAAGCGGAAAATGTCTGGTAGCCAAACCTGCAAGAGGGATAATTGCCTTGGTAATTTCAATCATGGTTTATTCCGAAGAAAAGCAGGGATATCCCATTGCTTTTCTTTTTGCTCCAATTCTTTGACTTCCTCGTCTACTGCTTTTTTCACTTCTAAGGCGTTGCGCCTCACGCGACCTTTCTGAACAGGAGCTTTTTGCTCATTTTGTCTAGCTTCGCTCGATCTTTCAGATTTCTGTTCTTGAGCCTTTCCCTTGGAGTCCTCATCCGTTTCCTCTTTTTGCTTGCCCTTCTCTGCCGGTTGGCGGAGAAGGGGTGTGCGCAACAGCGCAGACTTTGTTCGCTTTTTTCTACCCCGAGCCCTACGTAAGGTTAGGGGAACTTTCTTTCTTTCCTCTACCTCCTGGCACCCAACCGCAAACAATGTTACCTTCAATCGATCTTTCGTCCGGGCATTGCACGCTATTCCAAAGATGATGCGGGCTTTTCGATTGTACTCTGAAATCGAAGAGCTTACGTGTGCCACTTCCTGCATTTTTAAGTTCCGATCGCCGGTTATATTAAAAAGAATTCGATCTGCCCCTTGAATTGTATAATTATAAAGAGGGTTTACCAATACTGCCTGTACCACCTCTTGTGCCTTGGTAGCGCCGGAAGCCTCGGCGCTGTTAATGAAGGCAAGGCGTCCTCTTCCCTCGAGAGTCGAACGAACGTCGGCAAAATCAATGTTGATGAGTCCGGGTAAAACGAGTGTTTCCATAAATCCTTCCAGAGTGCTTGCAAGTCTTCGGTTGACCGCAGAAAGCGCCTCGCGGAGCGGTGTTTTTTGATCAATCACACGGAAAATATACTCATTGGGAATAACCACATACGCATTCAAAAGAGGCTTGATTTTCTCCAAAGCACTTTCTGCAATCTGTTTTCTTCTTTCCCCTTCAAAGGCAAAAGGCATGGTAAAAATGCCGAGGCAAAGAATATGCAATTCTTGAGAAACTTCCGCAAACGTCGAGGCAGCTCCAGACCCTGTTCCTCCTCCCAATGTTGCTATTACAATGCAAACGTCGCTTCCTTCCAAGAGTCGTTTAATCCTATCTTTTTCCGCTTTTGCAGCTCGCTCTCCGAGCTCTGAATCCATGCCGCAGCCAAGTCCACCCGTGAGATCCTGTCCAAATGAAAAACTCCTTACTTTCCTGGGCAACGCCCTCAAAGCCTGGCTGTCGGTGTTCGCGCTCACAAAATCAAACCTCTGCACGCGAGAGGAAATTTCAGATACGATATTTCCGCCGCCGCCGCCAACGCCAATCACCTTGATTTTTGCCCGATGAACATTTTCCAAAAAAGGAAGTACCGCGAGCCCGCTTCGCCCGCGTCGCTGCGAGGCGTGCCGCGAGGCGAGCTTATTTTTCTTGGCTTTTCTGCTTTTCTTCGTAGACTTACGGGTTCGCCTGCCTGTCTTTCTCAAAACAACTTTCTTCTTTGCCATGTTATCTTAGTCTAAATTTGAGTGCCCCTTTTGTCAAACATATTCTTTTCTCAAGTTTTCAGCGAGGAAGCGTAATTGTTACGCTCGTTCCTTTCCCTTCTTGAGACTCAACTTGAAGATCTCCTCCATGAAGTTTTATAATATGCCTCGCAATGAAAACGCCCAAACCCGTTCCTTCGGCTTCCTCACGTTTCGCTAAAGGCGATCGGAAAAATTTTTGCCCAACTTTTTGGAGATCGGCATCAGAGATGCCAATGCCCGTATCCTTGACTTCCACGCTCACGGTATCTTTCTCGAGGCGCAGCTCAATAAACACTTTTCCTCCCGGCTTGTTGTAGATAAGCGCGTTTTCAATAATATTTTCTAAGGCCCTTTGGATTGCCGCGCGATCCAAGGGAAGCAAAGGAATTTCTTCTGTCGAAGGAATTATTTCAATATTCACTCTGTAGTAATGCTTGGCCTGGTCTTGAAACTCTTGGATGACTTGATAAAGCAATTTTTTCACATCTACCTTTTCTTTGTGGAGTTCCATTTGCCCTGCTTCAATGCGGGAAGTATCCATCAAAGATTCGATAAACACAACTAATCGGTCATTGTTTACCAATAACTCTTTCGTAAGCTTTTGCTGCTCTGGCGCAAGCTTGCCCCCATAACTTCCTTGGCTCAATTCAGTGAGCGCCCACTTAATATGCGTTAAGGGGGTGCGAAGGTGATGCGATACAATGGCAAGGAATTCTGATTTTACACGGTCTGCTTTTTTAAGTTCCTCATTGAAACGCTGAAGTCTTCTGGATAAATTCTGAAACCGCCGAACGTCCGCTGCCTCCAAAAACGAGGTCCTGACCAAGAATATTGAAAGTAAAATCACCCCAACGAAAATGATTCCATTGAAAATAAACTCCTCGATTGTGGAGGAAATAATGGTGCGATACGCAAGCGCCAGCAATACGATCGCCCCAAGCGAGATAGAAGGGAATAGCCGTGGCTGCCCCTCCCGCAACCCCAAAAGCATATAGGCTAGGCTTGCAGGGGCTATGGCAGCAAAGATCGGGCCCAACCATATAAACTCTCTGCCAAAATGGATGGCAAGAGTAACGTTTGTGGTAAGAGCGCCAATGCTTGCAATGGCAAGACCAAAAAGACCGGTAGCCATATGAGCTCGAGCTCTTCCGTACGCTCTCAAAAGTTTTCTGCCCGCAAAGAAAAATCCAGGCACGAAGTACAAAGGAGAGTAGAGCTCCAGCAACCAAGCGTAGGAACCCACCACCAACCGGGGTATCTCGTGCAAACCTACTTCATAATACTGAACAAAATTCTGCGGCCAAATAAGAAGCGCTGTTGCCATGGCTCCCGCGCCAATCCAAAGGAGTATCCGGAAAATTGGTTTTACAATATGAGTTGGGGACGGAAAGTGGACAAGAAACAAAAAGTACGCGGGCGCGATAAAAATACCTGTGACCCAATGAAGCATTGTCCAGGCGTCGTGCACAACTCCCGGCACATGAAATATTGCAACAAAGAAAGACCAAACCGCAATCCAAACCATTATGGCAAAAAAATACTGATAGGTTACGTTCTGTTTTTCCAAGCGCCATACGGCCCAGCCCATTGTCAAAGAAAACAAACCAGCTAAAAGAGGAGCAAAAAATTGAAGAGTCAAAAACCCTGCCATTCTATGAGTATACCACACGATTCATTGCAAAAAATAAAGAGCGGCCTGCAGAAATTCTGAAAGGCCGCTGGTCTCTAAAGAGCTTGATGTTTAGCTGCCTAGAGCAGCTTTGACAAAGGGTATCAAATCCTCGAGGGTCAGATACCGATACGATTGAACGTCCACGATGTCTTCGGGAAAGATTTCGGTTCTCCCATTGAGATCAGTAATCTCCCTTTCGATCCCATATAGGAGACTCACGAGATCCATCTCCTTAAAGCAAGCGAGTGGCGTCTTTGTGTTTGGGTGTTCTACGATCTTGCGGGCAGCTTCGAGAATCAACTTCCATGCCCGTCCCGAAACCGTTGTAGTCGTCGTCATTTCAATCCTCCTCTATATTCAGATTACTCGATAACTTATTTTCTTGTCAATCCTGGTATCGGGTAAGTTTTGGTTTCAGACCAAGCCTCGATCCCGTGGCCACCCGCTCTAACCGATCATGAATACCCTCCTTTAATTCTATTGAAGACTCTCGCGGCTCAACGAGATCAACGAGGAACCGCACCATGCAGGGAGGAATCTCGTCTTCTTCATATCCCCACAAGGCCCTTGACGGTCGAATACCTTCATTCACAAGACTAAGCTGCTCGCTGAGTATTCCTTTTTGAGCAAGCTGCTTCATAACGTCAGAAAAAACGAAGATCCCAGGATAAGCCTCGTTGATCAGAGAAACTCCTTGAGGCAAAAATGGGATTGTTTCCCGAATATCGCTTCCTAACCGTGTCGTGATGATGACAAGCCTGATATTGTATGCACTTAAGAGTTCGGGGTCGCTGGTAAGAACAAAGTTTTCTGTGATACGTATGGCTTCCTCACGGAGTCCTGTATCAAGACCAAAAACTTTAAAGCCCTTTGCGAGAAGGCGACTAGCGAGAGCGCGACCAACAAATCCTACTCCAACGATGCAAACCCAGTCGCGTTCTTGTTGTAAAGACAGCTCCTCGAACTTCAGCTGTGCGGCAGCCGTGAGTGCAAAGACAGGTCCTCGAAAGTTGTCCATCTCGAGAACATCAGGAATGCGTTGCCCATAGTGTTGCCGTGTGTAGTGAGGAAGATGTCCGCCAAGGATAACTTTCTGGGCGCCTATCCCCTTTTGGATTCGGATCGCGTTATGGATGATCCCACGAAACTCTCTCTGCGAAAATGCGTCAAGCAAGTCTACAGGACTTACCGTTATAATCCGAATGCCGCTTTCCCCTCGAGGATACTCTCCAACGTAGATAAGCGATGACGGCGCAAGCCATCGTATAATGCGGAGCATCCAGGAAGGAGCAAGTTCTTTTTTGTGTTCTGGTACGCCCATATGAACCAGAAACACCCCATCGGCTTCACCGATGCGCTTGACGAATTCACGGATCCGCCAAGAAAGAATAAGGTTCTTCCGTAAAAACCTAAATCCATCGATGAAACCTACTCTTGCTCTTATCGTCATATCTAACCTCCCAAAAATTAGTATACACAAAAGAAGCTTTTCTGTCAAACTCGCGGACGAATTCTCTAGCCGTCCAGCTTTTTGTAGAGAGTGCCGGTAAAAATGAGAATGCCGATGCCAAGAACAAGAAGCAGCAAAGGATTTCCCGAGAGCCCGATGCGATCCATTAAACCTTCAAAGCCATGCAATGTTGCCACCAAACCAAACGCGCCAAGCAACGTAAAAAGCAAAGGAAACCGCTGGAACACGGCTTGCCGCTTTTCAACAACCATTTTCTCAAGAAGTTGCTTTGTCTCTTCGGACTTAAAAGCAAATTGAGATTTTATTTTCTCTGGCATTATTCTATGATAATTGTTTTCCTTGAGAGTTGAAATAGCAGTCAATGCCAAACAAATATAAACTGTGCTATAAATTCACGATCGTGAATTTATAGCACAATATGGGAGCAGCAATAGGTTTTGCCGTAATCCTCATAGTTTTAGGAATCTTCCTTCCAGATGTTCTCAACGCATTGGAGGAATTATTCCTTACCCTTCTCTCCAAAGCTACTTTCTTTGTTGACACTCTCAATGTGCCAGCAAATTAACGTAGCAACAACAAAAGATCTGCCACGTGGCAGATCTTTTCTTTTTTTCAAGAAGTAAAAGGGTGCGCCAGCATCCGCCGTACGCACCCTGCCCTGTCACGCTTTGCGACTTTCTGTCCCCGGAGGGAACAGTTCTCCTTAAGAGCCACGTAGGCTCCAACAGATTGCACAAAGACGCGACTTTGCGAGCCCCTCAACGTTAGGTCGTTTTCCTAGCCTAGGTTAACGCCGAGGGGTTAAGTAGGGGGAACTTTGATTTTGGAATCATAATTCCACCTCCTTGCTCGACAGTATAGCCGAACCAAAAAAGCTTGTCAAGCCCTCGTAATCCACTTAATAGAACAACCCATAGAAGGCTTGAACTCATCTGGAATTTCTTCTCCTTTGAGCAATTGCGAGATTTTCATTTCCATAGTATGTTCCTTTGGCGAATCGCCAGGTTCCATGGCATCGTTGACTCTACCATGAAACACAAGTTCTTGGTTCTTGTCAAACAAAAATGGATCTGGCGTGCATGTTGCGCCATACGCTTTCGCAGTTTCTTGTGAGTCGTCGAGTACATAGGGAAACTCGATCCCCCGCTCTTTGCCAAATGTTTTCATATTTTCCATACCTTCGTCAGGGTATGCAGGGTCATTGCTATTGACTCCAATAAAACCTATTTGCTCTCCAAACTTTTTATAAAGCTCAATAATCGCAGGCAACTTTGCCTGCACATACGGGCAGTGGTTGCACATAAACATTACAAGCAATCCTTCTTTATCGGTAAAATCTGCAAGCGAATATAATTTGCCGTCAATCCCCTGCAGTTGAAAATCAGGCGCCTTGTCTCCCTTCTTTAAATTTTGCTCTGATTTCGTGAGTGCCATATACGTCTATTGTACCATTATAAAGCAATTTTCTGCAAATTAATCAAATTTATCTTCTTCTCGCGACGCCAGCCTTTGATTTCGGCCTCGCGTCTCCTAGCTTCAACTAATGTCTTAAATTCTTCTGAGTATTTTAAGGTTACCGGCCTGTGAATTTTAGTATAATGCGCACCCCATTTGGAGTCATTGTGCTGTTTTAGGCGTTTCTTAAGATTATTAGTGCAACCGACATAGAAAGAACTATCGGCACATTCAAGGATATAAGTGACGTATGACATATTTTTATTATATCACTTCGTCGCTTCGCTCCTCAGTGCCTCCTTCTTTTTATTTATATTCAGGCCGAAGGCCCTGATGAGCACAAAGTGCGAAGAAGGGCTGTGTACCTCGGTCTAGAACCGAGGGTTTAAGAGGGATTTCGGAGCTTTCTGGGGGTGTCTCGTGTACCCCTATCGGTCGGGGTCATTTTAGCGCAAAGGAGTAAGTTCGTGTACTTGAGGGTTATAGGGATACGTGGTATGTTTGAAGTAGAATCTTCAGAAACGAGGTGCTTCACGATGGATATTTGGCCTGACATAATAGTCCTCGCTATAGTACTAGTTGTCGCAGGAGGCTTGGGAGGAACAGTGTTTCTCCCAGTCTTCCCATGGGAAAAGGGATTTCCATGGGAGAAGAGAGACAAACCAAAAGCCGATCCGTAAGGTTCGGGTTGGATCTCCTACAAAATTCGCCTTGTGCCAGATGGTGCAGGGCGAATTTTTATTACACTACTTCAATTACATATCTCCAATTTTTACTACTTTTCTTTAAGAGTTGTGATGCCTTATATCTGTATAATTTGAAATGCACAGAGTTTAATGGATTTCGGTCGGGTTCACGAAACCCGTAAGGGTCTCGGTCTCCTCGATACTTCCAACCTTGGCTGCGGGGCTTGGATTCGAACCAAGGTACACAGCTCCAGAGGCTGCGGTCCTACCGCTAGACGACCCCGCAAGGATTTCTATTGCACTGACAGTATACCGAATTTTCACTCAAAATTCAATAAGAAAGTGGCGTGTTCAATTGGACACGCCACTTGTAGTTCGCAGCGACAACCTACGAGTTGGGCTGGGGAACGCCCTGTTGCGGCGCCGGGAAATTCTGATTGATGCTCCCGTCATCAAAGATTCCCTTCGATACGAGAAATTTGTACGCTTCTCCCACCGTTGTGATCTTCTCGGCTTCCTCGTCGGAAATCTCAATGGGATTTTGACGAGTACCAAATGCCTCTTCAAATTCCATAATGAGCTCGACGAGGTCGAGCGAGTCCGCGTTCAAGTTTCCTGCGAACGACGCCCCTGGCACCACTGCAGAAGCATCTACTCCTAACTTATCAGCAACCAGCTCCTGAATCCGTTCCATTAAAGTGGCCATTGGGCAACACCTCCCGTCTGGAATTTACCCAATCTTGTTGGGCATCATTTTTTTTACCACTTTTTCTGCCTCAACGTCAACGTTACGCCCTCAAATAGCGGTTGATTGCAATGGCTGCGGAGAGCACGCCCAAGCCAATGCCCACCGCGAGTAAAAGAAGCAATAGCCAAAAAAGTTGCGCGAGGATAAACGAAAAAACATCAAACCCGCTAAAAGATCGCAATTGATCGCCTCCGAAAAAGCTCAAAACAAAGAGAAATACGAGCGTTCCCAAACTTGCCGCCACTCCCACCAGCACTCCCTGCACAAGAAAGGGTCCGCGGATAAACCAGTTGGAAGCGCCCACCAAACGCATGATTTCAATTTCTTCTTTGGAGTTATAAATGGTTACGCGAATCGTGTTGAACGCCACCAGCACCGCAATGGCAGACAACGCAATGATTATAACCAACACTCCCGCGCGGATACCTGAAGCAATAAGGTTGACTGTCTCGATCACGGGCGCGCGAGCGTGAAAATCAACCTCTGCAATCACAGAGGCAAACTCCTCTTTTGAAAGCATCTCTGCGATTTTCGCATACTCATCTGGGTTGTACGCCTTCACATTGAGATGCGCGCGCAAGGGGTTTCTTCCAAGAGCGTCCAGAGGGGCTAAAATCGCCTCATTTCCCTGATATACTTCAATAAATCTACGCAACGCTTCTTCTTTGGAAACGTATTCCACCTCGGCCACCTCTTTTGAAGCTAGAAGTTGCTGTCGAACCTCAAAAATTTCTTTTTCGCCAACCGTATCTTCAAAATAAGCGCTCACATCCACGCCTTCCTGGAGTTTCGCGACAATAAATGCGCTCATCCCCTGAAGAATAAAAAGACAGCTCACAAGGAAAAGCACAATTGTCATCACCACGAGAGCGGCTCCGGTGGAGCTTTGATCGCGTGAAAATTTCTCAAAACCTGAATGCACAATACGTTTGAAATTGGTGAACATACGTTACATTACAATAAATTTGCCTTCTTTCTCGTCGCGCACAAGCTTGCCTTCGACGAGCGTTAAAACCCGACGCCCCAGTCGATTCACGATTTCTTTATTGTGAGTTGCCAAGAGCACCGTTGTTCCGAGCTCGTTTATTTTCACAAGCAAACGCACGATATCGCGCGTATGATAGGGATCTAAATTCCCGGTGGGTTCGTCTGCCACAATGCAGCTCGGGCGGTGAATCAAAGCGCGGGCAATTGCCACCCGCTGCTTCTCGCCCCCCGAAAGCTGGGAGGGATAATGGCTGGCGCGTTCAGAAAGCCCCACGATCTCCAATACCTCTTTTACATCTCTTTGAATGGTTTCCTCGTCCAAACCCATTACTTCCATTACGTATGCAACATTTTCATACGCGGTTTTGGATTGTAAGAGTTTGTAGTCTTGAAAAACCATTCCAATGCTTCTTCGCAACTGCGGAAGGTGGGAAGAGGAAAGCTCATGCACGGCAAGCTGATCAAACAGCACCTCCCCTTGCGTGGGGCGTTCTTCTGCGAGCAGAAGTTTTAAAAGCGTGGTCTTCCCTGCTCCTGACTTTCCCACAACCGAAACAAACTCCCCTTTTCCGACATCAAACGTGATGTTCTGCAAGGCTACGCTTTTATCGGGATAAATTTTGGTAACATTGCGATACGAAATCATTTTTTTTACCCTGAGCGAAGTCGAAGGGCAGCATCTATAAATGCTTCCAAATCTCCGTCGAGAAAGGATTCTACATCCGAAGTTTCAAGTTGGGTTCGCAAATCCTTTACCATAGAATAAGGATGCAGCACATAAGAACGAATTTGACTCCCCCACTCAATTTGAGCTTGCTCGCCTTTGAGTTTTCCCAATTCTTTCTTGCGTTCTTTTGCTCGCAGCTGATACAATTTAGCCGCAAGAACCTGCAAAACTTTTTCTTTGTTTTGTTGCTGGGAACGCTGCGTCTGCGAACTTACAATAATTCCCGTGGGAAGGTGCGTTACGCGAACTGCTGTTTCCCTTTTGTTCACATTCTGACCGCCGGGTCCTGATGCCCGATAAAAATCAAACTGCAGATCATCGGGTTTTAAGTCAATCTCTTTTTCTTCTTTTATGTTTATTTCCGGTAAAACCTCTACTGCTGCAAAAGAGGTGTGGCGCAATGATTTTGCGGAAAATGGTGATATGCGAACTAAGCGATGTACTCCTGTTTCTTTTTTGAGCAAGCCGTAGGCATAAGAACCCGTAATTTCCAGGGAAACCTGCTTTGCACCGATTCTCCCTTCGGGTCCCGGTTCCCCAAACGATTGATGGATAATTTGTACCCGCCATCCTTTCCTGTCGCAATAGCGTTCATACATCCTCTGCAACATCGCAGCCCAGTCTTGCGCATCCTGGCCGCCCGCTCCCGCAGTAATGGTGAGAATAGCATTTGCCCTATCGTATTTGCCTGAAAGGAATGTGATGATTTCTTGTTTTGCAACTCTTTTCTGCAAAGACTCAAGCGCCGCGGGAAGTTCGGCCCCGGCATCCGTATCATTTTCTGAAAGTTTTACAAGCTCTTTTAAATCAGCAAACTCTTTTTGAAGTTGCTCAAATTCTTGCACCTCTTCTTTCAAGCCTGCAAGTTCTTTGCTTAGCTTGCCAGAAGTTTCAGGATCCTGCCAAAACTCGGGTTTCTCTGATTCTTTTTCGAGCGCCTCTATTTTGTCTTTCTTTTCTGCAATGTCAAAGACAGTCCGCCAGATAGCGGAGTTTCTTCTCTAAATCTTCAAGTTGTGTCGAAATATCTGCCATATGGTTATTATACAAAAATTGCCAAAAACTTCAACAATTCAATCGTGTACACGTTTCAAAATTTTGAGGCGTTGGAGTACTGCTTCGCAACACTCATTCAACGAAAAACTCTCAGTATTCAGCACCAGATCGGCATACTGTTTTGTCGGTTCGATGAACTCGTGATGCAGGACAAGAGAATCTTCTCGACATATCGAGGCCTCTTGAATTTTGTGCGGCGTTCGATCCGCTAAAGAAATCGTGAATTGAACATCCTCTTCTTACCTATTACGTATGTGGATTTTAAGAGATCATCAAATTGTCTTACAAATTACGTATATACGTAAAATATAAGACAGTCACTTGTTGACGCCGATTACGGATTTGGAACGGTCGTACGGAAGCGATTTTGGTAGCCCACCTTGTCGAAGACAAAGGGATTTAACGCTTCTGTCGTGTATCGATTTGTGGGAGCCCATAAAAGAAATCCTGCAAATGCATTGCCAAGCGCGTCCTGCGTTGCCTGTACTTGGGCCTGCACCATTTGAGTGTCGTATTCTGCTCCCAAATCAAAGTCCTGCAGCCAAGGACGCAATCTTGCAAACCGCTTTCCCGGGTTTGCCAGCTTCAGTATTTCTAAGCGCGCTTGCGCGCTTGCCATAGAATAATTCACCACTTCATACGGATACTCTGCCGGTTTTGGATATCCTTGATACCCTTGAGCATAGTGCGAAGGATATACCATAGGGTACACATAATCAAAGTATTCGTAGGCGTCTTCAATAATCTGCCCAATGCCAAGGTCATCTCTACTTGAAGTCGAAAGCCCAAACAAATCTGCAGAAATTGTTACATCGAGAAGATTTGCCTTAAGATAAGAAAAAAAGGTTTGCATAATTTGTTTTCTCGGCATTTGTCCATCCCAAAATGGAAACTTCATGTCTTTCAAATCGCCGTCTGAAGGAAAGCGCACGTAATCAAAGTTTATTTCATCAAATCCCCTACTTGAGGCATCTCTGGCGATTGCCACGGTGTAGTTCCACGCCTCTTGAGAGGCAGGATCAATCCAGCCCAATCCTTTGTGGTCAGTCCACTCCCCTTCTTTTGCAATACTTTGCACCGCAAGGTCGGGGCGAGCTTTTACCAGCACGGGATCCTGGAACACCGTAACCCTTGCAATAACATACAAACCCTGTTCATGCAGTTTTTTTAAGAGCGGCTCGATATTCAAAATTTTTATGCGCTCGGCTCCGTATTGCTTAACTTCCGGCACATCGGTTTTGTATGCAACCTCGCCAGAGAAATCCTTAATATCAATAACCACCGCGTTCAGTTCGGTCGTCCTCGCCAAATTTATTACATAGTCAATCATCCTCTGGGATCCTCCAGACCAGCTTGTGAGATATACCGCTTTGATAACTTCGGGCGGATTTGCGAGCTGTCCTTGCGGCGTGAGTTCAATGTTTCGGATCACGATCGGTAACGGAGGTGGCACAGGAACAGGTATAGGAACGGGGGGAGGCAAAGGTTCGGGTACTGGAGAAGGCGGTTCGGGAGCGGGAGGAAGCCCGACTTCAACGGTAAAGAAGTCGGGCTTCGACTCGGTCTCTGATGCAGGCGTGGGCTGCAACGCAAAAACCATCCCATATCCGATGAAAATTTCAATCACTAAAATAAATGACAAAGTGAAAAATCCGTGCTTCCTCACAATACAAAACTACTATACAAATCTTGGAGCCGGAGGCGAGATTCGAACTCGCGACTTGCTGTTTACGAAACAGCTACTCTACCACTGAGTTACTCCGGCATATCGGAGCGAGAGACGGGAATCGAACCCGCGTAACTGGCTTGGGAAGCCAACGCACTGCCACTGTGCTACTCTCGCACACTACCACGTCCATGGATTCCACCATTTTTTTGCCTTTTTCGTTTCCTCTGGATTAACTGATTCTGTCGCAACTTCTGGAGGCAGAACTGTTACCACCTGCTCTCCCTCTTTCTTATATAACCCCTGCTCGCGCAACACTTTTTCCTCATACTCTTTGGTTTGTGTGTTCGCAATATTGGCTTCCAATGTTTCCCGTTGCGTCGAAAGCTCGTTCATCTGCGCCTGCAACTCCTGCAACCTATCTTCCAGCGCAGAACGTTTTTGCCCCATTTTCACATTTTGATAAACGAAAAATCCCATAATACCGAAGAATATAACTACAAACACCGCAGATGCAACTACGTTTTCATACAGCCGTTTCTTTTTTTTGCCAAATTTGGAATTTCTTGTTATCATAAGAAAGCGAGAATGTATAAATCTTTTTGAGACGCGTAGGGCCCCGTCCTAAAAGGATGGGGTAAGGCGCGAGAAAAATTCATACATTCGAGCGATACTATGAAGTCAAAAACCATCATTCGCGGAATCTGGATTTTTCTTGTTTCGCTCATCGTTTTGAGCATGTTCGGCTTTCTCTTAGCCCCCCTCTTTTAACCTATCCGCATTATACGGAAAAATAGCGATTCTCTCAAGACCTGAAGACATCGAGGAAGACTTTGGAAGGAATGTGCACACGAGCTTTCTCGGCGAGTTCTTTTTTGCCTTTCTTTTGTTTTTCGAGTAGCTTTCTTTTGCGCGTCACGTCGCCTCCATAGAGCGGAGCAGTAACATCGCGGCGACGCGCTTTTATGGTTTCTCTCGCAATTACCTTTCCCTCTACAACTGCCTGAATAGGCACGGCAAACAGCTGGGGCGGCAGCAATTCTTTTAATTTTTCAGTGAGCTTCTTGCCATCGCGAAACGCCTTATCTTGAGCAACAACCTCTGAAAACGCCTCTTCTTTCTTACCTGCAATATGAATTTCGAGCTTTACCAAATTTGCCGGCCGCCAGTCTACAACTTGATAATCCATGGAAGCCATGCCTTGAGTGGCACTTTTGAGCTTGTCGTAAAAATCAATCACAATTTCCCGAAGCGGTGTTTCAAAAATCACTGAAAGCGAGTGTTCAGAAAGATTGTTTGTTTCCAACAACTTACCTTCCAGCTGTGCTAACAATTGCACTACTTGAGAATAATATGAGACAGGCGTTACAATCTCTAACCACACCCATGGCTCTTTTACAGACTGAAAGGTATGTTCTTCGGGCCATTCTGCCGCGGTTTTAATCGAAAGTTCTTTGCCTTTCAAATCAATAATCTTAAACTCAACCGACGGCCGTGAAATAACCAAAGATACTTCATATTCTCGTTGCAAACGCTCTGAAATAATTTCAGAGTGAAGCACACCCAAAAACCCGCAACGGAATCCCCTGCCCAAGGCTTCGTGCGATTCTGGCTCGTACTCAAACGAAGGATCGTTGAGTTTTAACTTTGCAATGGCGTCTTTCAATACATCGAAATCTTGCGGATTTTGTGGATAAAAACTCACGAATACTACGGGCTTGGATGGAGCGTAGCCTTCCAATGGCTCAACTTGAGAGGTTTGCGCAAGCGTAATGGTATCACCAATGCGCACCATACCGGGTTCTTTCAAGCCGGTGGCTATATATCCAATCTGGCCCGCTTGCAATGCTTCATCGGGAACTTCTTGAGGGTTAAAATGCCCAACTTCCTTTGCAATTCCTTTTTCTCGAGAAGCTTTCAAAAACAATGAGTCGTTTGTTTGTATCCGGCCTTCCATCAAGCGCACGTACGCCACCACCCCCCTGAATGCGTCGAAATGCGAATCAAACACCAAGGCGCGCAAAGGTTTTGCAACTTCTTCTCTCGCAGCAGGAACGCGCATGATCACTGCCTGCAGCAAACTCTCCACGTTTTGTCCGGTTTTGGCAGAAATATGAAAAGTCTCGCTTTCATCTATGTTGAGCAAGTCTGATAGAGAACGTGAAACCTCTTGTATCCTTGCGGATGGCAGATCAATTTTGTTTATGGCTGGAATAATGGTAAGCCCTTCTTCTTGTGCGAGCTTGAGATTTGCCAATGTTTGCGCCTGTATTCCTTTGGTCGCATCTACAAGCAAAATTGCCCCTTCCACAGCAGCTAAGGAGCGCGAAACTTCGTAGCTAAAATCCGCATGCCCGGGCGTGTCAATGAGGTTTAGAATGAATTCCTGCCAAAGCATTCTTACGGGCTGAAGTTTTATCGTAATCCCCTTTTCTCGTTCCAATTCCATTTGATCTAAAAATTGTTCTTTCATCAATCTTTTCTCAACAGCTCCCGTCAATTCCAAAAACCGATCTGCCAGCGTTGACTTGCCATGATCCACATGCGCGATTATGACAAAATTTCTGATGTTATTTGCCATAGATTTTTGCTTGCAATGCTTGCCAAAAATATATCATTTCAGGAGATTTAAGGAAGAAAGTAGAGGAGATATACGCGATACAACCACCTAAGGAGGCGAGGACAAATTGGCCGAGAACTTCTTCATAGGTAGTGAGAGGAAATACTCCTCCGTAAACCTGTAATATGCCATAAGTAACTACTGCCAGCACCGAGGAGGCAATTCCCGTTTTGAGCAATGAAAGATACAAATCTTTTTGTAGAGTTTCTTTCACGTACTTTTGCAAACATAAGAAAAGAAGTGCTGCCTGCGCGACGCCAGAAAACGTCAAAGCCAAAGGAAGCGCCAATATACGGATATCTGCGATACCCTGAAGTTTCAAACCAGAAACCAAGGAATTGAAAAGTATATTGGGCATTGCAAGAATATTCACAAGAAATAAAGCTAGAAAAATATTAAAGGCAACCGAAGCTATGCTAATGACAGTGGGCGTTTTGGTGTTTTGCATGGCAAAGAACGTGCGCGCCAAAAAAGGAATAAACGCTTGAAAAAGAATTCCGAACGCAAAGATTCCAAGGGCGGCAGCGGTTAGGCGCGTATCGTCCCACGTGAATTTACTCCCTACGCCGTATACCAAACGCACAATCTGTGCCCGAAGAAGAAAGGCCAGCAAAGAAATGGGCACTACCAAAAAGAAAACCTGTCTCACCGTATTCCCAAACGCTTCTCTAAATAGCTCCAATTTGTGTTCTGCGAACAAACGAGAAAGCGAAGGGAAAGCTGCCAACGCAAAAGAAGCGCCTATCAAACCTATGGGAAAATACTGGATGTCGTTTGCAAAAGTAAAAATCGTGATGCTGCCTGTGGAAATTAAGGAAGCTAAAGCAGTTACCACAATCAAGTTTATATGGAGACCGGCCGCGGCAAATGTTCTTGGAATCGCCAAGCGCAATACTTTGCTCATTGCCTGATCTTTCCAGTCAAATAAAGGCTGCCATCTGAATCCGGAGCTCAAGGCCGCGGGTATTTGAATCGCAACGTGGAGAAACGCACCTGCCACCACCCCAAATCCCAAACCCCAAATTCCAAAAACAGGCGCTAAAAACAGAATGCCTGCTATTATACCAAGATTATAGAAAATGGGAGCTAGTGAATATGCAAAAAATTTTCCGAAATACTGAAGCATTCCGGAAAAAATGGACGAAACTCCCAAGAACAAAGGGCTCAAAAGCATAAGCCTTGTGAGACCTGCGGTAACTTCCTGCTGTTCTGGCGAAAACCCAGGCGCCACCAGTTTTACAAGCCAAGGCGCAAGAAGAAACGCAATGCCAGAAAGAACCACGAGAGTCATCACAAGAATGTGTAAGAGATTGTTGGTGAAGCGCCATGCTTCTTTGTCCTGCTTTTGAAAAAAATCAGAAAACAAGGGAAGGAAAACAGTGGAGATTCCGCCCATAATGAGAATCCCGTAGATAAAATCAGGGATGCGAAAAGCGGCAAGATAAATGTCGGTGGTCTCTCCTGCTCCGAACTGCAAAGAGAGCAATCCGGAACGCACAATCCCGAGTACTCTGCTTATGAAAGAAGACATAACCAAAAGCCCCGCTGCAAAAGCTATGGTTTTGGTTTGAGCATTGAACAATTGAGAGAGAGTCATCTGTCTATTCTATCTCAATTTTTCTAAAAAATAAACCCCGCCAGGTACAGGACTGTACCTGGCGGGGGTCGAAAGTAGGCGTATAAGCCGAATTCTGTACTCCTCAATCTTGCGATTCAAGGAGCGATAATCATCTATCTGCCTCGTCTGTTACCAGACGGGTCAAGCGAGCTACTTTTCACAGAAGTTCTACATGAAAGCAGATCTCCTGGTTTACTCTTGCACACAAGTAAGGATTTGGCCGTTTCACCCCCGAAATTACTTTCGGGATTCGCCCTCTTTTGCTCCTTACGGAGCTTCGGAGGGCGCCTCGCATCTTTCGATGTTTGGCGTCACTGTTCGCACCTCTTGGCTTGCGCCAGACGGGTATTACCCGCTACCCTTTTAACCTCTGAAATATTCAGAGCGTAAGTGTTCGGACTTTCCTCCCCTCGACTCCCCGCCAACTGGCGGGTCGCTCGGGGCGATTATCTGCCTACTTTGGCATTTTTATTCTACCTTACATTCTAACGCTTTGTCAAGCAAAAAGCGTTTGGGGTTTTGTGTGAGAATCTAAGGCTTGGTTGACGAGCCGGTCGGCGGCTTTGTTTTGCTCGCGCGGGATAGCCTGAAACGTTACTTTGCCAAAATCGATTTTGAGATTCCAAAGCTCCAAAAAAAACTTTTGGATGTTTGCGTGCTCAATTTTATATTCGCCGTTCATTTGCCTCACCAAAAGTTCAGAATCCGCCAAAACCTGAACCTGCGATTTTTTCGCCTCTGCCTTGCCGATGAGCGCTTTTAATTTTTTGAGCCCGGCAATAACCGCCCGATATTCTGCTCCATTGTTGGTAGTCTCCCCAATATATTCTGAAATCTCTTTCAATATTTTTCCGTGCTCGTCTTCAATAACAGCGCCAATAGCAGCAGGCCCTGGATTTCCCCTCGCCCCCCCATCTGAATGAATAACAAACTTTTTCATGTGTTACTTATTCTTTTGGAAATATTCGAGTAAGCACATCATAAGATCTTTTTCTTTTTCCGGGCTCGTCTGAAACCCAGAAGCTTGCGGATGCCCCCCGTAGGTTTCAAGAAATTGGTCGCAGTGCTGCATTGCCTTTACCGTATCATATCCTAAAGGCGCTCTCACGCTCCCCAAAATACCTTTTTTGCTTTTCTTAAAAATAAAGGCTGGCTTCTGGGTTTCTTGCGAAATGATAGAGGCCGCTGCCCCTAAAAGCTCAAACTCAAAGTGCTCTGAACCTTCAAACACCAAAGAATCCTCTTTTTTGTGAAAGATGCGGGTTCTGACTTCGTCTGCTGCCCAATTAATCTGTTCTCTGCGAATTTTATTTTTCTCTGCAAAATCTTCTACCATCAGCCTAGCTTTCTGCAAAGAAGGACACAAAAGAAGTCTGAACGCGCCAGGTTCGCGGTTCTTTGTGTCACGAACATTGAGTATGGAAATCATCTGCTGTACCTTATCTTCGAGGCGCGCGTCACTTCCAAAAATGTCAGACTCTAAAAATGCCCGTATGCCCGGCCTCCAGGAATAGGAAATGGCATCAAGGCCATCTTGAATAATTTTCACATTATCCTGCTCACGAACCATCATATCTGCTATGGTGCCCAAAGCCGCCAACTCTACCATACTTTGGTACAAAGCGTCGGAAAGATTTTTCCCGAGTATCGCTTTTGCAAGCTGCAAAGACAATCCGCAAGCGGCGAACTCTTTGAAAGGATACCTGTCGCCCGGTTGCTTGGGATCCACAATAATATCTGCCTGGGGCAGTTTATCTAACACTTTGTGATGATCCACCACAATCACGTCAAAACCAAGTTTTTTTGCCATGGGAATCTCTTTGAAATTTGAAATCCCCAAATCAAATGTAACCAACAAACCGGGAACATATTGCTTGAGACGTTCCAATGCTTTGGGCGTTACTCCATACCCTTCTTTCTCGCGCTCTGGAAAGTAATACGCCACGATATTTCCTCCTAAACTTTTGACCGCCTCTTGTGCTATCAAAACAGATGTAACGCCATCCAAATCCGCGTCGCCGTACAAAACAATGCGCTCTTTCTGCGCAATCGCTTTCTTGATCCTATTCGCCGCTTTTGTAAGATTCTTGATTTTCATGACCCTACGAATTACGAATTTATACGAATAACGATTTTATGGGACAAACCGAAACGTGGAGAGGATTTGCTCGAAAATCTCTTCACCTTTATCAAGATAAAAAGAATCTGAAGCGGGAAGGGTCAATCTTCTTACTACAAAGGTTCTTTCCGGAGAAACAGGAAATACGTATATCCAGCTTCCACAACCATGGTTTCCAAGCCAGAATCCATATCCGTTTAGTGGTCCTATTGACACTGCTAGTTCATCAGAGGATGGATCCTCCCAACCGGAAAAGGGTTCTGGTAAATCTCCATCACGAAATGCGTCTCCATAGTCTTTAGGTAAGACTTCTATCGACATACGAAAATCCTCTAACATTTCAAGAGCCTCAAATTGCTCAATAGCACTACAAGGATGTGCATTTGAATATTGCACCTCATGCCGAAGAGTTATACGATCAGCTTCTTGCTCCAACTCAAGTGAACTTGGATACCTTACCTCAAAGCCAAACTCGTCGGAGCGGTAGGTTTGCCAACTGGAGGTATCGATTTGTGGTTGAGGTATTGGAGTAGACTTTGAGCTATTGATCGAGGGTAATCCTCTGGGTATAGAGTTTGTGTACCATACAATTAAACCTCCGACAGCCAAACCCAAAACCACTACAATCGCAACGAATTTCCAATTTGTTCGGGGATCTTTGAGATTAAAATTCATGAGAAATCACGATACGTTTTTTCTGATCGCCGCTCAATAGCAAGTATAAAAATTTCTTGTTTGGCATTGCCTTTGCGGTAAATGATTCGAATATCTCCCTTCCGAACTCGAAAAATATCGCCACGAGTTTTCAGCTTCTTCGCATCAAGACTCGAAACATCTCCTTTCTCTAATTTCAAGAGAATCTCTTTAACTATTCTTCGTTCTTTTTCACTTAGTTTCCGGAAAGCCTTCTCGATCTTATCCATGAGTTACAACCGAGAGATGAGTTCTTTGAGCGAAATACCTCCTTTCCGAATCTTTGTGAAATCAATCACTTCTTCCCATTCTCCCTCCTGAACAGGAGAAATACGAAAGAGAGGCTTGGAGCGCCGTACCACAATTAAACTTTCACCTTTTCTCACGCGAGTTGCATATTTCTCAATGTTTTGGCGCAGGTCTTTCAAACCAACAATATTTTCCATATATTTTAAGTTTATCTTACGATAAACTTTTGTCAACTCTCATTCCACAAACCCCCACAGCTAATTTGTTAATTAGTCGTGGGGGCAAACCGAAACGTGGCGAGGATTTGATCGATAAAATCAACCACCAGATCGGTAGATAAAAAATTAGACTCGCATTCTGAAAGGCCCTTCCGAGTGTGCACATCAATTTGGAGAGCTCTATTGTGAGATTGGGGTACTAAATAAACTTTTCTTTCGAGTATCCCAGAGCCTAGAAAAGTATAGTACGCTTTCTTCCCTCCTATAAGTTCACTCCCATCATAGTATCCTTCTTCAAATGGAAAAGTAAACGTTGTTTCCCATATATCTTTGTAACTTTTCCCTTCTCTTGGAACAAAGGTTATATTAATCTCTTGCACTAGAATCGTTCCTTCTTCGCAAGAAGTATACTTCGGAGAAACAATTCCTGCATATCCACGAGGTTCAATAATCATAAGATTTGCTGGATAGTTCACCTCAAATCCAAACTCACCATTACTATAGGTTTGCCACCCTTCCATGGAGTTTATCACGAGCGGAGTCGAGGAATTTGGGGCAGGCCCGGAGGTATCAACTGGCGTGCTTACCTGTTGAGGCTGCACATCTATCTTAAATCCATAACTGATATCCCCCTCCTCCCAAGTACCAAATAGTAAAAGGAAATAGGTATCAACAGGATGATCAATTTGAAACGATTGAGTTAACTCGCTGCCAAGAGAGAATGTTTTACCAGGAGGCTGATCAGGATATGCCAATGTCGAAGCAGTAAGAGTTTGCGGAGGTTTTGCGGCATCGATTGATAGTACAAGCTCATCTCCCTGTCTCACCGTGATCGTTTCTGAAGACTGGGGAAACAACTTGTCTACGCAGATCGCGCCGCCCGCTTTCTCGCTGACTGGAACTGGCCAGCAATAACTTCCTTGCACTCCATCATATGTTTTCCCTTGATGTTCAAGCCTCATTACCGGTAAAACTGACAAGGGATTTTCTCGACTGATAGATTTTTGCAACACCAAAATCCCGGCGACGGAAACAACGACGGCGATGAATGCCACGACAAGAAGAAATAGTTTGATTTCGGGTTTGAAATTTTGAAACATATCTACCTTCGGAAGCGTTTATATACTCTGCTCCGATGTTCAATGCCGTAAAGCGTTAATTCCCTTTCCTGGTGATTTACCAAAAACAAAACTCGCCAATCACCTACCCGGTATTTTTGGAGATGGGCGAGATCCTCTGGCATATACTTTAAGTAATGGCGTAAAAGTTCTGGCTTTTGAGCAAGCTGTTCTACTTTTTCAATAATTCTTTTGCTATTGGGCGATCAAGTTTCTTGATATCTGCGTCAAACGTAGGAGTAGTCCGAATTTCATACATAAGGTCATAATTCACGCTTCAGTTCCGCGAGACTTCGAACTTTCCCTCCCAAATCCTCCTTTCTTGCTTTTCTCATTTTCTTGATAAATTCGTGGTCACAAGAGAAAACAAAGCCCTCGAATTCATCGCGAAATTCCTCCCACTTCCGATAAGCCTCTACCATAGAGTCTACGACGCGCTCTGGCATCTCAATTGTCTTTATTCCATCTCTTTTGGCCATGTGTCTATCATAAACTTTCCCTTCCCCAATGTCAAAAACTGGCATGGTTACTCCGCAAACCGAAATGTGGAGAGGATTTGAGTAAGTACATAAAGCTCACTTATGTCATACTTGTAAGCCGCGGGGCACTCACCACCTGCAAGAAATGCCAATATATAAACATTTCCTCTGTTGACTACATACGTTACCGTCCCTAGTCGTCCAAAACCCTGAATATGATACGAAATTGCGATTGCTTCTTTCTCGTCTATTGCTGTATTGACTTTGCCCACTTCGAAAAGACCTTCGGTTGTAAAATCTCGCGCAACATACTCAGAGAGGGTTAGACCGCCCGCGTCGCGAACGCCAATATATCAATACGAGAACCGACCCTAACTCCATTTTCAAGCTCTTTTACTCTGCATTGCGGATCTTCTGCAAAAACTTTGGGATACTGAAACTCAAACCCAAACTCGTCGGAGCGGTAGGTATGCCAATTGCTGGTATCTACAGATTCAGGTTGCGGTGAAGGCGCGGGTGGCGGAGGAGTTTGGACGACTAATCCAGGCTGCACTGCCCTTCAGCAACAAAATCCCACCCACGGAAACAGCGACGGCGATGAAAACGACAATCAAAAATAGTTTGATTTCGGTTTTGAAATCTTGAAAGAAATTCATACGATTGCTCTTGACATTACCCTTCCCCCTATGATACCATAGAAATGCGGAGGGCAACTCCGTCATCAACCGCCCGTTGGAAAAGACGGGCTTTTGTTTTGCCTTTTTCGCTCAATGAACGGCTGTAATTTCTTCAAGTCAATATACTTGTCGCTTGTTTCTATTAACTCTTTGGCAACAAAGTTTGCTTTTCGAATGTCTCCCGCTTCAATATCTCTCTGTTTAATAATTTTTAATGGCTTTGTAATAAGAGTATAGCCATGACGTTTCAAAAATGTAAAGAATTGATTCTGGTTCTCTGTATTATGGTGTACGGAATAAAATCGGATATCGTGAAGATTGTCGCCATCGAATAATTCACGCAACTTAGCATAATCAACCCACCAGCCAAGATCTTTCACGGAACTTTCCAGATTCGCCGCATCGATCATAATTAATGTTTTCCCCTTGATGTGCCTCGAAATGAAAGACTGCATAGACTTTTTCACTTGTTCAGCGCTTCGAGGCCGGGGAGTTTTTCGCCTGACAAAAAGGCGAGCATGGCGCCGCCGCCTGTGGAAACATGGTCAAACTTTTCGCGCAATCCATGCTTTCCCAAAAATCCGGCCAAATCTCCGCCGCCGGCAATCGCAAACGCACCGCTTTGGATAATCGCGTTTGCGATCGCCAACGATCCATTCTCGTATTGCTGTTCTTCTATTCTTCCCAAGGGTCCTGCCCAGAAAATCGTTTTTGCGCCCTGAATTTTTTCTTGAAACACCCTGATCGTTTCTGGTCCCAAGTCAAAATCGCCGTCTATCCCATCTATTGCGTATACCAATTCTGTGTTCTCGGCAACTTGTAACCCTTTTTCTTTTACTTCTTTGGAAATAAGATTCCCCAGCAAAATTGCGTTTGCATTTTTTGAAATGGCAGCCAAAAAGCTCACTTTTGTCTCTACTTTTGTTCCTCCCACCACCACAATCAGCGGCTTTTCTGGCCACTCTGAAATTTTCCCAAGAGCGACAATCTCCTTTTCCAAGAGTAACCCTGCTCCAGAAGAAAGAAATCGCGGAATCCCAACCACAGAAGCATGCGCCCTGTGGCATACTCCGAAAGCATCGTTAATGTATATTTCTCCAAGACCGGCGAGCAACTTTGCAAAAGCGGGATCGTTTTCTTCTTCTCCCTTATAGAAACGTACGTTTTCCAAAAGCACAACATCGCCTATCTTCATTGCTGCTATCTGCTCTTCTACTTTTTCCCCAATGGAATCTCCGATAAATTTTATCTCTTTTTTTACTAACCCTTGTAAGCACTCGGCAATTGGCTCTAAACTAAACTCTTTTTGAGGGATTGCCTCGGGCCTTCCAAAGTGCGCGAGTATGATGCATCGCCCTTTCTGCTCTGATATATACCGGATTGTCGGAACGCTCTCTTCTAAACGAAAATCATCTAAAATCTTTCCGTCCTCAAACGGAACGTTTAAATCACATCGAAGCAACACTCTTTTGCCTTCAAGTTCAAAATCACGAATCGATCTCATAAGTTGTCATCGATCAAAGTAAATTGTTTTTCCTGGCTCAAGTACTCCATTTTTTGCTTGCCCTGAGCCTGCTCGCCTCGCGGTAAAGCGGGTCGAAGGGGCATCTTCCTCTTTCTTTAAAGAGGGATTCTGTTGCGCTTTTTGCAAAGCTTGCCTTAAAACTTCCTGCAGCCCTTGTGTATCGCGCGCTGCCTTTCTCCCCTGCTCGCCTTGAGGTTGTACTCTATCAATAGACTTTGCTGAAGAGTCAGAGGACTTATCTTGAACGCGCTTGAGCTTTTTTCTACAAGATTTGCAATACACCGGCCTCTTCCCGTCTGGAGGAAATACCACTTTGGTATCTTTCTTGCAATTGGAACAACGAGCATCATACAAAATCTGCGGTTCTGAAGGAGGAAGAAGGGGACGTGCCGCCAACCCTTCCACTCCAGACCATTGAATAATCTGCTCTTCTACCCCCGTAACTGCGCTCGCATATTGCTGTCGCGAAAACTGAATAATCTGTTCTCTAAACGAACGATCGGGTTGAACAGGTGGCGGGAGAGTATTTGCAGAAAACGGTCGTGACGCTATGCCATCGATCAATAACTTCACATAAATAGTATATTTCCCCAAGTTCACAAAATCTCCCTGCAAAAATTCTGGAGAGAATTCTTTCTCTAAAAATTCGGCGTCTTCGGCGCCAACCCGAAAGCTCACAATAGTGCCCACATTCCCAAATACCGCGTCTTTCACTTTCGCCTCTATACCAACTCCCAATTGCGCAATATACTGATGGCTCAAAGTTAAAGAAAGGCGATATTTTCTTGCTTCAGAAAGAATTCCCACAAAACTTTCTGTCGCAAAATTCTGAAATTCGTCAATATAGAGAAAAAAATCTTTCCTTTGCTCTTCTGGAACATTCACACGCGACATTGCAGCCAACTGAAGCTTGGTAATTAAGAGTCCTCCTAAAAGCTTGGAATTATCTTCTCCAATTCGGCCCTTGGAGATATTGAGGAGAAGAATTTTGTTTTCATCCATTGCCTTTCTCATATCAATGGAGGATCTCGTTTGCCCAATAATATTTCTGATCAAGGGATTGGATGTAAATTGTCCTACCTTGTTTTGCACGGCAGCCGTTGCCTCCACCTCATAGCGTTGCGTATATCTGGCGTATTCTTGTAGCCAAAACGTTTTCACCACAGGATCTGACACGTGATCCACAACTTCTTTGCGATATTCAGGGTCAGCTAACATACGATTGATGCCCAAGAGCGTGGAATCTGGGTATTCCAACAACGCGAGCACTACATTATTTAAGATATATTCCATTCTCGCTGACCACACATCAGGCCAAATTTTCTTGAATACTGACATTAAACCCGAAGCCACCATGTGCCGATTCTCTGCTTCCACCTGCTCCATAACATTAAACGCAATGGGGTACTTCATATCTGCCGGATTAAAATAGATCACGTCTTTTACGCGTCCTTCGGGAACAAAATCCAGCAGCTCCTCCACGGCTTCCCCGTGAGGATCCACAAAACCCATGCCATGGCCGTTCTGCATATCCTGTACTGCCATATTTTTTAACATTTCGGTTTTACCCATTCCGGTTTTTCCAATAGCATAAAAATGTCTTCGACGATCGTCGAGCTTAATGCCAAACTTCCGCCGCATATTCCGAAAATTTGTCTCGCCAAAGAAAGTAATCTCTTGCATATATTACTCTGTGGGCAATCCCGGAGGAGCTTCTCCTTTTCGTGTTTCCACGCGGGGCATTACTCCCGAAGGGAAGGCGCCTATTCCCGGAAAATGGAACATCGTTGCCAACTCATCGCTCGTCATCACGAAATTTCCTCCCGGTCTTGGCCAGTAAAAGGTATCGCGCGTCGAGTAAAGCCTAAACAGCCGACGACGTCTCAAGTATCCTCTTCGCTTATCAAAGAAAAAACTTTTAACTGTATACACTTTTGTGGTTTCGAGCGGCCGTAAAATATTAAGATTTGTTGTGTTGAACTGTTGAAAATAGCTCATCGGAAGCACTTTGGCAACACTCATATACTTTTCGGTTCTCGCAAGGTAGATAAATCGGAGGGTCACGCGAAAGGGATGTTTGCTGATTTTTTCTTCAATGGCAGCAACGACTTCCCGCTCCCCAGGCGTTAAACGAAGTTCGGGCGCCATAAGTCCCTGCTGTTCTTCTGCTGCGCTGGTCATTTGGCGCTCCGTATCCTCGCCTGTTGCCAACATGTGTCCTATGGCACGGATATCTTCTGAAAGAGGAATCGTAGACGCCTTTCCCGTCTCGCTTATGCGATGCACGAGTTTTTCTATTTCTGCCTTGCCCTGGTCAACAAAATCATTTTCATCGGGCGCAAAAGGCGTAACCAGAAACTGAACCCACAGATGCTCTCCTTCTCCAAGTTTTGACATTCCTTCCGCTAACGTCGATACCGGATCTACCTTCTGCTCTGGCTTCAAATCTTCTTTCAGCTCAAAAAATTTGGGATACGTGCGAATAGGATACGCGTCGAGATTCTGTAACTTATAGGTTGCACCCCACATCCGCCAGTCTTTATTGGGAACATTCTGGGGAATCGCTTTCACGTAATCGTCCACTTCTGTTAATTCCGCGTCAGGAAATTGGGCATATAACGCAGCTTCAATGAGCCGCCGAGATTTTTCAGGCAATCGAATATAAAAGTGCGCCACTCCTTCAGTAGAAACCATTTCAATGCTAAAACCAGGTTGATATTCCCCGTCCAGCCATCTTTCGCGAAAGTTGGGAGGATCGTGCATTTGCCACCATCCATCAAACACGCTCTCCATTGCCTTAATCGATTTTTCCACGTCAGGGGGTATTTTAATTTCGAGTAAAATTCTTCGCACCGTAAGGTCGAACTTATAGCTACGCCACCAAAACCAAAAAAACTTGGCATGAGGCCATAGCAAAAAAGGGGCAAACACCCACCACCAGGTCTTTAAAAACTCCCAAAAAAATTGGACAAAAGGAAAAATAAAACCAACAACGGTATCTATAATTTCCATTCTTCTATTGTACACTAAATTCCAGAATCCGGAAAAGCATAGGCCTGAACGCACAGTGTTTGAAGCTTCGCTTCAAACACCCGTACAGTTACTCCACAAACCGAAACGTGGAGAGGATTTGGTCATATGCGGCAGAAATCTCTGGATAACCTGCATTCGCCATATAGAAAGTATAGAGCTTTCCATGAGAAAAAAGTACCGTCTCTGTTCTCAAATAGTCAGAAAGCTCTACCGCTTTCACTCCGTCTAGAGTTAATTCGGTCATCTCGTCTTGGTAATTCGGCCTAAACAAGCCTTGAGCATAACTTTCTAGCGAATCGTGTTCTTGGGGAATGGTTTGAACAGAAATCCACACCAAGGCACCTAAAGGACTACCTTCAAATCCATACTCCTTTTCACTGTGTCTGAACTTAACACCATCTTCTGTTTCTTCAAACTCCCAATCGTTTGGATATTTCACCTCAAACCCGAACTCATCGTTGTGGTAGGTTTGCCAGTTTGAGGTATCGATTTCTTCTTCTGCAACCATTGGCTGCTCAATGGGAGCAGGCGTCATTTCGCGCAACAAAAAAATTCCGCCGACGGAAACGACGATTGCAACAATTCCAACAAGAAGAAATACTTTTATCTCGCTTTTGAAATCCTGTAGCATAATTTACTTCTCAATACAGTAATACCCTTCGCCTTCGCGATAGAAACAGGTTTTGTCTTGGAGATTCAAAAGGATTGTACTTTCTTTTACCTGACGCTGACCCAATGTTTTTTGCACGATTTCTTCTTTGGTCATTGCCTTCCCATTCTCACGCAAAATCTCCATGATTACGTCTTTCACGGTTCCGGGTTTATATCCCCACTCTTCTAAAGCATAAGTTCCCCTCCCCACAAGCACAAACCGAGGATCTTTAATGAGTTCATTATGAACGGTTTGAGGAAGCACATCTTTTTTCCGCCAATTCGCAGACTGCTCTGCCAAAGATTCTTGGAGCTGCTCTATTGATTTTGCTACTTCCACAAAGTGAAGAGGCTTGCCTACTTCACGGAGTACCACGTAGGCTTTGTCGCGCATTCCTTTGGGATATACTTCGGGCCACTCTCGCAACCCCCACTTTCCATTGTACGCCCGCGCAACGAGCTTTGAAATTTCAAGCAAAGAAGCAAGAGTGCGAGGATTGAGCTTTTCGCCCTCATGTTCGCTGTGCGCTTTTGCCAAATCTTCAAATTCAAACGCCTCTCTGCGCTCTCGCAAATACGCATATACTGCGTCTAAAAGCTGTGGACTCATTTCCAAAATCTCTTTTTTGCTTGCCCAAAAAGGATGCACGTATTCGGTTTCTTTCTGCTTAAAAAACTGGTCTCCCAAATGCAAAATAAAAATAATGTGGTTGGCAGCATCGGAAGCTCCCAGCTCTTCGATCAAAAGATCCTGGCGTTTCACATGGCCAGACTCTCTGAGCACCGAGGCTAACTGATCTAAAATTGCCTGAAGTTTTTCTTGTTCTTTTTTTTGCGCCGCCTCTTGCCTCACTTGTTCAACTCCGGCTTCCACGATTTGGCGCACCCGCTCACGAGTAATTCCATGACTCTGGCCAATTGCCTCTAGTGTTTCTGATTCTTCTGCTCGCAATCCAAATCTCCTCGTTAAAATGTCTCGAACTCGAGGATCCAAATCGGATACAAGCGCGCTAGTCAACTTTTGATAAGGAAAAATCATTTGCCTATTAAACCAAACTTACAAACTCTTGTCAACCCCCTTGCCTTGAATCCATTGGACGAGAAGCGCAGGCGCGGGAAAAATCGAGGAATAAGCTCCAACCGCAATGCCAATGGTCATGCAAAGCGCAAAATCCCGTAACGTCTCTCCTCCAAAGAAAAGAATTGCAACAACCACAATCAACACCGTGAATGAGGTGCTTATCGAGCGGGCAATCGTTTGCTGAAGACTAATATTCACCGTGTTTGCAAAATCGAATCCAATTTTTTTGGTAATGTTCTCTCTGATCCGATCAAAGATTACCACCGTATCATTTATGGAATAACCAATAATCGTTAAGAGCGCGACAACAACGGGAATCTGAATCTGAAGATTGGAGAAACGGCCAAGCAAGGCCAATGCGCCCAGAGTAATAATAACGTCGTGGAGCAACGCCGCCAGTGCAATCGCACTCCATTGCCAGGATCGCACCGGATGCACAATTTTTCGAAAGGCAAATGCAACATAGAGACTAATACTAGCGAGCGACAATACCACCATTAAGAGAACTCTCTTCTTTAATTCTTCTCCAATTATCCCACCTATAGACTCGAACCTTTCTTCTCTTGCCTCTTGCCCAAGCTTTGAGAGTATCTGTTGATGGGTTTCTTCTGAAATTGTTTCCATGCGAAGAATCACTCCCCGGCCTCCACTTGGTTGAATGGTCAGAGAACCTAACTTAAAATCAGAAAGGAGCTCCTGAATTTTCAGGTTCGAGGGACGCTCTGTGCTATATTCAATCTCGAGAATACTACCTCCGGTAAAATCAATGCCCAAAAGCAATCCAAAGAAAGTAATACTGGCGATACTTGCCACAATCGCAATGCCTGAAACAAAAAGATAGATATTGCCAAAACGAAGAAAGTTCATATGTCTATATAACCTAGGCATTTTTTAACGCTCACCACGGAGGGTTCGCTAAAATGCCCGCTTGAAGCAAGCAGTTGCTTCAAGCCCACAGCCATTGGATATTTGCAAGTTTCGTATCCGCAAATATCCGCAAGAGCGTCTTTGTTATCAATATCGCAGAAACCATGCTCACTATAATGCCGAGAGAGAGTGTAACAGCAAAACCCTGCACAAACGAGGATCCTAACCAAAAAAGAATTAATCCTGCAAGAAGCGTGGTAAAATTTCCATCTCTGATCGAAGGCCAGGCTCTTTTAAAACCCTCTTCCAAAGCTACGGAAAAACGTTTTCCATCCCGGAGCTCTTCTCGCATACGGGAAAAAATAAGAATATTCGCATCGACTGCCATTCCAATGGATAAAATAAATCCTGCCGCTCCTGCCAACGTAAATGTTACAAATCCCTTGAGCAATGCTAAGGTAAAAAGAGTATAGAGGAAAAGAGCAATCGCAGCCAGAAGTCCTGGAATGCGATAGAACACCGTCATAAACACCATCACCACCAAAAGGCTTATCGCGCCTGCCTGAAGACTTTGGCTGAGCGATAACTCTCCTAACGTAGGCCCTACGGTTTGCTGGGAAAGCAAAGTAATCGCGACTGGCACGGATCCTGCGTTGAGATCGCGCACGAGCTGCCGCGCTTCCTCTATGGTAAACTTTCCCGTAATCTGCGCCTTGCCGCCAGAAATTTCCGTTTGCACAATAGGAGCTTGGAGCAATTGATTATCCAAAAAAATCGCAAGTGGCTTGCCCACATTGCGCCCAGTAATTTCCTGAAACAGTTTTGCTCCTTCGCTGTTAAATGTCAAATAGATGAAGGGCTCCTGCCCTAATTGTTCAAAACCCACCTCTGCCCGCTGCAGCAAACTTCCGTTCAATGCAGTTGGCTGAAAGGGATCTTCAAACCTTGCCTCGTCGATAGGCGAGTCCCCTTCTCCGGTTTCAAGTGCCTGCTGGTTCTTCTGCAAAATTTCTTCATAATTCTCTTTTGGTTCCCGAAACTCAAGAAACGGCGCTCTTCCAATGAGTTCAATAGCTTCGCCAGAATCAATCACGCCTGCAATTTCCACGATCAAGCGCCGCTCGTCTCCTCTGCCTCCAACTTGCACCACAGGTTCTGAAACGCCAAAAAAGTTCACGCGCCGCTCGATTACATCGCGCAACCCTTGCATGGCATAGTCGTACTCGCTCTGATCCACTTTCGACAAATCTGCCCGATACACCAAATGCGCGCCGCCCTGCAAGTCCAATCCCAAACGAAAAGGAATCACCGGAACCTGGATATTGCCAGGAAGTTTTGCAAGTTGGGGATTTATATATTCTGGAAAGTCAAAAAATCCGGCAACCACCGCTGCCAGAAAAATCATACACGTAATGCTAACAACTTTCCATTTCTTCATTGCCACCATCCTATCACATCATTGACAAAACTTCAAGACTCCTTATTCTACGAACCGAAACGTGGCCAAGCATACCATTAGTAATCAACGGAAACATTCTGTACCTCAGTGGGATCAAGGGTTTTCTGCCACTCATCCAGCGCTTGGTTAGTCGTTTCGATATAGATCGTTTCATATCTTTCAGGAGTCAAGATGGACAGCTCAAATACGACTTTTCCTTCAATGCTTTGTCCTTCATCTATCTTCCAATCTCTCGGATACTTCAACTCAAAGCCGAACTCGTCTGAGCGGTAGGTTTGCCAATTAGAAGTGTCAGTCTCCTGCTCCAAAGTTTTCTGTTCTTGTGGCGGTATCGAAACACATGCTAAATTACAGTTTTCCATTGACGCAAAAGGTACGTCGGGAAGCGGCCCACAACCGCCGCTCCCAATACATTTTTCTCCATCAAAGTACGCTCCCCATTCTACTGCACACGGTCCATAATCTTCTCGATCTGGTCTCCACGCACAACTGTTTGAATATACTGTTTCTTTCGGGGAAAAAAGATTCTGAAAAAGCAAAATCCCGCCGACGGAAATGATGACGGCGACGAGCGCGACGAGGAGAAATGTTTTGATTTCTGCTTGAAAGTTTTTGAAGAAATGTATTAGTCTATTGTACTACATAATCGGCAAAACAAAATCCCCCTTGTAAAAAACTGTCTTAAAAAATACGTATATACGTAAAGTTTAAGATACTAAAATATCCTGTCGAACTAAGTTGACGATCGTTAATGAAATTGGACAGCTTTTAGAGGCCGGCAAAGAAGGCGGCGATAATAGCGACCAAGAAAATGCCGTCGAATACGCCGGCGCCGCCGATGGACATCACGCCTTGTCCTTCCCGTAACACACGCGGCAAATGCAAAAGATCACCGCCGATAAGCACACCGAGCACGCCTGAAATAAACGCCACAGGAGCTGCGGCATCAAACGCCAAAACCAAAGCGAAAATCGTGGCGAAAAAAGCGGGAAACAGCACCGGAATTGCAATTCCTCTGCCTGGAACAAAACGGGCAAGCAAAAAACAAATCGTAATCATCAGAGCAGACGCAAGCAACGTCTCTTGCAATGGCACTTTTTGTAGCAGATAGAGAACCAAAAGCATCGGGATAACTGCTCCGCCCACATTTATGGAAAGCCCTTGCTGCTGTAATCTCTTTCGTCGAATCAATCCAAAAAAGTGAGATTCTTCCATTTCCACGAATCGCCTCTTGCCCAAAGGAATGTTAATCAAAGAACCCACAAGCATAAGGAGCAAAACTCCAAGCACAGCTTCGGGCGCCAATCCCAGTTTCTCAAAACCCGTTGTCGCCACATGAAACAATCCAAATAAAATCAAAAATGGAATGGCGACAATCAAAGCTATGAAAATAAAAATCAGCGGCATAGTCGAGTCAATTGTTCGTCAAAAAATGATTTTCATATTTTATTTTTCAACTGGGAAAATTGCGGTTTCTCCTTCGGTTAATTCTTTATAAATAATGGGGTTGGTTACTATGGAATTGAGGTTTCGATAATCATAAGTTTCTTTTCCTATGTTTGTTACGATTCCCCCAACTTCAGAAACCAGCAGAGAACCCGGAGCATAATCCCAAATTTTTCCGTAAGGATCTAATGTGACTCTGCCTTCGAGTTTTCCAGAAGCTACCATTGCATACTCAAAGCCAGCGCTAATTGTTTGAATTAAAATACATTTGTTGCGCAACGCTCGAAGCTTTTCTTCGTTCTGCGGTTGCTCACATCAATAGTCTTGTCGTTTCGCCAAGCGCCCCTACCCTTCTCTGCCCAATATATATCGTCTCGCACAAAATCGTAAATTACAGAAAATACCACTTCCTTGTTTTCAACCAAACAAAGCATCGTAGTGCAAAAAGGCAACCCTCTTACAAAGTGTGCGGTTCCGTCTATGGGATCGCAGATCCAAAGTCGCTCGGCTTTATCATTGCCACCGTTTTCTTCTCCATAAAAATCAATCGAGGCATCTGCCGCACGAAGTTTCTCTGAAAGAAACTCCTCTGTTTTTCTATCTAGATCGGTAACTACATCTGCTGCCACATCTGACTTTTGATGGACAACTTCCGCCTTGCCGAAACCTTTTCTCAACTCTTCTCCTGCCTCTTTCAAGATTGGAAATACGATTTTTTGATAGTTCATATTTGCAGCAGAATTTTATTCCCAACTCTAAAAATCACATATGCTGCAGGTATAATTCTATGCCGTTCTTTCTGCATAATAGTATCTTTACTCTAGCAAAAAGCTGCAATTTTTAAACCCTTCAAAAAGTTGAGGGCTCGCTGGAGATCAGCGAGCCTCCTTAGTTAAAAAAACCACGGGCTTCTATTTCGCGAACTTCGTCTACCTCGCGAAAAATATAATAGGACTCCAATGCCCATAAGTCCTGCTACAATGCATGCTACAATGCCTGCCCGAATCCAGAGTAACACATCCATGCTTATCCTCCTGACTTATTGCTTATGTTCATTATTCTACCTTATCCGCCCAGACATCTCCAAAGCACGCAAGGAGAAAGTAAAAGCGAAAACTATGAGTCGTAATACATTTTTTCAGTTTTGTAGCTGTCGAAGTGAATAGTGCATGCTACAAAAAGGGGCAAAGGCAAATTCTCTAAATTATACCAACCCCAACCTTCAGATTTTTCTGGCTCCAAAATCTGCGGCTCTCCTTTTTTCCAATCTGCAGTTATGCCAATGTGCACATAATGTTTTGGCTTCCAGATTTTAATATTTGCAAGAAATTGAAAGCGAATATTTTCAATCTCAAGCCCACATTCTTCTAATGTTTCGCGTTTCGCGCAATTTTCAAAAGATTCCATGTACTCCAAATGCCCACCAGGAAACTCATATTCCCCATGCCCATGAGAACCTTTGCGCTTTCCCAAAAGCACCTTTCCATCTTTTAAAATCATTACTCCTATGCCTACTTTTGGCCGTTGTTGTTCGTCCATAGTGCTTTATTCTACCTTATTATCCAAACATCTCCAAAGCACGCGGCTGGCGTAACTGCGATAGGGAGACCATTTTATGGTAATTTCCTCAAGCTCATCTCGTGTTGGGTTTGAAACATTATAGAGCTTTTCAATTCCGCGCTTGAGACCTAAGTCTCCAAAAGAAAACACATCCTGCCGAGCGAGTGCGAACATCAAAAACATTTCTGCTGTCCAACGACCAATGCCTTTAATCTTTCTTAACTCTTCGATAACTTCCTCGTCTTGCATCTCTGGAAGTTTGGCAAACGCAATCTCTTTATTTTTTGTTTTTTGCGCCAAATCCTTCATAAATCCAACCTTTGCCCAAGAGGTGCCGGCATTCCGGATTGCTTCATCTGGTAGCTGCAAAAGATATGTTGCTGTAACTTTTTTCTTTGGAAACAAGGCAACAAACCGGTTGTAAATCGTGTTTCCTGCCTTATCGGAAAGCTGTTGATAAATAATTTCAGAACACAAATCAGCAAAATATTCTCTCGGCTGCTTTGCTACAATTTCCTCTAACGGGCTCATCATTTTCGCCGCTTGATATAGCACCGAATCCACTTTTCGGAAATGATACAAAATTTTTCTGCTCATATCTTCATTTACTTCATTAAGAAAACCATGGTATTTTTAATAAAGTAACATATAATTTTATTCAACCAACAATTTAAATAATCTTTCTTTTTCTTCTTCGGGCAAGTCGCGGTACAGAGGTTTTTGGCAAGGATCAATTACTTGATGCACCTCGTCATTCAAATTTCTTGGATACAGATGAAAATGGAAATGTCTCACGCTTGTTTTGCTATTATCAACATACGGCTTATAGTTTTGGCGGATATCGCAACCGGAAGACAGCTTTGTTAAAATTTTCTCCTCAAACTCAACGAGCAAATCCAAAAGCTCTTTCTTTTCTTCCTCTGTCATTTCAGAAAGCCTTGAGATATGCCTCTTTGAAACTACCAAAAGATGCCCAGGCATTATCCGAGGATTGCTAAATATCACATACATATGTTTCCCTTCTTTTAGAATTCTTCTTCGGTCCGCCGAAGCCTTTGACGAAGGCGACCCTTCTACAATATCGCAAAATGGACAATTTTGATTCATGGGCAGATTTTTTTAAATATCTAAAGACTTGACTTTCTTTTTGAGTTTGCTATCATATGTATATACCCACGAAAAAGACCCCTATGCGGTTCCGTCCGCATCGGGGGCTTTTTCTTTTCTCTGCTCAAGAAAGGACCGAACGTCATTCAAATATGTTATAGCGGCGTTCGTTCTCTTAAGCAGAATTGAGCATTTTTCTTTAGTGTGAGGCGACAATATCACTTTCAACTTGCTGCGTTCCTTCAGGAATTTCACCAAATCAAAAATGATT
This sequence comes from uncultured Candidatus Saccharibacteria bacterium, assembly GCA_964359655.1. GTDB lineage: Bacteria > Patescibacteriota > Minisyncoccia > Minisyncoccales > UBA10102 > CAYJRT01. Next base: position 36,724 of record CAYHVI010000003.1, read on the forward strand.
GTCGTAATCATATATTGGCCGGAAACTGAAAAAAACATTCTTGGGCAACTTTTCGTTTTTCAAAATGGACGCCTTCTTTTTTGAGAAGTTTTTGTTTCATACGCAAACCACCTTTGCCACTATAGCCGCAAAGCGTTCCGTCTGCGGCCACAACTTTGTAACACGGGTAATGTTTCGGGTCAGGATTGCTTGCCATAATCCTGCCAATGGCTCGAGGGGAAGTGCCGCACACTCTTGCCATTTCTTTATACGTTACCACTCTCCCTTTTGGAATTTTTTTGAGCAAAAGAATAGCTCTATGCATGGAGCGATTTTAAAAAATCACGCAAGATTATTTTTTCCTCCTCAAGCATCTTTACTTTATTAATAGCTTCTTTCACGCTAAAGAATTTGCCGTATTCCCCTTCTGATTTGGCGCGGTCAACAAACTAATGAATTCGTTGGTACCAGGGAGGACATCAAGAGTCATTACTTCTTCTTTCGTATACCATTGCACTTCTGAAACCTCGCTCTCCGATGCTTTGGGTATTCCGCTCACAATTTGCGCCTCAAAGCACGATACAAAGACTTGCACCATTTCACTATCTCTTCTTTCCCACACCTTTGCATGAAGATACGGCAACAATCTTACTATTTTAATTTTGCATCCGATTTCTTCTTGACACTCCCTTATAACCGCTTGTTCCGGCATCTCGCCAAACTCAACTACGCCCCCAGGGAACTCCCATTTTCCATTGGCTTCCAAGTTTAAAACATCAACTCTCTTTTGCAAGAGAATCTTCCCCTCCTCATTGCGTATTAACGCAATCACCACCACTTTTTGTTTCTCCTTTTTATATTCGCTGGCAATATCAAGAAGTTCTCTTTTTGTGATCGGTTCTTTTACAATTTTTATCGCCATGGTCTCATTGTATCACTCCTTATACGCCATGACACTTCTTATACTTCTTCCCTGAACCGCAAGGACAAGGGTCGTTTCTACCCACCTTCTCCCTCGACTCCGCTCGGGATCCGGCGGACAAGTCAACTTTTTGCTGCAGAGCTGGAGCTTGCTGCTGCGGAGTAAGCTGGACATTCATCAAGGACTTTGCGATGTTCTCTTCGATGGCTCCGAGCAATTGTTGAAACATACGATGTCCTTCATTCTTATACTCGATTAAGGGATCCTGCTGGCCGTACGCGCGAAGCCGCACTGAATCGCGCAAATATTCCATCTCTTCCAAATGCCCAATCCACAAAGAATCAATGCTGCGCAACGCAACAAATTTTTCTGCTTGGCGCATATTCTCAACTCCCAGCTCCTGCTCTTTCTTTTCGTAGTCTTCTTTTATATGCCCGTGTCGCTGCACAATTTCTCCAATATATGCTTTCAAACTCTCTTTGGATTTTCCCAGTATTTCTCGTCTCTTACGATATATGGCGTCTCTATGCTTATTGAGCACATCGTCGAATTGCAGCAAGTGCTTTCTGGAATCAAAGTGAAACCCTTCGATTTTCGACTGCGCAGATTCCAAGGCATTGGAAAGCATTTTGTTTTCTATGGGTTGATCTTCGGGCATTCGGAGTTTTTCCATTAATCCTTTGATTCGATCTCCGCCGAAAATGCGCATCAAATCATCCTCTAAAGAAACAAAAAACTGCGTGGAACCTTGATCGCCCTGCCTGCCTGATCGACCGCGCAGTTGATTATCAATTCTTCGGGCTTCATGGCGCTCCGTGCCAATAACATGAAGACCCCCGACCTCCCTTACCCTTCGACTCTGCTCCCCGTCCTGGGGGTTACCCCCCAACACAATATCTACGCCACGACCTGCCATATTGGTTGCCACGGTTACCGCGTTAAAACGTCCGGCCTGGGCGATAATCTGGGCTTCCTGTTCATGATTTTTCGCGTTGAGAATTTTGTGAGGCACCCCCGCTGTTTCCAGCAACTTGCTCAAGTATTCATTTTTTTGAATCGACACAGTACCCACCAGCATCGGCTGGCCTTTCTTGTGCCGCTCTTTAATCTCCTGCACCACCGCTCGAAACTTCCCTTGTTCGGATTTGTAAATGCGATCTTGCAAATCCTGTCGTATCATGGGCTTATTTGTAGGGATGACCACGACTTCCAACCCATACACCTTCTCAAATTCTTCTGCTGAAGTTTTTGCGGTTCCGGTCATTCCAGCCAACTTTTTATACATCCTGAAATAGTTCTGGAATGTTACCGAAGCCAAAGTCAGGGATTCTGGCTGCACTTGCACACTTTCTTTTGCTTCCAAGGCCTGATGCAATCCTCCTGAATATCTGCGGCCCAGAAGCAAACGACCAGTGAACTCATCAATAATTACCACCTGGCCAGTCCGCACCACATAATCCCGATCGCGTTGAAATAAAGCTTGGGCGCGCAAAGCTTGCTCTAGATGATGAACATACTTTATACCCTTTTCCTGGTAGATATCCTGCACACCCAAAAACTTTTCCACTTTGTTGATGCCGGAATCGGTAATGCTTACTGCTTTGAGTTTCTCATCAATTTCGTAATCCGATTCTTTTTGCAGTTGCGGTGTAATTCTCGCAAACTCTTTGTACCAGGAAGAACTTTCCTGGTCGGGCGCTGAAATGATCAAAGGCGTTCGCGCCTCGTCAATTAAAATAGAATCTACTTCATCGATAATGGCGTAGGCATGTCCTCTTTGCACCTGTTGACCCAAATCATACACCATATTGTCGCGCAAAAAATCAAACCCAAATTCATTGTTTGTGCCATACGTAATGTCTGCCGCATACGCTTCTTTGCGTAATACCGGCCGCAAATAAGATACCTCGACTTGAAAACTTCCCAATGTATCTCTGGTTTCATCGCGTTTGAAATTTTCTTGTTGATAAGTTGGATCGTAAAGGTATGACGCCTCATGTGTAATGCACCCTACGCTCATCCCAAGTGTGTGATGGATCTGCCCCATCCACACAGCGTCACGTTTTGCCAAGTAATCGTTTACCGTAACTATATGCACGCCTTTTCCTTCCAGCGCATTCAAATACGCAGGCAGAGTGGCAACAAGGGTTTTCCCCTCTCCTGTTTTCATTTCTGCGATTTTCCCTTCATGCAGCGCAAATCCTCCCATAATTTGCACATCAAAATGCCGCTGACCTAAGGTGCGTTTTGCAGATTCGCGAACAAGCGCAAAAGCTCCGGCAAGCAAATCTAAAAGAGCTGTGCCAGCGGTAAGTTTTTCTCTGAGTTCTTGTGTTTTTGCTTTGAGCCCTTTCTCGTCGAGTTTTTCCAATTCAAACTCCAACGCATTTACCTGCTCAACAACTCCACCTGCTTTTTGCACAGCCGAATCTTGTCCCTTTTTCAAGATTTGACCAAATATTCCCATTATAAGGACAAAGTATATCAGATTTTCTCTTAAAAAACAAACTCGCCAGATACAGTGTTGTATCTGGCGAAGTCTGGAAAGAAAACTATCTTTTCTTTCGGCGACGGGTCGTCTTCTTTTTGGAAGAAGCGGCCTTTCTTCTTTTTCTTGCTGGCATTGGTTTTGAAAAAGTTTTCTGAAGTATTATGAATTGTTTTGAATAGTACGACCTTCAAAAAATAATTACTATCCAAAAACAAATTCTTATTTTATTTTTTCATCTCCAATGCACCTTGTCAATGTGGAAAAGTGATTTCTTCTTCCAAATCGATTCTGAAATGCTTTTTGATTCTTTTTTTCACTTTCGCGATGAGTTTCAATACGTCTTGCGCGCGCGCATTTCCAATATTCACAATGTAGTTTGGATGCTTTTCTGAAACTTGAGCATCGCCCTGGCGCAATCCTTTCAATCCTGCCTGTGCAATCAAATACGCAGTTGGGACAACAGGAAAAGGGTCTATTTTGATTACATCTTTGAGACCCTTGTGTAATTTCTTTGGAACTTTTTTGAGATCGCAATTTTTAAAAATGCTTCCTGCGTTGGGATACGTCAAGGGATGCCGTTCTTTTCGATAGCGAATGTGATCTTTTGCAATGGCTTGAATCTCTTTTTTGTTTTCTTTGTGGAGCTTGAAAGTCGCAGCTAACACAATAGAGTTTTTTTCTTTGAACACAGAAGAACGATACGCAAACTTGCATTGGTGTTTTGAAAAAATTCTGCGTTTTCCTCTTTGATCCAGCGCCTCTACGCTTTCGACACAATCTTTTGTTTCTCCTCTGAAAGCGCCCGCGTTTCCACGCACTGCTCCTCCCACGGTTCCCGGCAGTCCACCCGCCCATTCCAACCCTGCCAATCCCTGCTTGCCAGTTTCGGACACCAAAGTAGAAACTTGCACACCTGCCTCGGCCCACACAGATAAATTTCGAATTTCGAATTTCGAATTTCGAATTTTTATCACGAGCCCCGGGAAACCGTTGTCGGATACAAGTATATTGCTTCCTCCTGACAAGAGAAAAAGGGGGAGTTTCAGTATTCTTGCGACTTTTACTGCTTTTTCAATATCTTGGCTTGTTTTTGCAACAAAAAAATATTTGGCAGGTCCGCCAATCCGAAATGTCGTATGCTTCTTTAGAGATACGCTCCTCTGCACCCCCGGAAGCCTTTGTTTCAGCAAGAGAAATTCATCCATAATAGTATTTCTATCAATCCCTTTGCACGAATGCAAGACTTCTTGATCTATTGCCAGCGTTTTGTGTTTATGCTATAGTATCAGTAGTAAACTTGATTTATCCGAGCCGCACCGGCTTGCCCACCGAAACGGCTATTCGCCACTGGGGCATCGGGACCATCGGTGCAGATTATAGCTTAACGGCAAAGCAAGAGGGCTCATAACCCTCAACGTATGTTGGTTCGAATCCAGCCATCTGCACCGAGCAAACAATGAGGAGGAACATACTTTCAAACTGTTCCTCCTTTTTCATTTATATATTAAAAAAAAAAACGAAAAACCGGCCTTGAGAGGATATCTCGAAAGGTCGGCTCTTCGTGAAACCGGGGTCGTACCCCAATGTGTAAGACTTAATGAGTCGGCCCCCGGCTTCACTTTCTATAATAGAAAATTTCTTTACAAAAAGCAAAAGGCCTCGCCTAGGGGAGGTCTTCTGCCGTCTTACGTCTGGGACGGGGAAAAAGTTTCCACCGAACTCATTTAAGCATTGTACTCCTTTCCAAAAAATTGTCAACCCTTCGACTTCGCTCAGGGTAAATAGCTTACGGCCGTTTCACAAAAAACGTTTTAGTAAACGCAGGTGCTTTTTGTTCATTTGGCCCCTCGTGCGTCACACCAGCTTCGTCTTTCCCAAACACACCATTAGTAGGGATGGAAACGATGAGCGCTCTGGGCTGCACCAATAACAAGTTTGCTTGCGCAACGACTCGTACAGTAACGGTTTTGCTTCCTCCTTCAGGAATTTCCAGGGCAAAATTCGAGAATCTTAAACGATAAGCAGAGTCGCCTACTTTCACGAACGAATCCTGCACAACTTCAATTTTTGATAGAGTACGCCCTCCATCTCGAATCTCAACGCTCGAGAGGAAAAGCCAAGGTCTATCGGAAAACTCCACGTCAACGCGACCAATAACAATGGGCGAACGCTTAGCAGATACAAGAAAACCTAGTATATCTACTTCCCCACCCCCGGATTGAGCTGTTGCGCCAGAAGGAACTCCATGTATCGCAATATCAAACATACCCTCTCTCGCAACGCTGTCTGAAACAGGGTCTTTAACTGTTGGAACCTTGGGAGCTGCTGGTGGACAAACAACAGAAGCTTTTACACTTGTCTCTTGGGAAAACTGTCCCAAACCTCCAGAATTTCCTGCTCTTACTTTATAGGCATAGCTATTCCCTGAAACAAGGCCTCGATCAATATAAGAGGTGGTGTTTCCTGAAAACACGCGCGCATTCCCACGGAACACTTCGTAAAAATCCGCTCCCTGCACTCTACCCCAGAAAACCTGCACAGTTCCTCCACATACCGTTCCTTCTTGCGTCCAAATATTGGGAATCGCGGGAGGACATTGAGGAGGAATAGTAATAGTTTGCACCGGAGAAACAGGGCCTAACCCACCTGCATTTTTTGCCCGGACAGTGTAAGCATAGGTTACGCCGGGCATCAATCCCTTATCTAAAAACTCAAGGTTCTTGCCATTATATACCTCAACTCCATTGCGATAGAGCACATAATCTGTTGCACCAGACACGCCTGTCCATGTTATTTTAGCCTGTCCGCATGCCAAAACCGCAGGCATTTGTGCCTGTTGTTGTACAACCAATAACCTCTGCTGCAACTCTGCCACCAATCTTAAAAGCTGAACTACAATTGCCTGAAGCTCCTGTATGCGCGCTTGTTCTGCAGTATCCACGGTTTGCGCAGAAACGGAAATAGGCCCAAAAACAAAAATGGCTAAAGTAAGAATACCCAACACACAAAAAAGGTGTTTCATAACGAACATATTTTAGCACAGACCAATAGATTAGTCAAGGAGTGTAGTTGAGGACTATTGCTTGGAGAACGCGAATAATTTCTTCTCGGTTGTCAGTGGGAACTACTTGCTGCAGGAGTTCCAACTTTTCCCGAAGAGTATGTTCGTCCACGGAAAATAATTTTGCAACAAAAATTTTCTCATTTCTTGTTGCTTGAGTCCCCTCCTCGGCGGTTAACATGTCTTCAAAAAACTTTTCTCCAGCGCGCTCCCCCGTGAATACAATGGGGATGTCTCTGTCTGGCTCGTAACCTGAAAGTCGTATCATTTCTTTTGCCAAATCGAGAATCTTAATGGGTTCCCCCATATCCAGCACAAACACTTCCCCACCCTGCCCTATCGCAGCTGCCTCCAGCACGAGAAGGCACGCTTCAGGAGTACTCATAAAGTATCGCTGCATATCAGGGTGCGTAACAGTTACGGGTCCTCCTTTTTTGATTTGTTCGCGGAATATGGGTATCACGCTTCCCCTACTCTCCAATACATTTCCGAATCGCACCGAAATAAATTTAGTATTATTTTTTGCGTTCAACATTTGACAGATCATCTCGCCAACCCGCTTGGTGGCTCCCATTATAGAAGTAGGGTTTACTGCTTTATCGGTAGAAACGAATACGAATCTCTCTACCCCTTGGTCTTTTGCAAGCTCAGCAACAACAAGAGTCCCAAGCACATTGTTTTTTACTGCCTCGTCTGCCTGACCCTCCATTAAGGGCACGTGCTTATAGGCAGCTGCGTGAAAAATAATCTCTGGCTTGTGGTGTTCAAATATCGAACGCATCTTTTGCTCGTCGCGAATATCGGCAACGATAGCATGGCGTTCAATCTGTGGGAAACGCTCTTGCAGTTCACGGGATATCCAAAACATTCCTGTTTCATCTTGGTCAAGAAGTATTAAAGAAGAGGGGGAGAAACGCGCTATTTGGCGTGAAAGCTCGGCACCGATAGAACCTGCGGCTCCCGTTACTAAAATTCTTTTTCCCGCGATAAACTGCTTAATGACATGTTGGTCCAAGGCAACCTGCGCTCTTCCCAAAAGATCTTCCACTTGTACTTCTCGAAGGCTGCGAATCGAAATTTGCCCTCCGATCAACTCCGAAAGCGGCGGCACAATCTGAATTTTTTGTAAGCCCGCTTTCCTTCCCAGTTCGACCGCCATCCTGATTTCTGAAGAATTGTTTGGAGAAAGAGCAACAATGAGTGTTTCCACTTCGTATTCTGGCACAATCTCCACCATATCTTCTATTTTTCCGAGCACCCGCACTCCGTGGATGGTAGCGCCAACTCTGGAAGAATGAGTATCGAGGAATCCCACCGGAAAATAATTGCTCTTTTGCGACTGCAGAATACTCCGAAGAATCTCTTCTCCTTCGTCCCCAGCTCCAACGATAAGCGTGCGTTCTTTTTCTTTGCGATTTTTACGACCTAAAATCCACTGCAAATACACGCGTTTTGAAAAACGCAACCCGCCCATAAACAAAAACAGCGAAAGATACGTTATTAAAAATACGGATCTAGGAAAACCTGAAAAAAACTCCTCTCCCCGCAGCAAAAGGAATGCCATCCCTGCCAAAAATGCGCTCGTGAACAAAGCCCTGGCCAAAAGCAAAAGATCGCCAATACTCACATAAGACCATGTAAAAGAGTAAAGTCGGAAAAACACAAATGCAGGGATGGTGGAAAGAAGCACAAGCGCCAGTGCCGCAGGAAATCCTCCCTTGAGATATTGTACAGGAATGGTTCCCTCAAAGCGTAAAAGAAACGCCAGCGACACGGCCGCCACCACCGACAAAATATCTGCAACAAGAAAAAACGCAAAACGCTTCTTTTGCGTTCGCTGCCACAATTTCCTTTGCAGTCCCTCAATATTCATATACCTCCTACAATAGCACCTCTCGCTAAATTTTCAATTCCTGCTATATTTTAATTTTTGCCATGAGCACTCCGAGTAGATTCTTTACTTCCTTCTGTGCTTCTTGCTCGTTTTTGCTTTCGGTGAACTTCTGCCATTGAGTGAGGATTTCTTGATCTCCCATGCCTCGCACATTGTTTTCGAGCTGGAGTCTGGTTTCAAAATCAACTTCGGTTTCTGACTTGAGCACTTTCTCAATAAACAGTTGGGTAAACGCCAGAGTTTTTTCGTTGATATTCTGGGTTTCGAGGGCTGCTTGAACTTCTTGGAGTTCATGTTGCGTGGCAATATATTGCATGGCAAAGAATACGTTGCTGGCGAGCAGCAAAACGAGGATAACGAGTAAAACCTTGAATTTTACATTGTCATTTTGCATTTTGATTTTTGACTTTTGATCTCATTTTATCACGCCAGAAGTTCAGCAACAACAGCAAGACCACCAGAGCTAAAACGATTCTTTCCCAGCCCATACCTCCAAGCCACGAGTATTGAGTCTTGAGTTCGATATTCATATGCACCCCGAAACCCTCCCTTACTTGGAATACTTTGCCTTGATACGGCAAGTAACCCGGTGCTTCCACGAATAGATAATAAGAACCTTCGGGCACAAGAAATGAGTATCTACCGGTAACATCGGTAATCTGCGGATTCTCTTGCTGGTAATTCTTGGCTGGCCAAATTGCGTATTGCTTGGTTTCGGGATTGAGCCAATAGAGAGAAACAATGGCTCCCGGAATACGAGTTTCTCTGTCTTCTTGTTTTTCGTATACATATCCTTCCGGGTCCACTACGGTGATCAAGCGGATCTCTTCGGAGCCAAGGCTGGGATCTTCAAAGCTCATAACCGTGATGACTTCGTATTCGCCTTCAACCAGAGGAGCTTTAATTTCTGCGGTATAGATGCCGTTTTGGTCGGGATCTGTATAGTCAAATTCCAATAAGACCAAGGCTTCCTCAATTCTGACAGGCTGCTCTTGAACTTGAGCAAACACTGGATACCCGAATAGAACAGAAGCTGCAAGAGAGTTCGCCGGAAGCTGTAAAGAACTTTTGGGAACGCTTCTCGACTTAAACACGATGTACCCTTTTACTCCTTCTCCCGGCTGACAAGGCTTTACCGCGAGCTCTAAAGGCTTTCCAGCGATGGTGTGGATTTTCTGTTTCACTTGGCCTTGTTCTCCAACCGACAGAACCGTGGGAAAGTCAATCAATCGGCCTGCGGTCTTGGCAAACACAACCTCGCAGGGGATATCTTCTCCCTGGGCCAATCCAGGAAGAGTAAGGGGTATTCCTTGAAGTTTTTGTAAGTCGGTAATCTTGCTGATACCTACTCTTGCAAACGTTTCTCCCAGCTCCGGAAACTTCTCAACCAACGAGCCAACTTCTCTGGGCAAGGGCGCCAACACAAATTGTCGAATCTGTTCTGCCGCCAATAAGTTCCACTGTCCTTGAAAAACGAGAGGTACTTCCTGCGTCACGAGTTCTTGTGGCGGAATTGGCTCTGGTTCTTGGACAGGAGCTGGAGGACGGAAGAAAGGAGGAATGAGAGGTTGCAGAATCTCTGGGATTCGTTCTGCAATTGGTGGCGGAGGAGGTTCTGGAGGAGGCGGTGGAAGCGGCTGGGGGGGAACAGCAAGAAAACCCTGTTCCTGAAGCCAGCGTGTCCCTGCTTCAGCAGAGCCGCTTGTCCCGCCTCCCCCGCTTGACGAGGGCGAAGTGGTGTCTATGGCAATGGAGCCGTTGGAAGAGAAAGTTGATTCATTGTCCACGGCGTCTTTTGCTTTGACTCTGAAATACCAGGTGCCATCTGCCAAAGCTGTGGTATGCGTGAAAGAAGCGGTCGTTGCAGTAGAGCTGCTCACGCCAGATGCAAATGAGGAATTAGTGGACCATTCAAATATATATGGCTCTGTGCTGTGCAAACCTGCACCAGAGTCTGTCGAGGCAGTCCACGTCCATGTCGGCGTGGTGTCGGTGGATCCAGAGCTGGTGGATGGAGTTCCTGGAGTAGAAGGTGCGGTGGTGTCAACTACCACAGTACCTGAGGCAGAGTAAGAAGAGGACTCGTTACTCACTGCATCTAAGGCCCTGATTCTGGAATAGTAGGTGTTGTCAGACAGAGCAGAACTGTGGGTAAACGAGGCAGTTGAAGCAGTGGAACTGCTCACGCTCGAGCTGAAGTTGGCATCAGTGGACCATTCTACCCAGTAAGGAGTGGTAGCATGGAGGCCTGATCCTCCATCAGTGGATGCTGTCCAGGTCCAGGCAGGAGTGGTGTCTGTGGTAGGAGTGGTGGCAGAGGGAGTTCCTGGAGTAGAAGGTGCGGTGGTGTCAACTACCACAGTACCTGAGGCAGAGTAAGAAGATTCATTGGTGGCAACATCTTTGGCTTTTACCCTCGCATACCACGTATTATCAGCTAAAGTAGTGGTGTGGGTGAAGGAGGCAGAGGTGGAGGTGGCAGAGCTGGCACCACTAAAGTGAGGATTCGTATCCCACTGAATGGTATACGTATCATCGGCGTGCAGACCTGACCCTCCATCGGTGGATGCTGTCCAGGTCCAGGCAGGAGTGGTGTCTGTGGTAGGAGTGGTGGCAG
>CAYHVI010000003.1:47787-53942 GCA_964359655.1 uncultured Candidatus Saccharibacteria bacterium
GTGGATGCTGTCCAGGTCCAGGCAGGAGTGGTGTCTGTGGTAGGAGTGGTGGCAGAGGGAGTTCCTGGAGTAGAAGGTGCGGTGGTGTCAACAGTAAAGTTTGGAGTGGTTGCGTTAAAAGCTACCCAAGCAGAGCAAGCAGGTGTAGCGTTGTCGTCGCACGCCTTTACCTGCCACTTGTATCCGGTTGCATTAGAAAGAGTGGCAACAGTGCTGGTTGCGGTAAATGCGGTTGAGGAATAATTTCCTGAAGCGGAGGTAATGTACCAAACCTTACTGTTACACGAACCGTACGCAGTTCCAGAAGTACACGACTCGCCTGTCACCGGTGTGCTCGTGGAGGTGAAAGAATCGCTATTTGCGACGAGCTCGAAGAAGAGATTAAGAGTTTCTGTGGTATCTGCATCGGTCACGGAAGCCTTGAGAGTCACAGATGTTTCTCCTGTATATCCTGCATTGCTGATGGTAGTAGAATCATCAGTCTTTAACTGGGTGGGAGAAGTGGGACTTGCAGGCGTAGAGTTTCCCGTAATCGTAACAGCATTCGTTGCATTGGAAAGAATATCGTTGGCGGCATCAGAAAGCCATACAATCATAAACTTTCCTCCGCCGCTATCGACTCCTTCTCCAGTCCACACGGCACGGAAATTTGCAGCAGCTCCTTCATTGAATGTTGTTTCTGATCCCCAAGTTGTCCCTCCATCTGTGGATTTTTTATAGTACACCGTGGTAGTGGTGCCCATAGTTCCTCCTCGAATATACGAAACATAGATAGCGTCATTATTCTGATCAATAAACACTGCTGCGTATCCATTTTCAGCAACATCAGAGATCACGTCGGTTTTCGCGGTAATGGAACTTGCACCCCCAACATCCCATACCTTCAAATCGGCAGTAGCACCCACTGCATCGAGCTCATTCCAGGCGGCAACAATCGAGCGATTGTCAGAATGTCTCGTTGCAGCAGAAAATCCAGTGATACTGTCGTCATCAATATTTAGCCCTGTTGATATAGAGGTTTCAGCCCAACTGTTTGCAGAATCGTCATAAACTTTTAAGCTCAACTCATCAGCGCTCCAGTCAAAGTAAATGGCCCAGATATCCTGATTGTCAGTTTCGTTTCCGGGCTGCAGAATAATCTGATCTTGGTTTCCATCATACACCACACTTCTTGAAGTGAATGACACCCCTCCATCGGTGCTCCTATGAAAATTGTTATTCCCTGAATTATCCAAACGCGCTCCGATATAAATGTTTCCTCCTCGTGATTTGGTAATGGAAACATTATTTCTCTGGAAATCGGTTGCACCTATGGAAGTTCCATTAACTACCTGAACCTCGGTGCCCAAAGTATCGTTACTTGTGTTTAAGGTATTGTATTCAATGTCGGCCGTCGTGCTCGCTGCCCAGGCTATATGAATCTTGGTTCCTGTATCTCCCGGAGTCCATTGATCAAACCATACGGAGACTTTTCGTACTTCATCTGTTGATACGGTTACTGCGTTAGCTGTCCAGCTCGTTCCACCGTTTGTGGTCTTGGCAAAGTATAAACTCTCATCTGAATCGACATACGCAATATACGCAGTATTTGTGTCAATCCAGACAGGCCCTGGATGAATAGTCTTTGAAGCAGGGGTGGTTACCGTATCGTCAATGGCGACATCTGCCGCAAAAACTCCTTCGGGAAATGCCAAGAAAAACAAAACAAAAAGTATCACCCATACTTTTGCAAAGAAGGAGATTTGCTGTTTACTTTTTCTTGGCAATTTCATAAATACCTATACTCGAAGGATTCCTTTATTTTAAACAATGGTGCAAAAATTACAACTATTTTATTCACGCCTGATAAAAATTCCGTACTTGCTCAATCACGTATTGCACCTGCTCATTCTGAAGTTCAGGATACATTGGCAGAGAAACAACTTCGTTGGCAAGCTGTTCTGTATAGGGAAGAGAGTGATGCGCTAGTCCTAGTTTGGGATGCTTATGGGTTGCTATGGGGTCTTTCACCAAGGTTTCCACTCCTTTCTCTTTGAGATACTCCACGAGGGCATCCCGTTGCGCAGCCCGCAGAACATAGTTTTGATAAGTATCGAAGTGATCTCCATTAAGTTGGGGCGGCAAGGTAATCCCAGAAACATCCAAGAGACCCTTGTCATACATCGCCGCAATCGTCCGCCTTCTATCAATCCATCCTTGCAAGTATTTCAGCTTTACATTTAATACTGCCGCCTGAAGATTGTCGAGACGAGAATTCCAGCCGTATAAAACAAGTTCTGTTTTTGTCTTTTGGCCATGATCGCGCATAAGCCGCACTTTTTCTGCCAAACCTTCGTCATCTGTAACTACAATTCCTCCGTCTCCGAAACACCCGAGTACTTTAAAGGGGTATAAACTGAAAGATCCCGCAATCCCGAAAGAGCCTGCCATTTTGCCGCGAAACTTTGCTCCCAATGCCTGGGCCGCGTCTTCGATCACCGAAAGGTTATGCTTTTCCGCTATTCTCATAATTTTATCCATATTACAGACTCTTCCATTCAAGTGAACAGGAATGATTGCTTTTGTCTTTTCTCCAATCGCTTTTTCAAGAGCATCTGGATCCATCAAAAAATCCTCCCCCACCTCCACCAATACCGGAGTTGCGCCGCAGTGCACGATCACCGAAATCGGGGAGACGAAAGTGTGAGAAACGGTAATTACTTCGTCGCCACTTCCAATCCCCAACCCCTTTAATGCAAAGAACAGGGTGTCTGTTCCGCTATTGAGCCCAATCGCATAACGAGTACCCACCATGGAAGCGATGGCTTTCTCAAATTCCTCAACGTCTCTGCGTATAATCAAATCACCGCGAGACAACACATCATCAATTACCCCGAGATACTCGTCTTTATGGGCAAGGTAATGACGAGCAGCATTTACGAATCTGACTTTGTAATCCATTCGTTTATATTACATAAAAACTCTTCGCCCCGCAAGTTTGACCAATTCGCTAAAGTTTCTGACAGAATACCCACGATCGTGAAATTTATGTCAGTTTTTACTTACCCAATCATTAAGCCGACGGAAGCCCTCGACGATCTCCTCGGGGCTACAAGCAAACGAAAAGCGGAGGTGACCTTCGCCGTAGGGTCCAAAAGCGATACCTGGAATCACGACGACGCGCGCCTCATTAAGAATTTTCACAGCGAGCACCGCAGAAGGCATTTGCGGCTTCTGGTATTTTGCAAGAATATAATAAGCACCTTCTGGTTTTTGATACTCCAAAAAATCAGAAAGCTCGTCGAGTTTTTCGCACATTAACTGGCGATTTTCTCCCAGCTTCTTTGCAAACTCCTCAACGCTTTCCTGCCCTCCACGAAGAGCCGTGATAGCTGCTTTCTGGGAAATGGTGGGCGCGCAAATGGCTAAAGCATCGTGCACTTTGAGCATGTGATTCATAATCCCCTGCTCTGCAAACACATATCCCACGCGATACCCCGTGAGCGCGTATTTTTTTGAAAAGCTTCCGCATAAAATCACGCGATCTCGAATGTCAGAAAAAGAAGTCGGGGAAACGTGTGTCTTACCTTCATATACAAGAAAGTCATAGGTTTCATCTGTAATTAAAATGAGATCTCGCTCTTTGACAATTTCGGCTAACTGGCGCAGCTCCTCTCTGGAAAATACAGTGCCAGTTGGATTGGATGGATGCGAAAATAAAATGGCTTTTGTCCGCGTGCTCAATTTTTCGCGCAAAGCCTCGACATTCAAACGCCATCCTCTTTCTTCGTCGAGCGGAACAAATACCGGCACGCCTCCAAGTTGAAGAATTTGCTCTGAATACGAAGCAAACGAAGGAGAGAGCAAAAGCACTTCGTCGCCTTCATCAACAACCGTAACTAAAGCGCACATCACGGCTTCCTGGCAACCCATGCTCACCATAATCTCGCGCCTAAAATCAATATTAGCAATCCCCTTTCGCGACATCAAATCTTTTGCGATAAGCTCTCGCAACTCTGTAATGCCAGGTTCAAGCGTGTAACGAGACGTATCTCTTTCTTGGAGCGCCGCTCGTATGCCATCTTTAATATATTCTGGCGTATCAAAATACGGAATGCCCTGGCCAAAAGAAACAATATCCGCTCCGATTTCTTCATGAAACTCATCAGCCAAAATCGACATCTCCTTAATGGGAGACATCACAATCTTCTGCACGCGGCGAGAGATATTTTTTGTCCGAAACTTGCGCCCCGAAACCTCAAATACAGATCGTAACATATGAAGGCATTATACTCTCAAAGCCCCAACCTCGCAACCTTGACATTGCTTACAACTTATAGTATATTCTTCCTATCGGCAAAGCCGCACATTTTATAATAGGGGAAGGAGGCCAGAAATGCCGCTACCCGAGAGAGTTCAAGAACGTATCGACGCCCACGCCTGGCCAAAGCAGGTTGGCGAAACCAAGGTGGTTTTCCCTCACAACAGGTTTGGACGGGGGGTCATTGCGCGCGACTTTCAATACCCAGATGGCAAAATAATCATGGACTTTCAATCATGGGACGCCACCGCCCCCAAGATGGGGGGATTTTATTTTCTCACAACCTTATATAACAAGGATTTTGCAACCGGTACGATTCCCTTATTGTTTCTTTTACGTTCGCAACTTCTGGAGTATAGATTTTCAAATTGGGGAGATTTTTGAGGGCGTCGATTTCCTCGTTTTCCGTGAGAAGATTATGACTAAATCCGAGGAATTTGTATTTCTCACTTCCTTTTACGCCAATAATTTTTACATTGGCATTATGCATGCACACTGCATTCCGAACCATTTCATAGGGCCTGAATGTAACAAAGTTTATCATGCTGTACACATAGGGCTTAAAGCCAGAAAGCGCTAGCCCTGCTGCAATAATCATGGTGCTTTGCTCGGTAACTCCGAGGTTAAAGTATCTTTCAGGGAAACGGCGTTGGAATTCGTCGATATAATTAAAGCCTACATCAGGCACAATTAAAACAATCTTTTCGTCTTTTTGGGCTAACTCAATGAGGGCATCAATAAATTCTCTTCTGGAATCCTTTTGTTGGATAATTTCAGCCATTAGATAGTTCGTGTAATGCTTCTTCGTATTCTTCTTTCGACAACTCCTTGTAGTGGTACAAATTGTTGTCTTCGAATCGCTTCACACCTTTGCCTTTTATGGTGTCACACACAATCATGGTAGGCAAGCTTACAGACGTATGTTGCAAAGCATGTTCGATTTGCTCATAGTTGTGGCCGTCTATTCGCCGCACATCCCAACCAAACGGCCGAACGCGCTCTTCAATGGGCTCCACGTTAAGAATATCTTTTGTCCTGCCCATTGCCTGCCATTTATTGTTATCAACCAAAACCACCAGTTGGGAAAGACCGTACTGTTTTGCAATCAACACAGACTCCCATGTTGTTCCTATTTGCAGTTCTCCATCTGAAAGCAGTACGAACACCTTGCCCTTTTCTTTTTTGAGTTTTTTTGCGAGCGCAAACCCAACCCCAAAAGGCAGACCATATCCCATAGAACCTCCCGCAGCCTCAATCCCCCGCACCGAAGGCTCTGCAAGCCCAATATACTTTGAACCTGGTCGACAATAGGTTTCTAAATCTTCTTTTGGGATAATGCCTTTTTCAGCAAGCAGCACATATGTGGTTGCCGCAACCCAACCTTTTGAAATAACAATTCGGTCTCTGTCTTCTTTAAGATCTTTGTCGACATTTGCTATATTGTAGAGTACGACTAACAGATCTGCACATGAAAAGTTTGACCCTATGTGAGAAGTTTGCGCCTCATAGATCATGCGGAGAACAGTCTTGCGGGCATCGGTTGCTATTTTCTTGTACTCACGGGTTGTCATTTTTCTGCGGTGCCAAGCTTATCTTGGAAATACTTAATCCAGCGTTCTCTATTTTTGTTTGTTGTAACATGACAAACATGGCAAAGAGTGATTAAGTTTACTGGATTACAGTTTTGCTTATCATAATCAATATGGTGAACATCCTGTGCGATATTTTCTTGAGTTTTTCCACATATACGACAAGTGTAATTATCCCTTTCCCTAATCGAATGTTTTAATGTTTCTGTCCAATTAACGCCGTATAATTCAAAAGATTTTCCTCCTTGCCAGTTAGAATTATTTTC
>CAYHVI010000004.1:0-53596 GCA_964359655.1 uncultured Candidatus Saccharibacteria bacterium
CCTCCAATTTCAAATTGGCGAACACCACGTGGCATACCTCTAATATATCATAGTCGCCACAAAAGCAAAAGCTGGGACTGTCCCAGCTTTTCGTTCACCCAGCTTTTCGTTCACAGTCCCAGCTTTTCGTTCACAGCTTTTCGTTGCACTGTTCTTCTCTATTTCTTCTCAGCAAGCGGAGATTTAAATCCCGTGCCGGCGGGAATGAGTTTGCCGATGATCACATTCTCTTTGAGTCCACGGAGTTTGTCTTCTCTTCCCTCCAAAGAAGCTTGAATGAGCACTCGAGAAGTTTCCTGGAACGAGGCAGCAGACAGAAAACTTTCACTGGTGAGAGCGATCTTTGAAATTCCAAGCAACAAATCAGACGCCACAGGAACATTCTTTTTAACTTTTTCGAGGCGATCTTTTTCTTCTACAAAGCCTCCCCGATCCACTATTTCGCCTTCTGAAAACCTGCTGTCTCCTCGATCTTTAATACGCACGCGCGAAAACATCTGGCGTGTAATCACTTCGATGTGCTTGTCGTGAATACTCGCGCCCTGGGAAGTATAGATGCGTTGCACTTCCTTTGCAATATATCGTTGGGTTTCTTCTTTTCCGGTATTTTTGAATAATTCATCCAAATCTAAATTTCCTTCGCACAGCTGCTGTCCTTCCTTCACCTGCGCTCCCTTTTGCACCCATAAGGCACGCTTGGCTGGCATTTCGTACTCAACCAACTCCTGCTTTCCCTCTTTTTCTATAGGTCGAACTTTCAAGATTCCGGCTGGCGTAATTTCCTCCACAATTCCTTTAACTTGGCAAATTACTGCCTTGCCTCCGGGTTGGCGCCCTTCAAAAATCTCTTCCACGCGCGGAAGTCCCTGGGTAATATCTCCTCCTGAAGCCACGCCACCTGTGTGAAAAGTGCGCATCGTTAACTGGGTGCCCGGCTCTCCAATGGATTGGGCGGCCACGATTCCCACGGCAGACCCGAGTTCAATCATTTTCCCCGACCCTAAATTCCATCCATAGCATTTCTGGCACAATCCCCGCGCCGTTTTGCAAGAAAGCGGCGAACGAACACAAATTTCCTGAATCTGCTCATCCTCGCTAATCTTTTGTGCAACCGGCCACTCAATAAGTGCTCCTTTCTTTACATAAGTACCGATAGATTCTGCGGCAACCCTTCCTCCAATTTTGAGGGCAAGATTCTGCCCCAAATCTTCTGCGTCTTTCTTTAAAACCATAGTCCCCTTGGCATCCTTGCAGTCTAACTCCACGCAAAGCACATCATGCGCAACATCGATTAAACGGCGCGTCAGGTATCCTGCAGTTGATGTCCTCAAGGCGGTATCTGCAGTTCCTTTTCTTGCTCCGTGCGTGGAAATAAAGTATTCCAACACCTCAAACCCCTCCTTAAAGGAAGCTTTCACGGGAAGCTCAATAATACGGCCCGCGGGATTGATCACCAATCCTTTCATTCCCGACATCTGCACCGGTTGAGACCACGAACCTCTCGAACCAGAATCAATAATCGAGAAGACCGATCTTCCTTCGGGAATCATAAGGTTTTGGGGCACCAACTTTTCAATCGTAGATTTCACGCGCTGCCATATTTCGATTACTTTCGCTGATCGTTCCTCTTTGGAAAGCAGCCCGTTGCGCCAGTGCGCGTCAATCTGCTCAATCTCCTTTTCTGCCCCTTGGAGCAGATGCTCTTTTTCTGGCGGAACAATAAGGTCGCCCATTCCCCACGTGGTAGCAGACTTGGTGGCATATTCAAAACCCAATTCTTTAATGCCATCAAGAATTCTCTCGACCTCTTCTCGAAGATAGCGCCTTACAATATCGCCAATAATCGCGCCGAGTTTCTTTGAATTCATCTGGTCGTTCACCAAAGGGTAATCTTCGGGAAGCGATTCCTGGAATATCACTCTTCCTGGCGTTGTTTCCACAAGTTTTCCTTGGAACAAAATACTCGCCATTTCTCGAAGCCCCACTACTCCCTGCTCTAAAGCGAGCAATGCTTCTGCCTTGGATGAAAATCTTTTCTGGGGTTTTTCCTTTCCTTCTTCAATACCGGTAAGATAATAGCACCCTAACACCATATCCTGCCTGGGGCTTACAATGGGATTCCCGGTAGCGGGTTTTAACAGGTTGGTTGCAGAAAGCATTAACTTTTTTGCCTCGTCTTGCGCCTCTTGAGAAAGAGGCACGTGCACTGCCATCTGATCTCCGTCGAAATCAGCATTAAATGCCTCGCATACCAAAGGATGCAATTGGATTGCTTCGCCCTCCACCAGTACCGGATAAAAAGCTTGAATGCCCAGCCGATGGAGCGTAGGCGCTCGGTTCAAAAGCACCAGTTTATCTTTTGCGACTTCTTCCAAAATTGCCCATACCTCGTCGGTTTCCTGCTCAATTAAACGAGAAGCACCCCGAACGTTGTACGCAAGTTCGCGCTCCAAGATTCGGTGAATGACAAAGGGTTTGAAGAGTTCCAAAGCCATGAGTTTGGGCAAACCGCATTGGTGCAGTTTCAAGGAAGGTCCCACCACGATGACAGAACGTCCTGAATAGTCAACACGTTTCCCCAACAGGTTTTGCCTGAATCTTCCCTGTTTTCCCTTAAGCATATCGGCTAAGGACTTGAGCAGGCGCTTGCCTCCTGTCGTGGCTACCGTCATCGTGCCCTTGCGCATATTGTTGTCCACGAGAGCGTCCACTGCTTCTTGGAGCATGCGTTTTTCATTGCGCACAATAACGTCGGGCGCGCCAATTTCCAAAAGATATTTGAGCCGGTTGTTGCGGTTGATTACACGCCGATACAAATCGTTCAAATCAGAAGAAGCGTATCGACCTCCGTCAAGCTGCACCATCGGACGAAGATCAGGAGGCAGAATAGGAATAATCGTCAAAAACATCCATTCAGGACGAATATCTGCCTGCAGCATTCCCTGACACAACCTCAAGCGAGCTAAAATCTTTTTTCTCCCTTGAGGAGTGGCTTTGATGAGATGCTCGTGCAACTCTTTCATAAGTTTCTTCAGATCGACCCGCTCAAATAACAAACGAAGCACTTCTGAACCTGTGCCAGCCTCAAAAACCTGTCCGTATTTTAACGCAAGTGTTTGGTATTCCATTTCTCCAACAATACGAAGGGGCGAGAGCGACTGTACCTCTCCCCTTGCACGATCACGAGCTTCCTTCAACTGGTTTTTTTCTTCCCCTTCCTTTCCTTTCGATCTCTGCTTCCATTCTCCATCAATCTCGTCTAAAGCCTTTTTCCGCGCCTCTTCATTTACGCTTGTTACAATATACGCTGCAAAATAAATTACCTTTTCCAAGCTTTGAGCAGGAATATCCAAAAGCAATCCCATTCTTGAAGGAACCCCGCGCAAGAACCAAATGTGAGAACAGGGGGTAGCAAGCTTGATATGCCCCATCCGCTCTCTTCTAACCGAAGATTTGGTAACTTCCACTCCGCAGCGCTCGCAGATAACGCCCTTGTAACGAATTTTTCTGTACTTGCCGCAATAGCATTCAAAATCCTTTTCCGGCCCGAAAATGCGCTCGTCAAAAAGACCGTCTTTTTCCGCGCGCTGGGTGCGGTAATTGATGGTCTCGGGTTTTGTCACCTCTCCATAAGACCACGACAGAATGTCTTCCGGAGAAGCAAGCTTTATTCGAATGGATTCCAAATCAACGACTCTCATATTTTTCTCTTGCCCCGAGCTTGCTCGCCTCGCGGCGAAGCGGGTCGAGGGGTTGCTTTGCTTTTATTTCAATGTGGAGCGCCAGCGACCTCAACTCATTCAGCAACAAATTGAACGAAGCCGGCAGATTCGGAGTTTGAATAGACTGGCCTCGCAGGATCGATTCATAGGTGGCGGCTCTCCCGGGAACGTCGTCTGATTTAATGGTCAGCATTTCCTGAAGCATATGAGCTGCTCCATACCCTTCCAACGCCCATACCTCCATTTCTCCAAAGCGTTGTCCTCCAAACTGCGCCTTCCCTCCCAACGGTTGCTGGGTAATTAAAGAATAAGGGCCAATGGAGCGCATATGAATTTTGTCTTCCACCATATGAATGAGTTTCATCATATAAATATACCCAATCGTGATCTTGTGCGTGAAGGGAGTTCCATCTCTTCCATCGTAGAGAGTTATTTTTCCGTCTCGAGGGAGACCAGCTCTTTCCAATTCTGCTTCTATATCCTGTTCGCCAGCCCCGGACAAACCAGGAGTCACCGCCATATATCCTAATTCGTGCGCCGCCCACCCTAGATGCGTTTCCAAAATCTGCCCGATATTCATGCGAGAAGCAACCCCCAGAGGATTTAAAATAACATCAACCGGCGTTCCATCTTCCGTGTGTGGCATATCGGCTTCAGGAAGCACCACGGAAATCACGCCCTTGTTTCCATGGCGACCAGCCAGCTTGTCTCCTCGCTGAACTTTTCTTAGCTCTGCCACCTCTACATGAATGCGTTTCATCACCCCGGGTTCTAGCCTGTGTCCCTCTTCTCTCGAAAAAACCTTTACATTCACGACACGCCCCCGTTTTCCATGGGGCATAAGCAGAGAGGTGTCTTTCACGTCGCGAGCTTTCTCTCCAAAAATTGCTCGCAAGAGACGCTCTTCTGCGGTAAGGTCGGCTTCCCCTTTGGGAGAAATTTTTCCAACCAAAATGTCGTTTGGCCCCACTTCAGCTCCCAAGCGCACAATTCCTTCTTCGTCCAAATCCTTGAGTTTTTCTTCACCTACGTTCGGGATATCGCCAGTGGTCACTTCAAGACCCAACTTGGTTTCCCGCACATCGCAGGTAAAGTCTTCCAAATGTATGGATGTGTACACGTCCTCACGTACTACGCGCTCTGAAATAATAATAGCGTCTTCATAATTCCCACCCCGCCAAGACATAAAAGCTACCAACAGATTCGCACCCAAGGCAAGCCTTCCATGGTCAATTGCGCCCCCGTCTGCAATAACTTGACCTGCTTTCACTTTTTCTCCCTTCGCCACAATAGGCTTTTGATGAAAACAGGTGTATTGATTAGTCCGTACAAAGTTCTTTAACTCATACGTCTTTCTGCTTTGAGTTTTGAGTTTTGAGTTTTGAGTTTTTATAGTGATGTGCCTCGCATCCACCTCTTGAACTTGTCCATCTTCCTGCGCCACGACTGCTAATCCTGAATCTTTCGCCACTCTTACCTCATATCCGGTGCCAACCAATGGCGCCTGGGGTTTTACCAAAGGCACTGCCTGCCGTTGCATATTGGAACCCATTAAAGCCCGGTTTGCGTCATCGTTGCGCAAAAAGGGAATTAACGCAGTAGCAATGGAAATGAACTGCTGGGGCGAAACATCAATAAAATCAACCTTATCTTTGTCTGCCACGCCAGGCTCTCCCTTGATTCTTGCTTCCACCCTTTCAGGAACTATCTTCCCCTCCTTGTCTATCTCAATTCCCGCAGGGGCAATAATATGCTGTTCTTCTTCGTACGCGCCAAGATATTGTAATTCTTTAGTCACCCTTCCCTTCACTACCTTAAAGTAAGGAGTTTCCAGAAATCCGTATTCATTGATTTTGGCATAGCTTGCCAAATGCCCTACGAGCCCAATATTCGGCCCTTCTGGCGTCTGGATTGGACAGATTCTTCCGTAGTGACTTGGCTGCACATCCCGCACTTCAAAGCCCGCGCGTTCTCTGGTCAAACCACCAGGACCAGTTGCAGAAACCCGGCGCTTGTGTTCCAACTCTGCCAAGGGATTCTCGTTATCCATAAATTGCGTAATTTGAGAAGAGGTAAAGAATTCCTTTACTACTGCCATCACGGGCCTGGGATTAATCAATTGTGCGGGCGTAATAGTCGAGGGATCTAAAGTAGACATACGATCCTTCACAATGCGCTCCATGCGCATAAAGCCTACGCGCATGCGATTCTGCAAAAACTCCACGAATGTGCGCACGCGCCGATTCCCCAAATGATCAATCTGATCAGGCTCTGCTCCTGGCGTATTGTTCAAACGGATAATCTCCCGCAAAACCTCCGCTACATCTTCAAGCTTGAGCACCCGATCTTCCACCGCAATGTCTTCTCCTGAATTTGTTTCGGATTTCGGATTTCGGATTTCGGATTTTCGCAATGCTGGCAGGCGCTGCAGTGTTTTCCACCGCCCTACCCTTGAAAGATCATATCGTTCGAAATTAAAAAACATATTCCAAATAAGCTCTTTTGCCGTATCTGCAGTCACGTAGTCTCCAGGACGAAGCCTTCGGTAAATTTCCACCAATGCCTCTCCTTGATTTTTGCTTCCGTCTTTTTTCAATGTCTCCTCGATATATTTGAGCTCGCCTAAGTCCACGTCTCCAAAGAGTTTTTTGATTTCCTCATCTGTTTGGACGCCAAACGCCCGCAGCAACGTTGTTGCCGCGGCCTTTCTCTTCCGGTCGATGCGAACTCCAATGAAACCCGAGTTTTCAGTTTCAAACTCCAGCCATGCGCCCCGATTCGGAATAATCTTTGCCCCAAACTGATCCTTACCCTGACCTTGTTGAGCAGTGAAAAATGCTCCCGGAGAACGAATAAGCTGGGAAATCGCCACTCGCTCCACGCCGTTCAACACAAAAGTCCCCCGCTCGGTCATCAACGGGAAATCGCAAAGGAATACCTCTTGCTCCTTTACTTCTTTTGTTTTAAGGTTTAGTAAACGAACGCGAACTCTTAAAGGAGCTTCAAAAGAATCGTCATTTTTCTTTGCAGTGAGTTCAGTAGGATAGTTTGGTTCTCCAAGCTTGTAGTCTAAAAACCAGAGCTCGAATTCTTTCTTGGTGTAGTCGCGAATAGGGGAAATTTCAGAGAGCAATTCTTTGAGTTGGCGCTGCCAAAAAACACCCCAGCTTTCCTGCTGAATGCCCAGCAAATACGGCAACTCCAAATGCAGAGAGGATTTCTCAAAATTTTTAATGGGGAGTATGGAGGAAGAGGCCATGCGAACAACAAAAATGACCCTTAGTAATTAAAAGGGTGCCCTCAAGAATACTCTATGTTTATAAAAATTGAGGGGATCAATTGAAAGTATAAAAAACCGCGTCAGGAATAATATACCCTATCTAAATAAAAAGGTCAAGCCTACCCTTCTCGTTGGGCTCTTATACGCCGAAACATCAGAAACCCCGCCAGAAGAATTACAAGAATGGGCAGGAGCACAAAAATAAAAAGCATGGAAGGGCGAATCTCAAATCCTCCAATTGCAATCTCGCCACCAGCAGGTTCCGGAGAGGTGGGCTCGCTTTCCTCTTCCAGCAATTCTGCCAAAACCAAACTTTCTGCTTTGACTTGGTTCCCTCTTGCATCCATGCCAATAATCTCTAAAGAATAATCTTCCAAAAAACTCACATCTGAAAGCACCAAGGAGTGTTCGGTCACGACAGCTCCGTCCAGAACGGAAAACGCATGATCTTGCCGTGAGCTCGGTCCATAATTCACCTGCGCCTTTGTTGCTTCGCTTGTTTTCCATGAAAGGAGTACGCTCTCTTCTGAAAGTTTCTTGGCTCGAATATCAGAAATAGCGAGCTCTGCAGGCGTCAAAGGAGTTGGTGAGGGAGTTGGTTGAGGTGTGGGTGCCGGAGGAGGAGTTGGTACGCCAGGTGGCGGAGCCACAATCTGAAACACCGCGCTGCCAGAACCTGCCAAATTCAAAATATTCTTGCTTTCTCCATGAGTAAGCACAGCAGAATCTGACGTGAAAGCAAGCTGTGCGCTGCCCAGAGAGCTTTTTGCGCGAAAAGTTGCGGAAAAAAGTTTTTGAAATCCTAAAAGAGGAGGGGGTTGTTTCGCGGCCGCAAAAACGACCCTTCCCCCAGCTACTGTTTTTTCCGGAGTAAACGTATCGAGAGCTGATCCTGTTGTATCTAATGCGATCCCTTCTAAGAGATTTGCAGGATACGTAAAGTATACTCCTACTGCATTCACTTGTGCTCCTCCGGTATTAACCATTACGGTTACCGTGACTAACTGGCCTGTTTGTACTGTTCCCGCAGCAGGTACAAGAGACAGCGTTGCGCTCTGCGCTAAGATAACAGAGGGCAGCCCCGCAATTCCCCCCATAATAAAAAGTAAAAAGAAGAATTTCTTCATTGCTTTTAGCATACCACTACTTCGTCCAATTGGAAAGCATAATGCTCAAGTCAACAATGGTAATCGTTCGGTCGCCGTTCAAATCGCACGTACTCGTTGCTTTTTTCCAGTTGGAAATCAGGACGCTTAAATCGAAGATGTTCACCCTTGCGTCGCCATTGCAGTCTCCTTTCAATGCACCTGCTGGTGGAGGCCCCGATGGGCCTCCCCCTCCACCGCCTCCGCCACTAGACGGAGGAGTAGACGCAGGCGGGCTTGCTACACTAAACTCTATGGGAAAGTCAGTGATGTTGGGATTGCTTGCGCCGTCTTGGCAACGAACATAGTAAGAAAAGTTGTTCCCATTGGAGAGCCCAGAAACTGTAGTGGAATGTGATGTACTTCCTGTCGTGGAAAACGTATTGGTCATTGCAGCATACGCAGTATTCTGCGTGGTGGAATAGCGACAGGTGGCAGCTTCGTCAGTTGTAAGTTGCAGGGTTGCCTGTGTGGTGCCAACGCCCAAAGTACCAGAGGGAGAACCACCAGAGCGCGAAGGCGGGGTGGTGTCGGGCGAAGGAGCAGGCGAATCCACACTAAATTCAATAGGAAAATCTCCGGTGTTTGGATTTCCCGGTACATCCTGACACCGCACATAGTAGTTGTACGATTGACCATTCGATAATCCGGTAACGTTTGTTGAGTGTGTTGTACCTCCAGTAGTTGAGAATGTATTGACCATTGCAGCATACGCAGTATTCTGCGTGGTGGAATAGCGGCAGGTGGCGTTTTCATTGGTGTCAAGAGAAAGAGTTGTAGAAGTAGTCCCTGCAGCAAGAGTTCCTGCAGGAGCTCCATTGGAGCGGGAGGGCGGGGTCGTGTCGGGCACAACCAATGTATAGCTTCCAGGAGTGGAGCCTGGGATACTCAATATATTGGTATCGTCTGACTTCAAAGCAAGAGAGCTTGGATCATACGTCAGAGTCGCTGCGCCTGCTCCCATTACTTGAAATGTAATCGTTGCGATGAGACCGTTGTTTCCCGTAAATCCCGGGCACGGAGTAGAGGCTTGAAATTGAAGTTTCCCTTTTACATTATCAAACGTATCTTCCCACCACGTAGAAAACGTGGTCAGAGAAGTTTGCATACTGCTCACCTGAATAAGAGCAGGGTTATAACTGAGATCGGCTTCCATCGAGGTTACTCCAGCTGGATGGGATGTCCCACCACACACAACAGTTCCCCCAGCAGAAACGCCCATACGTAGCTGTACCTGAAACGTGCTATTCACGTTATGAGTTCCACTTGAGGGCGAAACAAAATAAAGGGCCTGGTTTGGCCCGGGCGAAACTTGTGAGAGAAATAGTCGAGTGAAAGAGATGTCTTCTGAAAGAAAGTCGTTCAGCGTCTTCAAAGTAACAACCAGCGACAATACGCACACAAGGCTCAATATAATCAAAAATCGATTTCGCATAAAAAGATAGCCTCGTATCAATCACTTCTTGCGCCCGCGCAAGAATAACACAATTCCAAGCACAACCCCAATAACCAATAAAATTCCAAAAACTGCAACCAATCCTGTAGATTGAGTATTTGCAATCGGAAAGTCTTCCCCCATAGAGCTCTCTTTTCGAAGTTCCAAAATATTTTCGTCTTGCGCGTTCAAAAGCAAAGAAGCATTTTCATCCACTTCAAGGAGTTTGCTGCCTGCTTCTTTTGCCGTGAGCACCACTCCGGCGACAAGGCTTTCTCCTGTAAATCCGGGTTTTGGCAAGGATGCTTCAAGTTCAATAATGCCGTTTGCAGCTTCTTTCTTCCACCAGTAAGGAAACGTCTCTGTGTTTGGTTTAACTTCGCGCACTTCAATGAAGCTAGGATTGTAGCGAAGACGAATACGAAAAGAAGTAATGGATTCTGGGGCATGGATTCGTACCTCCACAGGCACCTCGGTTTCGGCTTCATAATCCATAGTGGAAGGAAAAACAAGAATATGTTCTTCCCCTTGATGTGCCAATAAAACAGAAGGTAAAAGAAGTAACCCAACAAAGAGTGTTATATACTTCATGTGATTTTGTTAATTATTATCCTGTCCAGTTTGCCATCAAACGATTAGCATCAAAAATGTCAATCTTTCCTTGAGAGACGTTGCTGGGTCCAGCGTTGATGTCGAACTCCTTGAAATCTAGGCTGGTACTATCTGTTCTTCCCCATCGGGAAAGAAGAAAAGAAACATCGTCAATATCAATGTCGCCGTCCCGATTCCCCGAACTGTCTGGCAAATCTCCGTGTTTGGTTAAGAGAACTTGTTGTTGCAAAAGAATGGTCGTATCTGACCTTTGAAGTTCCATTGTATAGAATGCAGGAGGCAAAGCAGAAAAAGTCTGGGATTGATCGCTAAAATCAAACTCAATAGTTGAAGAGTCTTTGGGCACCAAAGGAGGAGTGGAGAGCCGCACTAAGGATCCTTCTTTCAACAGGAACTTAAAGGTATCGGAAAGAGGGATGTTTGATCCACGAATAACAAACTTGTCATCTGGTTTATCTAAAAACAGATGCGAACGCTCCGGACTGAAAGAAGATGCTCCAATAATTTCAATCCCATTAATTTCTGGGGCCTCTAATACGGGTGTGAAGGCAATGTTCAATTGGCCATCTACTACATCCACGGTTACCGTTTTCACAAGCGCAATATTTCTCCCTCCAGTTTCGGCAAATGGATCAACTCTGTTAATAGAAATTCCCTCCGCCGTTACATTGAACACACGTTGACCTGCCCCTGTAATAACTGTGTACGTTTCTGCGAAATGAAGCTTAACCGTGTAACGTCCATTAGGAACGGTAAGAGCATACCCACTCATTCCCCATCTCTCTGTCTGATAAATCTTATCGTCAAGGGTATTCGCAATGGCAATCGGGCCTCTATCTACAGTATTTCCTGCCACAAATCCTCTATCTGCCCCCCATACTCTGTTCTGGGAATCAGTATAAGAAGCTATTCCTCCTGCTTCAATCAAAATTGCAGAAGTCGGCGGTGGTGATCCCCCCGCACTCACGACAAGAGCCACACTAACAGTCTTTGGACTTCCTTGTGCGCCATTGGCGGTTACGGTGATGATTCCATTGTAAGAACCTACGGCTAAACCAGCTGTAGAGATTGAAACAGTAACCGTGCCATTGTTTGTTCCTGTGGTTGGATTAATAG
This sequence comes from uncultured Candidatus Saccharibacteria bacterium, assembly GCA_964359655.1. Taxonomy (GTDB): domain Bacteria; phylum Patescibacteriota; class Minisyncoccia; order Minisyncoccales; family UBA10102; genus CAYJRT01. The sequence goes on from CAYHVI010000004.1 coordinate 11,311, forward strand.
TTAGCCAGCTTGCATTACTCGATGCAGTCCAAGCCATACTCCCTGCACCTGTATTCGATACACTAAGAGTTTGACTAGAAGGATTGGAACCTCCCTGGGTGGCAGAGAAGATTAACGACGATGGAGAGACGTTGAGGACGGGGGTCGCTATGATTCCTCCTTCTACCTCAAATGCTCCCATGTCTGGCGCCGAACCTCTGTAGGGCCAGGCTGAATCCTGATCGTTGAATCCAGGAATCAGGACGCCACCATCTATGCCAGGGCTTCCCGGAAGGAGACGGAAGTCACGGTTTGCGGCATCCGCAAACAGCGGCATTGCCGATATTCCGTTCATCTCCAAGCCCGTGGCTGCCCTCAGCGCCGCCAGGCTGTCGTAGGTAGGCCCTTCGTACTTGGCAAAGATGCCTCCATCTTTGTCAAAGTTGAGGTTGTAGTCTGAGAAGATCTTGCCGCCGGGATCGTTGATGGAGATTCCTCGTCCCTCAAAGTAGTAAACGTTGTTCTTGAGGAAGAGGTTGGTTGAAGGCGTGCGATCGCCGGCGTCAGATATGATCACTCCTGATGCCCCGGGGCAAGCCCCTGTATTCCAATAGAAGGTGTTGTGGTAGAAGAATACATGGCCTGTGCCATTCTCTCCTTCTTTGATGCCCACGCATCCTGCCCATTGGTACTGGGGGCCGTAGAGCACGTTCCTGAACACGTAGGCGGGGCCTACGATGGCAGGGGAGATGCTGATACCCAGGTTGGGGCCCACTATGGTATTGCCCCATACTCGGGTATTGACGTCGTTGCCGTCCATCTCAATGCCATCGTCTGTAGCGCCGATGCACATGTTGCCGTATATGTCAGTGTCCTTATATACGTCCCCGTACTCAAAGTTGGGACTGGACACGATACAGTCCTCGCCGTGGGTGCGGTTGTTCTCCAAGCCAGTGTAGAAGTACTCCAGGTGGTTGTAGCGGATAACGTGTCCGCCTTTGTTATAGCAACATGAGTTAATACCTCCAAGGTCATCAGGAGGGTCAGCAATTGACGCAAATATCTTATTCCTTTGAACAGTGACATTAGCCACATTACTTACAGGTGCCCATCCGCCAAGACCAGTCGATTTACCGCCAATTCTAAGGCCAGTTCTATGATAATCTTTCAGGAGGTTGTCTTCTATGATGACATCATGGGCATCATCATTGATTAAAATCGCACCATTAGAATCGAGTATTTCAAAGCCTTTGAATCGGATGTAACTCCCGGTAATAAGTACTCCCATACTAGGTTGAGCAATAACAGTACTATCGCCAGGAGGGTTGATTACGACTCTGTCGTTTCCAAAATTTCTAAATGTAATGTAATTATCAGAAGTTCCTGAAGCTTTTATTTGAACAGCTTCGCCATAGGTTCCGGCCTTGACGTAAACCGTATCGCCGGTCCGAGCGTTGTCGGAGGCCTTTTGGATGGTTCTCCACGGGTTAGCTTCGGACCCGTCTCCAGAGGTGTCATTGCCGGAGGTTGAAACGTACAGGGACCTCGCCGTGGATGGAATCTGAGCAGTCTCTTTTCTCGTCCTTATGGTCTTGACGAGCGGGTTTGTTCCTGAGACACCGTCGGGATCGGCGAAGCTCACCCGCACCTCATAACCGGTGTCTGGCTCTACCAGCAGGATACTGGCGCGCCACTGGTTTTTGAAGGTGTTGGTGAAGATATTTGGGCCACCTGTTACGGTACTCCTTCTGTCCACGGTCATATCCATGCCGCGGCTCCAGGCGGAGTTTCCGGCTTTGCGGTACTCTAATAAGGCTTGGTTATTCCCATTTGTATCATCAGTGAAATCCGTATACACACTGACTGATGCATAGGTAGACGCAAGATTCAATACTCCCGTTGTAGTAGTTGATCCAGATGGGGCAGGCCCAGAAGAAGTAACGGTAAGCGACACTGCAACAGTTTTGGGACTTTGTTGAGCACCAGTCGAGGTTATGGTGATGACTCCATTGTAAGAACCTGTACTCAAACCAGCTGTGGAAACTGATGCAGTGATCGTACCATTGTTTGTTCCTGCGATTGGATTAATAGTTAGCCAGTTTGCATTACTCGATGCAGTCCAGTTCATCGTACCACCTCCTGTATTCGATACGGTAATGCTTTGATTCGCAGGATTGGATCCTCCTTGAACACCAGAGAAGGTTAATGTGGTGGGGGAGACGTTGAGAGTTGGAGTGGACGGAGACGGCAATCCAGTTTTTGTTATCGTGAATCTGTCTAAAATAAATCTACCAGGGGTAGCTGTGGAGTTATAGGGTTGATTCTCGACCAAGCTATCTGGCATGGCAACGAACTCCACGGTCATTTCACCACCATTAACAGTTACTCTAGCATGCCCAAAATGGTGGTTGTTTCTAAAGGCACTCCATTGAGTAGGATTAGCTGCAGTACCCCATGTATCGGGGTCACCCTGCCCTTTCCCCGGATTGTATAAACTTCTACCTGCAGTACCTGGCATAAGATAAATTGGGTATTGTGGATTTGTGCAGGACGCATAGGCCACTCCTGGCGTGCCTCCACAGCTTACAGCATCTATGCTATTCCCATTGTTTGCTACAGGAAACGTGCGCTCATAGGAGTGCTGATGACCGCATACAAATAGATCAACTTTATATTGTTCGAGAAGATCCTCTAGTACAGCTCTGGCCTCGTCGTCTGAAGCGTGACTATCGTCGTATCCCCAGTTGTAAAAACAAAAATGGGTGTAAACAACTGACCAGTCGATATTGTTTGCTAGTTTGTCTTGGTAAGCGTTCGCAAGATCATTTTTAAACCATTCGTATCGTGCTTCTCCCGGCTGCACTTTCCCGGAGCCTCCGAATACTTTTGAATGGTCAAGGTCCAGATCTATTGAGGTAAAGTGAACATTGCCCCAATCAAATGAGTACCACATTTCCGGCATCTTCTGTCTGCAACTACTTGTACATGTATCACCAATCGGTCTACCAGGATAGCTAAACCTGTTTAAATAAGTAACCGCAGCATCAGGCGAATACATCTCGTGGTTTCCCGGGGCAGTCATATAATATGCCCCGCTTGCTATATCATGAATTACATTGTCGAAAAAACGGTCAACCTCTACCATGTTGCCATAGAACAGATCACCTGCAACAATAATAAGTTCCGGATTATCTTGCTTAATACTGCTTGCTACGGGAATAGGTCTAGTAGAGGGTCTATCCTCATCCCAACTCTGATCTGCAATTGCGACAAATGTAAAAGGCCTTTTGTCGCCTTTTGCTGGCGCTGTCTTAAACTTCATTTCTCGGCTCATAACTCCACTGTTTTCAACTTGATAGTAATAGGTGGTTGCTGGTATCAGTCCTGTTACTTGTGCTACGTGCATACAACAAAATCTACCCAATGTATCTACACTAGGATAGTCATAAGAGACGCTCTGAGTAGTTATAGTATAAACTCCTGGGATAGTCCCAAGTCGTAGGGCACTTGGAGTAAGAGAACTAGTTTTCCAAGTAACAGTTACTTCTTCCCAAGGTTTTCCAGTCGTGGTAGAAATATGTGCTTGATAAAAGTTAGAGCCCGGACTTTGGGCAACACCAATTTGATCTGGCGAAAACAAAAAGAAAAATGAAAACAGTAAAAATATAACTAACGCTAAGAGTGAATATTTCATATTCCTCTATTATATGACAAGTCAAAGACCAACGTCAAGACTTTATATTTTCATAGTGAGCAATTCTCTGCAATGCATGGTTTTCCCCCAAGACGATACAGACCGCATCAATCCGGTAGAGCTTGTCCCACCTCACATGTGCAGCATAAGCAGCTGCATTTTGCCGCACTTTTTTGAGTTTATAGAAATTTAACGTCTCCTCGGGGGTTCCAAATTGTTCTCCAACTTTGGTGCGAACTTCCACAAACACCAATACATCTTTTCTCTTTGCCACGAGATCGATCTCCGCATATCGCGTCCGGTAGTTTTGCTCAAGAATCTTATATCCCTTCTTCTGCAAATACTCACGTGCCAGCTTTTCTCCCAATCGCCCGACCGCCAAATTAAGTTGTTTATTCTTCATCGTGTATCTTTGGCCGATATTGCAACGCCTCTGCCATATGTTTTAACTCAATCTCTTTTACGTCTTCGAGATCCGCAATGGTCCTCGCAATTTTTTGCATGCGAAAGTAAGAACGTGCGGACAACTGAAATCTATTCGCAGCCTGTCGCAAAATCTGCTCTACTTCCGGCTCCAACTGCACGTATTTCTTTAAATGTGCATTTTTCATTTCGGCGTTTGTCTGAATACCCTCCTCTCGAAATCTTTGCTGCTGACTATTCCTTGTTCTTTGAATGCGCTCTCGAATTGCAGCTGACAATTCTCCTTGTTTTGCCTGTCGGTTCTGGGCTAAATCATCCACCGCAACTGCCGGTACCTCCACGTGAAGATCAATACGATCTAATATGGGGCCCGAAGCTCGTTTGCGATACTTTTGGACTTCTCTCGGACTGCAAATGCATGGTTTTTTTGGATGATTCAAATATCCGCAAGGGCAGGGATTGCTCGAAGCAACCAGCATAAACTGCGCAGGATATTGCACGCGGCGAAGCGCGCGAGCAATGGTAACGTATCCATCTTCCAAGGGCTGGCGTAAAGCCTCCAAAACAGATCTTGGAAATTCACTGAATTCATCAAGAAACAACACTCCCCTGTGCGCCAAACTAATCTCGCCTGGCTGCGGCTTTGATCCTCCGCCGATCAACCCTACCAAAGAAGTGCTGTGATGAGGCGCGCGGAACGGCCGTGTGGAAAGAAGCCCGCCGCCTGCCTTAACGTTGCCAGACGCTGAATAAATTTTGGTAACCTCGAGCGATTCTGTCTCATTCAGCGAAGGAAGAATGCCGGGCAAAGCGCGGGCAAGCATTGTTTTTCCTGCTCCGGGGGACCCCACCATTAAAATATTATGTCCTCCGGCTGCCGCGATTTCCATGGCTCTTTTTGCCTGTTCCTGGCCCAAAATCTCTGCCATATCGAATTCCGGATGCGTCTCTGCGTCTGGCAAACTCTGCGGTTTTGAAACCGGAATCAGTTGTACGCGTCCAACGAGGTGTTCTACCATTTCTGCAAGGTGTCTCACCGGATACACTTTTATTTCCGGAATCGCAGCAGCTTCGTTTACCGAATCTTTTGGAACGAACAAATGCTTATATCCAAATTCTCTTGCGAACAGCGCCAAAAGCAAAGCGCCTTTGGTGTGGCGCAAAGAACCATCGAGCGACAGTTCTCCAAAAAATAATGTTTTTTCAGGAATGCGAAAATCAAGTACCGCAGAAAGAATGCCTATTGCAATGGGCAGGTCGTAAAAAGAACCTTCTTTGGGAATGTCTGCGGGAGCCAAGTTGACGGTGATTTTCTGCGCGGGAAATTCAATGTGGGAATTTACAATCGCAGTTCGCACCCTTTCACGGCTCTCGTCCACGGCTTTGGAAGGCAACCCAACAATTTCAAATCCAGGCAATCCCCTGGAAGCCATATTAATTTCCACATCCACTCCCACGGTTTCCAATCCTATATGTAATGCCGACGGAACTTTAATTAACATAGTATTTTCCTCCTTCCTGCTTGATTATTCCTTGCAGTTCCAAAAGCGACAAGGTCGTGCCCAATTGTGCGGCCGACACGCCAAGCGTTCTTGCCAAAAGATCTGCCTCGAGCGATTCTCTTTGCAACACCTCAAGCACTTTCTGTTCAATTGGTTCGAAACCCGATTTTGAATGAAAGAAGTTGGGCTTCTTCTCAAAGAGCGCCTTTTTATCGTAGTATTCCAAAATATCATTGGGAGAGGAAGCGAGTAAAGCGCCTTCTTGCAGCAACTTTGCCGTACCCTTGGAAACTTCGCTCGTAATGGGTCCTGGCACTGCAAATACTTTTCTCCCAAATTTCTTTGCCAATTCTGCGGTTATCAAAGAACCTGATTTCAACCCTGCCTCTACTATTAAAGTTGCTTTGCACAATCCTGCAACTATGCGATTTCTTTTTGGGTAAGTCCAAAAAGCTGGCATTGCGCTCCCGTCCCATTCAGAAAGAATCAAGCCGCCGGTTTCCAAGATGCTTTGATACAAATCTTTTTGGTGTTCAGGATGAATTCGTTCGATTCCGCAGGGCATCACTGCGATTGTCTTGCCTCCCGCCTCCAAGGCGGCTTTGTGTGCCGTAGCGTCTACCCCATACATAAACCCGGAAACAATGGTCACACCTGCTCGCGCCACTTCGCCTACGAGTTGTTCGGTTGCACGCTTGCCGTAGCTTGTCATATGCCTGCTTCCCACTACTGCCAAACAATTTTCGAACAATTCGTCTTGCCAAGTTCCTTTATAATACAATTGTTCCGGGGAATCGGAAATTGCGACCAGCAAATTCGGATATTTCGCATCTTCTTTATAGAGAACCTGTGTGTCTTTTGCCATAGATTACTGACTTGTTCCTCGGATTTGGTCGTCCAGCCAGTCAAAATATTCTCCCATAATTCTGCCGACCTCTGCGCTTTGTCTTCCCGCCGCAAAGCCTTTCTCCCAGGCTTCTCCCTGAAGAGACACAGCAGACGAAAGCACAACTGGATTCACATTTTCTCCTGCGCGCAATACCTCTTGTTGGCCCCGAAGAATACCAGCGCCAAGTAACACAACAACGCTTGCAAAAGCTACGGCGAATTGCAATTTTCGCTGAAATGCAGTTTGGCGCGCAACTTCTTCTGGTCTGCCATCCTCCCATATATCAGCATCCGAAGCATATATTGGTAAGTTTGACGGTGGCTCAACCTTCGGGATTTTTCGTTTCCCTTTCAATAAATTTCTATACTCTTTTGTTTTGGCAATGTAATCTTCAAGCCATTCTGACGTTATGCACCAATTGCGTCCAATCTTCACTGCCTTCAACTTGCCTTGTCGGGCGCGCAAACTCAAGTATTCCTGCGAATACGAACAAAGAATTGTCGCTTTCTGAAGAGTTATATATTCCACTCTTTTATTATCCTAAAATTAAATCAAAGGATCAATACCTTCGGCCTGTGGATATCCGATATGTAAGAAGAATTCTAGTGAGTTTTGATACTTAAGAGAACTCCCAATCCGATATATGTTGCAATAAGAGAAGATCCTCCGTAACTTACAAAGGGAAGCGACAAACCAACAATGGGTAAAAGTCCCAGATTCATACCTACGTTAATAAACGTTTGCGCAATGAGCAAAGTGGCCAAACCTGTAGCGTACAGTCTCGAAAAGTTATCCTGCGCGGCAATGCCGATTTTGACAACTCGCCAAACGAGAAGCAACAGAAGCAAAAATATAAGAGAAACACCGAAAAGCCCAAATTCTTCTGCAATAGCGGCAAAAATAAAGTCAGTTTGGGGCTCTGAAAGAAAACCGTATTGAGTTTGAGTCCCTTGTCCAAAACCTTGACCAAACATACCTCCAGAACCAATTGCGATTCTCGACTGCAATTGGCTCCATCCAATACCCAATGGATCCAACTCTGGCTCAAAAAAGCTCACAATTCTGCTTTTCTGATAGTCTAAAAGAAAAACAGACCATACTAAAGTACATACAAGTATCCCAACAAAAATAAGGGTAAACAGATGGCGAAAGCGAATTCCTGTTACAAGCAAAAGAACAATCCATAAAATAGCCAAAATAAAAATTGGACCAAGATTAGGTTGAAAAGCTATAAGAAGTATTGGAATGAAAAAATAAATACCGGTAAGCACAATGTGTCTTATCCGATACACTTCAATATGGCGCAGGGCAAAATACTTTGCCATTATAATGATTAAAACAAACTTTATATACTCTATCGGATCAATGGATATATCTCCTATTCGATACCAGCCCTTAATTCCGCGGATTTCTGGCGCAAACAAATAAAGACCTGCCAATGCCAGAAGACCGATAAAATAGAAAAAAAGTATGAGATAAGGATCGTTGCGAAGCAAACGATAATCAAAAAAAGAAACAAGCAGGATGCCAAAAAAACCAATGCCCAAAAATAGAAGCTGCTTTTCAAAATTAGAAAAATCATTCCTCGCAATCGAAGAACTATAAATAGAGAGGGCGCCTATTCCTACCAATCCCATTGAGCTTCCAACCAAAATCCAATCCAGGTTCCGTATATGTGTTATAAATCTCTGCATAAAAATAAACAAGCTATGTAAAATATATGCGGTCGCTTTTACTTTACACTATTCGCAACCCTTATAAATGGAAAAATGCTTTCACAAGTGCGTCATCTTCAATTTTGCTCACTTCCAAAATCTTCAACTGTCGCAAAGTCAAATTGAAAAATTCTCGTAAAAGTTTCACCTCCTTTTCACAAGGATATGGAAAAACCCAAATACTTTTTTGAAGCTGGTAAAACCCAAGTTCTTTTAGCTTCCCTCGAAATGCATCACGCTTAATACGTGCCTTTTCTGGGATATCAAAAATGATAAGACGCCATTTTTGATCCCATCTTTTTAGAGTATCAATCTGCAATTTGTTAATTTGAAATTTTCCAGCTTCTTTTTCTCCTTCCAAGGTTAAGCGAATATAGATCTGCCTACCTTCTTTTTCAACATATAAAAGTTTCTTTCGCCGCAAATATGAGAAAGCATCCCGTACCTTTGATTCTTGAAAACCTAACGAACAAAACTTCCCCGTGTACACCTTTGTCCAAAAGTAAGGAGATTGGGCAACAAAAACAAATGCGCCTACTTTGAGAAGCGAACGCAGAATCTCTTGCGAGGCCGTTCCTTTGATGCGCGCCATAGAATATTCTTACTATACCATACTGAATCGAAAAAACTATCGGAAAACTAATGTAAAATACATGCGGTCGCATGTATTTTACATTAATTAACGCACACTTATACTATACTCTCTCAATCATTACCCTCTCATTATATCATCTTACTTTCCAAGCAACTCAAGAAACTCTTTCTCATTGAGAATGCGAATTCCAAGTTTTTTTGCTTTTTTGAATTTTGAGCCTGGATTTTCACCCGCTACAATGTAATTTGTTGCCCAGGAAACTGACTCTGAAACTTCACCGCCAAGTGCGCGAATGTTTTCTTTTGCTTTTTCGCGACTCATAGATTTTAAACTTCCAGTTAGAACAAAGACTCTCCCTTTTAATTTCGCTTGAGCGCGGAGATTTTCTATCATAATATCTGCGCGAAGCAAGCGCGCAACTAATTGCTTGTTACTTGTGTCTCGAAACCAAGCGTAAATTACTTGTGCAGTTTTTTCTCCTATATCGGATAGCGAATTAAGATTATCGACAGTCGCATGCTTCAAATTTTGAATGTCTTGAAAGTGATTTGCAAGATCTATTGCTGTTTCCTCGCCCACATGGCGAATCCCAAGACTGTAAATAAACCTTGAGAGCGGGATTTTCTTGCTTCGCTGAATAGAAGCCACAATATTTGTAGCAGATTTTTCTCCGAATCGTTCAATGGGAGTTAAATCTCCCTCTTGCAATTTGAATAAATCAGGCGCGTCAGAAATAAGGTGTTCTTCCATAAGCTTATCTATGATTTTGGAGCCCACGCCCACCATATTAAAGGCACCTTTGGAAACGAAATGATAGAGAAGCTCCCTCTTTTGCGCGCGGCATTCTTTATTTGGGCATCTCCAGATCGCCTCTCCCTCGGGCCGCAGGAGCTTGGTGACGCACACAGGGCAGATTTTAGGCATTGAGAATACCTTTTCTTTTCCGTTTCGAAGCTCTTTTACTACCTGTACTACTGCTGGAATTACATCGCCTGCGCGCTCCACCACCACGGTATCACCGATCTTTACTCCCAAGCGGTTGATTTCGTTTTCGTTGTGCAGAGTGACGCGTGAAATGGTAACTCCTGCAATTTGTACAGGCCGCAAAATCGCCACCGGAGTTATAGCACCAGTTCTCCCAACTTGGATTTGAATATCAAGAATTTTCGTGGTTGCTTGTTTGCCTGTAAATTTGAAAGCGCGCATTCCCCGAGGCCCTTTTCCCGCAACTCCAAGTTTTTCAAACAGAGAATTTTCGTTTAGCTGCGCCACAACGCCGTCTATATGAAAGGGCAACGTATCTCTTTTTTTGTTTATTTCCTTCCAGTACGCAACAACTTCACCAAGATTTTTGCATACTCTTGCGGTTTTATCGGTTTTGAAACCAAATGTTCGCAACATCTCATGTTCTTCAGAATGTTTTGTTTGGCCAAGATTTGTTACGAGATCGTATGCGATAAACTTGAGAGGTCGTGAGACGGCTAACCTTGGGTCGAGCTGGCGGATCGAGCCTGCTGCCAAATTCCTGGGATTTGCAAACGGCTCTAAATCTTTTTTTAGGCGCTCTCGGTTAAACCTCTCAAAATCCTTCTTTTCCATATATACCTCTCCCCGTACCTCAACTTCGTTCGGTACGGGAATTTTCAATTTCCAATTTTCAATTTCCAATTTCAGTGGTATCGATTCGATTGTTTTGAGGTTTTGGGTTACATCCTCCCCTATTTGGCCGTTGCCTCTTGTTGCGCCAACTGCAAAGATACCTTTGCGATACCGAAGGGCAACAGCCAGTCCATCTATTTTCAACTCGGCAAAATATTCAGGGCGCTCTTGCCTGGATAATTTTTTAATGTACGCCTCCCAATCTTGCGCTTCCTCGGAAGAAAAAATGTCTTCTATGGAAAGCATGGGGCGGGAATGCGCAACTTTTTCGAATTTATCCAAAGCCTCGCCTCCAACTCGCTGCGTAGGAGAATCTGGCGTAATCAAACCGGGAAACTGCTGTTCCAAAACAAAAAGCTCGTGCTTTAACGAGTCGTGAGCTTCGTCGGAGATATCCATACGATCGAGCACATGGTAGAGATATCTTTGGCGATCAATAACTTTGCGCAGTTTTTCAATGCGTTTTCTTGCCTCTTCTTTCGTCATACAGATAGTATAGCACTCCTATCTTGCAATCTGAACTTTTCGAATAGACTCTTCAGGACTCCCAGGTCCCTGAAATCGTCCTTTCGATTCTACACAATAGTTGTCTCCCGGACAAACGGGATCGCCAGTACCCGGCTTTAACTCAAGCAGATACTTGGAGTTGTTTGGAAGCGTCTCTGGTGTTGTAGTTGGCGCATAAGCCTCCACGCAATTAAACAAATCCGTAGTTGCATCCGGTTCAATAGCATTGCATGAAACTTTGTCCACATACAGCCCGCGTTCGACACCTGCGTCCGCTGCCCCAAACGCAAACACCGAGTCTCCAAGCCCGCGCAGCGAGCGAAGTTCAACCACAATGAACTCGCTCACGCCCAAACCAATAGCAAGCAGCACGAGCATAAGCATTACGGCTAAAAACAGCATCGAGCCTTTTTCTTGTTGTTTTGAATTATTGCTGTACATCGAAGTTACGTTGAGATATCGTTGTTTGAATGCGAATGGTTGCATTCGACCCTTCCCCTTCTGCCTCAATGACAAAGGTAATACGTGGTTGCTCATTGTCTGGAGTTATACTATCTCCTTGATACGCACCTCGCTGTACTACACGAAAATTTGTAACTTTCATTGAAGATGGGGTAAGAGGTTGTGTGGTTCCAAAATTTGCAGCGTCATGACTGTCGGGACTGGTTGCTACCTGTTCTACAATTTGGTTGGCGCTCAAGGAAAATTTTCTGCAGAAACCTTGCTTGTCGAGAAATGCAATCGAATCGTTCCCTACTGATACCTCGTAGTTCCACCCCCTTCCGACATTCGCCAAACATTGTTGAGAAGATCGAAGTTCTTTCGTCGCCTGGCGCAAAGCTCTTCCCGTATATTCTGCCACATACGAAAGCTGATTGGTACTCTTCTGTATAGAAAGCGTGTTGCGTTGGGCAGAAAAAGCAGAAACAAATAAGTTAAACGCAGCTCCTCCCAAAAGCCCAAGCAATGCCAAAACCACCACTATTTCGACTAAGGTGAAGCCGCTACATTTGACATTTGACATTTGACTTGGCATACAATTACGAACTTGCGATCGTAAACTCGATTTTAAAATCGTTCACGCTTGTGTTGTAAAAATCTCCCTGGCAACGTACGTGATACGTATGAATTCCGGGCCCCAAACCGCTTACGCCTACAGAATGCGATGTTCGAGGTACATCGGGCGTAAAGTTGTTCGTCATTGCGGTATATCTTATGCCGGCGGTTGTGGAATATCTGCATACTGCTCCTTGATCGGTTTGGAGAGATAGTGTAGTAGCTGTGGTTCCAGCAGGCAGAGTTCCGCTTGGGTTTCCGTTTGAACGGGCAGGAGGCGGAAGCGTAAGCCAGTTATACAATTCCGTGGAAGCAACTACACTTCTCCCCTCCCACGAAACCTCTACATTGACCTTAAGTTTATCGGTTTCGCTGTGATCAATGATAATTTTTCGTTTAAACGGCGTCGCGGTACCGACTCCGTATATGTACATCCCATTTACATCTTTTGAAAGGAAGTTCAACGAACCTCCTACGGTCGTAAGAGAGGCGTCATCATGGTCTGCTTCGCAGCCGGCAACGCAACCCGTTAAGTCGATAACCGGTGCTGGACTGCCTGAACAGGAAGGCACATCAACTCTAACTCCTTTCCATGCATTTGGGTTTTTAATTGGGTCGCACTGGCCCTTGCGAATCGCGAGATAGTTTGCGTCGCGCAAATTGCGCACAAGCTCAATGCCTTCCTGCGCAAGATACGAAGCCTCCAAATGCTGTCCCACGTCTCCAACTGCGCGCAAATTAAACACCACAAGCGAAAACACGCCTCCCGCCACCAAACTAATTACAAATGCCGCCACAATAATCTCCAATAAGGTAAATCCGCGATTCATATTATTGTATTTCTATTACTCCTCTTGTCGTTATCGTAATGATGCGTTCATGATCTCCCAATTTCACAACAATTTCACCTTGTGCGCCCGGAATAGTATCTCCATCTATGTATACTTTCGGGTCAGGCGATTCAAAAAATAAGTGGAGCGGAGATGGAGTCACGCTTTGAATAAGCGTTCCTTCCGGCGCTGTAATATTTGGCATTTTTTCATCAGGAGGATTTCCATCCCACTCATAGTTGCCGTTGCAATCCACATAACGCCAGTACACAGAAGAATTGCCCTCAAAATATATCCCATACCCTGGCTTAATGGGATCTCCTGACGCGCACTCATTGTTTGCGTTGTAAGTGCGCGCGCTTACTGCCCAGTTGAGCGTGCCGCGAATGTCTTGGGCGATTCGCTGCGTAGCTCGATCCAAAGCCAGGCTGTCTTGCGCAGAACGCCAAGACACCATCGTTATCCCCGAAATCAAACCAATAATCGCCGCCACCACAATAAGCTCGACAAGCGTGAAACCAGCATTCTTCATACACCTAGAAAGGTGAAATTTCTTTCCACCCTGGAAATGGAATATAAATATCTAAAGATTTTTCTTTCTCGCAGAACTCTCCCAGCAAAGGATCGGTAACCCGCAGATACACTCTATTTCCAGAAACAGGAGCAGAATACGTATAATTGCATTCAGTAGCAGTGCAATCAATTTCTGTGGCACCGTAACTCCCATCATACTTGAAATCCCACTCATAGTCATAAGGAGGACTGGTACACGAACCCGGACCACCTCCGCAATCTGACTTATCTTTGAAGTGCACAACCTCATTTTGCGTTGGATTCGCTGGGGTATAACTAAAATCAAGAACAGGGGGCAGAGGAGGCGTGGTAAAGGATTCTGGATCGCTTTGTTTCCACCAATTAGACCACTGCGACAAAAGCCCGGGATTATCTTTTACGCGCACCGACCAATAATAGGTTGTATTATACGATAAGTTTAAGAGATCGTGAATACAATTTTCGAACTCACCCGTTGCAGGATTAAAGTTTGCGTCGCAGCTCATCAAAATAGCAGAATCGCAAGTTCCGTAGGCTTGGGCATCGTCCACAGGACCTGCTTTTGAAGGATTATTAGAGTTTACGCCTTCAGTACAACTATTTTGATCTGGGGTAGTAAAAAGATTGGTAAATGCTCCTTGCTGAACTACGACTTGATATGCATCTGGTTTATCTCCAAAATCAGTTTCCTCAACATTCCAATGTAATTGAACGGGCGGACTTACAAAACCGCAAGCCATAGCACCCGCAGGAAATGTAAAGTTTACAGGGTTTCTTACCTTTGGCTCTTCGTTAAATATGACACGGGCATTATCGAAATTGATAGAAGTTCCCACAACAGGACATCCTCTTTCAGGACTTCCATCGGAGACATTATCTCTGTTGGTATCACACCACTCTACATGGCTAAAACTAATCCATCCAATTCCAATACCTCCCCATCCCCATCCTTGCAATTCTCCTGTTCCTTTATGCCATAAAACTCCAAATGGCCTATAACCGCCACTTTCCTTGATATTCTGAATATCTTCAGCAGTAAGCGCCCTGTCATAAGCTCGAACTTCGTCAATCACTCTTCCCGAAAGAGGATCGGGAGAAAGTCCACCATATCCCCCAACAAGAAATTTATTCAATGCAGTGTTGAGTACAGCTCCTGTTCCGATTGTACAAGGGGAACCACTACATAGTTTATTTAAACCCTTTCTTTCAGTTGCATTAATATATACCTTGACTTCGGTTGATTCTATAAATCCATCGCCATCGCCGCCATTTACAACAGCATCATTAGCTGGAACCACCACCGCAAGGTGAAACCATCTAGAAGATACAGGACCTGCATTTACAACTACGCTTCCTGGAAAAGTATAGTGAATCGTCGCACCTCCTCCAGAGTAAAATACAAGATAGTTTGTGCCGCTGATATTCTCGACTCGGAAACTAAAATCTTGACCAAGCGCATCCTGCCCATCTGCACCATACTCATCTGGAAGGGTTCCCTGGCTGAAAATTTTCCCAGGCAACTTTTCTGCTTTTACCCAGGCAGTAAAAGATCGTGCATGAGTTCCTGTAATGTTAGGGAGCGTAACCTCCATACGCTCTTGGTGACCGGCTTCGTGATGAAAACGAACCGCTCCAGGATTAGATCCAAAGTTGTCTGCAATCCAGTTGTCATCACCTATACCGTACAATGCTGCATGTCTTTGATTTGCGGTCGAGTCAATCACCATCTTTTCACTTCCTGCAGGAATAATTTTTTCGAACTGCCAATGGCCCAACAGATTTGGATCATCTGGCTCTGGCAAGGGTTCACTGCATGCAATTCTTCTTTCTGCATGCGCCCCATAATCATCGTAGAAATAATCTACGCCAGGCACACCGGCTGCGCTTCCTCCTTGCGCTCCTAATCGAAGCCAGGAAATCTGATTGACTCCTAATTCTGCGGTAGTTGTTGTATATTCTAAATTTCCATCAACCCACACTTCCACAAGATCATTCGCTAGACCAGTATTTCTTTTCACATGATATTCCATGCAATACCACTGGGTTATGTTAAGATCTAAAGGAGTAGGATTCCAAGAGCCTGCTAAACTAACATAAAAACTATTATTTGGATCTCCACTCGTACGTCGAATGCCAAGACTAACGATATTTGCAGTAGCACTTGTTGGCCCATAACTCATAGAACTAATATTGAAGTGATTTGCCTGCGGTACATTGGCATTCAAATTGAACTTGAAGCGCGCATACATCTCATCTGTTGCAACGATATTTTTTCTTAGAAAGGCGTTTGCGTTTGTTGCTCCCCCAGTAGTCTTCGTATGCAAAATCTTTCCTGCCGCGTCAGGATCTGCAGCAGTTCCCGGGACAATCTCAACGATATTTCCTGAATTCACGTTCCCCGTATCGTTATCCCCCCATTTCGAAGTATCTCCTCCCTCAAAAGTATCGCTGAAAAAGTTTTCAGCGTCGCTAATAAACCCCCTCAACGATATCCATCCGTCCCAACCTCCGGTTTGATCAGGGGATTTTAAGGGGCCTTCGCAATTATTTGGCACTCCATCTGCAGCATCATCAATAACCGAACACGCTCTTGCCCAACCGCAAAGCTCATATTTATCCGCATTGGTTTCGCACGGCGGGTCGTTCCCGCCTCCAAGATCAATGGCGGCAGGAACAGGAGCAGTGCCTGGCGCCTCACCATTCACGGGATCAGGATCCGGATAAGGATCATTAGCGGCAGTTGGATTAAATTTAATCCACCCAACATTGGGAGACCATGCGTATCCGGAAAAGAAACCAGTGGCTGGATTTACCCTCACTCCATAGTTTTCCAAGGGCACACTTGCATTGTCTCCTCCACAACCTCCCGTCGCATCTATAAAACCATTTTTATCAACGTCGCAATAATCTCGTGGATGCATTGCAATCCACCCAACGTTCGACGACCATGCATATCCATGTACTTGCACCTCGTCTTGCGCATTCACCAAAGAAAATACTCCAAACGATAAAGCGCCGACAAAAAAAATAAAATAATAGTGTATCTTTCTCCAATGCATGTCTTAGAAGTTCTACCTTTTTTTCCAACCAGTACCCATACAAACCCAGATATCCCCATTCCCGGCAGAAGCAGCAGGATCAACCATTAATCTTCCGCGCTCATCTGCTGCATCACAATCTGCAGCGGGTGGCGCTCCGGTCACGATCGCAAGCTGAATATATCCCTGCACAGCAACCAAAGCATCGATTGCAACGTTATTATTGTTGAGAGCAAGTCCGCCTCCTTTAATCTGCCCAGTATTGCTTGTATTTATGGGGGGCTCTACGTTACCTCCTGGTGGATCAGCCCCAGGCGGTACGAATTGGGCCGTTACAAGGTATCCTGTGAATATAAACCCGAGCATGCTCCCTACTATTGCCGATAGCGAAAAGTTCTTAAAAAATTTGAGAAATATGCTTTTTGTGCTCATATAGTATTTATTATTAATTATTGACCAAGACGGTTAAGTAATTGTTGATACTCCTCCCCTGAAAGTTTTGGCTGCGCATGAGGAGGAGCAGAAAGTCGTTTGACAAGCTCTTCTTCCTCCTCTTCTGTAAGTATCGGCTCTGCATCATCCGGCGCAGAAATTCTTTCGAGGATCAATTCCTCCTTTGTTTTTTGCCTTTCTGTGGGTACGGGTCCAGCAGATTTTTCAAACCATCCATATTCTCGCGCAAGATAATAACTAACCACAAGAAAAGCTCCAACCAAAATTATCCCAAGAAAAATCTGAAAAAGTTTTTTTGATTGCATACCCGGTAGTACAACTTCGAATTATCTTACAAGTTACTCAAGTTCAGATACCACTGGACGACTTCGTTTCCCCAAAAGAATGCAACAAAGGTTCCCGGAATCAGAAAAGGTCCAAACGGAATTTCTGATTTGAACTGTTTTTTCTGCAAAGCAATCAGCCCCACTCCTATTATAGCACCAGCAAAGAATGCAACAAAGAGTGCGACCAGAATATTCGGCCAGCCCAAGAATAAACCCATAAAAAACGCGAGTTTCACGTCGCCAAAACCCATTGCCCGGCCACGAGATGCCAAGAATATTGTGAGGAAAAAGCCTGCTGCCAAAACTCCACTTACAATCCCACTGATCAATGGATCGAAAATTCGAAATTCGAATCCGCCAGCTGGCGGACCAAACAAACTCCAATTATTCAAATTCAAAACCTCAAAAACTCGATACACAAGAACTATGCCAATCGCGGGAAAGAGCATTTTATCGGGTAAGATATAGTGCCGAAGATCATAGGCAAACAATACAACCAGAAAGGCAGCAATAATCCAGAGATAGAAAAGTTTAAAAACTTCGATACTTGAAACTTGATTGAGACTCGAGACTCGAGACTCGAGAATGAGAAGAAACAGAACTGCAGTAGCCATTTCGACTATTGGGTATTGCCAGGAGATTGGTTTTTTGCAGTATCTGCACTTCCCTCCAAGCAGAACAAAACTTACCACTGGAACTAAATCGTACCACGCCAGCGTATGTTTGCACTGCGGACAGTAGGAACGTCCCTTCATCGCGCTATCGCCCTGCGACAGACGATAAATCACCGCGTTCAGAAAACTTCCAACTGTAAGCCCAAATAGAAAAACAAAAATCGAAACCAAAAACATTCTCCCATTGTATCCCGAAACAACTCTCCAAACAATATAGGCACGACTCGATGTTTGAAGCCGGGCTTCAAACAGTGTATAATTACAAGTAATGAAGAATTTTCAGCAAAACACGCCTTCTCTTAATGAGACTACTCCTTACCATGTGCTTTCCCGCGCCATCGAGGGTCGTCCAATTTTTCAATCTAAAGACGATTGTTATCGTTTTATTTTCCAAATGTACATTACGAATCACGGAAGTCCAGCTTCCAATCTTCACCGGAGAGATGTTATAAAAGTCGCCCAATCGCTCCTTGACGGCGAAGATATCCCAAAAAACTTCTTCACCAAACAGCATTCTCCTCTTGTACATTTCCTTAGCTTTACCCACGTGGTCAACCACTACCATTTTCTTCTATTGCCGATAGAAGAAAATGGGGTTTCTCGTTATATGCAAAAACTTAATACTGCCTTCGCGCGGTATTTCAATATCAAATACGCGAGGAGAGGTCCTCTTTTTGAGAGTAGATATAAAACGATCGCGATTGAAAGCGAAAGTCAGCTTGATGCAATCATTCGATATATCAATGTAAAGAACCCGCTTGATGTGCACCAACCTGGGTGGCGTGAAAGAGGGTTGCAAAACAAAAAAGAGGCTTGGGATTTTCTGTTTCGCTATCCTTTTTCGAGTTTCCCAGATATTTTTGGAAACAGGAACTCAAAACTTATTGCCCAAGGATCAATAAAAAATCAGTATCTCGAGCGAGTATCTCTTTATGGGAAAGATTCTTATCTGAAATTCCTTCAAGCAGATTTTCATTCCTCACTTTCCCCAGATATATCCCTCGAATAGCCGTGTTCGAAGCGGTGTTCGAAGCCCGGCTTCGAACACGGCTATGAATCGCTGGATACTACGGCAATTGGATACTAGAGCAAACAGAAAATCAAACAGAAAACGCTCCGGAGATGGAGCGTTTTCGCCATTGACTCGCATACAAGATTATCTGCGAGTTTCGTTTGAAGCTTCGTTGCAAACATATTCTTAAAATCGGGTTTCGAACATTGTTTCCAAACAACGGATCAAAACACGAAACCGTCATATGATGACGGTTTCGTGTTGACCTAAAATCGAGCAGAGCTATTACGGACAAACGTATGTAGTGGCGACAACACAAAAGCCTGCACCAGAGGGAAGTGTAGCTGTTCTCACTGCTCTAAGAGTACTGTCAACACAGTAATAATCGGCAGCGTTAAGCTGTGTCCAAGCACAATAATCAGAATTTGTTGTAGGTTTCGTAATTGTTACAGCAGTACCTCCTTGAGCTGTAACTTCTGTACAAAGAGTAGTAAAAGGAGCAACGGTACAAAGAACATCTGCATAACTCCCGACTGGACTTTGGCTAGCTTCGATCTCAGCTTGAGTTCGGAAGTTACTCATCGCAGCAACAATCCGTGCATCTCTTGCAGAATCTTGGGCTCCTCCCAACGACACCAATACGATTCCCGCGAGCAAACCGATAATCGCGATAACGACCAATAACTCAATGAGCGTAAAACCCCTCGACTTCGTGCTTCGCACTCCGCTCGGGGCAAGCCCTCTTGACTTTTTTTGTTTTTTGTTGAACATAAGATTTAGATTTCAAAATTTCACATTACTCGACCTTTCATAATTTCTTTGCTACGCTATATATTGTATCATTATAAAGGAAAGGCAAGAAGGCTGCCTGTGGAAAACTCCCCCCACACTAATTCACAGAATTAGTGTGGGGGTTCATTGTATTCCTCCTGAAATAGTCTGATACAGCGGAAGCATCAAAGAAGCCACCACGCCTCCCACCAGCACACCGAGCACTATAATAAGCATAGGCTCAATGAGTCCTATAAAGGCGTCGACATTTCGGTCCATTTCACCTCGATAGAATCGCACAATTTGAGAAAGAGTTTCGTCCAAGGCGCCCGATTTTTCTCCCACTTTTATCATTTGCGTAAAAACAGGGGGAAATTCTTTGGGATACCTTTCGAACACATCTGCCACTTTGCTTCCTTGTGCCACCGAATCCTTTGCCTGCTGAATAATGCGCTCATAGGTATCGTTTCCCACAATGTTGCCTGCAATGCCCAGCGCTTCTATGATAGGCACGCCTCCCGTAACTAACGTTGAAAGGTTTTCCCCAAATCTTGAAATATACATCATTCTCAAGAAAGATCCAAACACTGGAATTTTGAGCATTGCTCGATGCACTACTCTTCTCCCTTCAGGAATTTTTGCCAATTGAAGCATTCCTAAAACCGCAGCCATCACACCAAGAGCAACCAGCCACCACCACTGCCGATAAAAGTTGGAAAACGCAATGACGATTTTGGTAATTACAGGAAGATCCTTGCCGGTTTCCTCCAAAATCTTTGTAAGATTGGGTAGGACGGTAACTGTCAAAAGTGTAATCACCACGAAAGCAACAATCACCACAAAGAGAGGATAGGTCATAGCTCCTTTAATTTTGGACTTTAAATGATGCTCGCGCTCCAAATGATCTGCCAAGTATTCAAGCACGTCAGAAAGTTTGCCCAAAGCCTCTCCGCGTCGCACCATGTTGATGTAAAAAGAAGAAAACACCTGCGTATGTTTTGCCAAGGCATCAGAAAACGTGGTGCCTGCTTCCACGTCCTGCCCAATCTGAAAAATTCTTGCTTTGAAGTTTTTGCTTTTGAGCTGGCCTCCAATGGTGGACAATGAGTCAACGAGCGAGACTCGGGATTTAAACATAATAGCTAACTGCCGGGAAAAAAGCATCACGTCTTTTTCAGCAACACGGTCAAACAGGGTAATTCGTTTGGCGTACAGCGGCTCTTCTTTTGTTTCTTTTAGCCAGGTGACATACAAGCCGTGCCGGTCTAAAATCTGCAGAGCAGCCACAACGGAAGACGCCTGAATGATGCCTTCTTGGTGTCTCCCTTGCTCATCTGATGTTCGATATTCAAATTTCATACATTATCTTCTCACAAGGGTTCGAAGTTCCGCGGGATTAAGCGAATACTGCAAAGCGCTATCTAACGTAATCTCTCTTACTTTCACAAGGCTTGCTAAAGCGCGGTTTAGAGAAATCATTCCTTCTTCTGCAGAGGTTTCGATCACAAGGGGAAGCTCGTGCACTTTATTCTCCCTCACAAGATTTGCCACTGCTGTGTTTGCCATTAACACCTCGCAAACCGGAATCAACCCTCCTTGTATCCGCGGAAGCAGACGCTGGGAAACAACCCCAAGTAGAGATCCTGAAAGCTGGGCTCGCACCTGACTTTGCTGTTCTGCGGGAAAAGAATCCACGATGCGGTGAATGGTCTGTCCGGCAGAATTCGTATGCAGCGTGGCAAAAACCAAATGGCCGGTTTCTGCTGCCGTAAGCGCAGTTCCAATGGTCTCTGAATCACGCATTTCTCCCACCATAATCACGTTGGGATCCTGGCGAAACGTGGCACGCAGAGCCGAGGCAAAACTTTTGGTGTCTTTTGTTACCTCACGCTGATCAATCACTGATTTGTCGTCTCTGAACACATACTCTATGGGATCTTCAATCGTAATAATATGGTCTGCTCTGGTATGATTGATTTCGTCAACAAGAGAGGCAAGCGTGGTTGATTTGCCATGCCCCGAAGGCCCTGCAATAATCACAAATCCTTGGCTTGCGCGCGCGAACTGATGCAACACCGGAGGCAAGTTCAATTCTTCTATAGTAAGAATCTTCTCTGGAATAAATCTAAGCGCGACGCTTAAGTTTCCCATCGTGTAAAATATATTTCCCCGGAATCTCACTCCTTGTTGTTCCAAGTGGTAAGAAAAGTCGATCTCCTTGTCTTGCCGCAGTCTCGAACGCTGTTCTTCTCCAAGGAAAGTAAGGACAACTTCTTCGACAAGCTGGACACTCACCGGAGGCTTTTTGACTAAAGGCACCAGCTCCCCTGCAACACGCAAAATCGGCGGCAGGCCTACCGAAAGATGAAGGTCGGAAGCCTTTTCTTCAATAGTAATATTTAAAAGCTCTTCGATTTCGTTTTTCATATCGTTTGCACAAGCTTTATAACTTCTTCAACGATCTCACTTGGCGTATAATGGGCTTTAATAAGATATTTGACAGCTCCCAGATTCAACCCCTTTTCGATTTCCTCTTTCTGTCCAAGATTGGAAAGAACTACAACCGGAATAGTTCTCAATTCCTCGCTTGCCTGGACCTGCGAAAGAATGTCCCAGCCGTCCGTATGAGGAAGCACGATATCTAAGAGCACAAGATCTGGTCTTTCTGATTCAATTGCTAAAAGCGCTTTCTCGCCTTGCTCCACCACAGACACCTCAAATCCGCTCTGCTTCAATTTCGTAGAATAAATATCAATAAGCAAGGGATCGTCTTCTATAAGAAGTATTTTTTTCATATTTGGATTATGATTCAGCCGTTACCCGAAGCACCTCTTCTAAAGTAGTAACTCCGTCTAACGCTTTTATAATGCCATCTTGTCTCATAGTAACCATGCCCTCCTCTCGAGCCACCTTTGCTATCTTTGCTTCCGACGCCCCTGTATTGACAATCTCTGCTATTTGATCAGACATTTCAAGCGCCTCCATAATCGCAATCCGGCCCGTATAACCTGATTGACCGCATTTTTTACAGCCTGTAGGCTGGAATATAACTAATTCTTCGGCGCTGTTTCCCGCTGTGGGAACAAGCTGCTTTTTCACTCCTTCTGGGAGTTCTAAAATCTCTCGCCAGAGCAGATCGCGGATTCCTGTTTCCGGCTTCACTTTCTTCTTGCAGTCATTACATAATCTTCGCACAAGCCGCTGGCCAATTGCAAGGGCTAAAGTTGCGGGAATTAAATACCGGTCCACTCCCATATCGAGCAGGCGCGGAATAACTCCAGCAGCTCCATTCGTGTGCAGAGTCGAAAGCACCAGATGGCCTGTGAGAGCTGCGTGAATTACAAGCGAGGCAGTTTCGTTGTCGCGCACTTCTCCCACCATAATAATATCCGGATCTTGGCGAAGCAACTGGCGAAGCCCGGAAGCGAAGTCATATCCGATTTCGGGCCGTACCTGCGATTGGTTCACTCCGTCGATGAAATACTCTATGGGATCTTCCAGACTTAAAATGTTCACCGTTTCTTTATTCAGCTGGCGCAGCACCGCGTACAAAGTAGTTGTTTTCCCGGATCCGGTAGGCCCAGTAACCAAGAACAGGCCAAACGGTCGCTCGCTTACTGTCTTAATACGTTTTAAGTTCACGCCCTCAATTCCGAGGTC
The DNA here is from genome assembly GCA_964359655.1 of uncultured Candidatus Saccharibacteria bacterium. Lineage (GTDB taxonomy): Bacteria > Patescibacteriota > Minisyncoccia > Minisyncoccales > UBA10102 > CAYJRT01. The sequence goes on from CAYHVI010000004.1 coordinate 34,646, forward strand.
TTCAAAACTCTTGAATGCTTGCGCGGGATCGAGTACGCGCACAGCAACTTTTTCTCCCTGCGGAGTAGGAAACGTAGCCACGCGAAAGTCAATGTTTCGCTCTCCAATCGCCGCAGAAAACCTTCCGTCTTGGGGTTTTCTCGTCTCATCGATCTTCATATTTGCCAAGATTTTCAACCGGGATACAATTGTTTGACTTACATTTGCAGGGAGCATCAAGGAAGGATGCAAATCTCCCAAGAAGCGGAAACGAACGCGCAAACCATCTCTCGAAGGCTCAATATGAACATCGGAGGCCCCTCCTTCCACGGCGTTGCGCAAAATAACAGCCACCATTTTGGTAATCGGCGCCTCTTCTTTTAGCTGGGCTGCCTTTCCTTGTTCTCCTTGCTTTCTCGGCCCTTTTCCCATTTCCTCCTCCAATTCTTTCAGCGCTCGGGTTGTTTCATGCCTCAAGCTTCGGGATTGTTTCCTTAAGTTTTCAAATGTTAAAAGAGTGATGAGCGATACCTCGTATGTAAAATTTCCCTGTCGCGCCAAAAACTGAAGCGCTTCCTGCGCCCTTGGATCTTCGGGAAACACCATGCCAACCTCGAGCACCCCATCTTTTAACCCCAAAGGCACCATCTTGTAATATTTGGCAGAGTCTTCCGGGATTAACTCTAATGTTTTTAAAGAAACCTCTTGAGGTTCAATTGCCCGAAGCGGCATCTGCAAAAGTTCAGACTTTACTTGAAAGAGAAGATCTTCGTCAAGCTTTCTCCGGCTAAGCAATACTTCCTCTGGTTTTTGGCCAGTTGCCCGCGCCTCTTTTTCAATCTGCACTGCGTCTTCTCTCTTCAATAAATTCTTTTGTATGAGAGTTTCTAAGATATCCATAGCTAGTCTGTAGGCACAAATGGATTTCTCTTTCCTACCTCTTCAGGAAGAGGAATAGGCGGCAAAAGAGCGCCCAGGTCCTGAAACACACGGGTTTTGAATACCGTAAAGTCAATTTCGACCACCGGAGGCAAGGGGGGTTGATTGTCCACCACAGACAAAGATGGCTCGCGGAAAAAGCCATACCAGATCAAAACCGCCCCTAAAAGAAGTATTACTCCCAATGCAAACAGAAGATATATCTGTCTGGAGCTTTTGGGAAAGAATGTAATTGCTATGGAATTAAGGCCTTGCATAAGCAACGAGTTCAAATGTAAGAGTAAGTACCCCGGAGTCTGACGCAGAAGAAGCAATATTCAAAGAGCGCACGTTGAGGAATCGGGTGGATCTCTGTGCAGCATTCAGAAATTGTTTGAATCCCTCATAAGACCCTGCAAACTTTGCCCGAATCACCAGGGTGGCAAGTTCCTGCTCTGGTTTTTTTTGTTGTTCTTCGCCTTCAACAGACTGAAGTTGCAATCCGGAAGCAGCTCCGAGTTGCTGAACATGATCGTATAAAGCCGGCAATGCGACATCTTTGGGCACTGCTTGCGCAATTTTCGCGAAATCTTCCTCGTGTTCCTGTGCTTCAACTTCCACTGCCTTGAGTTTGACTAATGCTTCCTCGCCTTGTTCCAAACGCTCTCTGGCTGCTCGAAGCTGCGTTCTCAAGGAGGCAAACTCCTGATAGCTTGGCCATACCAAAAAGATTATCCCTGCCAAAGCAATCCCCAGAACAACAAGTGAAATAATAATGCGCACAATTTTTTCCATGATTAGGGGACCAAAAGCTCTGGTGACAAGGTAAATTCGACCTTAAAGCTGCCGTTTCCCTCACCTGAAAGCAGCATCTCTTTTAACTGCACGGTTTGAAATTCTTTTTCCTTTTTCCACAAAAGTCGCTGCTGCTCTAAAGCAAAAAAATCTTTCGTTTCGCCTCCAAGAAACATGATATTCTTATCGCCAACTCTCTCAAGGTTTATGAAAAAAATATCAGGATGCGTGGTTCTTTCAAGCAGTTCAAAAAAAGGAAGGAAGTTTTTTCGCTCGCCTGCTACAAACTTGAAATCCTCCACTTTTTGTTTATACCCGCTAAGTTTTGCCACGAGTTTCTCCTCCTGCGGCCGGGTATCCTGCATTAACTGCTTCTCTAAAATATCGAGATCGAGGCGAGCCCTACCTATTACCTGCTGCAAAATAAAAAAGGAAACGGCGACGCCTACCAGCGCGGCAAGAGATACGATCAGGAAGAATACCTGCCCGAAAACTGGTTTCTCTGCTTTCTTGGGGATAAGTTCCACTATCATAGATTTATTCAAAACCTCTCAACGCCATTCCTACTGCTACCGCATAGGCAGGCCCCATATCGGAAATAACTTCTTCGAACAATGGAGGATACATAATATCGCGAAACGGGGCAATGATTTCGGTTCTTTTTTTAAACTGTTTTTCCAAGTATTCACGAAGGCCGGGAAGTTTTGCCGCCCCTCCGGACAATACGATTTTTCGCACGGTTCCTATCCGCTGCAGCTCGAATCCCTCGAGTACCCGCTTAATCTCCGTAGTAATTATATCGACCACCGGCACCAAAACGCGAACATTCCCCTGCACCAAATGAATTCCCTTTTGTATCTTTTCGAGCTCTGCCTTTTCAGAGTCAATCGATAAACTTGCTGCAACGCGCTCGGTAAAGGTGTTCCCTCCGACATTCAAGCTGTGGGAAATCCGCAGTAAATTGTTTGCCACCACGCTTACCGTGGTTGTATGGGAACCAATATCAATCAATACGGCAGGCTCCTTTTCCTCTTTTAAATACGAGCGAATATTGCCGAATATTTCAGCTTCGAGGGCAATGAGTTGAAGATCCGCAAACCTCGCTATTTCTTCATAATAATTAATCACCTCTTTGGGCACTGCGACAAGCAATATGCGGCTATGCTGATCTGCTGTCTTTTCGAGCATCTGCCAGTCGAGCACTACTTCAGAAAGAGGGAGCGGCACATGGCGCCTTGCTTCAAATCGTACTGCTTCCCCCAGTTCCTGTTCTTTCATGCGGGGAAGTTCAAACGTTGTGAAAAAGCTCGAAAAATCGGAAATCGCGAATATCGCCTTTTTCTCTTGAATGTGCGCCTCCTCCATAATTCCGCGCAGCGCTTTGGCAATATCGTTTGTGGAAAGCAGTAACGCCGACTTCTCAAATGACCGGAAGGGTTCTTTATACATCGTACGCATCCGAATCTCCCCGTAATTTTTCAGCGTCCTTCGATCCCCCCAGCCGCCAAGCGCGACCACGCGCAAAGCCGAGCTTCCAATGTCAATACCCAAAAAAGTTTTCGGAACTACATCTATGGAAAACCAGCTCATTGATTATATCATAACGTATTTCCATATTCTCAACAAACAATTTATCCACCATGCCAAAAGCTGGTTGCCAAATCCATCTCGTATGCAAAGATAAAGATACCTATGGCTCAACTCAAGCGCATCATATCATTTTTCTGCTCTCTCTTGTTCCCAAAAATCTGTATCTCGTGCCACAGAGAAGGCATGCACATGTGCGAAGATTGTTTATCTCTTTTGTCTCTTAATCAATGGGTGTACCCTCTTGTCCGTTCTTCTCCTGTTTCTGATTTGTTTGCTGCCTTATCGTACGAAGAATCTCTCGCCAAACTCCTCATCCATCAACTGAAATATCCGCCCTTCTTAAAAGATCTGTCGAGCCAGTCCGCTTTTTTAATCTGCGCTCATATTGCCTTGGCACGGCCCGAACAAGATTTTTCGGATTTTGTGATTATCCCCATACCCCTGCATAAACGAAGACTTAAATGGCGGGGGTATAACCACGCAGAAGAGCTGGCAAGGCAATTGGGGCGGGCGTTTTCTCTTCCCGTAGTTACAGACGTGCTCGTCAAAACAAAACACACAACTCCGCAGGCAAATCTGGGCAAAGAAAAACGCCTCGCCAATATGAAAGGCGCATTCCAGGTGCGCGATCTGCACGCAGTAGCCGCAAAAAACATTCTTTTGGTTGATGATGTGTACACTACCGGAGCCACGATGGATGAATGCGCTTTGGTGCTTAAAAAAGCCGGCGCCAATCAAGTTCTTGGCGCCGTCGTTGCAAGAGGATAGTCCTTTAAGTCATTTCGTCCAGTTTGCCATTAATCTATTGGCATCAAAAATATCTATAACTCCTTGAGAAATGTTGTTTGGCCCTGCATTAATATCTGCTTCAAGTAAATCCTCCAATTTTGTACTTCCCCATTTTGTGAGAAGTCTAGATATATCAAAAAGATCAATCTTCCCATCGTCGTTAAGATCTCCCCGTGATTTTAGCGTTGGCGAAGAGGGAAAAGTAGGCGTTGGCGTAGGGGTGGGTATTGGTAAAACAGGATTACTACTCTTCTGCCATACTCTGACGTAGTCAACATCATAGTAACTTGGGAATGAGGTGAATGCATCTGGTGACCCAGGCCAGTTTCCCCCAACTGCAAGATTAAGTAAAACATACATTGGCTCTGACGATATGGTCGAAGAATCAGAAAAACGCCAGCGCTCTACTCCATCGACATACCATACAATTTCGCTTGATGCCCAGTGAACTCCAAACGTATGCCAGTCTTGGGAAAAATCTGGGCCAATCCAATTATTTCCTTGATCTACTTTCGAGCCGTCGGCATTCAAGTAGTGATAGTGCATTCGTTGAATGTTTGGAGTATCTCCGAGAATCTCTGAAATATCAATTTCGGGACGCGACTTATAGCTCAAAGGCAGCATCCAAAATGCTGGCCATAATCCTTTTCCTTTTGGAATTTTTACTCGAGCTTCTGCGTAGCCATACGTGAAAGTAAACCCAGGGGGTTTTTCGTATTTTCTACCGCCACCCATAACCATGCCGGATGTGTATTGATAAGTTTTGCCATTCCAGCCAACCATGTTGCGTTTTTGTGCTTGAAGTCTCAAAAACCCATCTTGCACAAACACGTCACCAGAACTATACAACTCAAGCTCGTTATTGCTTTCAATAGTACAAGTATCAGTTGCCCACCAAAAACAGGTATGCCATTTACTCTTATCCAAAGAAGTTCCAATAAATTCATCGCTAAAAACTAAAACCCACTCTCCTTCAATTGGCGGTAAAGGCATATCAGTACTTTGTGCAGCTGCTGTCGAGGAAAAGAAAATAATGCAACTAATGCTCAATCCAAAAATCGCTAATTGTTTTCTCATGCCTTCACTCTATCAAAAAACCGCCCGAATGGCGATTAGCTGTTTCGCTTGACTTGCACATCAAAAAATAATTTGTTACTATTGTGTAACCGGAAATACTGACTACTCAAGGAGGAAACGATGGCTCGGATAATTGCCAATGCCCTCGAAAGCACCCTTGTATCTTCGTTACTGGCAAGTTTTCTGCTGCCGTGGCTGGCAGCTACACTAGCACTACTGCACAAAAGCGCGCTGTTTGGATGGATTTACCTCGGAATCGCAGTTTCGTGCACTGTCTTGGCTGGATTCGCTTTTGCCATGTGGGTAGCAATCGAAAAGGATTCCGATGGAACCCCAACCCCAGTCGAGGATATCGGCATCCTTGTGCTCATATCCGCCCTGCTCATATCCCATGCTCTTCCCTAAGAAAGACTGGCGATCTATTGCCACCAGTCTTTTCGCTTTATCAGAATTCCGTAATCTCTACTGCCAAACCGCGAGAATTACGCCCATAATCAATAGGGAAACAAGATAATAGCCGTTGTTTAAAAACCACAGCTTTACTGGCTTTCCTTCCCACAGAACCGCCCCAAGCGTGACTGGAGCAATGAATCCTAGCCAGTTCCAAAAGCCAACCATCAATCCTGCTTGCACTCCGCTAATCTTAAAGTAGGAACTCGCAAAAACTAAAGCGTGAGCCAACACATAAGCCATGACCAAGGAACCAACAAGCGCCAAGGCATACGTCTTATTCATGCCGCTCTTCTTGGAAGCATCGATTTTTTCTTGCGTAATTCCAGAGAGCTTCATCCACATTTTCCCAAACAGGGGTCCATACCAAACAAACCCCAATACCATGGACGCTGCTGCCGCAACCAACACAGCTAAATAATTTATCGGTACTGCTGGCATATAATTTTATATTAAATTTAATTTTTAAACTTCCTCGACCTTATTTGATCTCCACGACCTCGCTCCCTCCATATCTATTAATTTGTGCTGCTTTCATAACCTTTACCTATTTAATTGCCGACTTCGCTTTATCAAACTTGCCGTCTTTGATGACCACGTGGCCAAAGGCGAGGGTGGCGCCATCATTGAGGCCGCCGGGACAGTGTATCTGCAAACCTATCGTGATGTCTGCGTCGAATGGATCGTGACCAGGAACCGTAACTTCGTACTTGGTTGCAAAATTCACATCCTCCACAAAATCTGGCGCTTCAGGATCAGGAAGATCCTCGCCGCATTTTCCCTTGCACTCTTTTTTGGTTTCTACTTCTCCTTTTTTCTCTTCCAAAAACGGCACGGGGCTCTTATCTTCAAAGTGCACTTTCTCAAACTTTTTTACCACGCCGGCTACTGGATTTTGGATTTTGTCTGTAATATCAGCACCGCCTTGCTTAAACGTGTTGCCAAACAGCACCTCAACCTCGCCCTTGCAAACGCCTTTCTCGGCGCCTTCGCAGTACACTTTTTTCTTCCACACGTGGGTTATTTCGATCGTCTGCACAGGTTTGCCATCTTTCTTTGTTTTTTTAATCACCACTGTTGGGTTTTCCGTGCCAAACTCCTTGGGAATTTTGGGGTCACTCTTTGGGAGAAACTTGTCTTTCTCTCCATATTCGAGCTTCTTTAAGTCTGCTTGAATCAAAGCGCAGTGGCATTCTTTCTTATCCTGCGTGGTAACGGTAACGGTAGTTTGAAAGTTATCGCTCATTACCGTATCTCCATGCTGAATGCAGTCGCGATCAAAACATTCAACTGCGCTCACAGAAGATGTGCTCGTCGTTGTCTCGTGAAGTTGGGTGGCGCATTGGAACTGCCAGGTTTCGCCCATATCCAAGATATTGTTTCCGTTATCTCCTCCAACAAAAAGAACTTGAGGACATACAGTATCAGTAACAGCAACTGACGCGAGCGGCAAAATGCCAACGTTATGTGCATTGTACGAATAAACCACGTCGAGCGGCGCGACTCCAGAACTGGGTTGCGCGATTACATTCAAAACGATCTGGCCTCCAATGCCCAAAGCCGAATTTTGAAATCCGCTCAAGAGAAGAGCGAAAACCCCCGCAACCAAAACAATATATTTTGGGCTCACCTTATTGTATTTGATGAACATACATTGTGTAATGTAAAATTGTTATACCTACTATTAAGTATACTCTATTTTGTCTCTCTTGTCTTGCGTAAATCTTGTACAATACATCAAAAAAAAGAGGCATGACTCCATGCCTTTCCCTGGAGTCATGCCTCACTCTAACGTTATCTCGAGTTGAAGAAGCAGCGGATCTCTAGCTTCGTCAACTTCCTTATGTCGTGCCGGACTGCGTTGAGGGCCTCCGGCCCACACGACTCGGGAGCTCCCAGGAATATCAGCTCGGCGAGCCCGGCTAGTACTCCCTGAATCCCGCATTGGTTGGCAAGGATCACCCTGCCTAGAAGCGAGTTAAGCGCATTCATAGTCTTCATAGAGCACGGAGTGTCCGGCTCCGGAATCTTTAGGCAGAAGCCGGGCATGCACTCATCGTTGTGTATGTTGGCCAGCCACCTGCTTATCCCCGCATCAGTCACATTGTTCGGGATCTCGAAAGATTCCCGCGTCGCAAGCGCGTGAAGCTTGGGAACTTCGGGGTTTCCATACGAGGCATGAAGCTGGTAGGATACAGCATCAAAGCCCACAGAAACGGTGCTTCCATCCATCCTTGGGGATGCTTGCTCTCCACAGAAGACAAAGAGGATCTCTTCTTCTGGGAGATATGCAAAGCTCGTTTCTTCACACATCTTGTTGCGCCACTCAACCCAGGTGTAGATCTTGAACCGCGTCGCCACCTTCAGCACACTTCCGAAATCCGCCAGCCGCCCATGAAGGAACCTTGGCGGATACGGAAACTCCACTGGTTCTATCTTTCTTGGCTCCACGCTTCGCGTTATCTCAACCCTCATCGGCAACCCGCAAGTCGGGATGAAGGAAGAATCGGTCACCATCTTCAGAATGAGCCTTGCGTCTTCTTTGGTGACCTGACCATCCGAGTCCAGATCTGCTCGGGACAGCTGCACTGCCGTGGGGTTCAGATTAGTACCCACTGCAATCTGCAGCGCTATAGTCGAATCCGCTATCGTGACTTTGGTGTCGCCGTCCAGGTCGCCACATGTCGCGGCCCCTGAATTTGTTGTCAATGATCGGGCAGAAGAGAAGGAAGAAAGAGACGGAAGTACCTTTTTCTCTTCTGGAGTTCTCTGCTGCGCAGCGATGCACAGCTGAAAAAGATCGGGGATTCCCCTAACTGGTCGACAGGCCCTTTTTGCTGCCCACGGACTGGCAGCGTCTGCCTCGGAAGCAGAACCCACAACACCTACCAACGCCGCTACCATTATTGCCAAGACCACCCGTAGAATCTTGTACTTCACGGTTTTCTCCTTTTGATTTTTTGAATCCGCTAACGATCGGTTACGATATCAAAGGCCATCACCTCCTTTTCAAAGGACAGAATAAAAAAGGCTCTGCTTGAGCCAATTGCTTCCTAGCATGAAGCGAAAATTTTGTCAATCATTTGTTACTTGATGATACACTGCATATAATGAGCATTTTCAGAAAAAAAGAGCCTCTGGTGTGGATAGACCACCCCCAGAGGCTTATCAGTCACTTAGAATAGCTCCAGAAGAGTCGGCTTGTCGAAGCCCACTCTCCTAGTCGTATCGCCATCTCCCGGAGAATCCCTCCCTTCAGTGGTCGGATCTTCACCGAGTGCACTGTATGTATAGAGCATCCCAGCACAGTGAAGAATTCACCTGCAGCACTGCGAGCGACTCTATGGTTGGCATAATCCGTGGTTTCGCGCTGATTCACGTAGAGGGTAATGGGGCGTAGCGTCTGCACGAACCCTCCTGTGTGCTGCGAGATCATGGTGATCCCGGCAGGCACCAAGATCTTCTGTTCCTCGTCTCCTATCACAAGACAAGGATTCCAATATGCAACCCCTCCCAACTCTTTGGACATCTTATGAAACCCTCGAGGGTCATCCCATGAGAACTTCATCACTGGAGCATGTTGGAATCTTTTCTGCAGCCACCGACGCGCCATGACAAAACTTATCAACAGAGCCCCGGTTATTGCAAGAAGACCAAGGGCGGTGATTGTTGTTCTCTCCGATCCGCTGAACCTAAGGGGCTCCGGGGGTAAGCTCAGACTAAAGAGTTCCTGGGGCAGATTCGATGTTGCGACAAACAGCGTCGCTCCACCAGCAAAAAGCAGGAGAAAGAGCTCCAGTATACCAAAGGATAGCACCAGCATCTCCCTCCGTAGAGATGGTTGCGATTTGTTGTGTAGCCATTCCATCGCCGCAGCAACACCTAGAGCTAGAATCAGAGCAACCACAGACACTCCAACACCAACGAGGCTGCATATCAAGCCGCAGTCGAACAGAATTCCCATTGTTGTCTCCTCCTTCTAATGAGGTATTCTCGCAGTAGAGAGAATTTACTGCGGTAACGCAACATTAGCACATCTTACCGAGCATGTCAAGCTCACGTGCCGAGATGAATACACAGATAACATTTTCTGGCGGCAAATTTTGTCCTCAAATCTTATCGTATTTTTGCTCTACTCTCGAGATATTTCTCGATCTTACGTTTGAGTTTCTGCCCTAGCTCCCTGGCGGCATAGGGATCCTGCCCGGTAATCAACTCACGGTCTTCCACCACGTTTGAGATCAGGGGTATATATACTTGTTTTAATTTCGCGCCCTTACGCTTCAAGATTTGTTCTGGATAATCAGGCATATGCCCTCGCATGGTTTTCAAACCCGGAACATCTTCAACCAAATGCTCGCTTACCATTGTTATGCAAGTCATTTTATAGTCTTTGTAAATCCATTCTCCATTCACATCAGGCGCCGCGGCTAGTACCGACGGAGCGTGACAAATAAGCGCGGTTGGTTTTTGTTCTTTATGAAAATGTGAAAGCAATATTCCTGTTTCTTCATTGAGCTCCTCTCCCTCCAACCAGTTTTTAAACAAAATGTCAGTCATTGGCGCATGGCCTCCGGGAACAAATAATGCGTCGTATCGTTTTAATCCGCCTTCGGCCGCAAGTAGATCTTTTAGTTTCATAGGTCGCTCGATTCCCAAATCTTTCAACTTTTCATAGAAAGCGAGAGCGTTTTTAAGTCTCTTTTTTGAAAATCCCCAGTATCGCAAACGATACGACTGCCTATCAATATGTGGCTCTTTGCCATCAGGACTCACAAAAAACAGCGAGTATCCGGCTCCAAGAAGCGGCTCGAGTGTTTCTGTAACTTCTCCAAGAAACACACCCACCGGCTGTTTCCCGCCTTCGCAAAGCGGAACCGCTTGAGCCGAAGAAACATATACTAAAACATTAGCTTTCATGAAGAGAAAAAAATGTCCACAAAGCACCCAGCAAATCTACGCTCCCCAAAATTGCCAGTATGGGATTTGCCTTAAAAACAATCACAATTCCAACCATGCCAACAAAAAAGAGAGCGCGTTCAATAACAGAAACTTTAAAAAACCCGAGCTGGTTGGTCTTGCCGCAATAGCTGTAAAGCAGGCCCGCGCAAAAACCAAGCAATCCTAAAACACGAATCCAGACTTCAGTGGTTGGCTCAAATCCAAAAATTCGCAATACAACGTTGGGGATCAGCAACAGACTCAAGCCCATTCCCATCATGTAGAAACTATAGTAAAAAATGCTCTTTGCTGCTTTGGTCATATAACCGAAAGCCCTTCTCCGAGCTCTACTGTAATTTTAGACCTTTCTCTTTTAATTTTTCTATCCATTCTTGTTTCTTTATACGTCTATTATTCAGCAAATATTCTCGCAATAACTCTTACGGGCGCTGCATCTGCTTGTAGTTTTGCAGGCAAGGCAATAACTTCAAAATCTTCGACATCCACCAATTGATCAAGATTTGTTAAGTTCTCAAGTATAGTAATACCGCTCCCTAGCAAAATCTTATGAGTGATCCAGGGCTTGTCATAATCAGGTCCAAGCATATCCATTCCAACAATTTTTACTCCTAACTCCACCATTTTCTTGGCAAAATCTTCTTTGAGGTCTGGGTAACCTTTAAAATAATCATCTATTCGATATTTACTGCCAAAGCCTGTATAGAGAAGAACAATCGAATCTTTTTCGATTATAACTCCATCTAAAACAGATTTATCGATATTCATTTTGCCTCTTACATCAATCAATTTTCCTTTTCCAAAAAATCTCTCTGGTGGTATCTCGTCTATTCTTTTACCATCCCCAATCATATGCAAAGGAGCGTCCATGTGAGTTCCCACATGCATCACGGTCGTCAACTTATGGTCGTTAAAACTGTCCTTTTCTAAAAAGGCTACTTGTTCAAGTGTAGCTTTAGGATCGCCAGGATACATTGGCATATCTGGCGTGAATGTGTGAGTTAAATCAATAATTCTCATATACCAACTCTACCAAAAAATCGCCTGAATGGCGATTTTTTGGTTTGGATTACATGGGAAGTGGCAACGATTCGTGGACTTCAATTTCGCAGCCTTCTGCCCAGTGAAGGTGAGGATGATCCTGCAATAATGCTTTTGCCCCCTCCATATTTTCGGCTTGCAAAATTGAATATCCAACGATATTGCTTTGACTTGGCGAACTGCCGCCAGATTTGCTAAGCCTTTGTCCATTCCCTAGTGGAGTCCCCAAATCAACCAAAGCGCTGCCGCATTTTTTCGCCCACGCCATCCACGGCTCCATGCCTTTTTGCATTTCTTCTGGACTTGCATTTTTCATTTGTTCTGCTGCCGACGCTGGAGCATAATAGAGCACAATAAACTTTTTCATAGTTCTCGCTTACTGTTATATATTTTTATCGTAACCTTTGCATGTACATCGTATCATCTCCATTTACCCTTCGCAATGGTATGTATTTCTCAATCAGCTTGCCTACTCAATTTCATTGAGTTCGCCTTAAACCACTTTGCGGTTTCGAGTTTCAGTGTTTTGCTACATTTACCAATGCCATACGGTATCGTCCAATAAACTCATCCGTCCATTTCAAAATCTCCTTATCTTCTTTTGAGAAGGTTGAGTTTTTCTTCATTGGGAAGGTTTTTCGCAGTTTTTGTTTCCGACTGAACGCCGTAGGAATGTATGATGCTAAAAACTGTTTCATAGCAAAACGTTAATCTCCGCCGCCATAATTTTTCAGTTGGTTTGGTTATTTACAATATCAAGAATTCTCCTAGTCACATCTTCTACGCTTCCGTTCGCATCAATAACAATAGCGCCTTTCTTTTCTATCTCACTCTCCCACCAATCTTTCCAGTCCAACACCATTTCTCTGCTTTCTTCCGTAGCGCCCATCTTATCTGTTCCTTCACGACTAGCGAGTCTTTTCATTATTGTTTCTGAATCTGCTTTTAGCAAAATCATTTTGTCGAACAAGGGAATAATATCGTCCATATTCGAGGCAACGCCACAATAAAATGCTAGGTCTGATTTTTGTTTATTCAAAAGTTCTTTGAGTTTACCGACATCGCAAATCCAATCTGCATTTTTAATTTTCTCTGGAGTATTTTCGTAACCTTCAAAAACTTCTTTCGTATCTTTCCGGTACATTGCAAACATCCCTTCTATTTCTTCAATATCATAAGCTTCATATCCTAGATTGTTGAGATATTCGCTCACCACCGACTTCCCAGAACCCGTAACTCCAGTAACAAGAATTGCTTTCTTCATATTTCACTTTATCAAAAGATCATTCGAACACATGTTGGTTCTTAGTCCCCATCAATACGGATATTTATGGTTTGATTATATTGATTATAAAACTCTTGGTTAATGATTGTATTATTTATTTCGATGTCCGGTTGCTTTCCGAGCAAATCAACAAGTATCTCTAACATCGCAATGGCAATAAATATCATAAGTTTATTTTGCTGCAAGAACCCTTCAATCCTACTGCCATAAGGTACTTTGGATAAATCCTGCGTGTCTCTCGCCCTCCCTAAACCTTCCAACATATCTTTAGCATCCTGCAAAGGATTTTTTGATTCTTTCAAAATCTGTATAAACCCTTCGGCTGTAGCCTTGAATATTCCATCTGGAATACTTTCCCATGATTTGCAATATGGGCACCTAGATTTGTTACCTCTAAAAGTTACCGAAGCTCCTGAGATCATAGAGATGCCCGAAGGGAAAACTTTGCCACAAGTCATACATTGTAAATAAATCTTAGCCATATACATCTAAATTTTCTTATAGATTCGTTTTGTAATCATACGCAAGGCATACCATATTTTCTTGAAAAATAAAAGCGGCTTAGCCTGCGCCTCGCCGCTTGGATTGTTTTGTGCAAGAGTCTTCTCTCTTACGGTACTTTGCTCGGGAGAAGGATGCCCATTCCTAAGATACTGCCTAAGGCAGTAATACAGAAACTGCCTTTTGGCTCTTCGCTTATGAGCCTTCGAGCTTTCAGATCTCCAAGTTCTGCGCGCACCGTACTTCCCATCGGTTCAAGAGCTTCACCGTGATGATCGGCGAGCTCCTGACGAACTTGTTCTACGAGTTCTTCCATGGTTATCAGATTTCCATGAGCATCGTAGATAATCCGTAGGATAATCTGACTTACGTCCAAAGTTAATATTGGCATTTGCACACCTCTCGCAAAAGATTTGTACCTCTATTCACTCCTATCAAATCTCAAACAAAAAGTCAAATCGAGCACAATTCTTCTTGTTTTTCCAGACTCAAAAATAAATCCCGCATCTTTCCCGAAGCAAAGATGCGGGATAAAAGCTGGCGGGGTGGGATTGCTATCCACTGTTTTCAGTAACCAACCAACGGCCAGGGAAGACACCTTGAGAGTAGCCGAAGAAGAACGGGGTCCACCCGTCCACGAAGGCGTAGAGGCAGGCCACGTACGCACGGCCGTGCCAATCCAGCCACGCAGAACCACCAAAGGCTATAGGACTTTTACCGTCGGGTTTCGGAAACTTGGCCGTCAAAGAATCACGTGCTTGGCCTTCGACGAGTCGGTAGCCCATTTGGTTGGCTTTCCTGCTCGCCTCGCCAACGTTGTAAACGACGCCCAGGAAAACGAGCTTCACTCGGTACGTCTTCTTGCCTGTGAGCTTAGGGCCTCGGTACTTCCACTCAATGGCGAGGCGCTTGGCATCGTATCCTAGGATACGCATAACCTCCATTGGGTCAATATCATTATTAACCTCAAGGTCAAACCACTCATCGTCTGCGGGTACAGAAGGCACATTTTCAGCAAAAGTCCTCATGATGACTCCTCTCTTTCTTATGTGCTGGCGAATTGCTATGAGAAATATACTAGAAGTTATCCGCTTTGTCAAACACAATTTCTTGCAAAACGAAAGTTATCAGAAGAATAATGTCAGATTACCTCCATTTCAGCCATTCTTCTTTTGGAATGCCAGATTGCGCAATAATTCCTTTCAGAGTTCGCGGTTTGAGTGTTCGCTTTCCATGGAAGGGAATGCATACTTGCCGAAGTCGTTTTCCATATCTTCCGACATAATAAAAATGGCTTCCTCTCGAATGGTTGAGTTGAAAGCCATGTTCTTTTAGAAAACGAATCGCATCTTCTGCAGTCCAATTAAAAAATCCTCGCGGCATATTATACTGAAGCAAAATCTTCCTGCCTATTCTTGGCAAGATTAAACTGACCAAATGTAAAAACTTGTTGCTTTTTTGGCGTTTTCCTCGCTTCAAGCATCTCCCAAAGATTCTCGTATTCTCTATCGGTTTTTTGATTCAAAATTCCAGGACGCGCCTTCATTCGTCGGGCAGATTCCACATATCCCTGAATAGCTTCGAAAAGCAATAATAAAGCTTCCCGAGGCGTATCCCCAGATTCTACAATATTAAACTCAAGTCCCACGGCATACCAAGTGTCCCTTTCTCGAAACACAATATATCGTATAGATCCCTTTTGAAGAGTGTTTTTGTACTTCATATAACTATATTACCGTATTTTCTCCTTACGAGCAACGAAACTTTGTTATCATCACAGCACCTTCCCTATACCACAATTTCTTGGAAAACGAAAGTCCCGCCGAGTTTGGTTCAGCGGGGCTTATTCATACAAATCACTATGCGTTCCTATTTTTACAAACCTATATTCGTCTGCACCGACTCGCTTAAACAGTGTGCGCAAGTCTCCTCCAACATTGATGCTGCGATACCCTGCATATTTCCCTTGAAGGGAGTGGCTCTCGAGAATAGGATGGAAAGGATTTTCACGAAACAAGACGATCCGCTCCTGAACTCTTTTTTGTTCGTTTTTCCTTAGTCGTTTGTACCGCTTCTCAAAATCTCTATGGAAATACAATTTCATAGGGAAGCAAAATACTCATCCAATTCTTTCTTGGAAGAAAAGGGGCCAGAAAGATTTCTGTTCTTGCGAATATCCTCCTCAACGTGCCCAAGAAACTCTTCGAGCTCCGGAGACATACGAGGAGCCATAGTGAAATGAACCTCTTTGTTCCGCACAAACTGACGAAGATAGGCATTGATGACAGCGCTCAAAGAAAGTCCAAGTTCTCCTGCTACTTCCTGGGCATGTTTTTTTACATCCTTATCGGTTTTTACATTAATAACCGTTTTCATATACAAAGTATATACAATGGTTAATCCTCTGTCAACACGGGTTATCGAAGCTCGTACTCGCTTAAAAGTTTCTTGTTGCCTTCGATTTGGTAGCGGAGTAATTCGGAATATACACCTTCGCGTTGTGCAAGTTCGTGCGGGGAGCCTGCGTCTGCAACAATTCCCTGATCCAAAACCACAATGCGATCAACATTTTGGATGGTTGAAAAGCGATGGGCAATAATGATTACGAGCCTGTTCTCAAAGAGTTTTTCCAAAGCCTCCTGCACCAAGCGCTCGGATTTGGAATCCAAACTACTCGTAGCCTCATCCAAAATTAATATAGGCTTGTTGTGCAAAATCGCGCGAGCAATCTGAATGCGTTGTTTTTGGCCGCCCGAAAGTTTTACCCCCCGTTCCCCAATTTGAGCGTCGAGCCCACCCTTCAGCTTCATCACAAACTCATAGGCATTTGCCTGCTTTAAGGCCTCAATAATTTGTTCTTCGGTGGCTCCTTCTGCGCCATAGGCAACGTTCTCTCGAATGGTTGAAGAGAAAAGTTCGCTATCCTGAAACACAAGCGCCACGTGCTCTCTGACCCACACATGGCTCGCATCTTTATAATTTTTCCCCGAAAGGCTTATATTGCCGCTTGTTGGTTCATAGAGTTTAAGAATCAAATTCACAAGCGTTGTTTTGCCAGCACCAGAATGTCCAACAAACGCAACCTTTTCTTTGTTTTGCAGTGTTAGGCTGATTCCAGAGAACACCGGCTCGCCCTCCCCATACGCAAAACTCACGTTTTCCAAACGAATCACAGGATTTTCAACCAATGCTTGCATATGCTCTTCTTCGGGAGCTTCTTTCGATGGAAGATCCAAAACTTCAAAGAATTGCTTGGCATCAGCCTCGGCTCGTTGAGTCTGCTCTAAAATGTAACTCATTCCAAAGAGCGGCCAACGCAACTGGTTTAAAATTTGAATAATTAAAACCATCTCGCCCAAAGTTAACTCTCCGAAAAAAGTTTTTCGGAAGACCATAAAAAGGATGGCCACAAAAGCAATTTCTAGGCCAAACTCGCGGATAAAATTAAGAATGTGATATTGAGTAGATTGTTTGTCGTAGAGTTTGTTAATAGTTTGGTATTTATCAGAAACAAATTTCCATTCTCTTGTTTGGGCGTTATAAGTTTTTACGAGTTTAATATTGCTGATAACTTCGCCAATGCGGCCGCGCGACGCATCTTCGTGGACATTTTTTTCTGCCTGAATCTTGCCCCATTTGCGCGTGGAATAATTTGAAATGGCAATGTACACGGGAAATACCACTAATGCAACCAACGCAATAGGCAAATCAAAGTAAGAAAGAACCGCAATGCCAAAAACAGCCTGAAGCATTGCCGGCATAATAAAATTGGTTGAAGTTCCCACGAACTCACCAATCGAAATAATCCCGCGATTGAGTTGGTTGACAATTTTTCCTGAAACCTCGGAATCAAAATACGTTTGCGGAAGTGTGAAGATTTTACGATAGTAAGTCTCGGTTAAGTAGCGAGACAAACGAGAAGAAATAAAATCTCCCAAGCGCTGGCTTACACTAGTAATAACAACTCCGCCAATATTGATAGAAAGTATGAGCGCAAATAAAAAGGTAAGGCGCTCAAAATTTCCTGTGCCGCTTGATATTTGCTGCGTGAGCTCGTCTACCACAAATTTTAGCGTTACTGGTATGCCCTGCTGAAGCACTGCCTGAATCGTAATCAGCACGCACGCCAAAATAATCCACTTGTGCTGGGGCTTCGACAGCTTGATTATTTTGAAAATACTATTCATACTCTGTTTCTTTCTTGGGTTTCTCGACCCGTTCCACCATAAAGCGCACCGTATCGTTCATGTTAATAGAAACGATGGAAATATCGGGATGGCGTTCTTGAAAAACCCTAAAAATCTCATCTGCAAATGCCTGCCCAACATTCGGCACACGGTTGAAATCAAGAATAATTTTTTTAAACTTCTCAAGTCCCGCAAGTATTCGTCGCGCTTGAGATCGTGATACATAAACCGTACCCATCGTAAAAAGACGCACATGAATCTCGGTCTTATCGAACGCGTAACTTCCGGGTTTTGACTGATACTTTTGGAAGATATCGTTCAAGTGCCGCGCGCTTTTGCGTGAGACGGTGAAAACCACCCTGGTGCCGCGGTTGATATCTTTCTCTTCTTGAAAAAAGATATCGGGGATAATGTTATCAACTACCATACGACGACCAAAACTTTCGAGCACAAACCTATCTGCAGCCTTCGATGTGAAAAATATGCCTTCTCCGGTATGCGCTTTCGGATCTGTTGTAACCTTACCTTTCAAAAGATCTTGCATTGCCTCTAATTCCGACTTTAAATGGCGCTTGCGCATAACGTTTCGAAATACGCCGATGCCAAAATCACTCACCACAAAACGAATAATCTGTGAGTCATGTTCCATTTGAACCTCGATGCGCTTTGACTGCGAGTGCTCAATAGCATTATTCAGCATTTCAGAAAACGCATAGTGTACGATGCTACGAACATTTTCCGGCGCGGCATGAAATGCAGGAAATGTCGCCACAAACTCGTTAAAAACCTCATGCTCTGCAAGGTTTTTACTTGAGAGCAATCGCCGCATTGCTTTCGGCCCGACTTCGTCAATGTATTCAGGTAAAGTATAAAAAGCGGCGCGCGTTGATCCGAATTTCACCACTTCGCCAGAATTAATCATTACTCTCAAAGTCTGGCTGGCATACTGTCGAGTAAAACCAAAATTTCGTGCAATCTCTATCGAAGTTGCACGCTTTTTCTCCCTTAAAAACGCTCTTATTTTTACCTTTATATCCATGCTTTTAGGATACTCCATATGGGATATATTGTCAAGTACTTAGTTACAATTGTAAACTCTATTGTAAACTCCCTACTGGGCCTTTTAAAGAATCCGCCGCCCTCTTTCGGGCGGCGGATTCTTGCAACGTAATTATTTTTTCTGGGAGGAGGAGTAATTCACCATCCACTGCACGCCGAATTTGTCTGTGAAACTGCCATAGTAATCGCCCCAGGGCTGGTCGGCTATGGGCATCTCTATTGTGCCGCCAGAGGAAAGAGCGTTGAATATCCTGTCTGCTTCCTCTTTGCTTTCAGGATGTATGGAAATATAGACATTGTTGCCCTGTACGAGTTTTTGTC
>CAYHVI010000005.1:0-48595 GCA_964359655.1 uncultured Candidatus Saccharibacteria bacterium
TGTATTCGGTTTGTCCAGAGAAATGCGTGTGGGAGAGTTTTGTAATTCACAGCTATAATGGAGATATGAGCGTAAATGTAGAGCGGGGACTGTGTGTAGAGCGGGGACTGTACACACAGTCCCCGCTTTTGCTTTTCTGTCCCCGCTTTTGCTTTTTCACCGCTTTTGCTTTTGCATTGTTTGGATGAATTTTCAGGGCGTTTCCTCTCCTCTCGCCGCTTGCCTACCTGATAAGGTTTACGAGGGCGGAGGTGGGGGTGATCGTTTGAGGGTCGCTCTTCTCGTCAATGATGAGCAAACCCTCCTCGGCCATTGCCCACAGAGAGTTTATTACGTTCTGTGGGAACACCTTGTAGACGTAGTTTTTGTCTAGTTCCTTTCCCCACTCTTGCGCTGTTACGGCACGCCACTCGTCGTCCTCGAGGCAGACGGCCACTATAGCTGCTGCCACTGCCTCTTTCTCGACTTTTTTGAGGTTAGACCCGATGATTGCCGGGCCCTCCATCATCATACCGAACCTCGAGACACCACTCGGCTTGCATGCGTATTCCATGTTCACACCTCGCTTATTTTATTTGCCCTTTATCTAAAGGACTGGAATAAAGACTATCTCTACTCTCCATTCCAGCTCCTTAAAACAATCAACTCTCCTTTGGCGGGAGAGCTGATTGGATGAATTGTGATATGTTCGTCAGTATTGATATTGTTTGCCGGAGCTCTCCTTCACCAGCAAACCTCTTCTTTTATTGTTAAACACATTGTAGCATACTTCTGCAAAAATGTCAAGGGTTGTGGGTGGAAGAATAAGGCTAAATACAAGAAAATAAGCCTATTTGAGCTTATTTTAAGGTTATCCGCCTTCGCTTAAAGCTACGGCGAGACAGGGAGATTGAGCATTATACGCTCTAAAGCCAAACGAGGATTGATGTTGGTAGTACGCAAAAGCAGACTGGTTTCTTGAATAACTTGAATGGTGCCAACGAGCGCTTGGGCAATCTGTGGATTTTCTTTTACAGACGCATGAAGCATTGCTCGCGCAGCGACAAGCCAAGTATCAAGAATTTCTGAAATTTGCTCTGCAGCATCAGCGAGTTTTTTCGCCAAAGCAAATCGCACGGCAAGATCTGCCTTTTGCAGTTTCTGAAATTCGATAATGTCGTGTTCAAGAACTTTAGTTGGCGCAAATGAATAAAATTTAAATTCCTGCGTCCGCGAACGAATGGTATCAAAAAGCATATCGGGATATTCAGTGAGCAGAAAAAATATAGTATCCCCTTTTGGTTCCTCCAAAAGTTTCAGAAACGCAGATTGCGCCTCCCTATTCATTAAATGAGCGTGCTTTAATAGAGCCACTTTATAAGGTGAATTCCATGCGCTCATGCTCAAGAGAGTAGAGAGTGAACGGATTTGCGCAATGGTGATTTCAAGTGCGTTATCCTCCTCGCCCGGGCTTACCACTATTTGATCGGCGCTCTGAACGCAAAGAATTTCCAAAAGGCTGCGCACAAGTTCGTTTTTTTGCTTCTTATCGTTTCCGGAAAATAAATAGGCGTGAGAAAGTTTTTTTTGTTCTGCAAGTTTTTTGAGAAAGTCGTATGGCCGCATTATTTCTTGCTCATAATACTTCGCTTAAAAATCTCCAGACTGTCGAGCACAACACCAGCACCTCTCGCAACGCAGGTTAAAGGATCATCTGCTACAAAACAAGGCACGCCAATTGCTTGCGAAATACGCTGATCAATATTGCGTAAAAGAGCGCCTCCTCCAGTCAAAATCATTCCCTTGTCCATAACATCGGCGGAGAGTTCGGGCGGCGTGTCGCGGAGCACTGTTTTAATCGTGAAGACAATCTCATCAATCGGCTCCTGGGCGCCTTGAGCGATCTCATTGGAAGAAATTTTAATATTTTTGGGAAGGCCGTGAATTAAATCGCGACCGCGAACTTCCATCACTGCCTCTGCTCTTTCGGGCAGAGCAGTTCCAATCTTTATTTTAATTTCCTCTGCTGTTTTTTCGCCTATGGCAAGATTGTGTCGCTTTTTGATGTAGTCTGAAATCGCCTGATCAATCTTATCGCCAGCCACGCGCAGCGAGGTTACCACCACAATTCCTCCCAAAGAGATAACTGCCACTTCAGTGGTACCCCCGCCAATATTCACAATCATATGGCCAGAGGAAGAACTAATCGGGATGCCGGCGCCAATAGCCGCCAATATAGGCTCTTTTGCCACATATGCAGCTCTGGCTCCGGCCTCATGAGTAGCTTCGATTACGGCTCTCCGCTCGGTTGAGGTAATTCCGGCTGGCACAGAAACCAGTACTTCCGGCTTTAAAAATTGGTATTTTGGAATAATACGGCGCATAAAGTGTCGAATCATAGCCAGTGTCACCCGGTAATCTGCAATCACGCCATCGCGCAGAGGCCGATATACCCGAATGGTATCTGGGGTGCGGCCGGTCATTTCTTTCGCCTCTTCCCCTACTGCTAAAATTCGGTTGTCGTTTAGAGACACTGCCACTACCGAGGGTTCGCACAAAACCACCCCTTTTTTGGGAACAAAAACCAACGAATTGCATGTACCTAAATCTATACCGATTTTAGAAATAAACATTTTGGAATTTGTCTCTTTTCACTTTTCATTTTACATTTACTCGTTTGATATCTGCTCCTAATTTCTGCAGCCTTTCTTCAATCTTTTCATATCCACGATCTACTTGGTAAATATTACTGATCGTGCTTTTCCCTCTCGCAATTAAAGCTGCAATAAGCAAAGCTGCTCCTCCCCGTAAATCAAACGTACCCAAGTCAGTACCGTGCAATCGCGTAGGCCCATTAATGATAGCACGATGCGGATCGGCAACATAAATTTCAGCCCCCATCTTATTGAGTTCTTCCAAGTATTTCAAGCGCCCCGGATACAGAGGGTCATGAAGAAGCGTAGGCCCTTTTGCCTGTGTTGCCAGCACTCCAAGCGGACTTTGCAAATCAGTATGAATTCCAGGGTAGATGAAACATTGGATTTTATCAATGCGAAGTGTCTTGAATGGTTTTATACGCACGTCGCCAAATCCCTTTTTGCGCTCTCGAATCTCTAGTATAACTCCAAAGTCCTTCAGTTTCTTTAAGAAAAACTCGAGAAACCGAATTTCCACATTACGCACCAACACATTTGCTTTTGCCGCAGCCGCTAACACCATAAACGTACCAGCTTCAATGGGATCATAGATTAAGGTATGGCGCACCCCCTTTAAAGTTTTCTTTCCTAAAATCTCAATCACATGGCAACTCTTCAAATCCACACGCGCTCCCATCTTTGAGAGCATGTCAGCGAGCTCTTGAATTGGATAATCCTGGTCGGCGTTTTTGATGATCACCGGTTTTTGCTGTGCAGCAGCAAAGAGCATAATATTTTCCGTAGCAGTAACCGAAAATTCGTCGAGAATGGTTTCACTTTTTTGCAAACTCTTTGGTTGTTGAAGCGTAACACTCCCATTACGTAAAATCACCTTAATTCCTAACTGCGCAAAAGCGGAAAGATGCGTGTCAATGGGACGCGCCCCAATAATATCTCCTCCTGGCCGGGGAAGCTTCACTGAATGAAAGCGTGCCAAAAGCGGTCCCAAAAGCAATACCGAACCTCGGAGCTTTCCCACGAGTTTTTTATCAATCTTGGCAGGATTGAGATTTTTTGTGTTAATCTTGACCGCACGCTCTGAAATCCAATCAACCTTTGCCTGCATGCTTTCTAAAATTTCAATGATCCTGAATACGTCTTCAATCAAGGGCAAATTTTCTATGATGCAGTTTTCTTTAGTTAGAATGGTCGCAGCCAATATGGGAAAGGCCGCGTTTTTAGCTCCCTTAACATCAATTGTTCCTCGCAACGGCTTGGCACCGTGAATTAAGAATTGCTCCATGCTTTGTTTTTTTATGTCTGTTTATTGTATCTCGATTCCTCATTTTTTACAAATACGTCCGTGGTTGTTATACTAAAAAGATGACCAAGCGAACCCGCACAGTGCTCTTTTGCTTACTGGGTACAATCTTTCTGCTGGGAACACCAGCGATTATTTTATACTCACAGGGCTATCGATTTGACTGGGAAGAACGATGGTTTTTTAAAGTAGGCGCTTTCTACTTTAGTGCAATACCAACACGTGCAGAAGTGTTCGTAAACGAAAAATCTATTGGTCAAACTGCGCGCGTATTAGGAACCATACTAACAAAAAACTTCCCTTCCAATACTTATCATATTCGAATTCAAAAAGAAGGTTACCATGCTTGGGAAAAACAACTGGAAGTTTTTGAAAAACAGGTAACGGAAGCAAAACACATCGTTCTTTTGCCAGTAGATCCTGCATTTGTTGTGCTTAAAGACGATGTTCAAGCCTTCTGGTTTGCTCCCAACAAAACAGAGGCAATTTTGCAAAAATCCAATTCCAAGAATACCTGGACTCTTGTGTTTTGGGACACAAAAGAGAATGTTGAATATCCTCTTTATGAGTCGTCTCTTGCGCAGGATGAAGTTTGGGACCTCCGCTGGGCTCTAAACTCCAATTCGTTTCTCTTCCGCATTGCTTCTAAAGAACAACTGCAAAGTTTTATTCAACGCCTCGATCGCAACTTGCTCACCCGGCAAAAAACAAACGCTGAATCACTGCGAATTGCCGTACAGCTGCGCACTCTCGTGGATCAGCTTGGGGCAGCCAGCCAGCAAATTTCTTTTTCTCCTTTTGGAGAAAACCAGCTTCTTGCCCTCGTTCCCTCCCGCAATTCCTTTGTTTTATCGCAATTCGACTCTATACAAAAGCAACCTGCAACCTCTCTTGCTCAAAATGTAGTCACTTTTCTTGCAAACGACCATCAAGTATTGTGGCTCAACCAAGACGGCATACTTTGGCAACAGCAAAGCACAGATACCCAAGCTGTGCAGTTAAACCAAATTCCATTTCCCGTACAACCAGAGACACCGTATGCAATTTACCTTGCTGGGAACGAATTTTTTATTCAGGAGAACCAAACACTTTACTTGCTCAATCCGCAAACTCAAGTATTTGAAGAATTTTTTGTATCTCTTAAAGAAATGATTTTGAGTCCCGATGGGAAAAAACTTGCGCTTTCAAGTGGAAAAGAAATCTGGATCTATTTTTTACAAGAAGACCAAGAACAACCTTCTCATTCAAAAGGAGAAAAAGTGTTTCTCACAAGATTTGGCGAAAACGTTACAAATCTCATTTGGTTTGGCGCGCACTATCTTCTGTTTGCGCGAGGCGACGCAATCATAGCGTCGGAAATTGACAATCGAGATCGCCTCAATATGGTGGAGCTTGCAACGTTCTCTCACCCCACTCTCTTTTTGCAAAACGTAACAGAAACTCTCCTTGTCCACACCAAAGATCAAATCCGCGTCTCTGAAAAACTCCTCCCCTAACGTTTTCTCCACTGGCGGGCGCGGCGGGCGCGCTTGAGCCCGAATTTTTTGCGCTCTCTCATTCGGGAATCGCGGGTAAGAAATCCCAGCGTTTTTAAGTTTACTCGGAGTTCAGGATCCATTTTCACGAGCGCTCGTGCTATTCCCTGCCGAATGGCTTCGGCCTGCGCATGAGGACCTCCTCCTCGAACCAGTACGGTCACCGCAAAACTCTTTCCCGGACTCCCCTTTTCCAAAGATTCTCTAGCAACAGTTTGGTATTGAGATTCCTGTACGTATTCTTTCAAGGGTTTTTGATTTACCACAAAATCAGGCTTCGCAGATGCGAAAAGCCGAATCCTTGCAACAGCGGTTTTCCTCCTTCCCACTGCTTCAAAATATGGACTTGCCTTTATTGGTGAACTCTTTGGCATATTACTCGATCTTGAGTCGGTGTATTTGTTTGGACCTAAGTTTATTTTTGGGCAACATTCCCCATACTGCTTTCCGCAATACTTCTTCCGGGCGACTGGAAAACAGTTTCTCTAGCTTTGTTTCGCGCAAAGAACCCAAGTACTCTGAATGGCGGTAATATGATTTTTGACTTAATTTCTTCCCGGAAAACTGCATCTGCCGCACATTTTTTACTACGACAAAATCCCCCACGTCTTGACGTGGAACAAATTCTGTTTTTTGCTTTCCGCGAAGCAAAAGGGCTACGCGTACAGCCAAGCGACCAAATCGTTGGGCTGTCGCATCAAGGATATGAGTTTTTCTTTCAATGGTTTCCATAGATTACTTAACGAGCTCCACAATCGCCATTTCTGCGCCATCTGACTTCCGGGGAACAATTTTAATAACTCGGGTATATCCCCCTTGACGCTCGCGATAACGAGGGCCAATCTCTTCAAGCATTTTTTTCACAAGTTTTGCGTCGAAATATCGAAGCAATTCGCGGCGGGTGCCAAGAGTATCTTGCTTTGCTTTTGTAATCAGGCGCTCCATCACTGGTGCTATTTCTTTCGCCTTGGCGGCGGTAGTTTGAATTTTTTCTTTCTGTGCCAAAGCCCGCGCAACAGAAAGAAGCAACGCTTTGCGCACTCCCTTTTTTCTCGATAATATTCTGCCTTTTTTCCGTTTTCTCATACAATCAAAACAGATACTTACTATTTATTTCTTTGCAGTTTTCTTTGCCTGTCTACTCTTTACTGCCTTCTTTGGTTTTTTCTCTGAATTCTCTTTCTCTTCTGGCGCAGGCTTCTCTTTTCTTAACTGGACCTCGACAATTTCTTTTATTCCATTTTTGAGCACATCAAACTGCTGCAGCAAGAGGTCAGTTGCCTGTAAAAAAGCTTTCTCTGGTGTTATCGTACCATCGGTTTCAATTTCTATAGTAAGGCGGTTAAAATCAGTTCGATCACCTACGCGCATATTTTCCACTCTTGAACTTACTCTTTTAATGGGCGTAAAAATGGCATCGAGCGTAATTATCCCAATTTCCTGCTTTTCTTTTCTTCTTTCTTCTGCAGGCACATATCCAATGCCCTTTCCCACCTGAATTTCAATTTCGAGCTCCGCAGATTTTTCAGTTATGTGAGCTATAGGAAGATCCCCGTTTATAAGTTCGAGGGACGCAGGAAGCTTAAAATCAGAAGCTTTTACTTCCTTCTCACCCTTTACTTTTAAACTTGCCTTCTGCGGCTCTTCTCCGTATAGGCGAAAACGCATCTGCTTTAAGTTAAGCAAAATCGCAATAACGTCTTCAAGCACGCCCGGCAAAGTAGAAAACTCATGGTCCACCCCTTTCAATTTCGCCTGCGTTATTGCCGCGCCCTCTAAAGAAGAAAGAAGTACGCGCCGTAAACTATTTCCAATAGTTACGCCGTATCCAGGGTAGAGACCTTCGATTACAAATACTCCTCGGTTTTGTTTGCTTTCGACAACTTTCGTTGGTTGAGACAAAGGAATCATAGAAAAAATTACTCTATTGGTTATCGCGAATAAAACTCAAAGACCAAAGGAATCTGAACAGTCGCACCCATTTCTGGGAGTGCCGGAACTGCTTGCATTTCCGCCTCCAGAAGATCTTTATTTAACTGCAGCCACTTTGGAGGTTCATATTTTTTCAATGCTAATTTGCGGTTTTTAAAAAATGTGTTTTCTTGGGAGTTTGGGCGAACGCGTATTTTATCTCCTTTCTTGACTCGATAAGAGGCAACGCGAACTTTTTTTCCGTTTACCTGAATATGGCCATGCGAAATCAATTGGCGAGCCTGCTTTCTTGTTTCTGCCAAACCCGTGCGGAATACCACGTTATCTAAACGCCTCTCTAATTGCTGCAAAAGCTGTTCTTCTGCGTTTCCTTTGACGGCTTTCTTTAAGACATCTTGAATACAGCGCTTCATTTGACGCTCCCTCAAGTTATATTGAGCTTTCAGCTCCTGCTTTTCTTTTAACTGTCTCCCGTATTCAGACAATGGAGACGTTCGTCTTTTTCTTACAACTGCTTTTTGCATAATGTATCTTAAGTTTATCGAATGGATTACACCCGTCTTACTTTTCTTTGCCGAGGCCCGTTATGGGGAACCGGCGTAATATCCTGAATTGACGATACTTCAAACCCTTTTGATCCTAGCGACCGCAAAGCAGAATCTCGCCCTGACCCAACCCCCTTAATCAAAATTTCAACTCTTTCTATTCCTTTGCCTCTGGCAATTTGAGAGAGGGCGTCTGCAACCTTAGAAGCCGCAAAGGGAGTAGACTTTTTCGTACCTTTAAATCCTATGGCACCAGCACTCACCTGTGCCAATACGTTTCCTTTTTTGTCGCAAAGTGTCATTAATGTGTTGTTGTACGAGGAGTATACATATACACGCCCCTCTAATACTTTTTTGGAAGAACCAATTCGTGCTGCTTTTGCTGTCGCGTCTGCCTCGATTGGCTTTGCTTCCCTTGCTCCTTCTTCGCCTTTTTTTATAATACGTTTTTTTCCCATATTAGGTTGGCGTTGCCGCAGGCTTTCTTCCTGAAGTTACGGTTTTTCGCACATTCCCGCGCACCGTTCTGCTGTTGGTGCGCGTTCGCTGGCCTCGCACGGTCAAGTGCTTGGCGTGACGACTCCCTCTCCAAGAACCAATGTCATGCAACCTGCGAACAGCCATCATTATTTCACGCCGCAATTCACCTTCGACTCGGTAGTTTTTTTCAATAATTTCTTTTATCTTATTCAACTCATCGGATTTTAAGGTCGCTGCCTTTCTTGTTTCTTCGATTTGCGCTTCCTTAAGTATTTTTTTACTCAAAGGCAGTCCTATACCGTAGATATAGGATAAGGCTACTCCAATTTGTTTGTTGTCGGGAATGTTTATTCCGAGAAGTCTTGGCATACTAAATGACTCTCACCCCTGCCTTTGTTTATGCGTAGGGTCTTTTTTACATATTACATACAACTTTCTCTTGCGCTTGACGATTTTACACTCTTTACACATTTTTTTTATCGATGATTGAACTTTCATAATCATTATTTGCCCCTATATACAATCCTTCCTCTTTTTAAATCATAAGGACTTTGCACAACCTGCACCTTATCCCCGGGAAGGATGCGAATTTTATGCATCCGAAGTTTGCCTGAAACATAAGCTAAAATTTCCTGACCATCATCAAGCTTAACTCGAAATTGGAAAGAAGGCAAGGACTCCAAAACCTCGCCTGTTTTCCGAAGTTCTCTTTGATCAGATTCTGGCATTCTTCGTGGGTTTTATCTTATCAAAAATTGAGATTTACGTCAATGTGTATACGCTTTGAATCTTTCGGAATACTTGAAACCCAAAAAGGCCAGAGCGAAAACTGGGTTTTCGCCAGAAAGGGATATTGACTTATCAGCTCTCGAAATTGGGCTTTAGAAATCCCTGCCATCTTAGCAGAAAGGGTTTTTGTATCAATTTTCTCGTATTGATCCGCTTTCAAATCAACTAAGAGAGATATCCCTCCTTCTTGGGCTCCTTTAAAGGTTTTATAGCTCATCTGCAAAGTGTTTGCGTTCACGATTTGATTCGGCTCAAGATAACTGTACAAAAGATGTTTGGCAAGCACATCTGCATCTTCTTTATGAAATCCAGACATTGCCACTCGTATTCTCGCAGTGTAATTAAATTGATTCAGCTCTGCTCCAGGTTTCACCAAAGAATTGTTCTCTATCACCGTTACCGCAAGCGAGTCTTGAAGCACTTGATATGGGGGAGGAACTTTTGTGAGCAAGGATTTTACTGCTTCGGTCTTGAGGGTTTCAACAATAAGATCTTTGGCAGAAGCTATGTCTTCTTCTGTTACCACGGGCACCTCTCTTTGCTGACCGCCTATCATTGCCTGCAATGATTCTCCATAGATTTTTGTGTACGAACTCGATCCTACCAAACCGGGCAGAGAAAACTTGGAAGGACCAATATTATATTCTTCCCCTGGCACGGCTGCTTCTATCTGAACGTCGAGGAACCCCTTAGGGATAGAGGCTGCTGCTTTAAGCTTAAATAATTTTCCATCTTCTGAAACAAATCGCGTATTTGCTAAAAGTGGCTGGGGCTGCATGGAACTCTCATTGTATACCCTAATTGTGCCGCGCGCTTTTTCCTCCTTGAACTTTTTGCCGGATGCTGGAAAAAACTGCATAAGCTCTTTTTCTTCTTCGAACACACGAGCACGAACAATCTTCTTTTCCAAGTTGAGCTTGTCATACCCCACCTGCGCAGTTATGTGCTCTTCTAAATGCAGTTTCGTAATCTGTGGCCATACCAAAATAGTGGCTCGCGCAAAAAACAGGTGCAGAGAGAGGGGCGGAACCACAAAAAGAACTATCAAGAAAATTGCAACCAATGTTCCTTTTGAAACTTTCTGCCTATCCTCTAAAAGTACCTCCTCTTTTACGAAGGCTGTTTGATTGGTTTGGGGAGGGTAAATGTCGATAAGTCGTTTTTTCATCGAGGATTAAACGCGAATGCGCCAAACAAGCAAAGCATAGTATTAAGAGGGTCATTCGCCCCTGGAAAGTTTTTTGCTTCCCACACGTCTTTGGGCATCAAAAAATTCATTTTTGGGTTTTGTGAAAACGGGAGATCATCCAACAAATCTTGAGCAAAGAAACTCTGCAAATTTCCGAGCGAGCGCCCCTTTCCAAATACCCAGAAGAATTCTGGCAACGTGATTTTAGCTTCCAAAATTTTTTTCTTTACCAGTGTACCAAACTTTTGAATTTCGGGCAATAAAAAGGTTTGTACTTTCTCTTGCACTGCCACAGAAAGACCGTCATTGAAGTATTGCTCTTCAAACGCCCTCGCAGTAGCTTCTCTCATACCCAACATATCGGCAAAAAATTCAGTAAAATTGCTGGCTCCCATAGGGATAGTGCCTAAAAACATAAAATGTTCTTCATTCTGAATGGCAATCTGGGTTTTTTCTTCTTCCACGCAAAGATATATCCCCTTCTGATGGTATTTTCTTGTAAAAGCTTCGAGGGCCTCTGCTATATGGATAACCCGCACGCTGTTTATTTTATGAGCTTTTGCAAACTGCTCCACTGGAAGAAACGAGGATTCTAACAAAAACATCCCCAATATGGAAAATTCGATCGCCCCGCTCTTAAAACCTTCGAGTTTGGGGACAGAGTAGCCGTTAATTCTACGCTCGAGAATTTTTACTCTCCGCAGTGAAAATTCGTTCGGCAGAATACCCGATTCGTAAAAGATATTTTTTTGAAACGCGCGCTCCGCACGCGCCAGAATATCTCGTTCAATGGAAAGGGCTTCTCCCTTATCTAAATCTAAGAGATGCAGAGAAGAACTCGGAATAAGGGTTTGTCCAATGAGCTGGGCTCGAAATTCATGTGCCTGGAATGTTACGATCAATTCTCCGACGATTTCTTTTTGAGGAAGATGCATAAACATTTTTTCCAACGTTTGCCTTACATTAAAAGAAGAAATATTCTCGCTTCCGTAAGATAGTATTTCTATTCCAGCTCCTCCTTTTTTAAAAAACAAAAAATCAATTTCTTCTTTGCCAATGCGCAATACCAAAAACCCATTCCTCTTTTTTGGAGTCAAACGCGGAAACAAAAAACTCATATGTATCTATTGTACATCAAATCTCTCAAACAAAAAATCTTCGCGCAAATAACTGTGTACAATACCTTCTGTCGTTAATGCAAGCGATCGCTGTTATTAACGACACAAAAATAAATCACCGACCGTACCGTAACGATACTTATTCCAACACGGCGCGGATGCGGCGGATGCCCGAGGAAACCGCTTCCTCTTTGATAATTTTGAAATGGCCGAGTTCTCCGGTGTTTGCCACGTGAGGACCGCCGCAAAACTCTTTGCTGAAAACATTGCCATGTTTATCCTGCGCAAAATACACAGAGACCACATCGCCATACTTCACGCCAAACTCCATTTCAGCTCCAACTTTGAGCGCTTCTTCTTTGGGCATTTCTTGCCGAATCATGTCGAGCTTTTCTGCAATTTTTTGATTTACCAAACCTTCGGCCTGCTCTAATTCTTCTGCGGTCATCTTTTGCGGATGCGAAAAGTCAATGCGCAAGCGCTCCGCGGTAATATTGCTGCCTCGCTGATGCACATGTTCGCCGAGCACCTTGCGCAACGCGGCCAAAAGCAAGTGATGAGCAGTGTGTAGCCGCACGGTTTCTTTACTGGTATCTGCCAAACCGCCCTTGAATTTCTTTTCCACGCCCGCGCGGGAAATCTCCTGATGTTTCTTGAAAGCCTCTCGTTCCTCGTTTATTGTTTGCTCATCAAATTCCACCCCCCATTCCTTCATAATTTCTTGGGAAACTTCAATTGGCATACCGTAGGTTTGACGAAGGTTAAAAACCTCTTCACCGCTAACTCGAAGAACATTACCTTCTATTCTCATGCCTTTGGGAAGATTTTCCGGGTCAACTCCACCAATCGCCTTATTGAAAAACTTTTTCAATGCCGCAATATAACCTTTCTTCAAGGCTTGCCTAAATTTTTCCTCTTCGTCGCTTATAACTTTTTGAATAAGACTCTGGCGCTGATGCAACTCCGGGTATTGATCCGCATAGCTTTCAATAATCGGCAAGGCAAGCTCTGCGAACATTCCCTGTTTCATTCCGAGAACGTCGGCATGTCGCACCGCGCGGCGCAAAAGCCTGCGCACAAAATACCCGCGATCAGTGTTCGAAGGTAAAACGCCGTCGCCAATCATAAACACAGCTCCCCGAATGTGGTCGGCAATCACACGGAATGACTTCTGAAATGCAGGAGAAGTGTTCTCCTTCGTTTTCGCTTTATATGAAGCGCCCGAGAGTTCTTCTATTTTTCGGATGACCGCAGAAAGCGTATCGATAGTAAATATATCGCTGTCGCCGTTAGAGGCCGCGCACATACGTTCCAATCCTCCACCGAAGTCCACGTTGCGCTGGGAAAGTTTTTCAAAAGTACCGTCCTCACGTTTCTTGTATTCCATAAACACAGAATTGCCGATTTCCAAAAATCTGCCACAATCGCAGTTGGGATGGCAGTTTTTGCCGAATTGCGTGTTATGCGGAATGGCAAAATCGTAAAATACTTCAGAATCCGGGCCTCCAGGTTCTCCTGAAGGCATATTTTCTGGCGCGCCGGCGCGGCTCCACCAGTTTTTCTTCGCATCGTAATAAAAAACGCGCTCGCCTTCTTTTGCTTCAATCCCCTTTTCTGCGAACAAACGTTTCCAAATTGTTACCGACTCTTCGTCTTTTGGAATGTTGTTTTTCGCATCGCCGGAAAAAACCGTTACATATAAACGATTTGGATCGAGTCCAACTTGTTTGGTCAAAAATTCAAAAAACCAGGGAAGCTGTTGTTCCTTGAAATAGTCGCCGAGCGACCAGTTTCCCAACATTTCAAAAAAAGTGGTATGGCGATTATCCCCCACCTCTTCAATATCTTCTGCGCGAAAACATTTTTGAGAGTTTGTGAGTCTTGTACCCAAAGGATGCTTTTGCCCAAGCAAATAAGGTATCAAAGGCTGCATACCAGATCCGGTGAAAAGCGTTGTCGGGTCATTCTCCGGCACAAGCGCAGACGAAGGGATCACTGCATGCCCTTTCTCTTTATAGTACTCAAGAAATTTCTCCCGCACCTCGTTCGTATTCATGAAAAACAGTATAGCAATAATTTCTCAAAAAGAAAAGCTTGCCGAATTTTGCTATTAAATAGGATTACTGAATCACTCCGGCGCCGAGCATTTGGTCTCCAGAATAGAGAACGCCAAGCTGGCCTGGAGTAACTGCGCGCTGCGGAATATCAAAACGAAGCACCACTTCTTTCTTATTGCCTTTTTTGATTCGCGCAGAAGTTGAAGTTTGGCGATAGCGAAGTTTTGTCGTTATCTGCTGTTTGAAGTCAAACCTCAAACAATCAACGAACCAATTCATATCTTGCAAAAGCACTTCATTTTTCTCTAAGTCTCTTTCGTTTTTACTAACCACCACAATATTCTTTTTTACGTCCTTATCCACGACAAAATATGGGCCACCAGCCAAGCCCAAACCAGAGCGCTGACCAATGGTGTAATACCAGGCGCCTTCATGTTCACCAAGCGTGTTTCCTTGCATATCTGCAATCTTACCCCTTTCTGGAGAGATATATTGTTTGAGAAATTCTGCAAAATCTACTTTCCCAATAAAACAAATTCCTTGGCTAGATTTTCGATCTGCATTTGGCAAGTCAAATTTTTTTGCAAGCGCACGAACTTCTTGTTTTGTATATTCGCCAATTGGGAATAATACGTGTTCTAAAACTTCTGGTTTAATAAACGAGAGGAAATAGGATTGGTCTTTATTTTTGTCTTTTCCCATTAATAATTTTGTTGAGATAATGCGCGATCGCGAATTATTCGCACTTTTTTGAACACGAGCGTAATGGCCAGTTGCTACAAAATCGGCGCCCAATTCCATCGCTTTATCAAAAAACAATCCAAACTTAATTTCCTTGTTGCACATAACATCAGGATTCGGAGTAATCCCCTTTTTGTAACCGTCGAGCAAATACTCCACCACTTTTTGCTTATACTCTTTCACGAAGTTTATTGAGTAAAACGGGATGCCAATTTGGGCAGCGGCCAATCTTGCCATTCTTTCATCGTCAGACGAAGTGCAATTTTCACCTAAGGGATCTGCTGCATCCCAGCACTTGATGAACATTCCAGTCACATCAAATCCAGCCTTTTTCAAAAGGGCAGCAGAAACAGAGGAGTCCACTCCCCCTGACATTGCAACTATAACTCTTTTCATAAGTTTTTTTTAGGAAAATCTATCGGCGACGGTCGAGGCGGCGAATGCTTCGGGCTTGATTTTGGGCTCAAAACCGTTTCCGCGAATGAGACCCGTTACCTCTTTGATCATGTCGCGAGTAATACCGTTTTCCCCTATATCAGCATGAATATACTGAAAATCGTATGTTACGCCATGCACGAGAGCTAACGCGCCAAAATGCTCCCGCAGCCACAAAGCTAATTGGCAAGAAAGCAGTACTTCCTCTAAAATGCGCTGGCGCCTGCTTGGAAAAGGCCGCGAAGGGTAATGCACTCTGCGTAAAAAAAATCTTCCTCCGGCTTTCTTCCGAAGCACCACGATTACCACAGGAAAAGTGGGATCTTCCGTGGCTGAAGAATCGCAGCCAACAATAACCTCATATTTTCTGTGAGGCACCTCCTGCATATACAACACCATTTCAGAAAGCACATCGTCAAGCGAGAGAGATCCTTTGGTGGGGTTATAAAATTTTTCGTTCAAAAAATAATCCATGAATATCTATCTTACTCCATTGCGGCATTTCTGACAAGCCTGGCAAATTCCTCTGCGTTGAGCGAAGATGACCCAACCAAAACACCCTGTGCCCCGCTTTCAATGAATCCTTTTATATTCGCGCTGTTGGTGCTCCCGCCGTATAAAATGGGGACAGTAAAATCGCCAAACATTTCTTTCGCAACTTCGCGCATAGAGGCAAGCGCTTTCGCGCAATCTTCGGGCGCGGCCGCGGCCGCGCCCTTATTTGAACTTATGGCCCATTCTGGTTCATAGCAAAGCACAAGATTTTTTGCTAATTCTCGAGGAATCTCTTTGAGTACCTCGCGCATTTGCCGCTCAAGTTCTTCTTTGTTTCCGTTCTGACCTTGGCGTTCTTTTTCTCCAATGCACACCACAGGAATCAAACCACTCTGTAAAACTGCTTTCACTTTTTTGTTGATCATTCCATACGTTTCGCCCAGATAGTTTTTTCGTTCTGAATGCCCAAGAATCACATAGGAACATCCAAGATTTTTCAGCATTGCCGCTGAAATCTCGCCAGTGTACGCACCCTGCGCTTCCCAAAAACAATCTTGTCCTCCTACGCCGAAGGCTACGGAGGACGCGGCTCGAACTATCTCAGGAATAAATACAAACGGGGGGCAGATTACTACTTCTACGCTATGAGTCTCATTCACTCCCTTTCCTACGGTCTCAAAAAGTTGCTGCGCTTCATCTGACGTACCCGGATTCATTTTCCAATTTGCGACGATGATTGTTTTTCTCATAGTTTTGTTTGTTTACCGTTTGTCTCCTCACCAAGCAAGCGTATATGTCTCCGTACCCACCATATTACTCCAACTATGAGAAAGAAAGCAACGAGCCAATCAAATTTGTGAAAATAATCCTCTAAAATCCGCCAGTTCGCTCCGGCAATAACTCCTGCATAAGTTAGAATAATACTCCAGATAAGGGATCCTGCAAATGTATATATCGTAAATTTCCAGACGTTCATTTTGGCAATTCCCGCGGGAAACGAAATAAACGTGCGCACAACAGGAAGAACGCGCGAAGCAAAAATAACCAGAGTTCCGTATTTTTTGAACCATGAATCTGCAACATCGAGATCATGTTTCGTAATAAAAATGAACTTGCCAAACCGTTCAAGAAAAACTCTTCCGCCAAAGAAACCAAAATAGTACGAAACCAAAGAGCCAAGAAGATTTCCCATCGCACCCCAGAATACTACAAGAAAGAAATTAAACTTTTCCTCAAAGACAAGATACCCTGCAAAAGGCATAATGATTTCTGAAGGAATAGGGATATTTGCGCTCTCCAAAGCCATAAGCACGGCAATCCCCACATACCCCGTGGTTTCGATTGTATTGATAACAAAAGAAGCAAGAAGCTCCAAAATAGTTTGAAACATAGTTATTGTTTGCGTAAAAATGCTGCCGCCTTTTCCGGTTCAATCGTAGAAATTTCAATTCCGGTTCCCAACTCATATCCTGCCCATGTTGAGGTTTTGGGCAAAATTTCCCAGTGCCAGTGATAGTGCTCGTAATTTCCGTTGTCTGCAGGAGCCGTATGCAAAAAATAGTTATAGTCGGGATCTTCGAGCGCTCGGGAGAGTTTTTTCATCGCTTGAAGGAAGGCATCGGCAAGTAATTCTCTCTCATTTTCATCAGTCCGTTCAAAATATGCGACGTGCTTTTTTGGATACACGCGCATCTCGAACGCAACGCGCGAAGCAAAAGGACATACCGCGATATACTCATCATTCTCGTATACCACACGCTGTTTGTCTTCTCTATCCCATGCAAGCATTGTACAGTGAATACACTTTTTGTTTTGTTCAAAATAACGCAGAGAACCTTCAAGGCTGCCAACAATATCAGGATCAAAAATTGGCGTTGCAATAAGCTGGGAGTGCGGATGGAGAAGAGTGGCGCCTGCCTTTGGTCCCTTATTCTTGAAAATCGAAATATAGTTTACAAACTCTTCGTCTTTTAAAGCAATATATCTTGCTTGATACATATGAAATAGTTCTTCCACCTCGCCAACAGAAAATTCCGGAATATCTTTTCCATGAGATTTGGTAACAATAACTTCATGAAAACCCACTCCGTCTGCTACCTGATAGGGGCCTATGAGTCTTGTTTCAAAAGATTTCTGCTGCGCAAAAGCGGGATATTTGTTGGGCAAGGCAACCGTGGTCCAGTGCTTCGGGACGCACCTCGCCCCTTTGGCCAGGGGCATTTCTTTGCCTTCAAAAAGCGCATACGTTGGGCACTCTTCGTGTCCTAACTTATCGAAAGGACAGGTTTTTTGCGCAGCCTCCCACTGATCGCTCCCACCTTTTTTCCCCTCTTGCCGAAAGGTTTCTGGTCGCCTTGCCCGGCCCGTGGCAATAAGCACCCAGTCTTTGGAAACCGGATCAAAACGCAATTCCGATGGAAATTTCTTTAATTTAGGCATTATATTTGCCAGTGATCTTATTCAACGTAATCTGCAAAACTTCCAAAAGCATTCTTACCATTCCTGAAAACTTCACCTTGCTTTCCTTGTCGTTTATCCACGTTACAGGTATTTCTTTAATGGTATATCCGAGTTTTTTTGCGATTATCAGCACTTCAACGTCAAATGCCCATCGATTAATTGTAGCACGGGAAAAAATCTCTTGCGCGGATTTCGCTGAAAACCCCTTGAATCCACACTGCGTATCCCAAATTCCCCACAAACCAGATACTATTTGTACAATAAGATTAAATAAATCACCCAGGCGTTGACGCCACCAAGGTTGTCGGACCGCAATGAGAGCGCCTTTTATATCCCGCGAACCAATGATCACTTCAAACCCCTTTTTAAATTCAGGCCACATCTTCTTCACGTGATCTATACTCGTGGAATTGTCGGCATCCAAAAACACGCGATATTCCCCTTTTGCCTCGAGCATTCCCTCGCGCACCGAATAGCCTTTTCCATAGTTTTTTTGCTCGCCGATTACGCGCAAGTTTTTTAGTTCTTGTGCAAGTTCATTAACCACTTCTCGGGTACGATCTTGCGACCCGTCTGACACCACCACAATCTCATATCCATAATCCTGTATTCTCAAATACTCATCTATCGCCCGCAGCGTCTTTGGCAACCTGTTTTCTTCGTTATACACCGGAATAATCACCGACAGCTTCACTTGAACCATTTGGCAATTTTACCATACCTCGTGCAAAACCAAAATAGTCTTGCCTTTCAAGAAAAATCAAACAATTCCCCGCAGATTCAAGCAAAAACTATCTCGTTATTCTTGCATATACGGAAATAATAAGATACCCTAAACAAATGGCAAAACGTTTTAGCGGTGTTGCAAAGGAAATACTCTTGTGTTTTACCACACGACCAAAATTTACTGGTTATCACGGAAAATCACCCTATTTTCTTATTAATCAGATGCGGGAACTTATGGGCGATAATTGGCCGTCGCATGAAATTGAACAGCGCCGAAAATTTTCTCAGGCACTTTGGCAACTTAAGAAATCGCGGCTTATTATTCTTAATCAAAAAGAGGATGGTACATTTGTAGTAGAACTTAGTGAAAAAGGAAAGCGAAAAGTAAAAGAATTTCAGTTTGCAGAACTTAAAATGCGCATACCCAAAAAATGGGATGGAAAATGGAGAATCGTCATTTTTGATATTCCCAATAAACGAAACCAAGGACGAGAAGCCTTACGAAGCAAAATTAAGGAATTAGATTTTTATCAACTTCAGAAAAGCGTATGGGTATTCCCCTATCCTTGCGAGCAAGAAATTGAATTTATTGTTGAATTCTTCCACCTATATCCCTATGTACAAATCATCGAGGCAACAAAAATAAAAAACGATGCAAAGCTTCGAAAATATTATGGTCTTTTCTAACTATCTCTTTATAACCGCATATGCGTAAATAAAGAGATAAATTGTATACTATAGATTTATTTTAGCTTTGTCAAAACTTCGGAGCCGGTGGAAGTGACGGCGATAGTATCTTCAAAATGGGCAGACAGGGAGCCGTCGCGGGTTACAAACGTATGGCCGTCTTTGGCGCGCTTCACCTGCCAGTCACCTGCAGTAACCATAGGTTCAATGCAAATGACCATCCCTTCGACAAGCTCAAGGCCAGCCCCTCTTTTCCCATAGTTCAACACCTGGGGATCTTCATGAAGTTCTTTGCCGATGCCATGACCGCAAAGTTCGCGAACAACGCCAAATCCCTTTCCCTCCACAAAACGTTGAATCGTATTTCCAATATCACCAGTGGTTGCGCCGGATCGCACTTTTGCAATGCCTAACTTCAATGCCTTTTGAGTAACTTTTACCAAACGCGTTGCTTTCTCATCAATTTCGCCCACAGGCACGGTGCGCGCCATATCCAAATAATATCTTTTGTGAATTAAGCCTAAATCAAGCGTAATAATATCGCCCTCTTTTAAAATTTTCTCTGCAGAGGGAATGGCATGCACCACCTCTTCGTTTACTGAAACGCAAAGTGTTCGTGGAAAACCCTGATAGTTTAGAAAAGCCGGCGTAGCTCCGGCTTTTCTAATTTTTTGTTCTGCGAATTTGTCGAGTTCTTCGGTACTCACTCCTGGGCGCACCTGCAAAACGAGTTCTTTCATTATCTGCGCTAACACATGCCCGCCCTCTCGCATGATTGCGATTTCTTGTGGCGTCTTGATTGGAATCATTTTCTTTCTAATACTGCCATACTATCCCTGAAAACTTGGGCGGGCGACCCTAACCCATCAATCTCCTCTACTTGGAACCCCTGCGCCCTTATGTATTGGATAATTGGAAATGTGTGGTTACGATACTCTTGGAGCCGAACTTTGATTGAATCTGGATCATCGAGGCCCGTTCTTTTGATAAGTTTCGACCCATCAAGCGGGCACATGGTAAGAGACTCCGTTTCCACGTTTGACAAAATCGGGTGGCGCATCAATTCGCAGATCCGGCGCTTTGAAT
The DNA here is from genome assembly GCA_964359655.1 of uncultured Candidatus Saccharibacteria bacterium. Taxonomy (GTDB): domain Bacteria; phylum Patescibacteriota; class Minisyncoccia; order Minisyncoccales; family UBA10102; genus CAYJRT01. The sequence continues at coordinate 20,212 of CAYHVI010000005.1, forward strand.
TGCGTTCAATAGTGGTCTCTTCGCTTATGTTCAAAATAATCACATGAATGTTCCGCTTTCCATACGCTTTTTGGAGAAACAGCATCTCTCTTTCTGCTTCGTAGAGAGAGCGGGGCGAACCCGCAAGAAGCAAACCCCTTCCTTCGTCATGGAGTTTCGAAAACCGCTCGATTACGATCTTGGTAACGAAGGGAAAACTATTTAATTCTCCTGTTTCCCATTTTTTCTTCTCGTCCGCCAAATAATACTTTTGGCCGTCGGCCTCCACATATTCTCCCTTCCGTATGTTTCTGTATCGCTCCTCTAAAAGCTTACTTGTCTCAAAATAAAAAAGGTTAAGTTTTTGCGACAAGAGTTCTGCTTGGGTTCCCTTTCCTGCGCCGGGTGGGCCAAGCAAGATAACAACTTTTGAGCTTTGAGCTTTGAGCTTTGAGCTTTTTTTAGAAGGTGTCATAATCGCGCATTTGGAGCTGGGCTCTGATTTGGCGCATGGTCTCTAAAGCCACCGAAACCATAATTAAGAGCGCCGTTCCCCCGAGCAAAAATTGAAAAGCGGTAAAACCAGTGGCACGCTGCACCAAAAATGGCATAATAGCCACGCTGCCCAAAAACAGGGCACCAATTAAAAGCACACGATTTAAGATGTACTTGATATGCCCTGCCGTGGAAGCTCCGGGCCGCACTCCTGGCACAAACCCGCCCATCTTTTGCAAGTTTGAAGAAATCGATTTGGGATCAAATGTTACTGCAGTATAGAAAAAGGTAAACAAACCAACCAAAATAAAGTATGCGATAATGTAGGGCCATGAGCTTGGGTTAAAGTATGCCTGGGAAAATCGCGCAATCTGACCCAGAAAACCTTCCGCCCCCAAAAAGAAATTTGCAACCATTCCAGGGAATGTAAGGAGCGACAAAGCAAAAATAATAGGAATCACACCCGCTGGATTTACAGAGAGAGGAAGATAAGTGGAAGTGCCACCATATATTTTGTTGCCGCGTACGCGCTTTGCATACGATACCGGAATATTGCGCCTTGCTTCGGTGACAAATACAACACCCGCAATAATGGCTATTGCCATTACAAAAAAAGCGGCAATCGCGAAAGAACGTGATGGATCCCAGTCAACAAACAACTGGCGAATACTCAAGGGAAACTCTGCCACGATGCCTGCAAAAATCAATAGGGATACTCCATTCCCAATCCCCTTTTCTGTAATCAACTCGCCTAACCACATCAAAAACACAGTTCCCGCTATGATTGTGGCTAGCGCTGTTACATAGTCAAGAGGGAGAAGTTGATTAATGATTCCCTGGCGCGAAAGCAACGTCAAAAATGCGTATCCTTGTAAAAGCGCAAAGGGAATCGTAAGTATCCTGCCATATTGGTTGAATTTTCTTCTCCCTGTTTCTCCTTCTTCTTTATACATTCGTTCCAATGGCGGAAAAATCATCGTAAGCAATTGCATCACGATAACGCCGGTAATATACGGCCCCAACCCGAGCATCGCAATAGAAAGCGTATCTAATGCGCCTCCCGTAAATAAGTTGAGCAAACCAAACAGCTGATTATCTTGGAAAAACGCCTGCAGACGAGAAGCGTCAATCCCAGGGATAGGAATATTCGCCATCAAACGAAAGATCACGAATACACCTAAGACAAAAAGGATTTTGTTCCGCAAGTCAGAAAGTTTGAAAATTAAAAGAAGCTTCTCTATCATAGTATTTTGCCTCCTACTTTCTCAATTTTTTCTTTTGCCGCCTTGGATACCTGACAGCCTTCAATGGTAAGCGCCTTTGTTATTTCTCCGGCGCCCAGAATCTTAATGGCAAGAGCCTTCCCCTTTATTCTACCTGCGATTTTCTTTTGCGCCAATATATCGGGATTCACTGTTTCTCCCTTGTGAAAGTATTTGTCCAATCGAGCAAGATTTACCGGAATTGCTCTTGCTCCAACCGATCTTCGATATCCGCGCAATTTAGGGTACTTTTTGAGCAATTCTCTTATCCTCGGCTGCCTCCTGTAGCCTGTGCGAGCCTTTTGTCCCTTCATTCCTCGGCCAGAATATGTACCCTTCTTTCCGCCTCGGCCAATACGTTTTGTCTTGCGGTTTTTATGAATTGGTTGGATTTGATGTATCTGCATCTTTTTTCTTTTCTACTTTTAACTTCTGTAAGGCCTTGATTGTTGCCAACGCATTGTTAAGCTTATTATGAGTTCTCGAAGTAAACTTTCCCGATATATTCTGAATTCCCGCGAACTCACAAATAATTCGTATCGGCCCTCCGGCAACCAAACCGCGGCCGCCTCTTTGAGGACGCAGCAATACTTTTGATGCGCCGAATTTTGCCTGCACTTCGTGAGGAATTGTCCCTTTTTGCATAGGCACTAAGATGGCTTGTTTCTTTGCTTTAAGCGTTGCTTTTTCTATTGCTTGAGCAACATCTAATCCTTTGGCCACTCCTACGCCCACTTTTCCTTGTTTATCGCCTGAAATAACAACCGCGCGAAAGCGAAACCTACGGCCCCCTGCAGCAACTCGCGTGACGCGAGCTAAATCAAGCAGCCGTGCGTCTGCCTCTGGCCTTGGTCCCCGAGATCTTCCAGATCTTTGCTCACCCCTCTTTAACCTTCTATTGAATAAAACCATACAATTAAAACGCAATTCCTTGCTTGCGCAGTTCTTGTGCCAAAACCTTTACTTGCCCATGATACTTGTATCCACCCCGATCAAAAACTATGTTGCCAATCTTTTGTTCTTTGGCTTTTTCTGCAATGTTCTTGGCGACTTCTTTTGCAATGTTTGTTCTTTTTTGCTCTGATTTTATTTTTACATCCGATGAAGCAGCCAACACTTGACCTTTTTCGTCGTCGATTAACTGCGCGTACAAATGTTTGTTCGAGCGAAACACCACTAAACGGGGTTTTGTTGCATTGCCCGCGATTTTTGCACGTATCCTCTTTTTGCGCTGTATTCTTTTGTCTTTTCTGGTTGTTTTGGTCATACTATCCTCCGGCTCCTGCGGAACTTACTGCTTTTTTCCCAAGCTTTCGACGGATAACCTCGCCTTGATATCGAATACCCTTCCCTTTATAAGGTTCAGCAACGCGCATCTTTCTGATTCTTGCGGCAAACTGCCCTACCTGCTCTTTGTCAACTCCGCCTACAATAATCATGTTTTTATCAATTGAAACCGTTATGTGTTCGGGGATCTTCATTTTCACAGGGTGGCTAAATCCTAAATTCAATGTCAAAGAATCGCCTTCCATAGCAGCCCGATATCCCACTCCTTCAATCTCCAATCGCTTCTTATATTCCTGCAAAACCCCTTGAATCATATTGAAAAGAAGCGTGCGTGTCAAACCCCATAAAGATTTTCCTAACTTGGAATGAACCAGCGGGGTAACAATCAAGCTGTTATTTTTCTGCTCTATCAAAATTTCGGGCCTGAAATCGCGAGAGAGTTCTCCCTTTGGACCTTTCACTTGCACCTTTTGGCTCTCGATCTGCACACTCACTCCTGTCGGTATTTCTATTGGTTTTTTGCCTATTCTACTCATATGTTTTTCCCCTGGGCGATTTTTAACGCCAAGTCAAACTTGGCTAAATCGCCCGTGAGAGTAAATACCTTTACTCTCACCCCCAAATTTCACACAGGATTTCACCTCCTACTTTTTCTTTTCTTGCTTCTTCCCCCGTCATTAAACCTTTCGACGTGGAAATAATCGCAATTCCCTGTCCATTTTTTACACGCTTTATCTTCTGGAAGGACGCGTATATTCTTTGCCCGGGTTTGGAGATACGCTTAGTCCCCAAGATTCCAGGAGCTTCTTTGAAATAGCGCAAAGAAATATCGATGATCTTTCTTATTCGCTTTCCTTTAAGGTCCACGGTTTTTACAAATCCTTTCTTTTCTAAAATTTTCGCAATCGCATATTTTTGCTGCGAAAACGGAACTTCCACCGTCTCTTTTTTTACGGCTTGAGCTGTCTTTAAACGATTTAACATGTCTGCAATTGGATCTACCATAGTTTTTTCACCAGCTTGATTTCGTAATTCCTGGTATAAACCCCTGATTTGCCAATTCGCGAAAGCACACGCGACACAAGTCAAAATCCCCCATATACCCGCGCTTTCTTCCGCATCTAAAACATCGGTTTGTAATCCTGCTTTTGAATTTTGGTTTTTTCTTTGATTTGGAAATTTGAGCTTCGCTTGCCATACAATTTTTACATATGAGCCTGCTTTAAGGGAAAGCCGAGCAATTGAAACAGCGCCAATCCTTCTTCTTTCGTTTTTGCGGTTGTATTAACCGTTACCTGAAGACCAATACTATTGCGCACCTTCTCTACGGAAATTTCAGGAAAGAAAATATGTTCCCGGATGCCAATGGTCAAATTTCCTCTTTCATCCAGGTTGGAAACTGGCAATCCGCGAAAGTCTCTTGAACGCGGAAGCACCACATGAATCAATCGATCAAGGAACTCGTACATCCTTTTCCCTCGCAACGTTACTTTCGCTCCCACGGGCGCTCCTTCTCGAAGCTTAAAACCTGCAACCGAATGCTTGGCTTTAGTTACCATGGCATGTTGGCCGGCGATACCTGATATGTCGAGCACAATCGCCTCCAGCGTTTTCTTAAGATCGTCTCCGGTTTTTGCTGCAACTAATCTGCCAAACCCGGTGTTCAATACAACTTTTTGCAAACGCGGAACAGCCATCACGGTTTTATAGTTAAATTTCTCCATCATGGCAGGAACCACTGTTTTCTTATATTTTGTTTTCATGCTTTCCATATGCTAAATACAATATACTAGATATCTGCTCCACACTTCTTACACATTCTTACTTTTCTGGCTTTGCCAGATCTTTCAGACTTTCCACCCTCGACTTTGTATCCTACTCTGGTCGCCTTTCCGCACTTGGTACAGACAAGCTTTACCGACGAAACTGAAAATACGCTCGGCATCTCCACGATCTGCCCTTTCTGGCCTGCGCGCTTTGGTTTGACGTGCTTTTTGCGCATATTGACTCCTTCTACGACAATCTTTGCTTCCCCGGGAAGCGCGCGCAAAACCTTTCCCTTCTTTCCACGGTTCTTTCCTGCGATCACCAACACGTTGTCGCCTTTCTTTATTTTCATAATAATTCCGGCGCCAAAGCTGCTATTTTTGTAAATCCTTTATCTCGAATTTCACGGGGAATGGGGCCGAAAATCCGACCTCCCTTTGGCTCTTTTTCTTTTTCCAAGAGAACCGCTGCATTTTCGGAAAATGAAATATAAGATCCATCTGCTCGCCTGAAAGGCTTTTTTTGCCGCACAATTACCGCCCGAACAACCTCGTGCTTCTTTACTATTCGTCGGGGTTCTGCGACTTTTACAGCGGCAACAATAATATCGCCAATCTGCGCGTATCGACGGCGCGTACCTCCCAGTACATGAAAACACTGAATCATTTTTGCTCCTGTATTATCTGCGACTTTTAATTTGGTTTTAGGTTGAATCATAATTTTTCTATCACTCGCCATCGTTTCTCTTTGCTCAATGGCCTGGTTTCCTCAATAACCACCCTATCTCCTGTATGGTATTCCTGTTTTTCATCATGCGCCTTGTATTTCTCGTGCATCCGCATGCGCCGCAGATATTTTAAATGCTGCTTGAGTCTTTGTACTTTCACTACCACGGTCTTTGCCATTTTGTCTGAAACTACTATTCCGGTTAGTCTTCGTTTGGCCATACATTTACTGCTTTTGTTTCAACAATGTTAATATGCGCGCAATATTTCTTCGGATTTTCCGAATTTCCCTCACATTTTTCACTTTGCCGCCGGGCAGATCAAACCGCAATTGCTGCAACTTGCCGCGTTCTTCGGCTACCATTTTTTGGAGCTCTCCTACAGTTTTCCTTTGTAATTCGGCCGTTTTCATCTCTATCGTTTTACAAACTTTGTCTTCACGGGCAGCTTCGCTCCTGCTTTGCGCAAGGCTTCTTTTGCGACCTCTTCTTTCAGTCCATCTATTTCAAAAAGAATTCTTCCGGGCTTTACAGCCACTGCGTAATGATCCACACCTCCTTTTCCGCCGCCCATGGGTACTTCTGAACCCTTTTTCGTGATTGGTTTATCGGGAAACACGCGAATCCACATCTTTCCGCCTTTGCGCAGATAACGGATGATCGCCCGTCTGGAAGCTTCCAGCTGGCGTGCAGAAACCCATTTGGTTCCTTCTGCTTTTAAGCCATATGAGCCGAAAGAAACCTCGGTTCCCCGAGACTCCACCCCTTTGAACCTTCTTCTTCCTTTCATCCATTTTCGATGTTTTACTTTTTTGGGCGTCAACATACTTGTCTTGAGTTTATCGAAGGATTAATCAAATTTCTCTCCCTTATACATCCATACTTTCACCCCAATCATTCCATACTTGGTCTTAGCCTCCACTAATGCATAATCAATTCTCGCGCGCAATGTTTGCAAGGGCAATCTTCCCATTTTCAGTTTTTCTGTACGCGCAATATCGGCCCCTCCAAGCCTTCCGGATATTTGCACTTTCGCTCCCTCAATGTGCTTATTCGCCATCACTTTGCCTAGAGTCTGCTTCATCACCCTCCGGAACGGCATTCGTTTCTCGAGTTGCTGCACAACCCACTGGGCTGTCAAAGAAGCTGAATCCCAGGGATTTTTAATTTCCCTTATTTCCAAACGAATTTCTCTTTTCCGGTTATCCTTTACTTCTCTGTATCTGCTTTTTTTATCTTTTTCCAAAATCTTTTCAATCGTCTTGCGCAGCTCCTCGATACCAGATCCTCCTCGTCCAATGATTAAACCGGGTCTTGACGTACTAATGATAAGGGAGATTTTCCCGGCGAAACGTTCAATTTCAACGCTTGCGACACCGGCTTCTTTTAATTTCTTTGTGATGTAAGATCGCATTAAATAATCTTCGCGCAAAGTTTCTTTGTACGCATTTTTTTCAAACCAACGAGAATGCCAATCAGCCGTCTCTTTTATGCGAAATATTTTGGGGTGAACTTTATGTGCCATATTTTTCAAACTGCTTTTCGCCTGAATATGCGTTCAAAGCCCCTCTCGACTTTAGGCTTTGCAATTTCTTTCATGGGTCTAAACTTTGGTTTTTCTGCTCTCGCTTGCTGCTCCTCCCGCGCTTCTACTCCTGTTTTGAGAACTGTGGCTTTCTCTTTTTTACTCTCTTTTGTGGTTGGAACAACTTCAGAGAGCACCAAAGTAATATGGGAAGTTTTCTTTTGGATAGGGTAGGCGCGACCTCTCGCGCGCGGACGATATCTCTTGAGTTTGGAACCTTCCTGCACTGCAACGTTTGCAATATAGAGATTTGTCTCGTCTAACTGAACATTGGATGTAAAGGAAGCTAAGGCAGAATGAAGCATTTTCTGCAAAGGATTAGCTGCGCTTTTGGTGCAAAATCGTAAAATGGTCTGAGCCTCACTCACCTTTTTCCCGCGTATCAATTCTGCAACAAGTCTCACTTTCCTGGGCGCAATTCGCAAATATCGCAATGTAGCTTTGCTCTGCATAGATTTACGTTTTTTCAGCTTCTCCCTGCTTTTGTTCGATTTCCTTTTGCATCTTTCCTCCATGCCTCGCGAACTTCGTCGTTGGTGAAAACTCTCCTAATTTGTGCCCCACCATATCTTCTGCCACCTGCACTTCCACAAACGCCTTTCCATTGTGCACCGCAAATATAAATCCCACCATTTCAGGACTTATCGTAGCTCTGCGAGACCAAGTTTTTACCACGGTTTTGCCGTCGGGCTTTAAACCCGCAATTTTTTTCAGCAAGTTCTCATCTAAATAAGGACCTTTTTTGAGTGATCGTGCCATACACTATTTCTTATGTTTTTCTTTCTTCTTTCTTCTTTGCACAATAAACGTATTCGTCCATTTCTTTGATTTTCTGGTTTTCACGCCCAGAGCGGGCTTGCCCCATGGAGTTTTCGGATATTTCAAGCCAATGGGCGTTTTTCCTTCACCGCCTCCATGAGGATGATCCACAGCGTTCATTGCACTTCCTCTTACATGAGGCCTTATTCCTTTGAGTCTTGAGCGTCCTGCATTTTTTACTCTTTCATACATAAATTCCGGGTTCGATACCACTCCAAGGGAAGCGAAAGACTCGCCCAACATTCTTTTTACTTCGCTCGAAGGAAATACGAGTTGAGTGTATTTGCCGTCGTGCCCCTCTATCTTGGCAGAATTGCCGGCAGATCTTACCATTGTTCCGCCGCGACCGGGCACGAGCTCAATATTGTACACCAGCTCGCCTAATGGAATATTTTTTAGTTTCATGCGGCTTCCCCGCTTCACTTCGGTTTTTTCGTCGCACACAATCTCATCTCCCACTCCAATTCCATGAGGAGCAAGCATATAGTATTTTTGACCATCTGCATACTCTACAAGCATAATAAATGCGTTGCGATTCGGGTCATATTCAATTGCGCTTACCTTTCCTTTCTGCCCCAACTGCGTTTGGCCAAACATAATCTTCCGGTAGAGCTTTCTGGCTCCCCCGCCCCGATGCCACATCGTAATGCGTCCGCGATTGTTCCTCCCTCCAGTTCTCTTGAGGCGTAAAAGCAATTGTTTCTCCGGTCTCTTTTTTGTTATAATTCCATATTTCATGTCGGTAGTATTTCTATCTTTTGCCCTTCTCTTACTTTCACGATTGCTTTCTTATAACCCTTTTTTACTCCTTTGGTTCTTCCTAATCTCACTTCTTTGGGATGCACATTGATAATCCGCACTCTCTCCACGGTTACGCCATACATTTTCTCCACGTCTTTTTTAACTTCTTTTTTGGTTGTGCGCGTCTGTACTTGAAACACATACTGATTCTTGGCCGAGGCAAGCTCGGTTGCCTTTTCTGTAATATGAGGCCTTGTTAAGTGCTGACCTATGCTCAAGGCAACTTTGGCCTGCTGCATTCCCTCTACAGGTGCAACTTTCGACTCCTCTTTTCTCTTGATTTCTTTTTTCTTTTTCCCAAAAATCTTCAGGGCGGTCATATTATTTTGCAAAAGTTTTTTCGATTACTTCTAAGGAATCCTTTGGCATCACCAAATATTTTGCGTTCAAGAGATCCAATACGTTGAGTTCGCGCGCCTGCATTGTTTTTGCGAAAGACAAATTATTCCCTGCACGAATCAACTCTTGATCCATTTCGGGCAGGATGATCAGGATATTTTTTTTGTCGCAAGGCAACTTGCCAAGCATTTGGACCAAGGCCTTGGTTTTACCTCCCTCAAGCTTTAACTCTTCGAGCAATACCACTAAGTCCTTTTTTACTTTTTCAGAAAGCACCATACACAATGCTTTTCTGCGCATTGTTTTTGAGATTTTCCTCTTAAAATTGCGCTCTTTTGTTGGGCCGTGCGACACCCCGCCTCCCTTCCAAATCGGTGATCTGATCGAACCATGACGAGCTCTGCCCGTATGTTTTTGAGCCCAGGGTTTTTTACCGCCACCAGAAACATCTCCTCTGCCTTTTGTATGAGCTGAAACCTGGCGGCGATTTGCCTGCTGCAGAAGCATTATACGATGTACCAAATCAGGATTCAGTTCAACCCCAAAAATCTTTTCTGACAACTCCATTTCTCCAGCCTTTTCTCCGGTTTTCCTGTATGTTGCAATCTTCATAACCCGCGAATTTCAAGCAATGTACCCCTTCTTCCGGGAACTGCTCCCTTGATAGCCAACATATTATTGGCCTTATCCACTTTTGCGATTTTCAAGTTCTTCACCGTAACCCTGTCTGATCCCATACGTCCAGGCAATCTTCTCCCTTTGATCACTCTCTCTGGAACAGAAGTTCCCACAGATCCGGGCGTACGTTCCTCGTGCTTGACGCCGTGTGTTGCGTTTCTTCCCGAAAACCCATGGCGCTTTACTACTCCTTGAAATCCCTTGCCTTTGGAAATTCCTGAAACCTGAACCTTGTCACCTTCCTCAAAAATCGACACGTCAACAATATCCCCTTGGCGAGCCGTAGATTTATCGGAGGCGGCGCGAAACTCTCTTATAGAAACAAACGGTTTTCCTCTCTTGGATTTCGTGATCTTCTTGCGTTTGACAATTTCCTCAAAGCCCATCTGTATTGCGTCATATCCATCCTTTCCTTTCGTTTTCACTTGCGTGACTTTACAAGGGCCGGCTTCAATCAAGGTAACGGGAATTACCTTCTCTTGCTGGAAAATCTGCGTCATTCCAATTTTTTTTCCGAGTATCGCTTTCATAAAAAAACGCGGGGTCTAACCCCCGGCGCGAGCCTTGTTTTCAGGGTCAGTCCCTTAAATTGTCAGGCGTAAAAATTATATCATACTTACATCTTGATTTCAATATCTACTCCTGCTGGCAGGTTCAAACTCGTTAAGGCGTCAATCACTTTCGGATTCGGATTCAAAATATCTATAAGGCGCTTATGCGTTCGCATTTCAAACTGTTCTCTCGCGTCTTTATGCACAAAGGCCGAGCGGTTCACCGTGTACTTCTTAATAGCGGTGGGCAGAGGCACTGGTCCCACCAACTCACAGCCTTGTCTAAGCACCGTATCAATAATCTGTTTGCAGGAAGCGTCAATCACCTTATGATCATAGGCTGAAATTTTAATCCGCACTTTCTGTTCTGTTCCTTTTTCTTCGCTCTCTGCTTTTGCCATCCTACTGTATAATCTTAGTTACCACTCCTGCTCCAACCGTTTTTCCTCCTTCCCTGATTGCAAATCTCTGCTGTTCTTCTATGGCAATAGGCACCAACAATTTCACTCGAAAGGTAATGGTGTCTCCGGGCATGACCATTTCGGTTCCTTCGGGCAACGCAACTTCTCCTGTTACGTCGGTTGTACGGAAGTAAAACTGGGGTTTGTACCCTTTAAAAAATGGCGTGTGCCGGCCTCCTTCCTCTTTGGTTAAAATATATACTTCAGCTTCAAATTCAGTGTGAGGCGTAAGCGACCCTGGCTTTGCCAAGACTTGTCCTCTTTCAATGTCTTCTTTCTTCAAACCTCGAAGCAAAATTCCCACGTTGTCGCCTGCTCTTCCTTCATCGAGCATCTTATTAAACATTTCCGCGCTGACGGCAACCGTTTTTGTGGTGGGTTTAATTCCCACAACTTCAATTTCGTCGTTTGGATGAACGATTCCTCTTTCGATTCTGCCTGTTGCCACTGTTCCGCGCCCCTCAATAGAGAATACGTCTTCAATTGCCATTAAGAAGGGTTTATCAATTTCGCGAACCGGTTCCTGCACGTTTTCGTCCACAGCCGCCATTAAGTCCAAAATCGGCTTTGCCGCCTCATCGTCTGCTGATTTTACCTCCAGCGCTTTTAAGGCAGACCCGCGGATGATGGGTACCTTGTCGCCCGGGAAATTATATTTATTCAAAAGTTCTCTTATTTCAGACTCCACAAGATCTATAATTTCAGGATCATCTACCATATCAACTTTGTTCAAAAACACCACCACATAAGGCAATCCTACCTGGCGCGCAAGCAGAATATGTTCTCTGGTTTGGGGCATGGGTCCATCGGGCGCAGACACCACCAAAATCGCCCCGTCCATCTGGGCTGCTCCCGTAATCATATTTTTAATATAGTCTGCGTGGCCCGGAGCATCGATGTGCGCATAATGGCGCTTTTCTGTTTCGTACTCCAAGTGCGTGAGCGAAATGGTAATCCCCCTCTGCTTCTCTTCTGGAGCCGAGTCAATCTGGTCCACGCTCTTCTCTGATGCGACAAACCCCTTGAGCTTCAATACATGCAAGATAGCTGCAGACAAAGTGGTTTTCCCATGGTCAACGTGGCCAATGGTGCCAATGTTGACGTGGGGTTTGGTTCGTTCGAATTTTCCTGTCATAGAAATTTTGGTTTTAAGTTAGCACTTATTATGTTATGAAAATTTGGGCAATTATTTAGTATAACTCAAAGCGGCAAATCGTCAATAGTAAGCCCCTCTGCTCTTTCTTCACTGGGCAGAGGCATGGGTTTTGACGCCTCGTGATTGCTCTGGTGTACGGTTTGCCCTTGCCGCATCTTTCCTCTCCATTCATCAAATGACATAATCACCATCTGGGGCTTGTCATTCTCCACGATAACGATTTTCCCTCCCTCTTTCTTAATAATTTCTTTTATTTCTTCGAGATTCATCTTCGTTTGCCTTCGATAACTTCCTGCGTAACATTTGCAGGAACTTGGTCATATCGCTCAAACTCCATAGTAAAGGTTCCTCTTCCTTCCGTCAAGGAGCGAAGGCTAGTGGCATAACCAAACATCTCTGCCAAGGGCACTTTTGCCCGAATAACTTTTATGTTAATTCTGTCCTCTGTTTCTTCGATGCGACCACGCCTTGAAGAAAGATCCCCAATAACATCTCCAAGAAAATCAGAAGGAATGATTACCTCCAAATGCATAATGGGTTCAAGCAACACCAAATTTGCTTTCTTGGCAGCGTCCTGGAAAGCCATGGATCCTGCAATCTTGAAAGCAAATTCCGAAGAGTCAACCTCATGGAAAGATCCGTCGTATAAGGTAGCCTTAACATCAACCACCGGATAGCCAGCGAGCACGCCCTTGTCCATTGCCTCCCGAATTCCTTTTTGCACTGCCGGAATATATTCCCGGGGGATTGCTGCTCCCCTAATCGCGTCCACAAACTCAAAACCCTCCCCTCTTGCTTTTGGCTCCAAGCGCACCAACACATGTCCATACTGGCCGCGGCCTCCTGACTGACGCACATACTTACTTTCAGCTTCCGCTTTATTTAAGATCGTCTCTTTGTACGCTACCTGTGGCCTTCCCACATTCGCTCCAACGCCAAATTCCCGTTTCATGCGGTCAACAATAATCTCCAGGTGCAGCTCTCCCATGCCGGAAATAATAGTCTCTCCTGTCTCCAAATCTGATTTCACATGGAAGGTGGGATCCTCTTCTACCAGTCTGCGCAAAGCCAGCCCCATTTTTTCCTGATCTGCTTTGGTTTTAGGTTCAATGCGAATAGAGATTACAGGCTCCGGGAACGAAATCTGTTCTAAAACAATCGGTGAGGATGCTGCGCAAAGCGTATGGCCGGTGCTGGTATTTTTCAAACCTACGGTAGCTGCGATATCTCCTGCATACAACTCATCAATCTCTTCTCTCTCATTCGCGTGCATTCTCAAAATCCTGCTGATTCGCTCTGTTTCTTCTGTGATGGTATTCAATACATAAGAACCCTTAGGGAGCAAACCAGAATATACTCTAAAGTAGGTTAAAGTTCCCACATAAGGATCTGATGCAATCTTAAAGGCCAAAGCAGAAAAGGGCTCTTGGTCAGAAGCTTTTCTCTGAAGTCCTTGCCCGGTTTTTGGATCAATCCCTTTTACCGGAGGAAGATCAACTGGACTTGGAAGATACGAAACTACCGCATCTAAAATAAATTGAACGCCCTTATTTTTCAAGGAAGATCCGCAAAATACGGGCACAAGTTTGTTTGCCAATACTGCCTTTCTCAAACCAGCTCTCAATTCATCTTGATCCAATTCTTGTTCTTCCACATACTTATTCATGAGTTTCTCGTCTTCTGCGGCAACTCGCTCCACAAGTTTGACTCTTGCCTCCTTGGCTTTCTCAAGCATATTAACTGGAATTTCATGCTCTTTGATTTCTTGCCCAAAATCGCCCTCAAAAGTAAAAGCTTTCATTAAAAGAAGATCAATAATTCCAGAAAACTTTTCTTCTTCTCCGATAGGAAGCTGCGTTGCAACAGCATTTGGTGTAAGTTTTGTCCAGATAGATTGAAGCACTTTTTCAAATGATGCACCCATACGATCAATCTTATTCACAAAACAAATTCGCGGAACGCCGAATTTATCGGCTTGGCGCCAAACGGTTTCCGATTGTGGTTCTACTCCGGCCACACCATCAAAAACTACAACCGCTCCATCGAGTACGCGCAGAGAGCGCTGAACTTCTGCGGTAAAATCGATATGGCCTGGAGTATCAATGAGATTTAAACGATATTCGTTTTCTTTGGCTTTGGGAAGATAGGTTGGTGTCCAAAAACAAGTGGTAGCAGCCGAAGTAATGGTAATCCCACGCTCTCTCTCTTGCACCATCCAATCCATAATGGTAGTTCCCTCGTCGATATCTCCTAACTTATGTGATACGCCCGTGTAAAACAAAATTCGCTCCGATGTAGTGGTCTTTCCGGCGTCAATGTGAGCGATAATTCCAAAATTCCGGTATTTCTCTATAGGGTATTGCCTTGGCATAGGTGTTTGAAGCGAAGCTTCAAACACGACGAAGCTTCGCTTCAAACACCTGCTACCAAGCAAAGTGAGCGAAAGCTCTATTGGCCTCTGCCATTCTGTGCATATCTTCTTTCTTTTTCACCGCAGCACCTTCATTTTTATAAGCTGCAAGCAGTTCTTCTGCGAGCTTTATTCGCATTGGCTTTCCCTTCTTTGATTTTGCCGCTCTGATGATCCATTTCATTGCCAAACTTACTCTTTTATCGGGTTTTACTTCTATGGGCACCTGATAGGTAGCTCCTCCAACCCGACGAGAACGCACCTGCAGCAAAGGCGAGCTATTTTCGATTGCCTTTTGAAAAACTTCAAGGGGATCTTTTTTAGACTGGGTTTTTACCAAATCAAAAGCGCCGTACACGATTTTCCTCGCCACGGTTTTCTTTCCCCGCTCCATCACCTGATTGATAAACTTTTCCACTATCGCGTCTTCCATAGGCTAGCTTTTTTTCTCGCGTTTTGCTCCATACTTGGAGCGTTCTTGTTTCCGGTTTTCCACTCCTCCGGCATCCAACACCCCCCGGACAATGTGATACCTGACGCCGGGCAAATCCTTTACCCGCCCACCTCGAATAACAACAATAGAGTGCTCTTGTAATTTATGTCCCACCCCAGGAATATATGCGGTTACTTCCATGCCGTTGCTTAAACGCACCCTTGCCACCTTGCGAAGCGCGGAGTTTGGCTTCTTTGGAGTAACCGTAAACACACGAAGACATACGCCGCGCTTGAACGGAGAGGGATAATAGACTACGCGGTTCTTCTGGGAACGAAAACCAAAACTCAAGGCAGCGGTTCTGTCTTTCTTTGCGGCTTTCTTTCTTGGATTTTTTATCAGCTGCCGAATTGTTGGCATAACTCAAACTACGTTACCAAATACCATTTTTTCTGTCAATAAATTCGTACATTAGAACCCAACGATAAGACGGAAAAGCCAATCTAAGGGCATGGCAACAAAGCGAAACAGGAAGAATATAAAGAAAAGCAGTACAAAGAAACCGTATTGGGTAAGGAATTGACGTACAACATCCAACGATCTTGGCAAGAAATCAAACAAGATGTGGGAGCCGTCGAGCGGCGGAATCGGCACTAAGTTAAATATCGCAAGAAAAAGGTTTACCTGCACGATTCCGACAAAAAGAGGGATGAGTCCAGGCAAAATTTCAGCGATTGGTGAGCTTAAAAAACGCAGCAAAAGCCCAAAAAAAACAGCGATCGCCAAATTTGTCGCAGGTCCTGCAAAGCTCACCTTGGCAGATCCATACTTTTTATCGCGAAGGTTATAGGGATTCACCGGCACCGGCTTTGCCCAGCCAAAGAGAATCGGGCTTTGAAAAAGAACTAAAACAAGGGGTACCGCAATTGATCCCACGGGATCGATATGGGGAATAGGATTTAACGTAAGTCGCCCTGCTTGTCTTGCTGTGGGATCTCCCTGCGCCAAGGCAATGTATCCGTGAGCTACTTCGTGAAGAATCACGGACAGCAATAGGATCGCAAGGAAAAAAACAATTCCAACAATATCCATAAGCTCAAGGATACCACAACCCTTGCAAAAGAGAAAGGGAATGGTATATTTGGTTTATGGCACAAGTGTGCGCGATTTGCGGAAAAACAAAGAATATTGCCTGGCGGTTAGTGAAACTTCGCGGCAAGTATAACCCAACTATTAAACATTCCCAAAAACCAAACCTTCAATGGATGAGGCTGCCTGCCTCGCGGCCCGCTTCGCAGCGAGGCGAGCAAGGCGGGTTTTCTGGTAAGCGCGTAAAAGCCTGCACCAAGTGCATAAAAGCCGCCGCAAAAGCTCGTGTTTAACGCCGGGCTTTAAACATTCGGGGTGTAGTATAGTGGTAGTACGTACCCTTGGGGTGGGTATGACCCGGATTCGATTTCCGGCACCCCGACATCGTAACCGAAAACCTCTTCGCTGTTAGCGAAGAGGTTTTCGGTTTGTGTAAACGGAATTACTTCCAGGCAACTCGTTTTGTCAACTCCTCACGCGATTCGTCAATTTTATTCTGCGTTGCTTGAGACGAAGATTGAAAAACTTGAGGTTGCTGCACTGGTCTTGGCTGCAGAGCATTTTCTTTCTTTCCCATACGTCCGCGCAAACGCCTAATCGTAAAGAATAAAATGAGAATACCCAGAATGGCAAGCACTGCCAACTCTGGCGTTCCCAAATTCCTGAACGGATTAAGCGCGGCAAAAAAACCTCTATCTGCTTTCCCCTCCTCATCCCCCTGTTCTTTATCTGTTGACTCTTCTTCTTCAACATTAATCTGTGCAAAGATATCTTCTTGATTTTCTTCTCCTTTCGGTTCATCCAACGCAATACCCGTATCTTCTTGCACTACTTCATCTTTGTCCATTAAAGACTCGCTAGAGGGTATGGATTGCGAGAGAACGGGTGGCGCAGCTTGTGCCGCCGCTATCTGTTGCTGCAACGCCGCTGCTTGTTCCTCCAACGCCAGCTTAGCTACGGCCAAAGATAGTCGAAGCAATTCAAGCTCAATTTCCTCGAGTTCTTGGATGATTTGAGCAAGAATCACCTGCCTTTCCTCTTTGGTTAATTCATCTTGTGTCCTAGTAGGTTGGACGGGTTCCACTTCTTGGGCATATACCAAACCACCCAACATTCCAGTAACTATTGCAAAGACAAGCAGAGTCCACGCAATATTTTGTCTAAAATAATTTCTTTTCATGGTTCGATTTTACTCATTCGTTCACGACCTTTAAGGTTCTGGTACTATTTCCTCGGGAGCACTGCTTTCTTCCGCGGGAGGCTCCTGATTCTGTCCATTTCCATCTTCCTGCTCAATTTTTGAAGAATCTTCTTTTAGCGTTACTTCCGAGTCTTCTATCACTCTTTCTTCATCACTTTCCTTTGTCTCGTTTTCGCCTTCTTCCAATCTCGCTTCTTCGTTTAAAACTTCCTCTTCTTGGTTTGCCGGAGGTTCATCGGAAGCCAACTCTTCCTCCATTCTATTCGGCCCTCCGGGTGTGGGAATAGGATCAACCCACTCTCCGGTGCCATCTGGGATGCGCGCAATGGCTTTTCCCTCTTGCCCCGCATTTTCTGTGTCTGTGTCAACGTTCTCTTCTCTTGGAGACTGCTGCGCATCTGAATCTGTATCGTTTACGCTTATCCCAAACGCATGGCTGTCTTTCAACACTCCGTCTGCGTTAAACAAAGAAGCAGTATCTCCTGTATTGTTGAAAATCGCTCCTGCCATAAACACCACTAACCATTCTTGGCCACTTCCTGCAGCCCCGATAATCGTATCTCCCGTATGAGTATTGTTTAAAGAAATCGTCTGCCGGTTGCCAGACACGGAAGCATCTTCAATATACCAACCTGCAACATCCACCTCAAAATCTCCATTATTGTACAACTCCACCCACTCGCCAAGCAAACCATCTTGACCGTCTGCTCCTTTAAGATTGGGCAGTATCTCATTTAAAACAACGAGCTGCTCAACCGGCACTGACGGTTCTTCGCTCGACAGAATTCGAGCAGTCACGCTGACCACGTGCGCCTCGGCGCCTATCAACACTGCCTGCAATGCAGTTCCAAACATAAGTCCAGCTATCAAAAGCGAAACAAGCGCGACGCGCACTGGAATCTTCGTTTCTTTGTAGCTGTAGAATGAATCCATTATCGTTTGTTCAAAAGAATACTCACGTTTCCCAGCAAGGGAATTCGAAATGGCTTTTCTTGAAATTCCACTGTTTTGCCGATTACATCTTGATAGGACACAGGGGTGTCGCTTATATTATTCGCGTCTCCTTTCGTCACCAGTCTCGCTGCCTGCAATTCCACCACGCGGTGAATGGTGAACCCTTGGGGATTCTGATACACGACAATATCTCCAACATCAACTTCTTCTCTGCTTTTAATTCCTTTGATAAACACCATATCCCCTTTTTCTAACGCTGGCCACATGGAACCCGAAGTAATCGCTGCCATTGGGTAGGACGTGTCCAGCACATAGCTTAACGCCTTTGGCGTGCCAAAGATCAACCCCGCAAGCAATCCCAAATACACAATCCACCCGATAATGTTCTTCAATACCGACTTCTTTTTCTCTTTTGGCTTATTTTCATCATGCTGTTCATTTTCCATCTTTATTAAGGTTTGGGTAGTCTGAATATCCATACTTTCCCTTCATACTTTCTTGTTTCTGCCGAAGGCGGAATTTTCACCTCAAAAGAAATTTTGCTTTCTTCTTTTGGTTCTACCACAAAAAAATTCCTATCCACGTGCACTAAGTCAGAAATCTCGCCGAATTTCCAGACCATAACAAAAGTGTCCATACTGCCGCCATTGGCAACTGTAATCTGCCTTGTCATGCGATTGTTGCGCGACAAATCGCCAAAATCCAGCCGCTCGGTCAATGGGTTCAACCCAAGCACATTCTCGCCTTCCACCACGTTTACCACCATCTCATATTTGCTGGCGTTTATTACCTGGACAACCAGAAATATGCCGATAATTGCCAGAACAATAATTATTGCGAGTTTAAGCTTGTTCATACGTTAACAAAATCAAAACGTGTTTCGGATTTCGTGCTTCGTGCTTCGGATTTTTAATTACCGATCCTCCTCCACTATTTTACCATAGCGAAGGAGGGATCGACAATCAAATCGAGCCTTACCGAATATCAGTCACCTCCACCCACAGATCGCATCCAAAGACTTTGCTTTCGTCTGCAGGGTCTGCCATAAATTGATCAGGATCTGCGCTTGGATTGTGCTCGTGCACGAAATCTGCCCAATCCTGCGCGCAATGCCTTTCAAAACATGGCACAGCCAAGTCAATGGTCCAGTTGTCGCCCACGTGGGCTGCTATCTTGTTGATAGAGCCCGTGGCAACAGCATCTGGCTCATGAAACGCTGGCACCCCAACATCGTTTCCATCGAGATTCGCAGGGGTCTTAGACAAGTACGGACATAAGAGTGGCAACATTACGTGCTGCGGATTTTCGCATACGAATTTTCCCTCCTCGTTTTCCGTAACCTTACTAAACACCGTGGGGTCTTCCACGCTATCTGCGCATTTGGGCTTTTGCTTAATTGCGTAGTCGATGATGGAAACCCTCTTCTGATCCCTCGTAGAAAACGATTCAGAGAAAGTCACGAAGAAACCCTGCTCATGGAATTCCTGCGGAAATACTGTTCCGAATTCGCGTGCCTCTGGATGTACAAACAGAGCATTTTCAATCTGCGCGGTCACGTTAATCACGTGCGCTTCAAACGCACTGACGCCAACAATACCAGCGATTCCGGCAAAAAGAGCTATTCCTGCTAACGTGATTTTCTTTTTCATGCAATTTTATCTTTAGAGCTTATACGCTCTAGTCTTACTCTTCGAATTCTGACACTTCTTCTACCTCAATCCAGAGATCGCATCCAAAGATCTTGTGTTCATCGTCCTCATCGAGCACATACTGACTTGCAATAGCACCAGGATTATGATCGTGCACAAACTCTTCCCAGTCTTGGGCACAATGATCGCCAAAACATGGAACTGCTAAGTCGATAATCCACATATCCTCGTAGTCTGGAGCGCTCTTTGCGAGTCTTCCCTTTACCTCGGTCCAAACCACATCAGGACCGCTAATCGTCCAGGGTTTGTGGAATGCTGACAAACTTCCATCATTATCGGTTTCTTGTCCATCTTCGGTATCCTCAAGCTTTGAAAGATACGGGCAAAGCAATGGAAGCATTCCCCAACTCTCTCCCACTTCTAATTGTCTGGGGGCTGGGCCACAATCAATTATTGCCTCTCCTGTGGAGCTGGCAACTACCACATGTCCTGTGGCTGTTGGCCCGACCAACACTTCCCCATCTCTTGCTGTAATCCCACACTTTGGTTTCTGGCGAATTACGTATTCCACATCGTCCACCCGATTCTCAAGTCTGAAGGATTCGGAAAGCGCAAGCTTGAGAGTTTTCTCAAGATGTTCCTGCGGAAATACAGTTCCGAAATCAATAGGGTCTGTTGGAACTTGCAAGGCGTTCTCGATTCGGGCGGTAACGTTGATTACGTGCGCTTCAAACGCAGACAATCCTGCCACGCCTCCGGCAACCGCAGCCAACGATACCATGCCTACTACAATTTTCTTTACCATTTTTGTTATTTGTTTTTTTAACTTATAATTCGACTTCTTAACTGTGCTAGGCTTAGCCTAGCACACTATTCGACCGTTTTTATTCCAAATTAAATCGGAATACCACTTAAAACTACGCCGTCAACCCGGAAAGATTCGTCATTCGCACTCGAATCGTTGTAGAAACGAACCAGAAATGTCGTGCTGTTCAGCGCTCCCGGAAAACTGATGCTATTCAAACTCCATGAAGCTAATGGGCTCAACGCGTGAGTCGCAAGATTGTTTGGACCTCCTACGGGAGAAGCGCAAGTTCCTCCGGTGAAATATTCCACCAAACCCTGTTCGCTTCCCTCTCCATTGCTATCTCCTCTCCAGTAATAAGAGAGTTCGAGAGAGTCGTATCCGGTTGCGTCAATCTCTCGACAAATCCATCCGTCTTCACTGTCGGCATCACTGCTATCATCCGCAATTCTTACAAATCTTCCGCCGTTTGGACTTGCGCTATTTTCACCGCTTCCACTAGGAGCCTGCGCAACAGTTCCATCCTCATGTTTTTCCCAACCTGAAATAGTTGCGGAAGTACTCCCCTCCCCAAAACCATCGCTCAAGATGGTCACCTCGTCTGGCGCAGGTGGAGCTGGCTCCTCACCGTTCGGACATTCAGCTAATGCCTCAAGAATTGCTTCAAGCGCTCCGAAATCAGCTGCATCAAAGTAGTGTTCTGGCGGATCAGTGCTTGCGATGTCACTCTCTAAATACGTAGCGGTTGCGCCGGTTGTCCCAACTCCTACCACAAAAATCTCAACTCCTGCTGCCTTTGCGACAGTTGCTGCTGCTGCCGCATCAGTCGCGTGATCAGGATCGCCTTGCGGATCGCCTGCATGAGTATTGCTGCTGGTAGGAGCACCATCGGTAATCAGCACAATAAAGTCTGGTGAAGTTGCGTCGGCACGATCATGTCCATCTCCTGGGTTTGCCAGTTCTGTGGTCGCGGCCAAAAGCGCGGCTTCCAAGTTGGTTGTACCCCCGCTCACCAATGCATCAATTGCAGTTTTCACTGCGCTCCCATCATCGGTGAGATGAGCGTCGAGCGATGCAGAACTAGAGAAGCTTACCATTCCCACATGTGCTCCCGGAGTTGCGGGAACCAACGCGTCAACAAATGCTTTTGCCGCGGTTTTCAGTGTTGTGAGCTCGCCTGCATTGATACTCCCAGAACGGTCAAGCACAAGCATCAAATCAATGTCTTTGTCGCAAGGGATGCCGCCGTCTGGCAAACTTATGCCCAGCACCTCAATCCACAAGTCGCATCCGAAAATCTTATGCTCGTTTGCGATTGGCTGGACGTAAGCAGCAGGAATTGCGCTTGCATTGACTCCGGCAACGAATTCTTCCCAGTCTTGCGCACAGTGATTGCCAAAGCACGGAACCTTCAAGTCAATGTTCCAAGTGTCAGACAAATCGTCCAAAGACTTAATCAATTTCCCACTCACCTGCGTTGCCCATGTATCGCCGAGATCCCAATCTAAGATAGGACCGTGAAAGGCAGAGATAACTCCTTCATCATTTTCTCTTTGTCCATCTTCTGTTAGCTCTTCTTTGGACAAATACGGACACAGCAACGGCAAAATTTCATGGCCCTCCTTTTCGCAAAAGAATTCGCCAGTTTCAGGATCGTGCGATACTTGGCTGAATTCTGTTGGATTGTTTGGATTATCCGCACACTTTGGTTTCTGACGAAGCATATACAAAACATCATCAACCCTATCTTCGTCCTGAAAAGATTGAGAGAGCGAAACGTCAAACGTTTTGTCAAATGCTTCCTGCGGAAATACCGTGCCAAAGTTTAACTCGCTTGTTGGGACAAACAAAGCATTTTCTATTCTGGCAGTTACGTTAATGACATGCGCCTCAAACGCAGACATTCCCACAATACTGCCGCCAACTGCGACCATTGCGATTGCGCCCAACGCAATTTTTCTTTTCATAGTTGATTTGATTAATTTTTATAAAGTTCAGAATCCGCCTTTTCTCCGTATGCCAGAACGGAAAACCAATGCCAGCAAGCAAAAGAAAAAGCGGATTCCAAACTCTATTTGGTATCCGCCCAAATCGTAAAACAATTTGTCCATGTGAGAGAAGTCATAATCCTGTATCTGTCAGGATAGCGAACCTAGGAATAGTGTCAAGTCTCTACTGGGACAAGTTTTCCACATCCTTTATCCACAGAACTGGGGATAAGTCCCAGCAAGTTAGGAGCGAGCATCGCGGATTCGACGAGACGCGTGGGTGCCCACGTTGAGCCAGCAGGCGAGAGGTAGGACATTAAGTTTAATTTTTGTTGTCCTACTATTCGCCAAAGAGGTCAGAACTTCGATCTACCACTTTCACGTATTCCCCGGAAACCCATGCATTTTGCAACTCTGGATGGACAATGCGATACCAGGTGTTTTTTGTTTCTGTGTATTCATAGACCTCGCCGGGTTTCACCGTTCCCACTTTCTGCGCTTCCAATGTTGCATCGCTTCGCACATTTAAAAATCCAACACTGGTTTCTAAAATCTGAAGGCGTGGATTTGGCGCAGGTTCGCCTGCCGGCGAGACAGTCCCCTCTGACTCTGGCTCTGGTTGACTATTTTCTACCACAAAAACTTCTTTAGGTTCTGCTGCTGCCTCGTTTATCACAACCACTGTGTTTTCGGTTGTTAAAAGTACATAAAGACTAAAAGCAAAAACCGCTCCCACAATGCAAAACATCAAAATTGGCGCAACTTTGCTATTTTGGTGTATCATATGTGTATATTATACTCTAATGAAATTTCCCATCAAGCTCTCTGGCAAAACGCTTTATACGTTTATGCGGGAATGCGGCTATGCTCCCGATGGCGATCTTGCATTTCACCGTTTCCTTGCGGGCCGCGCCTATCCAAAATTTCACATTTACTGCGCGCTCCAAGAAGATAAAAAATCCGCAACCTTAAATCTGCATTTGGATCAAAAACAGCCAAGCTATAAAGGTTCCCACGCCCACAACGCGGAATACGATGGCAAACTCATAGAGGCAGAAGCAGAAAGAATAAAAGAAAAAGCCCGACTTTAAACGCGAAAAAGTCGGGCTTTAAGTACCGAGAATCTGTGGCTTTATTTTCTGCCACCAGGGCTTGTCATACTGCTCAAGAAACTTTAAGCCCTGATCATAAATTTCCTGAAAAAACTCGTTTCCCACGCGCACCTCTTCTGCGCATTTGGAAAGAAGTGATAATTTATCTGCCACTTTTACAACTTGTGCCTCCATTGTTTCCCCTGCTCCTTCCTCATTCCATAAAGCAATAAAGTGACTGGCAAGCTCTTTGGGAAGACCGACAAACACCTCGCCAATCATTTCTTTGTTTACTTTTCGGATTGCTGCTTCCACTTCCGCAGAATAGTGCTTAAAGGGAGTAACAATATCGCCAGAAAACATTTCTTCCATATCGTGCACGAGCGCCATCTCGAGTGCTTTTTGTTTATCCACAACCTCACCTACCTCGTTAAGCAAATGGCAAAGAACACTCACAATATACGCACAAAAATAAGAGTGATCTGCCACGCTTTCAGGAAAATGCTGGGGTTTTAAGTTAAACCGCATCACATGCGCCAGCGATCTGTTTTGCAAATGCCGAAAAATTTGAGTCATACTTCATTATAACAAAAAACGCTCCTTCGAGTAACCTCAGGACCGTTTTTTGATGCCCATAGCCCCTCCAAATAAGACTCCCGAAATAATCCAGGTGGGTGTCGAAGTCCGTTGCCAAGGCAAAGGATCATTATCCGACTCCCCTAATGCAACTTAATGCGGATCTTATACAGGAGGGATACCTGGGCACTTTCATTATACCATATTACTCTAGGATACCGTCAAGGTTCACGTCGTAGAGAATCTTTTCTTGCGCAATGTTGTAGCGAACAAGTTCATCTTTCGAAAACCAATGCGGAATTTCTTTTTCTGCCTCTTGAACTGTCCCTGAAGCATGAATAAGATTTCGCACCGCTCTGCTGTCTGAATCTGCCATTTGGTAAGAATCCACAACGTAATCGCCTCGAATAGTACCCACGTCAGATGAACGGGGTTCCGTACCTCCAGTAAGCTTACGCACCACTTCCACTGCATGAGCGCCTTGCCACACCATAGCAACCACCGGGCCTGCGGTAAGGTATTTTTTGAGGCCATCGAGCACGCGCTGCCCTACTTGCTCTGCATCTTCGGAAGTAGGCTGCATTCCTCTCTTTTTGTAGCTCTCAATGGCTTTTTCTCCCACTATTCGCTTCCAGTCGGGATCCAGCAAATAATGCTGCTCCACCATTTTTTCTTCCGGAACAAACATTTTCAAACCCACTAATTTTAATCCCACGCGCTCATAACGCTTGATAATTTCGCCCACGAGACTGCGTTGAATCCCGTCTGGCTTAATAATGACTAATGTGCGTTCTTCTTTTGGATGATTCATAAAATATACAAAATTAACGCTCTGTTTGTATGGAAAAATGCGTTGCTGTGATTTTGACTACAATATCACCTTTTTCATCGGTACGCAATACAGAAATATTCCCCAAGCGTGCAAGTACTTCTTTGGTTGGATGGCCATAGCGATTTTTTGCTCCCACCTGAATAACGGCAATATTGGGTGAAACCGCAGCTAAGAAAGATTCAGAGCTCGACGATTTTGACCCGTGATGCGGCACTTTCAATACATCTGCAGCTATATCTGCTTTTTGGTCCACCAGCTTTTGTTCAGCAGTTTTGGAAATATCACCCGGAAAAAGAAAGGAATCGCTGCCAAAGACGAGTTTGGAAACAAGAGAAGTGTCATTCACGGCTTTGGCACTGGAAATTGCAGAATTATCAGGATAGAGAATTTCCATAAACTCGTAGGAAGGGTTTTGCGACCACACCAGTTTTTGGGGCGCCCGGGCCAGGTAAAGCCCAACTTTTTCGCGTTCAAAGTCGGGCTTTAAGGATTTTTCGAGCGCCTGTTCCCACGATCTAAAAATGTTTGTATTGGCTTCCACGCCCGTCCACAGTACATTCTCCACATTATACTGCTCAAGCACACTTACTAAACCTGTAATATGATCTGCGTCTGGGTGCGTGAGGATAACGAGGTCAATGCTTTTGTCCCAAAAAGGCAGAGTTTTGCCCACTTTTTCTACCACTTTTTTGCTTGGCCCTCCGTCAATCAAAATCTGATGGCCTTGCGAAGTCTCGATGAATATGGCATCACCCTGGCCAACGTCAAAAAATGTTACCTTCAAAAACCTTCCATCCAACACATACTCCCACGCAGCCCAATTGGCAAACGCCAGTCCAAACAGCACTCCGGCTACATACCATCGCCATTTCTCCATTGTCTTATTTTACCACAAAGCCCCCACACCTTAATGAAAGTGTGGGGGCTGTCTTCCTGATAAAATATATTTATTGTTCTGACATCGGAAGAATCCTGAACATCCCGGTTCCGCAAACAGGACAGGTTCCCTTCATTGCGGGACGGGTGCCGCCACCCTTTTTCTTGATCTCGGTCTTTGCTTCGTTTGTCATCGTCCGCTTTTGCTTGCACTTTACACAGTAGCCTTCGGTTGGCATAGAAAAAGAAAAATTAACTTACATAGAATGACCTTGACCTATTACTCTAGCTTAAAGTAAAGCAGAGAGCGCGTCAAGCTCAAAAAGCAAAAGCTCCCTTTTTGAGGGAGTTTTTGCTTTTGTTTATCTTCGGAAGTCTCTTCGAGGTCTGTCGTCTCTCTCTCCTCTGCGCTTGTCGTAGCAAGTTTTGCAGTACACGGGACGGTCACCGCTTGGTTGAAACGGCACCTCCGTTGCCTGGCCGCAGTCTGCGCACGTCGCAGGATACATCTGACGCTCGAATCTTCCGTATTGATTCTCGTTTTCCACTAGATTTGGAAGTCAAAATCAACTTCGATTCTCAATGTGCCACTTTGTTATAAAGGCACAAAACTTTAGATACTTCGACTAGAGTATGTTTTGATGTTATCACCCCTTCTCTCTTTTGTCAATCCCCGCGCAATGGTTCAATCGCCAGCTAAAATTATCACTATAAAAAAGATCCCGGACACCGGCAACTCTGGTTGAGTTGTTCGGTGTCCGGGTCTTAGACTGAGTACTATCCTTCTAGTTCTTCCATACCTATTTTGAGTATATCATAAAGAGCGTCAGTCGTATCTCTTGCCAGTCATTTGAGGAACATATTCTGGACCCTTGTCGCGGTATCTTTGAATAAAATCAAGAATTCGTTTCTCGTCAACGTTTCCGGCATCATCGGGACTAAAGGTATCTAACCTTTGCCATGCGGCTTGAGCAATGGGCGCTTCATTGCGGCTGCGAGGCGTGAGGATAACTCGCGACTCCTCTGCGGCAATGCGTTTTAACTGATCAATTGCAGATTGCGGCAAAGAAGGCTGATAAGAAATCCATATACGTCCGTGCTCTAAACTATGTACAAGAGCTTCGTCTGGTTTTTCCGTATCGTAAATATCATCGAGCAAAGGATCTGGCCAATGAGATCCAGACGTAGGAGGATTTGACTGATAAGTTACTTTTGTTCCCTCTGACACATGAATCGCTCCTTCGTGAAGCATATTTTTGGAATAGTCTGAACCAAGGTCTTGTTGGTCTGAATCTGACGGAGTAGCAAAAGTAAGCACCAGAAAAATTCCGGCCGCAACCGCAATGCCTACCCCACCCCAAAGAAATATGCTTTTCATAGGTTAACTCTCCTGGAATTTAAATACGGCGTCGGTAAATTGCCAAAATCCCTCACTCCCCTTTTGTTCTGCTATACATTCCGACGCTTCAGCCGCTGGCCTTGCTTGAGGATGAATTTGGTCAAGCGGAAAATGTTTATACACCCATCTCACTTGATCGCCATATTCTGCGAGAGCTTGCTGGACCGTAGAGTGGAATTGTCTGCAGAAAGGACATTGAAAATCTGAAAACTCAACAAGCGTAATCTGCGCATTCAGATTTCCTCGGATATGATCTTTTTCTGTAACGCTCAAACCTTCCAAAGGAACAGAATTCCCGGACGCAAGTTCCACATCGATAATCGATTTTATTTGTGCGTAGGGAAGAGCTCCACGGATTGGTTGGCTATTCACAAAACTTCCGGGGGTGCCGTCTACCCCAACGCGAGCACCTTCTTTAAGATCATTTTCTACTTTATCTTTGTATTTTCTCTGCACCACACAATCATTAAACTGGGATATATTCAATCCCATATCTTTTGCAAATTTTTGATATACTTCCGGACTAAGTTCGGGCTTACTTGCCACTTGCGCGGGAAGCCCTTTTTCCACTGGGATATTCAATCCTCCTGTTGACCAAATTGAAAATGCTATAAGACCTCCACCTATCACAACCGCTGCTGGCATAAAAAAGCTTTTATATTTTTCCATTGAAATTATGTTGGGTTATTACTTTTTAAGCCTACCATACGAGGCTAATTTTTTCCAACTCATCGAGCCTGAACGGCTTGACCTAAATACTCATAAGCTGCCGTGGCAGCAACCGCTCCCATGGCAGCGGCAGTAATATCTTGCTTGAAACTTCCAAAATGCGTGGTGGAATCGCCTGCCGCAAAAATTCCTGGCACTCTTGTTCGCATCATATTATCTACTTTCATGTATCCTTTTTCGTCGAGCTCCAAACCAAGCTGTTCTGCGAATGTTTTATCTGGATCAAATCCAATCTCAACAAACAACCCGTCTACCACGAGGTCGGTTGAACCATTGTATTCTTTGGAAAGCATCATTTTTTCAAGCTTCTGCGCGCCAACCAACTCTTTGACTTCGGTCTCCAGCAAAATTTCAACTTTATCTCCAAGCTTTTTCATGCGCTCGTAATTTATAGGCTCTGCGCGCACTTCTGATCCTCGCACGATTAAATAAATTTTCTTTGCGTATT
>CAYHVI010000006.1:0-41344 GCA_964359655.1 uncultured Candidatus Saccharibacteria bacterium
TGCAAATAAACAGCAGCGTCCATTCCATACGTGGTGGGAAGGACATAGAAAAGAAGAGGGTGGCGGAGGTGGAGGTGGTGGAGGGGGTGGGGGAGGAGGTGTTGGGAATGTGCACGTTGAACCATTCCAGCTGCCACCCGATTGCGCACAAGCAGTTGCTGGATCAGGGGTACTCGAAGGAGGCGGTGGTGGTGGGGTCGTCGAACTTACGCATGCAGTCCCGTTCCAGTATTGATCAGACGCACAAGTAGGAGTAGTCGAAGTGACACATGCAGTTCCATTCCAGTATTGGCCTGAAGGACAGGTGCTCGTACTCGAAGTGACGCACGCGCTTCCATTCCAGTATTGGCCCGAGGGGCAAGTAGTGCTTGTACTTCCTGGACAGGTATACGTAGAACCTCCACCCAAAGGTTGACACACCGAAGGATTGCTGTCTTGCATGCAATATCCTCCACTCTCTCCCATGTAATGATATCCCGAAAGGCAGTTGCTTGTACCCGGCGGAGGAGGTGCAGGAGAAGTCACGCACGCTTGCCCGTTCCAGTACTGACCTGAAGGGCACGTGGTGCCCGGAGACGAAGAGGTACAGCCTGAAATGTGTACGCTTGAGCATTCTTTCACTGTGACGGTTCCCGGCAGCACGTATTTACTCATTGGTCCATCAAACCACGCGTTGCCCATATTGTGACATCCGGAACCCAACAGATTCATCAATTCAGATGAGCAAGATCCAGTCACCGTCGTGTTGGTAACCGGACAATTTTCCGCCTTATAGTTCGCATTGGTAAGATAACTCGGGTAGTTGTAGTCGCATCGGCGCTCGTAGTTCAACCGGCAATAGCGAACTCCCTTCTCGTCCCATTCGCTGTACGCAAACCCGGGGCAGGAATTCGCGTCGCCTTTATTGGATCCGTCACTCGTCGATTCCGTATCATCCGCGTAGTCATAACATTCAGGGTCCGATGGAAAATCAATCTTGCCGTCACCATCGTTATCCGTACCGTCTTGGCATTGAAATTTGCGAGTATCTCCTTCGTAGACTTCACTAGTGTCATACTTGTCATAGCAGCCGATATCTGCCGGGTAATCAACTTTTCCATCGCCGTCGTTATCTTTGCCATCGGAGCACTGCGGCGTGCCCGATGATACACAGGTATTTCCATTCCAGTACTGGCCCACGGGGCAAGTAGAAGAAGTACGGCTAACACAGGTTGCGCCGTCGAAGTACTGCTCTGAAGTGCATGCTGCGGCCTTCCTACATTTCTCCGCGTCTGGCATCCCAAAGTCAGCGCTTGCGTAATCTCCCGCGCTTGGCATCCACACATTTGCGCTGCTGGGAACGTTTGCGCAAGATTGCTTCAAAGAATCTATCCTTGCAAGGTTCGCATCAATCCTAATCCAAGACCGCAATCCCAAACTATTCCATACCTGTTCTTTCTGACCAGACGGAGTAGGAGACCCCGACGTACAACCATATACGGGTTTCTCTGTGCAAGAATAGGAGGCGCCTCCGAAAGTCCGATATTCCGTCATACCGGGATTAAAACAATTCCCACTGCTGTCCATAGAATGCCAACCACTTCCGTATTTCGTGCAGTCAGTACCAGGAGGAATCGGGCCTGGTGGAGGTGGTTGAATCCCATACACAATGCCAAACTTCTGCTCGCATTCTCCTGCAACCCCCTGGCTCGTCCCAAAACTTGAAGCATAGCAATACGCTTTTGCCTCTTCCCAAGAATATACCGTCTTCCCACTGGAGAAGGTGTAAGGGAAGGTAATGGACGGACGCGGCTGTGGCTGGGGTTGAGATACAGGAGCACAACTATAGTATGTTCCACATTCGGGAGAACTGAATGTTACAACTTTTTCTTGGCCTGCAGGACAGAAATCAACAGTGTAAAGAGCAGGACAGATTAAACGATTGTCTCTTGGAGTTGGTATGGTTGAAGTTGTGAGAGGAATACAGGCACTATAGGTCGAACATCCATATTGGTCGCGCGATTCCTGCCGATATTCTCCTGCAGCACAGGGTCTCGAAAAGATTTGAGGACAGACAGCTGGATACGGAAATTCCGGGAATCTGATTTGGGAAGGAAATATTCCAGTTGGTTGTCCTGGCGTGTGAAAAGTTGGAATCGGAGGAGGCCCCTGGGGATTTTCAAGCCATGCCTGAAATTGCTTGAGTGCTTCCTCTTTGCTAAACCCGGGAGGGTAGCCAAAACCAGGTCCTGGAGCAGTAAATCCTGGAATTTGACCTGGCGACAATCCATCCTGCCCAGGTGGTTGAAATTGAGGATAGGATCCTGGTTGAGATTCAAAATATCGCTCATATTTTTCTGTCGCAAAATCTCTGGAAATAAATCCCTGTTTTGCGGTTTCAGCAAGACAAAGCTGCGCATTCTGTTCACAAAATTCTTCAATCTGATTGAAATCACGGAATGTTTGGTTTCCGAAAGAAAGCTGTTCTCCTGTATTCAATTTCTCTTCGACCTGTTTTCTTGCTTGAAAGCTCTTCTCTCCAAAATTGATATGTTTCTGAATCCCTTCCACAACACCGCGTGCGGCAGGGGATTTTTGCGCAATTGCCTCAATTTGGGAAAAGGCAGATTTTGCCCCCTCCACGCATGCTTCTCTCAACTGCGGACTGGTATCGCAAAGGGAGAGATCCTGAACCCCACGGCTTGCCATTGCGCTTCTCATTAAGGTTTCCACCTCTCTCATTGCTGCAAACTCTTCTCTGTGTTCATCAGGAACAAACTCTTCACACTCTTCCTGATTAATCCTGCAGTGATCAAAATCAATCACTCCACCCTGCTCTCTTACTTTCTTCACCATGCGTAAGGCGAATTCCTTGTCTGCGAATTTTACAAATCCCTTGAACGCCAGAAAGTCCATTCCCTTTTCTACTGCTTCAACATTTCCCCTGCTCCCTTGTTCTTCTAAGTACCTCCCAATTTCAATCGGATCGGTAAGTGTTCTCCCTTGCAAGGTGGTAAACACAATGTGTTCTGCCCGCTTCGCGTAGAGTTGGTTGGTTTGTTGAACCTTGCTGTATGCACTCTCAAGATGCTGCACGCCTTCAGGTCCAAAAAATCTCTCTGCAATTTGTCGGCACACCGGCGGTATTTGAGCAATGCCCTGCTCTTCTCCTGCTTGGGTTGGATTTAAGCAATAGTTCCCGCAACTCTCCAGTGTCAAGGAACCACACTGATACTCTCCTCTTGCCAGACTTTCCCGAAGCGCAAGGGAGCCGTCTGCCAACACAGCGTCTTGTTTGGTTTGCTCTGGAATGTATTGCTGGATGCGCGCGTCTTTTGCGAGTTTCGCACACGCTCTCAAAAGCTCAACAGGCGCGGTATCAGGATCCATGGCCCGACATTGTTCAACGCTTACTCCAATCTCTTTTGCAGCTTTTATAATAGCTTGCTTTTCTTCCACTTTTTGAGGAGTGAGCTCAAGACTTTGTGCAATGGCAGGAGCACGATTTGCAAGCCTTGAGGCGAGAGTACTCGCAACTTCAACAAGACACGTCTCATCTTGACAGCTCTTTAAATCTTCGATAATCCTGTCCGTGAGTTCCGAAAGCACGACATCAACCTGCCTTTCCCTTTCTTCAGAGAAAAGATCGTGTTCTTTCCCAATTTCCGCACAATCTGCTAAAAACTTTTCAATATTGCAGATTGCCCTCGCTTGATCAATTCTCTCTACCGGATGGCCATAGACCGCGCTCAAATCGGAAAGCGCAGCTCCAATCTGAACCTCGCTTACCCCAGGCAGCAGAGATTCGGTTTGGGCGTATGCGGATTCGTTCAGAAAAACAAAAAACGCAGCAAGTATCAATCCAATTCCAAAGATTTTTACTCCTGCGTTTTTAGAAAAGATTGCTTCCTTGATGTTCATAAGAGTAGGAAATTATTCATAGAAAATTATTCAAATGGGTTCAATACTTTTTTCGCCTTTTCAAATGGGTTTGCCTCTACCCCCTCCAAAGGATTCACTGCCTGGAATGGATTTGCTGCTTCGGCTGCCTCTCTGGCTGCTTTGTTCGCCACCTCTTCTTCCAACTTCTTGATATCATCTTGTCCCTGCGCATACCCTGTTTGATATCCCTTCTGAGAACCAAACCAATATGCAGCTCCTACCCCTACCACTAAGAACACAACAACCGCAATGGAAATAATTTTGTTTTTCTCCATATTGTGAAAAATGCTTTTAACTTAATGAATAAATAAAAAAGAAACGACCATTTTTTCATTATACATCTTCTGTCAAGATTTCTACACAAAAATTATCCACAGGTTTATATCTTCTGAAGAAATTCAAGCAATTGGTTCAATATTGTCCGCGTTGCTTCCAATATGCTTGCCATCTGGTTTAAAGTAGCGGCAGTTGAAGATTGCGAGGTGTCTGGAGAAAAATTGATAGTGAAGTCTGCCGTAACAATGGGCGAAGGAAGGCAGTTTGAGTCAAAGCAAGCCTTGAGAGTATGGGTTCCCACAGAAAGATTTGAGGTTCCAAAACCATGTGTTTGGGTACCAACATTATCATTGCTGGAACTATAGTAGACATCATCAATCTTAAAAAATACTCTGGGAGCTATGGTGCCAGATGGAATACAAGCCCAGGTAAAGGTAAGTGCTTCTCCCTGGATATAGCTCGTTTTATTATTCGCAAAAGTTAAAGAAAGTCCAGTACAGCTCGAAGGTACAACTACTTCCACCTCCTGCGAGGGAGCATAGATTGTTCCATTAATATCCTCAGCCGCCGCCTTATAATAATAAGTTCCCCCCGGAACATTAGTCTGTGTAAAAGAAACTTTGCCTTGCGTTATACGTGCTATACTTGTCGATGGTCCAATGGTGAAGTTGGGCGAGAAACTCTGGTACACATAATAGACGCCGATACTAGCCGTAGTAACTGGCTGCCAACTCAAAGTGACCGAGCTACCCGAAACCGTGGCAGTGAATCCCTGTACTTGGTTTGAAGCAGTGGATTCCGTTGATGTTGCTGAAGAAGGAGGCGGTGGAGGTGGCGGAGGTGGTGTGGGTGTCGGCGTAGGACTTGGCGGAGGCGGCGGAGGAGAAGTTGTGGATTGTTTTGCGAAGATTGCAATATCTTTCTGTGAATTATCAGCATACCACGCAAATCCTCCGTAACGGCGATTTGGTTGGGCGTTGAATGTAGCGGGAGAGCCAGGGTTTGAAATATTAGTAGCCACAACACTCAAGCTTTCTAAATCCCAAACCTCTATGATGGAACCTGAAGGTCCGGTTACATCTACGCTTATAGGATTAGTGAGGGTGAGATAATGTTGTGTGTAACTGGTTTGAATAGAATAAGAGGTTACGAACTTTCCGCCGTATTGCTGAGACCAACCAACTCCTACCTGCGTAGAAAAATTCAGTCCTCCTCCTAATAGAATGCCGTTGCTTCCCGGCCCCCATATTTTGTTAAAGATATTAGTGACGCCACTGAAGTCAAGCGCAGATCCGTATTGCGTTGAAGGCGATGAAGGAGGTAGCGGAGGCGGCGGAGGAGTTGGGAGCGTTGAGGTTGCGGTAGATTCAGTCGTTGTTGCGGTCGGAGTTGGCGGAGGTGGTTCTGGCGTTGGCAGTGTTGAAGTTGCGACGGGTAAGGTGCTTGTGGCTGGTTGGGCTGGAATAGCGGGAATAGCGGGTTCAGCTGGGATTGCAGGACGTCCTTCTCCGGGAAAAGGCTGAGCTGGCGTGGCAGGAATAGCCGATACGGCGGGAACACCTGCTAACGTATTGAGTTTGGCTATGGTGTTTTCGCCAACAATTCCCGTACCTCCGGACAAACCCAAGGGAGAAAGAATGTCTTGGCTGTGTTTTTCTTGAAATCTTCTGACTGCTCTCTCTGTGAGGGGACCGAAGTAGCCGGTTACCAAACCTTCGGGGTATATTTCAGGGTCTGATTTGAGGAGTTCCTGGAGTTTTCTGACTTCATCTCCGGTATCTCCTCTTTTGAGAGTTTTGGTAATGGCAAGTTCGGTCTTTACCGTTTCCAACTCTCCTCTAAGAGATGCTATCTGTTCTTGGAGTTGTTTGATTTGGTCTTGGAGTTGTCGAATAATGGCTTGGAAATCTCCAACAGAAGGGATAGTGGTAGTGGCATCTTGAGCAAAAACAGAAGCTGTTGGGAGTGCGATTGTCGAAAGAATAATTATCAAATACAAGAATATTTTATTTTTCATATGTCTGTCTGTTTATTTAAAATCTAATATTTCATTCTAACAACTCAAAAAAACAATTACAAAAGACTTATTCACATATCCTCCTATTCCTTGGCGTAATATTCAAAAAGCGCGTTGATGCCTGCCAGATTTTGCTCCCACTCGATCTTCTCGTGAGTTTTCAGTTCAACGGTAAGCGCCGGAATGCCAATGGAAGCAAACCATCCGTCAGCTGCACCGGTAACCTCATACGCATCAAATGATTCGAGCGCCTGATAGTTTGCCGCCCGCGCGTATGCTTGCATAATGTCGCGTGTTTCTGGAAGAATATCTCCTCCGCACTCTGCTGGATATACGGCATTGGCCTGGCTATGCCAAAAGACAACGACATCCGGATCGTGTTCTAAAACGAAGTCTCGAATGGCTTGCGTCTCCGGCTCCGAAAACGGCGAGGACCCCGCGCTTACCACATTTTCTCGCCACGTACTCTCTGGCTGCCATTTACAGTCAAAGTTGCGGTTCAAGTCCACATCATGTGCATTAAACCGTCCAAGGCCAGTGGATCCGCTTTCCGGAACATCCGCCACCGTAAAACGACCCTCTTCCTGAATGACTGCATAAAGTCCGTCAGGGTTGGCAGACGGAATCACGGTCACGAACAGGTTGTCGGGAATGACTTCTGGATTTGTTTCAAGATAGTCAATAAATGTATATGCCAAAAGGATACTGTTCCATTCGTATCCGCCATGAATACCGCCAACAAACATTAAATGAGTCTCTCCTTTTCCGCCCGCCTTGCCGCGAGGCAGGTACGTATATGCCTCAATCTCGCGCCCTTCTACAGATTTGCCAATGACCTTGCGCTCTTTCTTTGCAGTCTCTGACTCAATCGGTTCTCTAGATGTCTTTGGTACCTCTTTGTATAGACTGACAAAAGCAAATACGCCAACGCCAAGCACGACAAAAATGAGAGCAATCGTAACATTGCGCCTCGTAAAGAGAGTTCGCATTATTCAGCGTAGTGCTTAAGTAGCGCTTCAATACCTGCTTCATTTTTACTCCATTCAGTGCCCTGATGTGTGGAAAGCAGCACGCTGATTGCAGGAATATTTTTCTTCGCAAGCCAGTTTGTCATATCGCCTGTTATTTCGTAGAAATCAAACTCGTCATATGCCTTGTATCCGGAAGCTGCTGCATACGTATTGGTAAGTACGCGTGTTTTAGGTGAAACTCCATTGTGACAATTTGAAGCGAATACTCCGCCAGCAGCACTGTACCATGCAACAACCGCATCCGGATTGTGAGTTTCTATATAATTCTTAAATGCCTGACTTTCTTGCTCAGAAAAGGCTTTGCTTCCGCCGCTCACTGTTGTATTTTGCCACGTACCCTTTGCTTGCCAATCACAGTCAAAGTTACGGTTGAGATCCACACCGTTCGCATTAAAGCGACCTGATATTTGCGTGTCTTTCGAGGGTAACACATCCGATGGTACGAAACGACCTGCAGTACCAGTAACCTTAGCAAGACCATCAGGATTTAATACTGGAATAACCGTAACGCGTATATTGTTAGGGATAACGTTAGGGTTTACCTCTAGGTAATCCATGAGTTCATAGGCAACAAGGGCTGTATTCCAAGAGTATCCACCATGGATGCCACCAACAAATAATATTTCTGTATCACCGTTCCCATAGCGATACGCTGTAATGTCACGCATTTGGAGAGATGTTCCAATAACCGTCTTGGCTTCATCGACTGGTTCTTGATCCCCGCCGACACCTTCGGAGTCAGGCGGACCCGCCTCAATACCCTCTAGGTTTTGGGTGGGTTGCGCCGCCTCGTCTTGCTGATTTTGGGTTAAGAAATACACACCGGCACCGAGACCAATAACGACTACACCGACAAGCAGGATGTTGATTTTTTTCATAATTCAATGTTTTCTATTTCTCTTTGCTTCCAGCATAAGCCTCTTTGCCTCCAATCGCTTCTTGGTTTTGTGGGAAGAACGCGATTTTATATGTTTACGAAGTCCCGTGCTTCTTTTTGCCATAGTATGTATTGTATTTACTGCTTACCCTCCAAGTATACCAGAAAAACCTCTGCAAGGGAAATATTCGTATCATCCTATCTGGCTCCGCATCGTGAACAACGTTAGAACGATAATTCAGCGGCAAAATGAGTATATTTACATCCCTGATTTGAGAGTGAGAAATACTATTTCCCCGAATATTCTTTGAAATCGGTCTCAAAGCGACGAAGTATTTGTTCTGCTCCTGGATGGAGGGGCGTTGGTAGGTTATCCAATTTTGCCCATCTTATATTTGTCATTTTCTCTGGCTCTCCTATGCTTACTTCTTCTGGTTTAACTTTTACTATAAATGGTACTGCCACCCAATGATTATTTACTCCGTCTATATCTATAACGAGAGAGGTGGCTGGCAGTTGCTTTTCTATGACGCCATCACAACGATATTGTATTTTTAACTTTCTTTTTACTGCATCTACAAGTTGCTCTCCGAATTGTAAGCTGCCCCCGCTACAATCCCACTTACCTCTTTCATCTTTAGCGTTCCCGCTTCTTTGGTAAAATAAAAAATTGCCACTGCCGTCGTGACAGAAGAAAGGAGTAATGATACCGATGTAATCTATACCTGGTTGCATAATTATATTTAATCATTAAAAAGTTCTACCGTCCACGATGAGGTAAAAAAATAACCCGCATAAAATCAGGTTATTTTTAGGTGCTCCCCAGATGGGACGATTTTCGAACTTTGGGGTGGGTTGAAACTATTGAAAGTCCAGAAAATTGGATGAGAGAAATAGAGGAATTGCTGGGGCTACTGGACGAAGTTAGAACCTATCTTTTAAGTAATCTTCTAGTTTCTTGAGCGCAATTCTCCTCATAGAGGTTTCCTTTTGCTCCTTTGTATCCATTTCGCCCCAGGTTTTTGTTTTGCCTTCTGGGATAAAGATAGGGTCCCACCCAAATCCTCGCTCTCCTTTTGGTGCATTGGCAATCGTACCTTTCATTTCTCCCTCAAATATCTCAGATTCATTTCCATCGTAGAAACAAAAGCATACTTTTGCCAAAGCGCTCCTGTCTTGGTATCCATCAAGGAGCCGACAAAGTCCTTCATTATCTAACTCTTCCAAGAACCATTTTATTAGAGGGCCGGGCAGGTTTCCTAATGCGTTGAAGACAAGCGAGGTATCTTCTACGAGAACAGGAGTTTGGAGTTGTTTATACGCTTCCCCTGCTTTATGCTCGGCGATTTCCTTTAGGTCAAGAGATTGAATCTCTGGGATGTCGAGTTTTTTGTGTTCCACTGGAAACGCCAAATGTCTTGAGAGTTGTTCTGCTTTTGAAGTATTCCCGGTTATGAAAGTGAGAGTCATAAAGCTAAGTTTTCTGAAAATACATCTGGCTGACCATCGTGGACAATGTTAGAACGATAATTCAACGACAAAATGAGTATATTTACATACCAGACCTCTCGCCTTTCGGAAAATAAACATACGCCCCCCACGAGATAATAAGAGAAACCCAATAGGTGGTATGTTCCAAGAGTTCGTGCCTATCACCAAAAATCTGGTCTCCGATTGAAAATAGACCAAAAATAGATAGCCCAACGAATGTCCCCCAGAAAAAGAATGCACGAGCTTTCTGGCTATCCGCCCGAATAAGATACCAGAGGGCAATTAGTAATAAAACAAAGGCAATTATTTCGGCAATAGTAACGAAAGTTAAAAACCAGAAAGCGACGCTTTGGTTTTCTATACCAATAGAGGAAAAATACTTTACAAATTGCGCAAGACGGTCTTTGCCAACCCAAAGAAAAGTCGAGCCGCCAATAAATTTATCAATAACATTAAGAAGCCAAAATAAAGTCCAAAAAATGACTACACCAAAGCGAACTGTATAACTCTCTATATTAGTCATAAATTTAACATAACAAATTTTACCCCACCCTGCTACTCACTATATCTCAAAAAGTTCTAACTCCACGACAGGGGTATAAAAATAACCGCTTGATTAAGCGGTTATTTTCGTGGCTCCGCATCGTGAACAATGTTAGAACCATCATCCAGCGACAAAATGAGTATATTTACATACCAGATTTAGCTCCATAAGTTTAGTTTATATGGTTTTACCCTACTCTGCTACTCACCATTGTTTTACCAAAAGAAAAACGGTTGAGGCACAATCACTATGCACCTCAACCGTTATATTGATTGTTGAGCCGTCTGAATTACTTCTTGTAGTCACAGACAGATGGGGCAGAAAAAATGTTTCTTTCGTAAAAGGTTTTTTTCTTGATGGAAGGATGGATTGATTCTGTCCCCGGGTCATACGGTTGGAGCACGACGTGGTTCACGGTAATAGAGAATAGGTTCGCCGGGAAGAAATCCGACAAGTTGCCTGTTCCTATGCGGCTACCAAACTCATAGTGCCATAAAACAACACTCTGTCCAGGATTGACGGCGGGCCCTTGCTTTACCTCGTATCTTCCACCGAGCTCTGTGGTCCTACTCTCTTCTGTCATAACGCCAAGTTTGGTGTAGGTATAACTAAATCCGACGTAACCGGCAACATTATGCGGTAAAGTATCAGTATTGGTGACCTTTATGAAACACTGACCTGGCTGTTCTCCTGGAGAAAGCTCCACCGTAAACTTGGAGAGAGATTCCCTTGGGTCTTGTAGCGGGAAACCATCGATGAGTATTATCCTGCTCTCAAGGTTGCTTGTGTTCCACCCACTTTTCGGGCGGCACATATATGCGAAGAGATGATCCCCGATGATTTTCACGGTATTATGACCAGGTTGAAGCCTCAAGTTCCTATCGCTTGTACCCACGTTGGGGCAACTGCCGTTCACGGGAACTTTGAAACGGACATCAATGGTGTGCGGTTGATCGTCACCATTCATGAAGTCTATGTTAAAATAGATCACATCCCTGTTTTCGTCAAAACCGAAATTGGATACTGCCCCCATTGAAATTTTCGCACGTTCAGCAAGATGCGTGTAATACCTTGCGTCTGTCTCGACTGGTGCCAACGCTATCGCGGTCGCTTGTGCTTTCGATGCCACAGCTGTTGCAGCAGCGCGCGCATCCGCGACCTCCTGGTTTATGGTTCCATAACCTATCAGGTTTTCCCCTGCGTTCCACAGCCAAAAGCCCCCCGCAATGAGTCCAACCACAGGCGCAATCACGGCCGCAATAATGATCAATATGACCCACACGAAGCACCCGCTTCCATAATCTACCCAAATCTCTCCAATCTTGTGCATTTCCTTACCCTCCTTATTGTTAAGGTTCAACTTTCTATTGAAATTACTATACTAAAGATTTTTAGAAATGTCAATTTTTTGTAGAGCGAGTTCAGCAAGTAGGTACAACACCCAAAAACCCGCTGAGTTCTAACTCTACGAGAGGTTAGTAAGAATTTTGGTTCAAAATTGGCTGCTCCGGGAGAGGGATTCGAACCCCCGACTCTCGCCTTAACAGGGCGCCGTTCTACCGCTGAACTATCCCGGAATATCTCTAGTTTTTAGTGGGTAGTTTTTAGTTTATAGACTACTTGCCACTCCCTTCAAAACTATTGGTCTTTTAAGGAGCGGGTAAGAACGTTCAGCATTTTCATGACTTCAGCCAAAAGACTCTCTACTCTAGAATAGTCTAAATCTTGCAGCTTGTGAAGTCTTTTGCAAATTTCGACTTGAGTCTCGAGTTCCGCACCTGAACCGTAACTAATGTAAAGAAACTGAACGAATTCTTTAGAATGATTTCTTTTTTGCCCTTCGGCAATATTCGATGGGATCGCAACAGCTGCTCTCTGCATTTGATTCGCTAAACCATACCGCTCAGAACTGGGAAATTTCTCCGTGAGTTCATATATCCCAGTAACCAAATCCATTGATCTCTTCCAAACTTCCAAATCTTTATAGGATCTCGAAAATTCCATGCCTAGCGGTAAATCGTAACTAAAAACTACAAACTATAAACTACAAACTCATTTAATAGCCTTTCAACTTTTTCAAACTGCGGTGCTCGCGGATTTTCTCTAAAGCTTTGGCTTCAATCTGCCGGATGCGCTCGCGCGTGACGCCAAATTCAACGCCCACCTCCTCTAACGTGTGGGTCACGCCGTCTTCCAACCCAAATCGCAGGGCAAGAATTTTTTGCTCTCGGGGCGCCAAATCATTAAGAATCTCCTGCAAGCGCTCGCGCAAAAGCATGCGCGCCGCACCCACTGAAGGCGGGGGGACTTTTTCGTCTTCCACAAATTCTGCCAGTACACTGTCTTCATCATCTTCGCCAACCGGAGTTTCGAGTGACACTGTTTCTTGCGAAATGCGCTGGATGTGCCGCACTTTAGCCACTTCCAACCCCATTTCAGCTGCGAGTTCTTCTGCCAAAGGTTCGCGGCCCAAATCCTGTAAAAGCCGGCGGCGCACCTGCGTGTACCTCGAAATGGTCTCAATCATATGCACGGGAATGCGAATCGTGCGCGCCTGATCAGCTAAAGCGCGCGTAATCGCCTGCCTAATCCACCACGTGGCATACGTGGAAAACTTGTATCCCCTTCGCCAGTCGAATTTCTCCACGGCGCGGAACAAACCCAAGTTCCCCTCCTGGATCAAGTCGAGCAAAGTGAGATTGGCCGAGCGGCCCACGTATTTTTTCGCTATGGAAACCACAAGGCGCAGATTCGCGCGCGCCAAACGCTTT
Organism: uncultured Candidatus Saccharibacteria bacterium; assembly: GCA_964359655.1. GTDB lineage: Bacteria > Patescibacteriota > Minisyncoccia > Minisyncoccales > UBA10102 > CAYJRT01. Next base: position 12,929 of record CAYHVI010000006.1, read on the forward strand.
TGCGCCTCCTCATCTCCCTTTTCAATGCGTTTTGCCAACTCGCGCTCCTGCTCTGCCGTAACAAAAGAGATTTTCCCGATTTCCTTCAAATACATTTGCACCGGATCCAGCGGCGCATCTGATTCCACTAGCAACCGATCCTTATTTTCCTGTGACGGTTCTACGTCCAAATACTCCCGCACTTCCTGTACCTCAATGCCTTCTTCTTCCAAACGCTGGTACAAGCGCTCCAAACCTTCCACATCTTTTTCTATTTCCGGAAAGGCGTACAAAATTTCAGAATAGGTTACAAAGCCGCGCTGTCTTGCTTTTTCAATCAATGCCTGAATGTCTTCATCTCGCACTACTCCGCGGCGGCCTCTTTGCTTCCTCTTTATTTGGGCCTTTCTTTGCGCGATGCGGGTTTCTCTTATCGTCTTTCTTTTTGGAAAGTTTCCTTTCTTTTTTTGTGTTTTGAGACTTTGTTTGTTCATCCCATACGAAATTTAGTTATTACTCTTCTCTTATTACCCGACAGAAATGCCCTTATATTTAGGATTCCGTACGGGACTCATGGTATCTGCTTTGACACATCCTGAAACTCTGCCAGCAAAGTATCAATTTTTGCCGTATCTTTGTTTGCTTCTGCCTCTTTTAACTCTCGTATAATATGCTCTAAACGTTTCCTTAGGCTTAACATTTGTAGCTCTTGCAAACAAGCCTTGAGTTCTTGCTCTCGGTTTTCTTCGCCATCGAGCGGATCTTCTTCCACTTCACCCTTCAAAGCAAGATATTCAAGAAAATCAATCACCTCTTTTTCAAAAAACTCCGAGGCCTTTGCAAAATCAAAGGGCATATGGTTTTTAATACCTTCCAAGATGTCCTGATTCCCCAAAGAAAAATACTGAAAGTGTTCCTCTTGCAGTATTTCAAATTTTGGATCCCGCAGAAAAAGTGCGAACGCGCGCTCCTCAAGCATTTCCTTTCGTGTTTTTTTATTCTGAAGAACTTCTGCATGAGGGACTTGTACGGTTCCTTCGTTTACAATGCCTTTGAGCTCCTCCCTTACGCTCTCTTCTGCAACTCGAAGTTCTTTCGCCAAAAGTCCAACCCAGTGAGCCTGTTCAATGCGATTCGGAATTTTTTTGATAAGCGGCAAGAGTTCTTCTGCTATTTTTCGCTTGCCTTCAGCTGAAGTCTTATCGAATTTTTTGAGCTGAATCTCAAAGGAATGCGTGAGGAGCGAACGCGCCTGCTCTAATGCTTTTTGCCAAAGCGCAGGGTCCTCCAAAATGGTGTCGGCAGGATCTTTGTGAAGCATAGGGACTACTTTCACCTCAAATCCCTGCGCCAAGGCAAGCTCAAAGCTGCGGTGAGTGGCGTTGTCGCCTGCCGCGTCCATATCAAAGGCTAAAAGAAGATTCGTGCAATACCGTTTCAAAATCTGCAGTTGTGTTTGGGTGAACGCCGTTCCCGACGTTGCCACCACGTTTTCAGATCCTGCTTGCCAAACCATAATCGCATCCATATACCCTTCCACTACAATGCACGAACTCTGTCTGCGAATTGCGATTTTTGCTTTATCGAGTCCATACAATAGCCTACCCTTGTCATATAAAAGTGTATTGGGAGTATTGAGATATTTTGCTGGATCGTCTTTTCCAAATATTCTCCCGCCAAATCCCACTACCTGGGAGTTGAGATCAAAAACAGGAAACATAATGCGTGATTGAAACCGGTCGTACATTCCGCTCGCTGTTCGAATTGCAATTCCCGCCTTTACGACTTGATCTTCCGGATATCCCTTCTGCAAGAGAAATTGCGAAAGACTATGAGGAGTATCTGGCGCGTATCCCAAGCGCCACTTTTCCATACTTTGAGTCGTGACCCCGCGCTTTGCAAGGTATGCTTGAGCCTCTTTGCCTGCATGAGAATCCGCAAGCTGCCTCTGGAAAAATTGCGTAGCCAGTTCCACTAACTCTGCCAGTTTTTGTCGTTCCGTTTGCATTCGTGCAAACTCGGGGTCGCGACGCGGCAATTCCACGCCCGCTTTCTGCGCCAGTTGCCGCAACGCGTCTCCAAATTCAATCCCTTCAATCTTCATAACAAACTTAAACATATCTCCGCCTTCAGAGCACCCGCCAAAGCAATGCCAGATTTGCCGAGTTGGAGAAACAAAAAAAGAAGGGCTTTTTTCAGAATGGAAAGGGCAAACCGCACGATAATTCACTCCAGCTTTCTGGAGTTTGACATATCCCCCAACCACCTCAACAATATCAAGCTTGTTTTTTATCTCCTCAATTGGAGACGAGATCATACCTTTACTCTTGCACCGTAATTTTTCCGTTCGCTTCTGGCATTAGGTGATCGTGATAAAACCACTCGCCCGCTTGGTCAAACACAAACGACCATTCTCTACCAGAAGCCATCCCCTGACAAGCATCAAAAATTTTGTCTTTTTCTTCTGTTTCACACTTCTGTCTACCCGAACCAGGATACACGGCATGGCTAGGATGCATCGCGCTTGCAGGCCACATCTCACGAGAACTCTCATTACGGAACGTTACTTTATCGCCCTTCTTAATCGTAATTTCTCTTGGAGTATATGCGCTCCCTGAAAACACTATCGTATGCTCACCCATCATCGAATGTTCTTCTGGCATCATCTCGTTTTCAGGCTCGTCCATCATCTCTTCCATTTCTTCCGTCATTTCTTCCTGCGGCGACTGTTGAGAAGATTGGAAGAAAAAATACGCTGCGCCGAGAACAACAATTCCAACCGCTCCCATAATAAGAAGATTTTTGTTCATGGTTTTTTGTTATTGCTTATTATCGCCGCTCGATTTCCTTCCCCAACCCAGAAGACCCTCTTGAAGCCCTACGATTCTTGAGGTTTTTGGTTTTGATCCTTCTTGTATTTCGGTAGCACCAAATTGTTTTTTTAAAACTTCGGCTTGGTATCTTCCTGATCGCTCCGCCGTTTCTTCAACCACATTCCCAAACTTCTGCTCGGTAATATATCGCGCTTCGCGGCCCATTTGGTGTTTTGGATCGAAACCCTTATATATCAACCCCACTCCTTCGGGCACTTCCTTTCCGTACTTACGCAAAGGACTTGCAGATTGAACGGCTTTTGTAGTGGGGATCGCTTGATTTCCTCCGAGAGTTTTTTCAAGTTCCTTTTTCGCCTCCTCTGCTATCCGATCGCCATAGAACTCTCGTACTTTCTCCACTGCTTCACCTGCTTCTTTTCTCGAAAAATGAGGATCATCTTTGCGGCTTGGATTGAATACCTGATTTTCAAAACGCAACTCATCAAGTATCTTTTCTTGTTTTGAAACTCCACCCATACCTCCAAGTATACTTTTTACTTTCCCAAATTGCATCAGCGGATGTTTCTCGCTGAACAACGGGGAAGAGATTTTGGAGGATTTTTGCTGAACAGGCGCTTTTTTTGTAGCTTCTCTCCAAAACGCTCGGCCAGTTCTTGCGAGAAATACTCCAAGGTCTCCTGTCGAATATTTTTTTGGTTGTCTTAATGGTTGATATGCCATGTTATTTATTGAAGAGCGTACTGCCCATACGAACTCCGTTTGCCCAGTAAAATCCGGTATCGCCAGACGGCAAGATATCGTATGTCGCTCCTTCATTGTATGTTACTCGATTTGCGCTTATGACGCGAGCGCCATCGTAAAGATCATCGGGAACGAGGTCTCCAACAATGCGTCCATCGTAAGTTGGGTGGCCGGGCGAGACAAGCAGTTCTCGGCCATCTTCAAGCATTAAATGAACCATTTGATGCGTTGCCGGCACTGGCACTTTCGATGTCTTGATAATAATTCCTGGGGTGCGATTCCCAACTTTATCAACCGTCCACACGGGCATATCAACTTGCAAATCTTTTGCCATGATTAGCCCTGTGGGTGTATCGATCAACATGTTGCCTGCAAGACAAACCGCACGCAAACAAGGATTTTGAGAAGGTGCCTCACTCACAGTTTTCGTAAAGGTTACTGTTTGGCCAACAAAATCAATCCCTGTAAGTTTTATTGATATGGCTGCGCAGTAAGTTAAATAATGATATTGGTTATCTTCGGTGAAGTAAGAGTTATTATAATAATTGAATTCTTTCCCCACATAGAATGTTTCAAGGCCTCCTGGATCATCCGGATATGGTATTGAGCCAGACGACGCTTTCCTTAACATCTCAACACTATCTGGATTAATTTTTTGAATTACATAGTTTCTTAAATATACCCCCTGTATTTCTCCAATCGTTTCCGTGATAATTTCAGTGGACAGAGGAGAAGGACTTGGTACAGGAGCGGGAACTGGCGTGGGCGTGGGCGTCGGAGCAGGAGTGGGCTCTGGAGTTGGTGAAGGCATAACGGGAGCTGGTCCGCCAGCTGGCGGAGGAGTTGGAACTGGGCTGGGTGCGGGCGATGGCTCGGGAGAAGACACAAATGTTTGTACCGCAACATATCCCAACACCCCAGCTACAAGAATAGCTATACCAACTATTACTATGATAGGAATAAATCCTTTTTGATTCATAATATGTTGCGGACTGACATTGGGTAGATTATATTTACTTCAACAAATAAAACGCCGAAATGAAAATTGCTACGAGAACGACCGCAAGCACGATGTACTTTGCAATACGAACCCCTTTCGTTTCCGTTACCCAAGCTGAACCTGCCCCCACAACACCAAACTGTTTTAATACTAAACCCGCAAGAGCCGCACCGATTAACCCACCGGCGATGCCAAATTGTATCCCTAAAATTACTAACACAATAGCGATAAAAATGCCTGCCGCTTTCTTGCCCGTTGAACGTCTTGGGCCACCAGGCTTGAGTTGTTGAGTATTGAAAGTAGCCATAAAATTGATTTATTTTCTATAGTTTCTATCTGGCGGAGAGGGTGGGATTTGGACCCACGATACCTTGCGGTATGCCGCCTTTCCAAGGCGGTGCACTAGACCACTATGCGACCTCTCCTCTATTATACTACTATTATACTACCTTGGCAAAGAAAGCATAATCTGGGAAATAACCGGGTGCTGTACAGCAAATTTATACCGCAGAATCTTCAATATGACAAAAAAATCCAGAACTTCTTCTTTGAGCAATTCGGGGCCAGAAAACACTTCCCATAACTCTTTCAAAAGATTTTTCGCGTAACTATGCATAACCTCCTGGTATCCTTTTTCTTTCAGATATTCAATAATCTCAATAAACTCTCCGCGATCCAACCAAACGCCGTGACAGACGCTGCATACATCTACTCTCACATTTGCATCTCCATAGAGAACTTCGTATAAAGGCATACGATCAGTGGGGCAGAGTTTCTTGCTCCTGTTTACCTGAAACTTCTCTGGATTTTTCCACAAATCAATGTCGAGCCATCTTAAATCTCGATCCTTTTCGTCTTTTGCCCATTCGAGTTCATTTTCTTCAAACCAAAGACCATAGCACGAAGGACAATAATCCACCTCTACTCCTGCCAAAAGCACTTGTTCCAGTTTCAATTTGCATTGTGGACATTTTTTCATATAATCTGTAGGCAAGCCAAAGTTTTATCCTTTTCAAATAGTAAAATATCTTGGCTATATTGTTTTAGTAGACGCTCAAGGTTTTGTGTAGAAGTATTCCCAATTCTTAGCCAAATTACTTTGGGTGGATATCCATACACAAAACTTCTCTCGTTGAAGTCGGAATCGTTAGTTACAATAGTAAAACCCTTGTCACGAGCGTAATCCCAAACTTCTTTATCTGAAGCTTTCTGCAACCCAAGTAGATGCACATGGTTTGAGCCCGGAAATATCTCTTGCAGTTCTTTAACGAGTTTGCGTGAGATGTTTTGATCCAGAAGCAGTTTCATGACTTACCATCGTTAAAGAATTTTCTCTTTCTGAAGCATAAGCTAAAACCGCTTTTATATCCTTTTTGGTTAGTTCAGGAAAATCACTTAGGATCTCTTTTTCGCTCATTCCAGAAGCAAGCATTTTCAAAACATCATACACGGTAATGCGCATACCTCGAATAGTGGGCTTGCCTCCACGCTTACCTGGCTCAATTGTAATAATATCTCTATAGTTCATAGATTTATTTTACTCAAAAAGGAAAAATAAAGCAACTCCACATTACCCAATATCTTCTCTGACCGGACAGACTGCGGACTAATATACAAATTTAGGTTGAAGAAGTCTATTCCCTCACCTTTAAGCCTACTAACGTTATCGCTAGAAAGTAGAAAACTTTTGCGGAAAATTTAGGATATTTTTCCAGATCATTTTTTATTTGCATATTTTCTTGAATTTATTTTTATAATCATTCTCGACTTTTACGACACTGGTTGTATTAAAAAACTCATATACTCATGCCGCGGAGGGCAGAGATGCGCTCCTCTACGGGCGGATGGGTCATAAATAGTTTGTGAATCCAGCTTGTTTTCTCTTTGCCGCGAAAGGGGCTGGCAATATACAAATGCGCAGTGGCATCTGATGCTCTCTGAAGCTGGTGAGGATCGCTCGAGATTTTTTCCAAAGCGCGGGCTAGTCCTTCAGGGTATCTCGTAAGCAAGGATCCCGAAGCATCTGCGAGAAATTCTCGTTTCCTCGAAACCGCAAGTTTAATGAGTTGCGCAACCAAAGGAGCTATAATCATAAATACAATAGCAACTCCTATCATAATAAGCCGCGCTTGTCCTCCTCCACGGTCGTTGTTTCTTCCGCCAAACCCACCCCAGAATGCAGCACGAAAGAAAAAATCTGCAAGTATCGCAACAACTCCTACCAATACCACCACGAGAGTGGAAATCAGTATATCTTTGTTGCCAATATGCGAAAGTTCGTGAGCCAGCACTCCTTCCAATTCCACACGCTCCAAGCGCGAAAGCAGTCCTGTTGTAACTGCGACAACTGCGTGTTTCGCATCTCTTCCCGTGGCAAAAGCATTGGGCTGGGCATCCTCAATAATATACAATCTGGGCATCGGAAACCCCGCGGTAATCGAAAGATTCTCCACGATGCGGTACAGCTCTGGGTTATCTCTTTTTTCAATCGGTTTCGCACCACTCATTACAAGCACCAGTTTGTCTGAATACCACCAAGAACCAATACTCATTACAACACTCAATATCACAGCTACGATTAAGAGCGCCGGACTTTCAAGCGCATAGCTCATCACCCAACCCACTGCGATTACAAACAGAAAAAAACCCGTGAGATATAACCACGTCTTTTGCGTATTGGATTCGGCGTGACTATATAAGCTCATAAGAGATCATTAAAAATTCACCTTGGGAACTTCCCTCGCTGCTTCTTCCTCAAGCTCAAAGAATTCCTCTTTCTTAAAACTAAACAAACTTGCAATGATATTTGAAGGAAGGCTTTCGATACTCGTGTTCAACGCCATAACATTGGTGTTATAGAAACGACGCGCGGCTTGAATTTTATCTTCCGTATCGCGAAGCTCTCGCTGAAGTTCTACGAAATTTGCGGAAGCTTTTAAATCGGGATATGCCTCTGCCACGGCGAATAGACTCTTTAAGGCTCCTGTAAGCATATTTTCCGCTGCTGCTTTATCGTGCATACCTTGCGCTCCCATCGCCCTCGAGCGCGCCTCGGTTACCTTTTCAAACACTCCTTTCTCGTGCGCCGCATATCCTTTTACGGTATTTACCAAATTAGGAATCAAGTCATATCTTCGCTTTAACTGCACACTAATATCGGAAAACGCCTCTCTGACGCGATTGCGCAGGGTCACAAACCTGTTGTAGGCGATAACAACCCATAGAACCAGAACTCCTAAAACCGCGACAACAACCAAAATTGGATTAAAGCTCATATATGTATCCAAAATTATGCTAATTATCTTGACTTTACTATATCAAAAATATACGCCCCTGTATAGTGTCCTACGCAGGGGCTGTTGTTGCACCTCCTTGCATTGCAACTCTTTTCAACCTCATTCAGGTTAACCTATTTCGGGTTTCTCCTGGAGACCTTCAGGGACAGAGGAGAATTCGATGTATCCTTTACGCGTTTTGGTGCTAAACCTCCCCTGGAAACTCATACGGTCTAGGGGTTCTTCAAAGTGACATCCTATTGACATTCTATATAAGAGGAGTATAATGAAAATACAAAATGGCTTCGGCCTCCGAGGATCCCCGAAAGGGGGTCCGTTTCTTTTTTTAGCGTAAAAGATTTTTGAAACGTCTTGTCGCTTCTTCGAATTCGTTCTCTGGTAATACCCGGATTTTCCTTTGCAGGCGCTTTCTATCCAATAGGCGCATCTGCGAAAGCACAATAGTATAATCTCTATCTTCGTGTTGTGTTTTTTGATAGTACATACCCTCTTTCTTGGCGCTCGTCAGCGGGAGTCCAAGAAATATATCTTGGTTGAACTTTCTCACTACAAGCACTGGGCGTTCAAAAGTATCGTTCCTGCCGTCTTGCTCAAATCCAAGATTCACGCCAAGCGAACACCACCAAATTTCTCTTTCGTGGAAGAAAACTCGGTTTTCATTTTCTTGTAGTTGCTTCTTTAGTTTATTCCACTCATCAAAAGGTTTCTTCATGAAAGAGAAACTCCCCCAAGAGAACTCATTGCTTCATTATAACTGCAAACCCTATAGGTGTACAAAATGTACGTATGTACAACTTATGCATCACACTATGATTATCTTACAAAATACGTATATACGTAAATTGTAAGACACTTTATATACGAAAGAAAACTACGAGCTCAAGGCTCGTAGTTTTCTGATTTATTTGAGATGAGATGCCGTTTAGTAGTCTGGCATTCCCATGCCGCCAGGCATTCCAAGATTTTTGCCTTCTTTTTCCGGAAGATCTGCCACCACAGCCTCGGTTGTAAGAAGCATGGAAGCAGCAGACACTGCACTTTCCAAAGCAATACGCACCACCTTCGTAGGATCCACTACTCCCGACTGAACAAGGTCTTCATACCGATCAGTATCTGCGTTGTACCCATATGCACCTTCTCCTTTGGCAACTTCAGCTGCCACTACCGAGCCGTCTTTCCCCGCGTTCTCTGCGATCTGACGAATTGGCTCTTCCAACGCTCTTCGCAAAATCTTCACTGCCAGCTGTTCCTCTGGGTCTTCGAGATGAAATCCTTCGAGAGCTTTTGCCGCCCGAAGCAATGCCACGCCACCGCCGGGGACAATTCCTTCTTCCATTGCGGCCTTGGTTGCGGCCAGTGCGTCTTCTGTTTTATGCTGGCGCGCCTTTTGTTCGACTTCGGTAGCAGCTCCCACCTTAATAACAGCCACGCCGCCTGACAGCTTTGCTAAACGTTCCTGCAGCTTTTCTTTGTCGAATTCAGAAGTGGTTTCCTGCAAAACCGTGCGAAGCTGCTTGATGCGATCTTCAATTTTCTCTTTTTCACCCTTGCCTTCCACAATAGTAGTATTTTCTTTCGTGGCAATAACGCGGCGGCTCGATCCCAACTGCGAAAGCTCTACATTCTCTAGCTTTAAGCCAAGCTCTTCAGAAATGACCTGCGCTCCGGTTACGGTAGCTATGTCTTCTAACATTTCTTTTTTGCGATCTCCAAACCCCGGAGCTTTTACCGCCAATGTCTGGAAAATACCGCGCAATTTGTTTACCACGAGCGTTGCCAAAGCATCGCCTTCCACGTCGTCTGCGATAATCACAAGCTCTTTCTTGCCTGTTTTTGCCACCACTTCCAACGTGGGCAAGATATCTTGTACCGAAGAAATCTTTTTGTCGGTTACCAGAATATAAGCGTCTTCGAGCACCGCTTCCATGCGTTCTGCATTCGTCACCATATAAGCAGAAACATACCCTCGATCAAACTGCAAACCCTTTACGATTTCTTTTTCAATAGCAAGGGTTTGCGATTCCTCCACGGTAACAACTCCTTCTTTGCCAACCTCTTCAACGACTTCCGCAATGAGTTTTCCAAGCTCTGGATCATCTCCTGAAATGGTCGCGACCTGTGCCTTTTCCTCTCTGGTTGAAACAGGCTTTGAAATCTGCTTCAAAAATGCTATCACTTTGTCTCTTGCCTTTTCCATTCCTCTCCTTATATACAAAGCATTGGCTCCTGCCGCAACGTTTTTAAAGCCTTCTCCAATGATTGCCTGCGCAAGCACTGTTGCGGTAGTTGTGCCGTCGCCCACTGCATCATTCACCTTTGAAGCAACCTCTTTGATGATTTCAGCCCCGATACTCTCAATCTTGTCTTCAAGTTCAATCTTTTTTGCAATGGCAGCTCCGTCATTGATAATGGTTGGGGACCCAAAGCCTTCGTCGAGCACGACATTCCGGCTTCTGGGGCCTAAAGTAACTTTCACCACATTCGCAAGCTTGTCTACGCCTGCCTTAAGTTTTTTGCGAGCATCCTCGCTGTACAAAATTTGTTTAGCCATAGATTTATTCAAGAATACCAAGAATATCGTCCTCTTTGGCGATTAAATATTCTTTCTCATCAATCTTCACTTCGTTGGGACCGTACTTGGTGAACAACACCACGTCTCCAACTTTAACGTCCAAGGGCACGACCTTTCCCTCGTCAGTTTTTCTGCCAGGACCTACCGCAACAACTCTGCCCTGTTCAGGGCGCTCTTTTTCTGCGGTCTCGGGAAGCAGAATGCCAGACTTTGTTTTTTCCTCTTGCTTGAGAGGTTCGATCACCAAGTGATCTAATAATGGTTTAATAATCATTGTATTTTTTAGGTTTAGCACTCTTGACCTTTGATTGCTAATTATCGTAGCCATATCTTACACAATCCCCCAAAAAAAGTCAACCCCCTCCTTTTGTTATTCGCAAAAATCCTCTACAATACCTTTTTGTATGCAGCCAGTCCCCAAATCCACATTTTTCTTGCTATCAAAAATAACCATTAGTATGGGCGAAAAGCGAAGCATACTAATTGGTTTACTCATAATGGCTCTAGCCTTGCGATAATCAGGATCTTTCGAAAGCCTCGGCCATCTCGTAGGCCCTCTCGCAGGCGGATTTCTTTTTGGGTTTAGCGCTGCAACGCCTTTTCTCTTTTCAACTGCGTTAATGCTGGGGCTTTTAGTTTTTATCGTTTTGCAATTCCAGTTTTCAAAAAAACAAAAACAATCTTATCGTAGTACATAGATACTCCGAAAAAATGCATATGCATAAATTTGTAGTATCCCCCTGCTGTTTAACTTCGTACTGTTTAACGCCGGGCGTTAAACAAGGGTTTTGAGATACTGGGCGGTATAGGATTTTTTGTTTTTCGCAATATCTTTGGGCGTACCTTCGGCGACTATAAATCCACCTTTTTCTCCGCCCTCGGGTCCCAAATCAATTATCCAGTCTGTGCTGGCAATAAAGTCAAGGTTATGCTCGATCGTAACTACGGTATTTCCTTTGGCAACGAGTTCTGCGAGCACGTGCAAAAGCTTTCGCACGTCGTCAAAATGCAAGCCCGTGGTGGGCTCGTCTAACATATATAGTGTTTTTCCTGTGGCTTTTTTGGAAAGTTCGGTTGCAAGCTTTACGCGCTGCGCTTCTCCTCCGGAAAGCGAAGGAGCCGGCTGGCCAAGCTCAATATAGCTCAAGCCAACATCGTTGAGCGTTTTTAACTTCCCGGCAATGGGCGGAATGTGTTTAAAAAACTCGAGCGCTTCTTCCACGGTCATCGAAAGCACGTCTGCGATGTTTTTATCTTTATACAAAATCTCAAGCGCTTCTTTGTTGTACCGCTTGCCTTGGCATTCTTCGCACTCCACATATACGTCAGGCAAAAAGTACATTTCGATTTTCTTTAATCCCTGGCCTTCGCACGCTTCGCATCGGCCGCCTTTTACGTTAAAAGAAAAACGGCCGGCTTCGTATCCCCGAATCCGGGCCTCTTTTGTTTTTACAAACAAATCCCGAATATGTGAAAACACTCCCGTGTAAGTGGCAGGGTTCGATCGAGGAGTCCGGCCAATGGGCGATTGATCCACCAATACTACTTTATCGAGCTGGTTTACTCCGATAATTTCTTTGTGCAAGCCCGGCTCGTCTTTCGCGCGATAAAACTTTTTGAGCAGAGCTTTTGCCAAAATATCGTTTACCAGAGAGCTTTTGCCAGATCCGGAAACGCCGGTTACGCACACAAACTTTCCCAGCGGAACTTTCACGTCGATATTTTTTAAGTTGTGCTCTCGTGCACCTTTAATAATCAGGAATTGAGATTTTAAAACTTGGGATTTATTTGAGATTTGGGGTTTGGGGTTTGGGATTTTGACAACCTTCCTACCAGATAAATACTCTCCAGTGAGCGTATTACTCTTCATTAAACCCTTCGGCGTCCCTTGAAATATGACACGTCCGCCGTGTTTTCCAGCGCCCGGCCCAATATCAATAACCCAGTCAGACGCTCTTATCGTCTGCGGATCGTGTTCCACCACAATGACCGTATTTCCTATATCTCTTAATTGCTCCAACGTTTTAATTAAGCGATGCTGATCTCTCGAGTGCAGCCCAATGGACGGCTCGTCTAAAATATACAACACCCCGCTCAACCTGGACCCAATTTGCGTTGCCAAGCGAATGCGCTGTTCTTCTCCTCCCGCCAACGTACCTGCTTTTCTCGCGAGCGTAAGATACTCCAAGCCCACGTCGATTAAAAACTGCAAACGATTCAAAATTTCTTTCCCAATGGGCGTGGCAACTTTCTTTTCGTGCTCTTTTAAGTGCTTTGCAAGATCCTGAAAAAACACCCGCGCGCCCTCAATGGAGGAGCACACCACCTCGTCTATGGATTTTCCTGCCACTGTCACGGCAAGCACTTCTGGTTTTAAGCGCTTTCCTTTGCACACCTCACACTGCTTCTCTACCATATATTGCTCGATTTCCTCTCTCGCATATTCAGAATCGGTTTCGTGATATCTACGCTCCATCCACGGAATCACACCCTCGAAACCTCCCAAGCCGTACAAAACCATATCGAGCGCCTTTTTGTCCAAGTCCTTCACGGACGCGCGCAGGGAAAATCCGTGCTCTTCCCCCAATTCTTCCAACCTCCACCAAAAAAATCCTTGGCGCCCGATTTTATGGGAAGCTTTCGCCCATGGAAAAATAGCGCCTTCGGCGATAGAAAGATTCGGATTCGGAATAACAAGATTGGGGTCAACCTCAAGTTTTTCGCCCAAACCCTGACACGAAGGGCACGCTCCAAAAGGAGAATTGAAAGAAAACAAACGAGGTTCGATTGCAGGAAGACTTATTCCACATTCCTCACACGCAAAATGCTCACTGAAAACCATATCTGATTTTCCTGTAATGCCAATGATTACAATTCCTTTCCCGAGCTTGAGCGCAGTTTCCAAAGAATCTGAAAGACGCGTGCGGTCAATATCATTTTCAACTACCAAACGATCAACCACTACTTCAATGCTATGCTTCTTTTTCCGATCGAGCTCTTTGTCGAGCACTTCTTCCACGCGATGCACTACCCCATCTTGACGCACCCGAATGAATCCTGCTTTTTGTACTTCCTCTACAATACCCCGGTGCTCCCCCTTTCTCGCGCGCACCACCGGGCCCAAAATCATAATCTCCGTATCTCCAGGCAGCTTCATCACCTGTTCAGCAATCTGACTTACGTTTTGGCGCTTCACCTCTTTGCCGCATTTGGGACAGTGCGGCACGCCTATGCGCGCAAACAAAAGACGGAGGTAATCATAAATCTCCGTAATCGTACCCACGGTCGAACGAGGATTGTGTGAGCCTTTGCGCTGATCAATGGCAATAGCAGGACTAATTCCCTCAATGCTTTCCACGTCAGGCTTGTCCATCACACCAAGAAACTGCCTTGCATAAGCAGACAAGCTTTCTACATATCTCCGCTGGCCTTCTGCATAGAGCGTGTCGAACGCGAGTGAACTCTTTCCAGAACCTGAAAGCCCTGTGATCACCACGAGCTTTCCCTTGGGAATATTTACATCTATATTCTTGAGGTTATGAACTCTTGCCCCCCGTATCTTAATAACTTCAGAATCAATTTTTGCAGCCATAAACAGTCTCCTATTATATACGAAAAGCAAGCCCCGTACAAGTAAGACTTGTTCGAGGTCAAGAACAATCAATTCTGGTATAATAGCGCTATGAAATTCAGATATATTACCAAAGAGGAAATGATAGAAATCCCAAAAGCGCCAGGAGTGTATTCATTTGCAGCCCTTCGAGGAGCTCAGGGTAAAGCTATCTTATATATAGGAAAGGCGGCGAATTTAAGAGAACGGGTGAAAAACCATTTTCATCAACCCTCGTATCGAGACGATCTCTTTATCGACCAAGTAGAACGAGTAGGGTACATCGAAACCGAATCCGAGATCGAGGCCTTGCTCCTGGAATCTCAACTCATCAAAAAAGACTTGCCCAAGTACAACGTGATGTGGAAAGATGGCAAACAGTATCTTTTCGTAGGCATGAGCGCAGAAGAGCTTCCACGAATCTTTTTTACTCACCAACCGGCAAACGAAAAAATACAAAATACAACGTATATCGGGCCCTTTACTGACGGGAAAGCACTAAAACGGACTTTGCGAAATCTACGACGAGTTTTCCCGTACTATACCGTCAAGAAACATGGGTCCAAGCCCTGCCAGTATTGCCACCTGGGATTATGTCCGGGGCCCGCGCCAAACAAAAAAGAATATCAAAAAAGTATCAGAAATCTTGTGGCCTTACTCGAAGGGAAAAAACCGGCAGTATTAAAAAAGCTTCAGAAAGAAATGAATGCGGCTTCCAAAAACCAAGAATACGAAAAAGCAGGCAGGCTGCGAGACCAAATGAGAGATTTGGAGATTATTTTCTCTCACGCAAAAGTACTTCGAGTATCAGAAGAAAAAACTTCCATCAACTGGGCAGAAACCGAAAAGTATCTTCAAAAAATTCTGGCTACCAAACAAAAAATTTCCCGCGTGGAAGCGTATGACATCTCAAACATTCAAGGCAAAGAAGCTACGGGCTCCATGCCCGTGTTTATCAATGGCAAACCTACAAAAGAACATTACAGAAAGTTTAAGATCAGATTGGCGGGTATGCCCAACGATTTCGCGATGCTCCAGGAGGTAATCACGCGTCGCTTAGCTCACGCAGAGTGGCCGTATCCTGACCTAATGATTATTGACGGCGGAAAGCCGCAGCTTTCCGCCGCTCTTGCAGCACTACAAACTAAAAACTATAAACTACCAACTATTAAACTCGCCGCCATCGCCAAAAAGCATAACGAACTTTTTTTGCCTGGCAAGTCAAAACCATTCCTCCTAAAGGATATGCCTCAAAGCGTATCCAATTTTATCTTGTATATCCGCGACGAAGCCCACAGATTTGCCATTATTTATCACCGAAAACTACGCAAGGTTGACTTGCTGGGAAAAAAGAAGTAACATATAAGAAATGATCCAAACTGTTCTCTTGCACATTTTGGCAGGGATTGCCGGCCTCTGGATTGCGATTCGATTCGTTCCCGGAGTCGAATTTACAGGTTCCACCCAACTCCTCTTGATCGCAGGATTCATTCTTGGTATACTAAACGCAACCATAAAGCCCCTTTTGAACCTCCTTACCCTACCCATCAGAATTCTTACCTTGGGGCTTTCAGGTTTGGTTATTAATCTTTTACTTGTGTGGAGTCTCGATCTCTTATTCTCGGAAATTGAATTTATTGGTTTTCTCCCTCTTCTCTGGACCACGCTTATTGTTTGGCTCATCACTATTCCACTTTCACTATTGAGCAAGGGAAAAGTATAAATTAAAGTATGAATTTTGATTTTTTGATTTCAATCGTCGAGATTCTTGTTGCGATTTTTCTGGTGGTTTTTGTTTTGCTCCAGCAACGGGGCACCGCACTTGGATCTTCTTTTGGAGGCGATAGCGGAGGCTTTTTCGGCGCCAGGAGAGGCGTGCAAAAATACCTCTACTGGGGATCTATTATGCTTGGTATTCTCTTTATTGGACTTGCGCTCTTCAAACTCATTCAGAGCGCTTAACCTCGTGGATTCATCTCTAAACAAACAATTTCGTTGGCCTTCTTTTTTCCAGTGGACACAGCTTCATCGTGTTCTCACGCGCCGGGAAAAATTTATCTTTCCCGTATTGATTCTTGTATTTGCGGTTTCCTCTTTCTCTCTCGCCAAAGGATTGTATCTTACCAACACTTCTGTTATCCCAAAGAAAGGCGGCAGTGTAACAGAGGGGGTGGTCGGATCTCCCAGATTTTTGAATCCCGTGTACGCAGATACGAACGATGTAGACCGCGATCTTATTCAGCTCATCTACTCTGGAATCATGCGCTATAACTCACAGGGAGAACTTGTCTTAGATCTTGCGAAAACAGATCCTGAAATTACAGAAGGCGGCAGAACCATAACAATCACGCTCAAAGAGAACGTGACATGGCACGATGGCACTCCATTTGGAGTTAATGATATTGCATTCACCATAGCCACGATCCAAGATCCCGCATACAAAAGCCCCATCAGGGCAAACTGGATCGGAGTGGAGGTGGAAAAAGTTTCTGACGTAATGGTGCGCTTCCATCTTCTGGATCCCTACGCTCCTTTTCTTGAACGCCTTACTTTAAAAATTCTCCCTGCGCATATTTGGAAAGATATTACCCCGGAAAATTTCACTTTAACTCCGTTCAATCTTCAACCAGTAGGAACAGGCCCCTATAGTGTAACGAAAATCGACCAGGCACGTTCAGGGTTCGTGCGAGAAATTAGGCTTCAAGCCTTCGAAGGCTATCATAACCAGAGTCCTTTTATCGAATCTCTTTCGTTTCGGTTTTTCAATACCGAAGAAGAAGTCATAAGGGAAGCAAACCGGGGGACCATTCAAAGCTTTTCTCTTGCCAAAGTCGACAATATTCAAAGAATGAGAAACCCGGCATTTTCCTTGTATTCTTTCTCTCTGCCCAGGTACTTTGCCCTGTTTTTCAACTTAGATCCTCCTGTAAACCAAAAACAACTTAAAGAAAGGGCAGTCAGACAGGCTCTCTCTCTGGCGCTCGACAAAGCAGAGTTGGTAGCAAAAGTATTCCAAGGCGATGCCCGTGTCGTTGATTCTCCGCTGCTCCCTGACATCTTTGGCTTTCAAGAGTCTGAGGTTATGCACCCGCCAGCACGCGACCAAGAAAAAGCGCTTGCGCTGCTCGAACAAGTAGGGTATGCCAAGAACGAAGGAAAAATCGGCAAACCTAAACTCACGGGCGAAGCTCTCACCCGCGATCTCGCCAAGGGCGACACCGGAGAAGAAGTACGACTTCTCCAACAGTGTCTGGCACAAGATCCTGTGGTATACCTTGAAGCAATCGTCAACGGAAATTTTGGACAACTTACCCAACAGGCAGTCATCCGATTTCAGGAAAAATATGCTTCAGAAGTATTGACACCAATAAACTTAACAAAGGGCACTGGAAAAGTAGGGCAGCTCACACGAGAGAAACTCAATATCCTTTGTTTTGCCGGAGATAACCAGACAATTCCTCTTACTATTACGATTGCAACGCAAGACCAACCACCGCTCAAAGAAGTGGCGGAAGAACTCAAACGCCAATGGGAAATATTTGGCCTCGAGGTAGAACTTCAAACCTTTTCACCCATAGCCCTAGAAAGAGATGTCATTGCACCAAGGGCTTACCAAGCGCTTCTCTTTGGGGAAGCATTAGGAACCATACCCGATCCCTTTCCTTTTTGGCACTCAAGTCAGATAAAAGCACCCGGATTCAATTTTTCTGCGTACAATAACAGAGCGGTTGACCGACTTTTAGAAGACGCACGGAAAGAGCTTGATCCCATGAAGCGACTTGAACTCTTTACGCAAATGCAAGAGCTCGTGCTCACAGACGTGCCTGCGGTTTTCCTGTATGATTTTGATTATAAATACTTTGTTTCCAAAGAGGTGCGAGGTATCAAAACATCTGTTCTTGCCGATCCTTCGCAACGTTTTTCTGGAATTGGCGAATGGTACACCAAAACAAAAAGAGCGCCAAAATAGCGTGCTAAACTTGCCCGACGAGCTCTCGTGACGGAACTGGTATACGTGTACGGTTCAGAACCGTATGCCGCAAGGCTTGTGGGTTCGACTCCCACCGAGAGCACTGCATAATAAACTCTACTAACAAGTAATAAACTCCCCATGGAAAAAGATTTATCGAGATCACGCACCAGTATGCAGAAAGAAGGAGGCCTCAAAATTATCCCTCTCGGAGGCTTAGGTGAGGTTGGTCGAAATATGATGATCGTCGAGTACCAAGGCAAGATTCTTTTAATTGATATGGGCTTCCGCATGCCAGAAGAAGATATGCCTGGAGTTGACTACATTATTCCCAATATCTCTTATCTCAAAGGAAAAGAAAGAAATATTTTGGCTCTCCTTATTACTCACGGCCACTACGACCATATTGGGGCGATCCCCTATTTCATTGGCCAGCTTGGCAACCCGCCCATCTTTGCGGGGAATTTGGCAAAAGCGATTATTTTAAAACGCCAGGAGGATTTTGCGAACCAACCAAAACTTCGCATTGCTCTTCTGCAAGACGGAAAAAAGTTCACGCTGGGGCCTTTCGTGATAGAACCCTTTCGGCAAAACCACAACATTACCGACAACTTTGGATTGTTCATTGAAACTCCGGTTGGAAATATCGTGCACACTTCAGATTTTAAGTTTGATCCAAATCCGGTCAACGAACCTCCCACTGATTTTAACCGTCTGAAAAAAATTGGGGATCGGAAAATCCTATTTTTGATGTCAGACTCCACGAACGCCGAAGAACCCGGCCACTCTCTATCTGAACAGCATATCTTTGAAAACCTAGAAGAGGTCTTCAGGGAAGCTAAAGGTAGAGTTATCACTGCCACCTTCGCTTCCCTTATCAACCGGGTGCAACAGATCATCACGCTTTCTGAAAAATATGGGAGGCATGTGGCACTCGAAGGATATTCAATGAAAACCAATGTCGAAATATCCAAACGCTTTGGATACATTAAAGCAAAAAGCGGGACCATTCTGAAAACCAAGGATGTTCTCTCTTACCCCGATTCGAAAATCACGATTGTGGGAACAGGAGCGCAGGGAGAGGAACGCGCGGTGTTAATGCGAATCGTGAATGGAGAACATCAGCATGTTAAAATCCAAAAGGGCGATACCGTCATCTTTTCTTCTTCGGTTATTCCGGGGAACGAGCGAAGCGTACAGTTTGTAAAAGATCAGATGTACAAGCAAGGAGCGAACGTGTTCCATTACAAAATGATGGATATTCACGCCTCGGGCCACGCAAATCAGGACGAACTCAAGCAAATGCTCGAGCTTTTGCGGCCCAAATTCTTAATGCCTATTCACGGCCAGGTTTCCATGCTTGTGAATCACGCAAAGCTTGCCCAAGGAGTTGGAATGCCGGAACAAAACATTCTCGTGGCCGAAAACGGCCAAATCGTAACTTTGAGCAGAACCGAAGCTACTCTCGAAAAAACTCGAGTGCCTGCGAACTATATTATGGTGGACGGGCTCGGCGTTGGAGACGTGGGAGAGGTAGTCTTGCGCGACAGGCAAAATCTTGCCAAAGACGGTATTTTTGTAATCATCGTTGTGGTAGACCGTCAGACGGGAACCGTAAGAGGATCTCCCGACATTATCTCTCGCGGATTTGTGTACCTGCGGGAATCCAAAGACCTTCTCAAAGAAGTGAGGAAAAAAACGATAGCCACAGTAAATCACTCTGCGGGTTCCGGTGGCCCGATTAACTGGATATACGTAAGAGATGTGGTGCGAAACCAGATTTCAGAATTTCTCTTTGTCAAAACCCAGAGGCGCCCCATGGTACTCCCAGTTATCATAGAAGTATGATAACTGGGGAAATCCGAAATCCCAAGCACGAAATACGAAACAAATTCAAATGGTTGAAATTCAAAATTCAAAACACTACGACTTGGAAGAGCGAACTCTTGGTTTTGCTAAAGCAGTCAGGGCGTTTGTAAATAAACTCCCAAAAAGCATTCCAAATATTGAAAACGGGAAGCAACTCACAAGATCTTCTGGTTCTGTTGGGGCTAACTACATTGAAGCGAACGAATCGTTGAGCAAGAAAGATTTTGCAATGAGAATTATGATCTCTCGCAAAGAAGCTAAAGAAAGTAGGTATTGGCTTCAATTGATAGATATTCAGGAAAACGATATACTTGAAAAAGAACGACAAAGTCTTGTTAAGGAAGCTACAGAGCTCATGATGATTTTTAGTGCTATAATGCGAAAATCAACATAATCTTAATGCTGATGGCAACCCTATATTCTATCTTGCAATGGACTCCTTTTCTGCTGATTGGTTTATTGATATTGCTTGCACTTGGATTTCTGCCAGTATTTATTCTTAACAAGATTAGAAAAAGGCCTCAATGGAAAACCCTTATCGTTTGGGCTTCTCTTAGCGGCATACTCATTGTAGTTGGCATTGCAGGCTTAGTTGCCTTAAACCAGTGGGAAAGATTGGATAGGCTTGCGTGTGAGAAAGAAGGAGGAGAGTGGAGTTATCTTTTTTTACAGGGTCCAATATGGTACGAGTATCCTTTTTCCTGTGACTTTCCAACAACAGATGGAGGGAGAGAGTGTACGGATTCCAGTCAATGTACTAGCTTTTGTGCACCTCCTCAAGAAGAAAGCGCGCGCTCCGCAGAAGTAATCGTCGGAACATGCTATGGACGAACTGACTTTCCAAATGCGGGATGTTTCCAATTTGTTGAGAATGGAAAGATCAGGCTAAGCGGTGGTTGTGCTTTTTAGTAAATAAAGGAGAGTTTATAAAATTAGAATTTTGAATTTAAGTATTGTTTCGGATTTCGATATTCGAATTTCGAATTTAAATCCATGAGGATTTTGAGCGGCATTCAGCCAACCGGACAAATGCATTTGGGAAACTATTTGGGAGCCGTGAAGCAATGGACTGAACTCCAAAAGCAGCATGACTGTCTTTTTCTCGTGGTTGATTTGCACGCGCTTACCGTGCAGCAAAATCCAAAAGAATTTGCCAAGGCAACTTTAGAAAAGGTGATTGAGCTGATTGCGGTAGGTCTCGACCCTGAACGATGTGTGATTTTTCTCCAGTCGCATGTGAAAGAGCACGCCGAACTTGCCTGGATTTTCAACACTCAAACTCCCCTAGCAGAGTTAGAGCGAATGACTCAATACAAAGACAAGGCAAAAAAAAACAAAAAAAATATCAATGCCGGCCTCTTAACCTATCCTGTGCTGCAAGCGGCGGATATTTTGCTTTACCGAACACAGGGAGTGCCGATAGGTAAAGACCAGACTCAGCATCTCGAACTTACTCGCTCTATTGCGCGAAAATTCAATACGCTCTACGGAAAAACTTTTGAGGAACCTGCAACCATTGTGTCCAAGGAAGGGGCAAAAATTATGTCTTTGCAGGATCCAAAAAAGAAAATGTCCAAATCTGACGGACCCCAAGCCTTCTTGTCGCTTTTTGAAGAACCGGAAAGCATTCGGAAAAAACTTATGCGAGCCACTACAGACAAGGACAAAAACATTACTTACAATCCAACAAAAAAACCCGGCGTTTCCAATCTTTTGGCCATTTACTCTCTTTTTGCACAAGAACCTCTCTCCGATATAGAGAAGAAGTTTCAAGGTAAAGGATATGCCTCTTTAAAAAAGGAGACAGCAGAACTTCTCATCGACAAGTTGGCACCCTTTCGCAGAAAGAAAAAAGAGCTCCTCACAAGAGATCTTTATCTCAAAGAAATTCTAAAAGCAGGCGTAAGAAAAGCACGTACGATCGCTCAAGCGACCATGGAAGACGTCCGCTCCAAAATCGGTCTCCTTTCTCCATAGCTTACGCAGAATACCATTTTTTGCTCACGAAAGGATATTTTTCTAGTTTCTTTCGAAAAATCTTTTCGACTTCTTTGAGCCTTTCTTCTGTTTTTGCTTCAAAGCGCAGAACGAGAGCAGGAAGATTGGAAGATGCGCGCACAAGCCCCCACGCACCGTCTCCGAATAACACTCTTGCCCCGTTCACGTCAATAACCTCGTACTCTTTCTTAAACTCTCTTGCAAGCTCTTCAACTACCTGATACTTCTTCTCATCCGGGCACTCGACATGCAAGGCGGGAGTTGAAACATAATAAGGAGTGCCTGCTATAATTTCTGAAACCTTTTTGTTTTGAGTTGAAAAGTATTCTACCAATTTCAAAGCCGCAAATATCGCATCGTCAAACCCATAGTAATCTTCGGCAAAAAAAATATGACCCGACATCTCCCCACCAAACGCTGCTTTTTCTTCTGCTATCTTTGCCTTAATATGAGAGTGTCCCGTCTTCCACATTAAGGGGATGCCGCCGTGCGCTTTGATATCTTCGGGAAGCGCTGCAGACACTTTCACGTCAAACACAATCTTTGCCCCCGGGTGTTTGGCCAACACAAGTCTTGAGAGAAGAATGAGGTAGCGATCGGGCCAGATGTTTTTCCCCTGTTCATCTACCAATCCCAGGCGATCTGCGTCTCCGTCGAACGCGAAACCAAAATCAGCGCCATGTTCTTTTACTACTTTTCCGGTATCCTCCATCATCTCCACCTCTGCGGGATTGGGAGTATAGTGAGGGTACGAAGAATCGGGGTTTGTCAGATGCTCGATTACTTCGCATCCTGCGTTTCTTAAAATCCGTGGAGCAAAAAGCCCGGCAGTGCCGTTTCCCGTATTCACCACTATACGGAAGGGTTTAATCCCCTGCACACGAGAAAGAAGATCTGCTTCATAAGACTCAAGGATGTCTGCTTTTTTGAGGATTTTCCCTGATTCCTTTCGAAAATTCTCTTTGAGAATAATATCGTACATTTCGAGGAGTTCTTCTCTATCTAAGGTAGAGGAATAACCATACGCAAGCTTGAGACCGTTCCACCCCACGGGATTGTGGCTCGCAGTTACCATAACTCCTCCTCTTGTCTGAAAATGATACTGCGCCCAATACAGCATTGGCGTGGTGCAGATTCCCACCTCTCGAACCTCGCAACCTTGAGACAAAAGCCCCTGAATCACAGCCGCGCAAAACGATTCTGAAGTGCCACGGTTATCATGACCTATCACCACTTTTTTCACTCCCTTCTCTCGTAAAAAGGTTCCATAGCCTTTTCCCATAAGTTCCATGGAGGAAACGTTGAGCTCTTCTGCGCTTTCTAACCCTCGAATGTCGTATTCTCGGAACATTGTCTTTACGAGCCTTGTCATAATGCGCTATTGTAGCACAACCTTGACTTAATGAGAATCTTTTGGTAACCTAACGCTATGAGAAACTATGACCTTAGCCTGATTTTTTCGCCTTTGCTTTCCGATGAGGAGGCAAACGATTTGTTTCAGCAATTCGTCTCTTTTGTTCAAGAACAGGGAGGAATTTTAGAAGACCAGCGCATACTTGGGAAAAAGCCTCTGTTAGCTCCCATTCGACATTTCAAGGAAGGATATCTGGCAGTCGTTGCGTTTTCACTCAATGAAGAGAAACTTCCTTTCGTAGAGAAAAAATGCAGAGAAACCGAACAGATCTTAAGATTCTTTATTGCCAGGCAAGCCAAAAAAGTAAAGAAAGCGCGAGTTGCTCTAACTCCTAAAACTGCGCCGATTGAAACCCAGAAAAAAGAAGAGAAGATCGACTTGAAAGATATTGACGAAAAGCTTGAAGAAATCTTTAAATGAATTTTAATAAAGTCGTTATAATTGGCAATGTCGTGGCAGATCCTGAAACAAGAACCACTCCTTCAGGCCAGCAGGTGTGTTCTTTAAGAGTGGCGACGAACCGTATCTGGACTGACAAAACAGGAGCAAAACAGCAAAAAACAGAGTTTCACAGCGTGGTGCTCTGGCGAAGGCTTGCTGAAATTGCTTCCCAATACCTCAAAAAAGGCAGCCTCGTGCTTATCGAAGGAAGACTAGAAACCCAAAGCTGGGATGATAAAAATACCGGAGCCAAGCGCTACCGCACCGAGATCGTAGCAGAGAGTATGCAGCTTGGACCAAGAGGAGGATTTGCACAGGGACAACAACCCGCCCAAAGTCCCCGCCAAGATGTGCCAACTTCTGGCGGGGACAATGAGGCCGGCCCGCCACCCGCCACAACTTCGTCAGATGTTGGCGGGGACCAAGAAGAAATTCCCATCATCGAAGAAGACGGAGAGATCGATGTAAAAAATATTCCATTCTAACTATGGAATGTTATTTCTGCAAAAAAAACTTAAGAGATATTGACTTTCGCGACATCATCATGCTGCGCCGTTTTATCTCTGGCCTCGGGAAGATTCGCAAACGCGGGAAAACCGGATTATGCGCCACCCACCAGAGAAAAATTTCCCGTTCGATAAAGCGCGCGCGCCACTTAGGTCTTCTTTCCGCCACGGCGAAGTAACTCTTCGCGAATTTTCTTCGCTAAGGCAGGGTTTTCCTTCAGAAATGTTTTGGCTCCATCCATACCTTGGCCAATTTTTGTATTCTCAAACTGGAGCCAGCTCCCAGCTTTTGTGAGGAGCCCCTCTTTAAGTCCCGCGTTCACTAAATCCGCCTCATAGGAAATCCCTTCGTTATAATAAATATCGAACTCCGCGGTTTTGAAGGGAGCCGCAACTTTGTTTTTCACGATTTTTGCCCGAACCCGAGATCCCGTAATTTCTTCTCCGTGTTTAATTTGAGCTATTCTTCGCAGTTCAATTCTCACGGATGAATAAAACTTCAATGCCAATCCCCCGGGCGTGGTTTCCGGATTCCCAAACATTACTCCGATTTTCATCCGGATCTGGTTTACAAAAATGACGCTTGTTTTGGTTTTCGCAACCAGCCCCGAAAGCTTTCGCAGGGCGGCAGACATTAACCTGGCCTGCAACCCGATCTGGAATTCTCCTATTTCTCCTGCAATTTCGGCTTTTGGGGTAAGCGCCGCTACCGAGTCTATCACCAAAACATCGATCTCCCCAGATCGCACCAACGTTTCCACAATCTGCAGAGCCTGTTCTCCGGAGTCAGGCTGGGAAATCAGCAAATCTTCAATCTTCACTCCAATGCGCCTCGCGTAATCAGGATCCAAAGCGTGTTCCGCGTCGATAAAGGCGCCGACCCCTCCTCCTTTTTGAGCTTCGGCAATAATGTGCAACGCTAAACTGGTTTTCCCAGAAGCTTCTGGCCCATAAATTTCAATCACGCGGCCGCGAGGAACCCCTCCGACTCCCAAAGCCATATCAATAGACACAGACCCCGTAGAAATAACATTTACATTCACGGGTTTCGCTTCCGACAGCTTCATAATTGCCCCTTCCCCAAACCGCTGCTTAATTTCGTCGAGCGCTTCCTGGAGATCAACTGGATTTTTTTTTGGTTCTTTTTTCTTTATCATAAATGTTTAGATATCAAAAAATTTTCATGGATTTAGCCACTCCCCCTGTCCTTGGTCGCCTTCTCGGCCCCTGGAGGCATAGACTTCTCTTGGTTTGGCACCATCTGCGGGGCCCACGACTCCTCTTTCTTCCAAAATATCGAGCAATCGAGCTGCTCTTGCGTATCCTATCTTTAATCTCCGCTGAAGTAAAGAAGCAGAAGCCTTGCCAGACTCCACCACCTGCCGCTTTGCCTCTTCATACAAAGGATCGTCATCTGCGTCGTTGAACCCACCTTCCAATGCATCCTGCACTTTAGACGCAAGGTCATTCTGCTCCATATCTTCTTTTTGAACACCCTCTGTTTCCTGGCTCAACCATTCCACAATTTTTTTAGCTTCTTTCTCTGAAATATACGCGCCTTGGATTCTTCGGGGTTTGGTGAACTCTGACGTCACAAAAAGCATATCGCCTTGGCCGAGAAGTTTTTCTGCCCCAGCCGAATCCAAAATAGTTCGCGAATCGATTTGTGATGCTACCTGAAACGCAATGCGTGAAGTGATGTTTGCCTTAATTAAACCAGTAATCACCTCCACAGACGGCCTCTGCGTGGCAAGCACCAGATGAATACCCACTGCGCGCGCCATCTGCGCCAACCGTACGATCATTCCTTCCAATTCCCTTCCTCGAGCCGCCATTAAATCAGCTAATTCATCAATAACCGTCACGATATAAGGGATTTCTTCCATCTCCTCACCATTCTCTTTCTCTTGGCGTTCTGCGAATAACGCATGGTATCCCTTCAAGTCGCGCACGTGCGCGGCTGCGAACACGGAAAACCGACGCTCCATTTCTCGAATAAGCCATTTTAAGGCGTTGAGTGTGCGCTGGGTATCAAAAACCACGGGCGTGAGCAAATGGGGGAGATCATTATATACGGGAAATTCAACTCGCTTGGGATCAATTAAAATAAAGCGCAACCTCGATGGAGGATTTCGATACAACAAACCCATGATAATATTCGTAAGTCCCATAGTTTTCCCAGAACCCGTTGCGCCTGCAAGCAGTACATGGGGCATTCTTGCAAGGTCGGCATATACGGGATTGCCAGAAACATCTCTGCCTAAAGCAAACAGCAAGACACCTGAAGACTCTTGATATTCTTTTTGCTCCAAAAGATTTCGCAATCTCACAATGGCGCGCGTTTTATTCGGAATTTCAATTCCCACAAGAGCTCGACCCGGAATGGGAGCCTCGATACGCAAAGGATGCGCAGCCAACGCCAAGGCCAAATCGTTTTGCAAGGCGGTAATCCGCGACAGCTTGACTCCTTCTGCGGGCTTGAACGCATACTGGGTAACAGCAGGCCCTATATTTACTTCTGAAATTTCCACGGGAATGTCAAAGTTCTGCAAAGTCTTTTTGATAATTGCAGAATAGGTTTTAATATCACCTGCGTTAGGCAAACCTTGCTCTTTATCCAAAAGTTCAAGCGGAGGAGCTTTATAATCGGAGGCTGCAGATAGAACCACTTCCTTGCGTTTTCCCTTTGTACCCTGCCTCGACAAAGAGGAAACCTCTTCACCCTTAGAGTCGAACGAAGAGCTCGTCTGTATCTTGGGTTCAGGCTCCACCTGTGAAACCTCGAATTTCGGCTCGAAAATCTTCTTTATTTTTTCTTTTGCTACTTCTCTGAAGGAAGGCTTTTCTGCCTTTTCATGTGGAAACAACTGCCAAAGGATTACTCCTCCTGTGGCAACAAGCGCAACAAAAATAATTTCCCCTACCCAAAAGCCAAATGCGGTAAACGCCGGCAGAGACACCAAAGAGCCAACCCATCCTCCCATAAAGAGAGCATCTTGCCCACGAGCCCTCGCAAAGGTAGCCAAAATGCCACTCGTGGAAAAGATAAGCAAAAATAGACCCAAAAAGGCAAGCAGAGCGCTGTATTTTTTCATGCTCCAGAGCACCAAACCCGTGAAAACAAAAAAGAGAGGAACCGCGAATATGGCTCTTCCTATTAAGAATCGAGCCCCCTCGAATAATACATTGCCCGCTGCTCCCGCTCTTTCGAAAAAGGCAAAGACAAAAATAACAGCTAAGACGAACATCGCGATGCTTAAAATCATGCGCCTTGCCCGCTCTGGAATTTCAAGATGAATGCTCGGCAGGGGAAGGTGAAACCCTCCTCCATTTTTCTTTTTTTTCTTTCCCACAATATCCTATTATACTGTACTCTAAATTTGAATTCAAATAGGACTCCCCTACAAAGCAAAAGCTGGGACTGAAGCAAAAGCTGGGACAGTCCCAGCTTTTGCTTCAGTCTATTCCATAACAGTAAGTTCTACATTCGTGATTCGCGCCTTCATTTTTATCCAATTCTCCACTGCCTCTCGACAAACTTTTTCCCCACCATAAAAATCGAGGAAAAAATCTCTTTGGGTTGCATGTGGAAATGTGAACTTCTTCATATAGTCATGATAACTTGACCATCGGTATTCTTCTAACCAATCAATTGCGCCCTTGAAATTTTGGACTTTCCGCTCTTTCCACATCGGCTCTTTTAACTCGACCGGGTTGGTATGGACATACAGGAATACTATATTGAGTTGCGTATCGTCCTGAATATGTACTGCTTTGAAGCGTGACTGAAATAAGGGTCCAACTCGGTCATACTGCTTATTGAAATACATGGAATAGCCGCCCATCTTGCGCATAAATAGTGAGGTTCCTCCATCTGTGATTTCTCGTACGATAAGATGATAATGATTCGGCATCAGCGCAAAAGCCATCAACTCCACAATTGGCTGGCGACTTCTCCGCCGTTCTTCGAATAAACTTTTGTTATCTCTTGCTGCCTTCGTCACCAATTCCCATAGATTGATAGCATTGTGATCGTTAAAAAACTCAAGTCCTAGAATAAAGCGGCTATAATCTTGGGACTTAAGAAAAATTGTACGTTTTTCTACGCCTCGATTAATAATATGGTAAATGCCTCCAATTTCAAATTGGCGAACACCACGTGGCATACCTCTAATATATCATAGTC
>CAYHVI010000007.1:0-33137 GCA_964359655.1 uncultured Candidatus Saccharibacteria bacterium
GGCTCTGCGCGCACTTCTGATCCTCGCACGATTAAATAAATTTTCTTTGCGTATTCTGCCAAAAAGTTCACGCCTTTTACCGAAGAATCTCCTCCACCCACCATTGCCAAAGTTTTGCCGCCGTACAAAGGGCCGTCGCACGTCCAGCAATAATGCACGCCCTTGCCTGTAAGTTCTTTTTCGTTTGGTAAATTGAGGTGGCGTCGTCGTGAACCAATCGCCAGAATTACCGCCGTCGCTTGCCATGCCTCTCCCTTTTCCATTTTGACATTCCAACCTTCTTCCATTTTCTCAATGCGAACAGTCTTTCCTTTTTTGATTTCAGCTCCTGACTCTTGCGACTGATCCTTCATTATTTTCATTAAGTCGTACCCATCAATTGCTTTTACACCAGGGTAGTTTTCAATACTTCCTGCTGTACTTGTTTCTCCTCCAAACTCTCCTTCAATCACAAGGGTAGACATTTTATATCGCCCCGCATACAGCGCCGCTGCCAACCCCGCCGCCCCGGATCCGACTATGATTAAATCATACTTCATAAACACATTGTATCACTCCTCTTCCGAAAACAAAACTCCTCGCCGCAAAAGCAATTTCCCGCGAGGATACGTTAATCAGTGAACAAAATGTACATACGTTCAATTTATTCACTATTATTATCTCCGCAATACGTTCCAATCTGCCGAAAATCGTTCTACTCCAGCATCAGTCAACTGATGATAGGCAGTATGCTCTTTCCAGTCTTTGTGCAAATCAATTTCTCGATAAGGAATTGACTTGAGACTTCCTGAATCATACACGAAATCGTCCTCGGGCATTGGCATTCCCCTTTCTCCCCATTCTTTGAGGATTTTAAAGGGCGCCGTAATAATATCAGACCCAAGTTGCAGCGCATACATAAAATGATTCATATTACGCACACTTGCAGTCAAAACTTCCACGTGCCCATCCCCTTTTTTATACATCTCAATAATATTTTTAATTAAATCCATCCCGTTTTCTCCCCTATCATCAAGACGCCCAATAAAAGGAGAAACATATACATCGCCACGTTTAGCTCCCGTGGTCGCGGAGTACACCGCCGCTGCTTGCTCTTGCGAAAAGCATAGCGTCATATTTATTCTCATTCCCTCTTTTATTGCTTGCTCTGCCACCTTCAATCCCTCTGCATTGGTCGGAAATTTAATATGGGCACCTGGAATCCACAAAAACATCTCTCGTCCCTGCTTTAGCATTTGTTGTGCCGTGGTATTTTTATCTGCGTATACTTCAACTGAAACAGAACCTTGTGGAATAAGGCTTGAGATTTCCTGCACAACCTGCTTGTAAAATCCAAAAATTTCTTCTTCGGTGAATTTTTCTCCCCTTTCCAATCTTGCTTTCGCTTCCGGATTTTTTGCAATCAACGTCGGATTCGTCGTCTGCCCATCCAAAAACCCCAAGAGCTTTAGTAACTCTTCCGTCTCATTTGGATCCCCGCTGTCGACAAATATTTTTGCTTTAAGATTTTGTGATTTCATTTCTACGTCCGAAAAATTTACGAATCATGAACTCTGTTATTGCGCCAACAAAAAGGAAGAGTACAACGGTTATAAATAAACCAAGAAAGGCAAGCCAGTTTGGAGCGCATGCTTCGCCAACCCCTCTGAAAGAAAGCAACCCAGCCAAGCCACAAACCACCCAGAAATCAAAAGTAATCCCAATGAGCCCAGGAAAAGCACCGATCGAGACAAGTCTAAGGATGGTGGGATCCCTAGTGATAGAACTTATGCTAGCAAGAAGTATAAAAGAACAAATAAACCAAGCAACTGCGATGAGAGTTCCTATCTTATACCTCCACAAAAATCGAAGAAGAAACATTTTAATTTTATTCTGTGCTAGGCTTAACCTAGCACAGAATAAGATGATTAATAGTATTATCGCGCTTCTTGTTTAAGAGTACCATACGTATAAACTCTACGTATTCCCCAGGCGATTGAAAAAGCGTTCCTGCCTCACCCTTATCAATAAGAGGAGAATCTCTCTGTTCTAAATACTCTTGATGCGTGCTCCAAATAAATTTATCTGCGAAAGCCATTACCTTTTCTACGTGTTTGATACCTTCTTCTTTTAATCCGGGTTCAATAAGTTCTGCCGGATTGATCACGTTTATATATGCAATAAGATTACGCAAGTACTCATCATTATCTACAAGTACGGCCTTAAACGTACCTTGAAAAAGCCCTCCTACACGCTCATATTTCTTATTAAAATACATCGTATAGCCAGTGCCGAGCTTGTGCATAAACTTTGTAATCCCTCCATCTACGAGTTCCTCAAGAATTAGATGATAATGATTCAGCATAAGGCAATCTGCCATTATCCGAACAAGCGGTTTCCGGTTTGCGCTGTTTTTTTCCACAAATTCTCTAAGGATGCGGAAATTTATTTTGCCTTGATTTTCTCTTTCGATTCTCCAGAGAAGATTAGCCGTACTCTTCTTGTCGTTAAACAGAAACAATCCTTGCAGAAATCGCCACCGATCACCGTCTTTTAGAAAAATATCCCGCTTTTCTACTCCTCGATTATAAATATGATAGACGCAATTTTGTGCAAACCTTACTTTTCTCATGAAGCTTTGTGCTAGTTGTGCTAATTGTGCTAGGCTTAATTGTGCTAGGCTAAGCCTAGCACAATTATGAAATGTCGGTGAACAGGAAAACGTTTTTTATTTGGTGGATGATACGAGCTGGAATTTCCCACACCTTGGTTTTCTCTAAGAGCACGCGTTCGAGCACCACCTTCTTGCTTTGCCCAACGACGTACACCGCCGAATAATCCACTATCTCACGCAAAAATGGGAGTGTCATGGTTACTCGCAAAGGATAAGGACTTTTTCCATCAGCATTATACCCTACTACCCATCGCTTGGAATCGTCAAATAATCTTGCAAATAACTCTGGATTCTCGGGATATGGCATAATGCCCGCCGTATGCCCATCTTCTCCGATTCCTTGGGTAATAATCACACGGCCTGCGGGATTTGTTTCTTTCCATTTCTTGAAACTGTTGTGAGTCCTTGCTGCAAACTCTTGAAAGGTTTCCGGCACCTCTTCTTCGTTGATAATTTGCGCCTGCACTCTTGTATCAATAAAACGCGCATTTCGTTTCCACCCTTCTTGACACAGGATACGATTTGCAAACTGCGCGAAGTTGTTTATTGAAGGATCACGACTATAGCGCTCATCGAGCATCCCAACTGTTACCTGATTTCCGAATACGCCAGGATCAATACTATCCACCACTTCCAGACAGGATCCGCCAGACAAAAGCAAGAGAACGGGATTCTTCTTCATTTGCTTTACAAACAGTGAAACCTGTTTTCCCGCTTTCGCAGCCGCTTCTTCCCTACTTGAAGCCTGAAAAATTTTCATGAGGCAATATCTTTTTCTCTGCTAATCCTTCTTGAACCCAATAGAAATCGATTTACCGTAGTTCCAACAATATGAATTAAAAATCCGAGCATAACAAGTCCTACAAAGCGGGCAACCAGGTTTATCATCTGTCCAGGGAGTGATTTGGGCGTTGCGGTCGAATCTCCAAGTATTGCCTGGAGCGTCCACAACATGCCAGAAGGTATACTCGAAAAAGCGAGTTGATCGCTTTCAAAGACATATATTAAAGTCCCCAAAACTACCACCGTAGTCAACATTGCAAACAAATAAATCTTTATGGTCATGCTATGAATACTCGAATAATGCTCGATATCTTCATGATGACTACCTTTCTTGATGACTCGCGTGAGTTTAACTAATCTTAAAACTCTTAAAAATCTTAAAATGCGAAACATGCGAGCGGATTTCAAATAGGTTAAATTAGATAATCCAAGATAGGTTGGCAAGATTGCTAAGAAATCCACTATCCCAAAAAAGCTTACGATATAACGTAAGGGTTTCTTTGTTGCGACAACACGACCTATGTACTCAAAAGAAAAAAAGAAAACAGTTATGTATTCTACTGCTTGAAAGAAATTCGTATATGGGTCAAGAAAGGGTACAGTTTCAAGGATAATCCCCAAAATAGATATTATGGTGATCAGTGACAAGAAATCATTTACCGGAACAAAAAGGCGGGATTGAAAATCGTAGAACGCTTCATAAGAAATTCTTTGGACTGTACTGTGAGTTTTCATTTTGTATTTATGATTCAAGTAATTCTTTCACCTTACGTATGATCGCGTCTTTTGATATATCCTCGTATTCTAATAATTCCTCGGGTTTTCCGCTTTTGGGAATTTTGCGGACGGCCAAGATGTGGATTGCTATATTATGAGAACTCATTGCCGAAGCCACGGCTTCTCCTATACCTCCTTCGGGATAATGATCTTCCACCGTAACAACTGCTTTTGTCTCGCCTGCTGCCTTCTGAAGTGTTTCTTTGTCAATTGGTTTTATACTATACAAATCGATAACTCGGACAGAAATTCCTTGTTTCTGTAATTCTTCATAAGCTGCCAAAGCCTCGAAAACGGTGATGCCGGCCGCCACAACCGTCACAACATCATTTTCGCTTTGTCGCAGAGTTTTGCTTCCTCCGATAGGAAATTCCTCACTGGGTTCATATAAAATCGGTGTATCTTTTCTTGTTGTTCGGATGTATACATTGCCAAAATGTTTCGCTGCTTCCTCCACGAGTTTTTCGGTAGAAATAGCGTCGCAGGGATATAAAACCACGCTATCTCGTAAAGTTCTGAACGTGGCTATATCTTCTAATCCCATTTGAGATGCTCCGTCTTCACCGATTGAAACTCCGGCGTGTGAACCAACAAATTTAATATTTGAATTTGAATATTGGCTCATTCGGATTTGATCAAAAGCTCGCGTAAAAAATGCGGCAAATGTGGAAACAAAAGGAATTTTGCCGCGTCGCGAAAATCCAACCGCAACTCCCACCATATTCTGTTCTGCAATGTACATTTCAAAAAATCGCTCCGGATACTTTTGCTTAAAGGTTTCTGCATACGTAGAGTTGCTCACTTCTCCATCGAGTATTACTATGTTCGGGAACTCGAGAAACAACCTCGTAATTGCATTTCCATATGCCTTTCTTGTTGCTAAAGGTTTTGTTGAGTATGTAAGCTCGGCAGTTGGTCTTGCTTCTGGAATGTGCGGGTAGTGATTCTCTGGATTTGCAATTTCGCCTCGAACGAAACGGTCAACCTCGCCAAGCTCGACAACTGCTTTTGCATATTCTTCTCTGTTCAACGCTTTCCCGTGCCACCCCTCCTGGTCTTCCAAAAACGATACGCCTTTGCCTTTCAGCGTTTTCGAAATAATCATCGTAGGCCTATCGTGTATACTCATTGCCCGTTTATAAGAATCTAAAATCTGTTCGAGATTGTGCCCATCAACAAGAATTGTTTCCCAACCAAATGCAGAAATTCGTTTTTCATAATCTTCCAAATTATACCCGTACATTGTCTCTCCGCGTTGCCCTAATCTATTTACATCAATAATTCCAACCAAATTATCGAGCTTATAATGCGCTGCTATCTGCATCGCTTCCCATTGAGATCCTTCTGCCATTTCGCTGTCGCCCAAAAGAACGTACGTTCGATAGGAGAGCTTGTCTATATATTTTGCATTCATCGCCATACCCACACCAATGGAAAGCCCCTGCCCTAAAGATCCGGTAGCAGCTTCGGTATAAGGAAACGCCATGGTGGGATGTCCTTCTAGTCTGCTTTCGAATTTTCTCAACGTTTTTATTTCGTCTTCGGTTATCGCTCCCGCAGTTCCATACAAGGCATACAACAAAGGAGATGCGTGCCCTTTGGAAAAAATCAACCGATCGTTGTTTGGATGCATAGGATCTTCCACGCGCGCGTGAAAAATTCCTCCAAAAAACAACGCCGCCATCAATTCTACCGCAGACAGAGAGGAACTCGCATGCCCCGATCCCGCCTCCGTAGTCGAAAGCAGAATATAATACCGAATTAGTTTCGCGAGTTCTTTTAATTTTTTATAGTCAACCATACCTTTTTGTTATTTCTCATATTCATTGACATCTTCTGCCATATAACATTTTTGATGCGATCGCACCAATCATGTTAATTCCTCAATGAGAAATAACCTTACGTAAGGAATCGTTTGATACGACCTTACTGCTTCTTCGGTTTCTTTATATACATCGTATGGACATATCCAAACACTTTTTTGAAACTGCTCGTAGCCTAAATCTACCAGCGCATCTCTCAAAAACTCCCTTGCCTTTTTCTTTTTTTCTGGGATATCAAAAATAACCATTATCCATTTTCCATCCTTGCGCTTTTTCTTTTCTTTGATTTTTCGCCTTACCTGCAATACCCTCGCTGCTCCTTTCGGCGTGAGAAGCATTCCTTTCGTTCCTTCCAACGTTTTAACTCTAATGTAACCTTTCTCTTGTAAATAACGGACAAACTGACTAAAACTTCGCCTTGCTTTCTGTCTGTCGTACTCACGCTTTAGACGAATTGTGTCCCGATACACATACTGATAGAGAGATCGCGGCGGCGCAACAAGATCATAAGTTCGACTAGCCTGCTCGATACAATTATATAATCCCCAAAGAAATTTATCTGTAATCGGCACCTTCATAATTCTATAATAACACAATCGCTGCGATCGCTCCAAATGTGTTATTCAACAAAAACTATTTTACATTGTGGCCGCCGAATTGGTTGCGCAGGGCAGTAAGAATTTTGCCGGTGTAACTTGGCCTTTTCGCAGAATCAACACGAAACTTTACTGAATTTTTAATAACTGGCACATCCACGCCGAATTTCTTTGCGGTTTTCACTGTCCACTCACCTTCGCCCGTATGCCCTACACTGCCTGAAACATTTTTTAAGTCATCGCCAAATTGTTCAAATGCATTTTCCAACCAACCCACAAGTCGTGATTCAACAACGCTGCCGTGATTATAAAGTCTTGCAATTTCTTGAAGATTCAATTTGAATGGAGATTTTTTCATCATCGCAAACCCTTCGGCGATCGCCTGCATCATGCCGTATTCAATGCCGTTGTGAACCATTTTTACAAAATGCCCCGCTCCAAACTCTCCCATATATCCATATCCTTCGGGCGTTGCTAAATCTCGAAAAAACTCTTCATATTTTTCAAAAATAGCTTTTTCTCCTCCTATCATCAAACAAGCTCCATTTCTTGCACCGCTCGGACCTCCTGAAACTCCCACATCCAAAAAATAAATCCCTCTTGCAGCAAGTTTCTTTGCTCGTTTTATCGAATCCTCATAAAACGAATTTCCTCCATCAACCACAACATCGCTTCGATTCAAAAGTGGCGTTAGCTCTTGCAAAACATTGTCTACTGGTTTTCCCGCCGGCACCATCAACCAAATAATCCGAGGCGTTGCCAGCGAATTCACCAATTCCTCAATGCTCTTGGCGTTTCCTTTCCCATTCACATCAAAACTAAAAACCTGCCATCCCTTCTTTTGCAGCCGCAAAGCCATATTTTGCCCCATTTTTCCGAGACCGATGCACCCAATCTGTTTTGACATATTTCCATACTACACCCAAAAACTTTTGAACTCTAGAGATTAGTACTTTTGTCTTCACGGCAACTCCTCGCATAAAGTATCTCTTAACATCAATTCCCTATCGCCCACCAAAATGCAATATCCTAAAAAGGAAAGTTTATATGAAATGAAAATTCTCGCGATCCTCGAGAACAACGGACAGTATGGAGTTCTCACTACGATGGCCCTTATTGCCCGAGGTTATGTGCCCGGTTCTAGCCAACCTCATATCCCAAATTCTCTAGTAGATAGCGTCCAAGAAACCGGATTACTCGTACATACAAAAGACGAAGAAGCGGCTAAAGTTATTCGCAATGCCGTTCAGCTTGGGACTTACCCGTACTTAACAACGGTCAGACTACCTTATCCAGATTCTCCACTTTCATAATTTCTATGGCTCCTGCACATATAGATCGCAAAAAGGATATTGTGCAACTTGCCCAACGGGCAGTACCCGAATCTATGACCGGGGGGTAAGAGGGTTTTTTACTAAGGAATCAAGGTTAGGGATTTATGGGAGTTAACAACCTCAATACCCCAATAATGGCGACCAAAACAACAGGAGTAGCTAACAGAAGTACCACTCCCGGGAAAATACTCTTCACCAGGAGTGTTCGAAACTCAAACTCATCTGTGCGGAGACGTGCCCAGGCCACGGGAACAACAGCAATGGCGAGGAATAGAATCAGGATTGCTACAACCAGCGGAATACCGACTCGAGCAAACGTAAGAGCAGAACTCACGACTATAGAAGCTGGGATCAACAATAACACGATCTTGGCGAATGATCTGTTTAGGCCCGCGAAAAAGCTTAAAGGAAGGGCAATGATTGTAGTCAAGACGAGAAGTAACGGAATTTCGATGAGGAAATTAAAAAGAGAACTTGCTACAAGCAAGGCCACTATAACCCAAATAAGAGCAATGGCAGAAGCAGAGGCGAAGGGATTAAATCGGGGGCTCTTCCCAAGCCTGGTTTTAAGTTGATTCATCAATTTCTGAAGAATGTTTTTTATATATTGTGAGAGGAACTTTGTTTTGCTGCCAGGCGCGCAATATGGGATCTACGAATTTCCACTCTGCCATAATCTCTTCGGTGCTCACAAAAAGCGTTTGATCACCACGGATAACGTGTAATAAAAGTCTTTCATACGCATCGGAAAATTCTGTTCCTTCAAACGCCTTTTTATAGTCAAACGAAAAACCGCGTTCCTCAATCGTCATTTCAGGTCCTGGTTTTTTCACCCAAAAAGAAACGTCAATTCCCTCTCGCGGTTGAATATGGTAATACAAAACGTTTTGATAGTGTTTTCCACTTGCCGGTGGGCAAAGACATGGAGTGTAGTGACGAAAAGTTACTATAACATCCACGCGATCTTCTGACATTTCTTTTCCGCTTTCCAGAATAACAGGTACTCCCTTCCACCGTGACGCATCAAGGAATGTTTCAATGCGAAAGTAGGTTTCTGTTTGTGAATCTGGAGCAACGTTCTTCTCACTGGTATATCCTTCATATTGTCCTCGCAGTGTCGCTTCTTCAATTTCTTTTGGCTTTAAACTTCTTAAAGATCGCAGAATCTGTGCTCTTGCTCTTCGGATAGAACTCCCATCGAATGCTCCGGGATTTTCCATGGTAAATAATGCTAAAAGTTGAAGCACATGGTTCTGCCCTACATCTCGCAGAGTTCCAATCCCATCATAAAATCCTCCTCGATTTCCTACTCCCTCTTTTTCGAAAAGCTGAATTTTGATGCTCTCAACTGCTTTTGCATTCCACGAACCCTGTAAAAAAGAGTTGGAAAATCGAAACGCCAAAATGTTCTGCACAGTTTCCTTGCCAAGATAATGATCAATACGATAGATCTGCTCTTCTTTGAAAAGTTTTCCCAAAAGCGCATCAAGCGCTTGCGCAGTCTTTAAATCCTTACCAAAAGGTTTCTCCACGATCACGCGCGTCCATCCTTCTTTAGGACTGCATGGTTTCGTGAGTCCAGACGAAGCTAACTTCCGAAAAATAGTTTCGTAAAATTGCGGGGAGGCTGCGATATAAAAAAGCTTGTTGGCGCATACCATCCACTCCCCGTCTTTTCGACCGAGATAGGAAGCCATTTCCCGATAGCCCTTGTCTTCCTCAAAAAATCCATGCTGGTACGCAAAAAATTTAACAAACTTTTCTATTGTGGATTGGTCAGCTCCTGGCACCCTTTCTCTCACAATGCCGGCAACCATTTTACGAAAACCTTCGACGGTCAACTCGTCGCGAGAAAATCCTATCACTTGAAAAAGCGGCGGGAGATCTCCTTTTTCATACAAATGAAATAAGGCGGGCGTTAACTTGCGCCGCATTAAATCTCCGGTTGCCCCCAAAATCACAAAGATAGTTGGAAGAAGGTTATCCTGCGTTTGAGCCATATTTTATATTACCTTACTCACTAAGTTTGATAAACCCCCGACGATGTGTAATAATAATTATAATACTGTCGGAAGCTAGCAAGGAGTTATGGGAGGAAACAGCAAAAAATGAAGCACCAAGAATGGGAACCTGGAGACCGACCGGAAGAAGATACTCCTTGTAGAATAATAGGATCTAACCTTCTTATAAGTACGCCTCCGCCAGTCATCCTTACAGAGGATGACTGGCGCGCACAAGAAAGAGCTTTTGATTCTCGCATCAAAGAATGGGACTAACCCCACAGCCAAGCAGCAGAGACTTCTCTGCTGCTTCTTTATTGTCTTTTGCATGTTTTATCTCTAGAGAAATTCGAGCAAAGCCTCTTCGTA
Organism: uncultured Candidatus Saccharibacteria bacterium; assembly: GCA_964359655.1. Lineage (GTDB taxonomy): Bacteria > Patescibacteriota > Minisyncoccia > Minisyncoccales > UBA10102 > CAYJRT01. Next base: position 10,336 of record CAYHVI010000007.1, read on the forward strand.
GTTGATGTTAAAGAAATCAAAGAATCGGTACACAAGAGCAGTCCAAAACAAAAAATTGTTGGTTACCATCATGATTCCCAGCGCAACAAGAAATATCCCTCCTGCGAGAGACACGAAATGCAAATATTTTGCTATTTTGCCAAAATGCGCGAATGCCCATCCAATTCCGAGCGCGCAAAGTAAAAAGGGAACTGCCAATCCCAAAGAAAATATAAGCAACAAGAACGCACCCTGACCCACTGTGGCAGAAGAAGCGGCAAGCGTAAGAACTACGCCAAGTATGGGCCCTACGCAAGGACTCCATGCGAAAGCAAAGCTTGCCCCAAAAAGAAAAGAGCTCGCCGGTTTTCCGGGCGTTAACTTATTTGCAAAATTTCCTTTACGCTCTGCGACAAAAAATTTCAAGAGAGGAATTTTTGCCGCAATTGCCGGAGCCAAAAGAAATAACCCAAACAGGATAACAAATAAGCCCCCGAGCTTAGCCAAAATATCGCGATATTGAAAAAATATGGAGCCACCGAGACCAAACAAACTTCCGAACAAAATAAATACGGCGCTAAACCCAATTACATACAAAACGCTATTGAAAAATATCTTTGACCTTGTCTTTCCTGTTCCGCTGATAAAACTCAAATAGCCCGGCACCAAAGGAAAAGTGCATGGCGCCAAAAATGTAACAATACCCGCGAAAAAGGCAGAGATAATAAAAGCAAAACTCAATGGCTCCATTGTTAAGATTGAATGTCGAGAAGTCGAGACAGCTTTGGTTCGTCAAATCCGATCACGATTTCACCGTTCACTTCAATCACGGGAACTCCCATCTGGCCAGACTTGGAAATCATATCCTCTCTTGCTTGTTCGTCCCGTGCTACATCTTTTTCTTCGTATTGCACGTTGTGTTCTCCAAAAAACTCTTTTGCTGCTCTGCAGTAAACGCACGTTGGGGTTGTATAAATGGTTACATTTGCCATATAATTTACTATACCACAAAAATCAAAGAAACCATAGACAGGGAGACAAAAATGAAACTTGAAGAGTTTCTGATACGTTTTTTAGCTCTTTTCACGCTCGTCATCTTTGTACTGTTGGTAGCATCGCCTCTTGACCCTGCGTTAGCCCCGCTTCTACAACTTTTCTTCACTCTTTGGATTGTCTTTATCGTAGCATTCGTGGCAGTCGTGCTTATAAAATGGGCACGCGACAAACGGGTACGCGACAAACACGACCAATAAAGCTCGGCCTTCCTCCGAGCTTTCATTTTTCATAAAGAAGTTATTTTCCCCGAAACACGAACAAAATATTGTTCTATTTTTTGTGAAAATTGTGCTTTCAAAATAGCTTCTGCTTTATTTAGTTCTGATGCCTGAAAATCTTTTTCCTTTTCAAAATCACCAAACGATTTACTTCCGCCATATGCGCCACAATCTTCGTGCTGAATAAGCACGATGACTTTGGGTTCGTGAAGTTTATGCGAAATTTTGAGTTGTTCTAAAATAAAGTTGTTTTCAATCGAATCCGAGACGAGTCGTTTTATTCCGCCTGCAACCGAAATCAAATCATATCCTTCCGGAAATCGCGACATTAAATATTCATTGAGCTTCTTCCGAAACCGAAAATCAATACAATGAATCACCACCGCTTCGCATGTATGTTTCTCTACCATATCTTTTGATTATACGATAATATCTCTGGGACAAAAAGAAGTGCCCGATTGAGACAGCGGGCACCTGATACTTATTTTCTCTCCCACGAGGGAATAACTATTGCAAGGGTTTGTTGACATCGCACAATTTCGTGCAGAACTAAACCCTCACATTGAACGTCGTCATGATACCACTCCCATGAGTCCGTTCTTGGTTTTCTTTCTTGCAACCTCCGTTTCCTACCCTCTTCGGTCTCGTATTTAATCAAGGGATAATCCTGTTTACACTTTGTGCATCGAGGCCAAGATCGAATAGTCCTTCCACATATCCCTCCCGTTAAGGACCACACATTAGGATGGTTTGGACATTCATGCCAAGGCATTATCCTCCCTCCCTGCAGAATTTCATCTTTCTCCTATCACAAAAAGTTTTTGAAAGCAAGCAAAAAAAATACGCCCGACTTACTCTCAAATAAGATTGAGCTGCGGGCGATTGATTAAACAGAACCCCCTCATCTTTTCGCGAAAAGATGAGGTAAAAGACTTTGAGCATAAAGGATTGGGATTATAAACCCGAATCCCCATATGAAAGGTCCGAAGAGTAAACCAACCGTCCACAAAGTACTATGAAAGTACAAACCGGGTAGTGATACTGCCAACGGTACAGCGCATATCCACACAGCAGCTATTGATCGGATTCCGAACTTCCTCTCTATTCCGGCAAAGCGCTTATTCCCCCAACTCACATAACGCAGAACGCCCATGCCGCACCCGCTCAGGATCAAAAGCGCAACCAATGCCCATCCTGCCCAGATAATTATCATTAGCTTCCCTCCTCCAAATCGATGTAGCTATTCTACCAAAAATATCATAGATAGCGAAATTGAGCTCTCGCTGTAGAATAAAGCTCAACTTATTCTCTAAACCAGCTCTGCAAAAAACCAACGGTCGGGAAATTTATGTATAGCTAATAAAACTCTGGAGACTCTGAACTTGTTTTGAGATACTCACCATTTGCATATACGGCATGGCCAAATCCACACCCAAAATATTCTTCGTTTTGGGTAACGATCATTTTATCTTCCTGAAACTCAAAAGTAAGTTCACAAATACCGCCATATTTAGCAGTTATATATGTTCCAATATTGTTTTCAAAAGTAAGTTCCCCTACAATGCGTCCACTATTGTATGATGGAGCACCTCTATTTACATCCAACAAAAAATCAAACCCACCAGTTTGATCTTCTTTGATCATTAAAATCCCACTTCTCTTTCCGACTTCGCCAAACTCATATGCGCCAACATACATAGCAACCTCTTCTGGCGAGAGAATGTCTGGATTTTCTGCTTCCGACAGGTCTTCTACTATTAACATCTCCTTCGTATTCTGCGTCTGCTTTTCTTGATTCTCTTTCAGTTGTAATCCCGATTTTGTAGAGTTGAAAGATAAAAGTATAAAAACTGCCCAAGCTATCATAAACAGGGTGGGAAGCCAACCAATAACCCCCCACAATCCTGAACCCAATTTTAATATTAGTTTTCCATCCTCATGATATATTCCTTGAAGATCGCGTGATCTTCCAAACCATCCATATTTACTGAATTTTCCCTTCAAAAAATCATTGTCACGCTTATCGTCTTCTGGATTTATATCATTTGAAACATCCGTCCATATTTTTATAGGCATTTTCTCTTCCATATCCCGTGCTTGTTTCGTCCACCAATCAAACCAAGCTTTTTGTTTTTTTCCTGCAAGAAACCACAAAAATGAAATCGAGAATCCTACTGTGCCGACGAAGAAAGTTTCTAATATATCGAGCTTTTCCGAAAACAACAATACTGCGGATAATCCAGCAGTATTAAGCGCAAGAAAAATCTGATTTGTTTTATACAATTGATCAAGTTCTTCTGAAATGCGCGTATTGATAATTTTATACGAATCACCTGGAGTAACATCATTCATATCAAAAATTCACCAAGGCGACAACCTCCTTGTCAATAACTTCGAGGGTGCCGCTTTGGATGGGGATGGTTTGTTTTTGGCCGTTTTCTTGCTCAATCACAATATCGCCCTCTTTGAGAAGCGAAACCAAAGGCGCGTGCTCTGCCAAAATCTGCATCTGGCCTTTTGCGCCAGGAACAATCACCGATTTTGCATCGCCAAAAAATACTTCTCTATCGATTGCAAAAACTCGTAAAGGAAAATTCATAATATTATACCTCTGCGATTCCACCCTTGAGGTAAAATGCGGATTCTTCTTTGGTGTCGTGTTTGCCTTCGATGATCTCTTTGAAGCCGCGGACGGATTCGGGCAAAGAGACGTATTTTCCTTCGCGGCCGGTGAACTGCGCAGCAACAGCAAATGGCTGCGACAAGAATCGCTGAATTCTGCGGGCGCGGTTCACAGTGAGTTTATCTTCGTCTGAAAGTTCCTCCATTCCAAGAATCGCGATAATATCCTGCAACTCCTTGTATCTTTGCAAAATTCTCTGCACTTCTCTTGCAATATTGTAGTGCTCTTCTCCGACTATGCGAGGATCAAGAGCTGAAGATCTGGAAGCTAAGGGATCAACTGCTGGATAAATTCCAAGGGAAGCCAACTCACGAGATAAAACAATAGTAGAATCAAGGTGGCTGAAAGTAGTTGCAGGCGCGGGATCTGTAATATCATCGGCCGGCACATAAATTGCTTGCACCGAAGTTACAGAACCGTTCTTTGTTGAAGTAATTCGCTCTTGAAGTTCACCCATGTCAGTGGCAAGAGTTGGTTGATATCCAACCGCAGATGGCATTCTTCCAAGCAACACCGAAACTTCAGATCCTGCTTGCACAAAGCGGAAAATATTATCAATAAAAAGAAGAACATCCTTATGTTTCTCGTCGCGGAAATATTCTGCCATTCTCAAACCTGCTAATGCTGTTCTAAATCGCGCGCCCGGCACCTCATTCATTTGCCCAAACACCATGGCAGTATTTTTCAGCACTCCTGATTCTTTCATTTCTCGGTACAAATCATTTCCCTCGCGCGTTCTCTCGCCCACTCCCGCGAATACGGAATAACCTCCGTGCTCTTTTGCAGTGTTATGGATAAGTTCCTGCAGCAACACGGTTTTGCCTACCCCAGCACCCCCAAATAATCCAACTTTTCCTCCTTTTAACATTGGAGCTAATAAATCGATGACCTTGATTCCTGTTTCAAAAACTTCAGGCTCCACTCTTTGTTCTTCCAGAGGCGGAGCTGGCTGATAGATTGAATATCTCTCTCCTTTCACAGCACCTTGCCCATCAATTGCATTTCCAAGCACATCGAACACGCGGCCGAGCACTCCCTCGCCAATCGGCACTGAAATTGGTTTTCCTGTATTCTCTACTTCATGCTTTCTTTCCAAGCCATCAGTGGAAGCCATGGCAATTGTTCTCACGCGATTCCCACCCAAATGCTGCGCTACTTCCAATACCAAATCTTTCCCTTGCCTTTTCACGACAAGAGCCGTTTTTAATTCCGGCAAATCTTTCTCAAACTCGATATCCACCACCGGCCCCATAATTTGCACAATTGTTCCTTTTGTCATATTATTCTGATGTTAACGCCTCCTTTGCCGTAGTAACTTCTGCAAGCTCTTGGGTTATAGCCGCTTGACGGGCTTTGTTTAATTGCAAATTCAAGGTTTCCATAAGGTTTTCTGCGTTTTCGGTGGCGTTTTTCATCGCGACCATTCTGGCTGAATGTTCTGAAGCGTTTGATTCGAATATCAAATGAACAATCATCACTCGAATTAAATCTTGCACTAATTCATCTAAAATCATCTGCGCGGAAGGTTCAAGAATATAGGATAATTGTTGATTGTTGATTGTTGATTGCTGATTTTCTACAACCCCTGCATAGCGCCCAGTTTTTGGAATAATACTTTCAATAATCCCTTCGAGTTCTCCCTTCTCTAACGGTAATATCTGATGAATTGCTGACTTCTGTACTAAAGCTGAAATAAAGTGCATTGAACAAAATACAATTCTTTCATACTGACCTTGCTCATAAGCTTGCAAAATCCATTTCATCAACGGTGTTATATCAGAAAGCGTAACAATATCTGAAAACTTAAAAAATTCAGCAGCAATTATCCCTCCTCGCGCCTTAAAAAAATCTCTTCCTTTTTTCCCTACCGCCACAATTTCGACTTGGCTCCCTCTACTCTCTTGTTCTTCTTTCCAGCGATTTGCTAAACGCAATACTGCGCTATTAAAACTTCCTGCCAAACCTTTATCACTTGTTACAACCACTAAAGCTAAAGGTCTTTGCTCTTCTTTTTTGTTGTGATTTTGGTCATTTCCTCCAAGATACATTCCAGAAATTCCTTCAGCTTCTGCATATTGCAATAAATGTAAAAGCAGAGAAAATGCTTTCTTCGCGTAAGGCCGCGCACGCAGCGCAGCTTCCTGCGCCCGGCGCATTTTCGTGGCCGCAACCATCTGCATTGCTTTCGTAATCTGCCTTATATTCCGTACCGCTTTTACCTTTGTTTTTAATTGTCTCGACGATGCCATATCTTAAACTTCATTAATCAATAAATTGAAATGTAGAGAAAATTTGGTTTGCAAAGACATCGGGGTTAAACATTGTTTGTTCGTTCCTACAGTCTACTGCTTTTGTCTCAATTCCGTAGTTACCACAGTGGATATACCGAAGCACAAAAGATATTTTGATTACAATTCCGTAAAGAACTGTTTCATACGTATAGTCAGAATACGTACTCCCAGCGCCAGAATCTCCCGTTTGCGCAACACAGTATTTCTTGCCTTCTACAAAAACTTCTTTGACGGCACATGTAAGTTCTCCTCTTTGATACGCTGCTTCAATTGACTCTGGATTGAATGTTTGCAACTGTATATACTCTGTCTTTAGCTTATCTGGATATTTTAACTCGAATCCTAATTCTGTATTTTTATAGGTTTGCCAAACTTCGGATGAGCCTTGAGAAACCTGAAAAGTAGAAACAACAGCGTCAAACAACTGTTCATCTTCGTATCTAAATCCAGGTGTATATTGGCTGCCTGTTTGAATAGCATAGTAATACGTATCTCCAAGAAGGATGGCGATTTCACCGATTCGCTCTCCATTTGAAGTTATACTAATTCGCTTAAGCCCCACCACATTCCCAAATTGCGTCTCACGATATTCTTCTCTCTTTCCTATTGGAAGTTCCTGAAGTGTTTGCGCGTTACTACTGTTTTTCTCTGGACTCACTTGAATCACTTTTGATGAAAGCTCACCGATTTGAATGTTAAAACCTGAAACATTCCGTATATCGTCATTAGGACTGTTATCAAAAATAGATACGGTAGCCGTTGGAGGATATTGAAACTCAAGCCCAAATTCTTCGCTTCGATACGTTTTCCAGTGTGATATATTCTCAACTTCTCCATTCATAAAATCAGAAGCTATGTTACTCTGGCGCAGCAACCAAAACCCTCCAGCGACAGCCGCTGTTACAACCCCTATCCCGATTATAATATATGCATGTTTTATTGATTTCATATATTTGTTTCCAACTTAAAACTCTCTACTGCTTTTTTGAGTTCGGATTTGGTTTCGTCGGATAAGTCTCGTGTGGTGCGGATAACTTCGAAGATATTTTTGTGATGATCTCGCATATAATCCAAAAGTTTGGATTCAAAGTCACGAACTTGGGCGACAGGCACGTTATCCAAATAACCCTCGTTGGCAGCAAAAAGAGAAACAACTTGTTCTTCCATGGGCATTGGTTTGAATTGTTCTTGTTTTAAAAGTTCCATTAAGCGAGCACCTCTTTCAATTCTTTTTCTTGTGGCAGCATCTAAATCTTGCGCAAACTGCACGAATGCAGCTAACTCACCATACTGCGCCAAATCAAGCTTTAACTGCGAGGCAACTTTTTTCATTGCTTTGGTTTGCGCCGCAGATCCCACACGAGAAACAGAAAGCCCAATGTTTACCGCTGGTCTTTGCCCTTTTGAAAAGAGGTCTGACTCAAGATAAATTTGACCGTCCGTAATGGAAATCACGTTTGTAGGAATATACGAGGAGACGTCGCCTAATTGCGTCTCAACTATGGGCAAAGCAGTAAGCGATCCTCCGCCTTTTTCTTCGGAAAGTTTTGCCGCGCGCTCCAAAAGCCTTGAGTGAAGATAAAATACATCACCCGGATATGCTTCGCGTCCAGGTGGTCTTCGCAAGAGCAATGCAATCTGTCTCCACGCCCAAGCGTGTTTCGTAAGATCGTCATAAATAATTAAAACATCCTTGCCTTTATCGCGAAAATACTCTCCCATGCTGCAACCAGTATAAGGAGCGATATACCATAAAGGCGCAGGATCTGACGCGTTCGCAGCAACCACAATGGTATATTTCATCGCTCCTCTTTCTTGCAACTCCTGTACGAATTGAGCTACTTTTGATGCCTTCTGCCCGATCGCGACATAAATACAAATCGGCCGATTTACTTCGGGTTCATTTAACTGATTCAAAATTGTATCCAAAATAAGAGCGGTTTTGCCGATTTGACGATCACCAATGATAAGTTCTCGCTGACCACGGCCAATCGGTATAGTTGCATCGAGCACCTTGATACCCGTTGCCATCGGAGTATTTACAGGCTCCCTATCCATCACAGAAGGAGCTTGCCGTTCAATGGGCAATTGAGTTGTTGAAGCAATACTTCCTCTCCCATCGAGTGGCGCTCCAAGTGGATTTACTACTCTGCCTAAAAGAGCTTCTCCTACAGGCACCGAAAGAACTTTTTTTGTGCGCCTTACAATATCGCCTTCTTTAATATTTTTATCATCTCCAAGCACAACCGCTCCCACCGTATATTCTTCCAAATTCAAAACCATTGCAGGAGTAGGCTTGCTATTTTTTTCAGCAGGAAATCTTTCAATTTCCACCATTTCAGAAAACACAACATTGGGCAGTCCCTCGATTTGCACGATGCCGTCACCAATGCTTATCACCCTTCCTATTTCTTCTGCACTCGGTTTAGTTTCTATTCCTTCCAATTCCTTTTTTACTATGTCGAAAATAAAATCCTTCGCCATTTTATAGAAATTAACTCCGAAGTAATTTTGCAATTCTTTGCAATCTTCCGCGAATCGTCCCGTCAATCAGATATTCCTTTCCAAGAAAAATTGCTTGTCCACCAATTACGCTGGGCTCCACGCGTTCTTTCATTTGATACCCTTTATCTTCAAGGACTTTTTGAACCTGCGATTTTACAACTCCAGAAAGCGGGTTTGCGGTAACTACTTCTCCTAGTTTTCCCTTCTTCTCTTCCTCGAGCGCTTTGAACTCTCGAAGAATTTGAGCCAAATACTTCAAGTCTCCTCGTTTTTTTAAAAGTTCTTTGAATCGCGAACTCAAGAGTCGGATTTCCTTTCTCGATTGTCCTTCTAAGACCTCGAGTAACACCCTCGCGTATATTTTTGCTTTTTTGCCGATCATACTTTCTGTAATTCTTCTCCAACTTCTTTTGCTAACCGTTCTTCATCTTCCTTTACCATATTGCGCGCTAATACCTTTTCAGCAAAAAACAATGCAGCTTTGCTGATTTCTCCTTTTGCTTCTTTCAAAGCATCCACTTTTGTCCTCGCGGCATCTTCTTTTGCTCGTTGGGCAATTTCTTCTGCGCGATTTTTAGCTTCGGCCACCATAGCGTGCTCTTTTTCCTGCGCCTCGGTTTTGGCCTGATTCAACAGCACGTCCGCTTCTTTTCTCGCCTTCTCCAATTCCCGATGGCGCGCTTCCTCAATTCTTTGCATTTCATGTTTGGCTCTCTCCGTGAGCTCCAAACCTTCCTCAATTCGTTTTTTTCGTTGTTCAATGAAACCAAGAACCTTGGGAAATACAAACTTATTCAACAAAAACAAAATTATCAGGAAATTTACTGCCTGTACGAATAACAGCTTTCCATTGATTCCCAAATTGCTGAATAATTCCGACATTAAACAAACTTAATAATAAGCGCGACAACCAAGGCGTAAATTGCAATTGCTTCGGCAAATGCAATCGCCAAGATCATCGCGGTTTGAATCTTAGGGGCTGCTTCCGGATTCCGACCAATTGCTTCCATGGCTTTTCCTGCTAACAATCCGATGCCCAAGGCTGGACCCAAAGCTCCGGCTCCTATTGCTATTGCAGCAGCAAGAGATTTCATTCCTTCGAGATTGCTTACGACTTCATTTACTACTTCTGGCATAGATGAATTGATTAATGATTGTTAATGGTTGATGCTAGACCTTTTTTTGTTAATGCTCCACTTCTGTGGTGGCGACTTTCAAAAATATAAGCGTCAGCATCGAAAATACCAACGCCTGAATAAATCCTACAAAAAATTCAAGAAAAAGGAAAGGCAACAAACCAAATGCCAAAAACACAGGCAGCAGTGCGGCAACGATTATCAATAATACCTCACCAGCGAAAATATTTCCGAAAAGTCGGAACGAGAAAGATAAAACCTTGGCAAACTCACCTACTAATTCGAGAAGTCCCACGAAAAGATAAATGGGTCCCTTGTTGAATACAAAAAATTTACCCCAATGCCTGAAAAACCCGAGCTTCTTGATCCCATAAAGCTGTACTGCGGCCATTGCAACTAATGCTAAAGCAAGCGTGGTATTGAGATCTGCGGCTGCAGAACGAAAAAGTGGGATAAATTCTCGCTCCTCCCCATGCTCTTCATAAAAACCAAGGGAACCGGTTCCCGGCAACACACCCACCCAGTTACTCACAAGAATAAATAAAAATATCGTTGCGACCAGTGGAAAGAATTTAAGGGCTAGTTTCCGATCTCCGAGAACCTGTGTAACGAAATCTAAAATCCCTTCAACAATAATCTCTCCACCGTTTTGGAGTTTCCCAGGAATCGCACGCATAGATTTTACAACCAAAAAACCGCCTCCGACAAGAAGAAAGGCGGTTAACAAAGACAAAATCAAACTATTGGTAATCGGCATCCCTAAAAACTCCCCTAATCTCTCTGCTTGCAGACTAATATGAATTCCCTCCATAAGAGATTATACTACTACAAAATCCCCAAAATTGCAAGAAAAATTTATAGCAGCGAACTATGGAACTTTTCTGGTTTATAGGGTTTGAGACGATGAACTGCAAATTTTTTATCGTTAGTTTTGAACCAATTTTTGAGATCTTCTTGTAGCTTATCTTGATCATATCCCAGACAAATCACATCTGGTTGCAATTGTACTAGTACGCTGTATGTAGAAAGTTTGCTATCTCCCAGCACCGCTTTATCAACAAGTTCTTCTTTTGCGACAAGCTCAACTCGTTCATTCTCTGAATATCTTGGTTTTTTGTTTTTTAGTTGCATGCAGATTTCATCCCGCCCAACAATAGCGACGAGCTCGTCGCCGTATTCTTTTGCCTGACGAAAAAAATCCCGATGGCCGTCGTGAATGCCGTCAAAAATCCCAAACACTACGACTCGTTTTCCTTGTCTCGCCGAAGTCCGCCAGTTGGCGGACGAAGACGGATTACCTTTTTCCATTTCCCTTGACCCATTTCACCGCCTGCAAGACTGGGGCATACATATCATCTTTTCTCATATCGACATTAAACATCTCCAGCTCTTTTTTGGGAGGATTTGCGTCTCGAAACTGCACAAAAGGCATATCTTCCATAATCGCAATCGGCGTTTGCTCTGCTCCTTCTCCTATGGAGAGCACCGAAGTTACCGCTAAGGCATCAGCCACATTTGATTGCGTTACTTCTAGCTTTCTTCCAAATAAATCTTTCTTTCCAATATAATTATTGAGGGGTTTAAAGCCGCTGTAAGCTAAAGACACTCCAATCGTTCCCCAACGCAGCGGCAACGTTCTGCTGTCTGTAATAATAACCCCGAGGTTTTTGATTGTATATTTTTTCCGCAAATAAGCTCTCGCTTGATTGGCTGTTTTTTGCGGATTTTTGGGCCACAATATATAGTGGCCGTCCGCGTTCGACTCATCAATGCCCGCAGAAGGAGCTAGAATATTTTGTTTAATAGTAAGCATCACTCCGTATTTGTTGAGCTTGCGCGGCAAATAGTATTCTGCTTCTTTTGCGATAAGATCATCTTTGTTTGCGGTACCAATTTTCACGAAGCGACCCTCGCATATTGCAACAATTTTGGAAGTAATTGCCACAACTGACTTCTCTTTGAGCCTTGACAAATAGCGGTCCAAAATCGCGTATAAATCGCTGTCTTCCCCGGGAATTACTTTATGGGTTTTAACCGGACTCACAATCATAAAGTTATCTTAGCTAAAAGCTTGGTCTTTGACAAATACAAACTTTCCCGTATCATATACCATTATGAGTCTCATTATCATTCCTCTTTTTATTATTGCTGTTCTTGTTGGGTTTTACTACAAAGGCGATATTTGGAAAGGTATTCGGCCTCAAACGCCAAGCCTTCAAGAGAGCGAATCTCAAATTCGAGATTTTCTCAACCCCAATCCGCGCGAAAACAGCCCCTTGGATCAGCTTCGCGAAGAATAGATGTAAAAAATCTGGCAGGCGAGTGGACGCGTCCACTCGCCTGCCTTCATTCCTGCCCCTTCCCCCGGCCCTCGAGAGAGAAACGAACCATCGAGATAGTTTTATCTGGATTGTCTGTTGGAAAACGCGTAATCACAAGCATTTCTTCTTTAATCTCCAGTTGGGTTGTCCATCCATTGCTCTCGATAACGACAGAAAAGGGATTCTCGCATATCGAAACTTTTACTTCCATCAGTTATCACTCCTCTCGAATCTCCCTTCGGATATTCTCGAACAAATCTGCAAAAAAGTAAAGGTTGTGATATGTGGCGAGGTAATATCCGAGAAGCTCGCGCTCTTTGAAAAGGTGGTGCAAAAATGACAAGGAAAAGTTTTGGCAGGTGTAGCATTTGCAGCCCTTTTGGATGGGGCTTTTTTCTTTGAGATAGCGAGATTTCCCAAGGTCAATCCTTTCAAAATTCTTGAAATGTTTGAAGCCGAAATGTTTAAAGCCGGGCTTTAAACAATATACAATTCCGTTGCGGGCGAGGCGCGTAGGTTCAACACAATCAAAGGTGTCAATTCCATAAGGAATTAAGTTGAGGATGTCCTCAACTCTTCCAACGCCCAATAAGTGAACCGGCTTATCCTCTGGCAGATAGGGCGAAACCCATTTTACCTGCTCTCGAATTTCTTTTGAAGATTCCCCTATTGCTACGCCGCCGATCGCAATTCCATCGACATCTTGTTTTGTTACAAATTTCGCAGATTCAATTCGCAAATCTTTGAAAACTCCTCCCTGAATAATTCCGTAGAGAAACTGGTTCTTTTGTTTTTTAGCTTTTATACAACGCAAAAGCCACCTATGAGTTCGCTCGGTTGCCGTCTTTGTATACTCACGTGTTGCACCATAAAAAATACACTCATCAAAAGCCATTATAATGTCAGCTCCAATTTTTTCCTGATTTTGAATCGATAGTTCTGGAGTAAAAATAATTGCTCGACCGTCTCGTGGCGATCTAAATTTTACTCCTTCTTCGGTAATTTTTTGCACAAGCACTTCTTCGCCTTCGTGCAATCTAACTTTCTTGTTTGGTTTACCTTCTCCAAGGGAAAATACCTGAAACCCAGCCGAATCACTCATTAAGGGAATATCCAGCTTTGTATACCTATGAATTCCACCAAACTTTCTAATAACATCTGTGCCCGGATGCGCAACCAAGTGAAACGTATTCACAAACGCCACTTGCACACCAATTCCTTTGAGTTCGCGCGGTGGAATCGTCTTTAACGTTCCCTTTGTTGCAACGGGAACAAAAGAGGGAGTTTGAATCTTCCCGTGGCCTGTGTGAATTATTCCAGTTCTCGCTCTCGATTTTTTACTTCGATGAGTAACTTTAAAAAATGCCATGAAAAGTTATCTCGTCGCCGATAGAAATGTTGTGAGTTTTTGTCCAATTCGCATTTATCTCGAGTACATATTGCACTGGCGACGGTGGGTAAAATATTTCTGGAAAAGTTTCAGGCGCAATGTTTTCATTCATCCCTACAATTTTTTTATTCTCATCAATCCAAATAATGTCTATCGCAAAATTCATTTCTTTCATCCAAAAACCGGGCATCACAGGATTCTCATATACAAAAAGCATCCCTGAATTTTCAGCAAGCAATTCCCTGCCCGAAAGCCCGCGCACTTGTTCTTCTGACGTTCGCACAATTTCAAGTCGCAACTCAACGCCGCTTATGATAGCTGTTGACAATACCTCGCCCGTTGGTATCTCGGAAGTCGTGGCGGGTTTACCAGACTCCCTATCAAAAAACCAAACTCCTCCTAAAACACCAATTCCCACGATCACAAATAAGAAAAGTCTAACCATCTTTTTTACCCGTGTTTGATTTCTATTACATCGCCGTCTTTCACGATATATTCCTTTCCTTCCGTGTGAAGCCACCCTTTGGTTAACGCTTCTGGAATTCCCTCAGCCTCCAAAAGTTTTTTCCACGAAATCACGAGAGCTCTGATAAAGTTCTTTTCAAAATCGCTGTGGATCACGCCGCCTGCTTGCGGCACTTTTGCCCCGCGTTTTACTGTCCAAGCTCTCGTTTCATCAGGACCTGTCGTAAGAAATGTAAGTAAATCTAGAGCCTCATAAGCTTTTTTAATCAATTCTGGAAGCCGAGGCTTAGACAAACCAAATTCTCCAAGCTCTTCTGGGCTAAGACCTGCTTTATCAAGCTCTTCTTTTACATTCAGCACAACATACGAAGCTCCCAAATCTTGAATCTTCTTTTTGAGTGCATTGTCAATTGTTTCTTTGTTTGCGTTTACCAGATAAATCATCGGCTTTGCGGTCAAGAGTTGAAGATGTCGAATAAGGGGTTCTGCTTTTGGATTTTCTTTGAAATACTGAAGCACTGACATGCCTTTATTTAATGTTCTCTGTAAATTCTCGAGAACTTCTTTTTCTAAAATCGCTTCCTTTTTTCCACTTTTTGCATCTCCCTCGATGCTGTGTAAACGATGGCCTCCTGTTTCTAAATCCTTAAGCGCCAATTCAGTATTCACAATTTCAATATCTCTTATGGGATCTACCGTTTGATTGACGTGGATAATTTCAGAATCCTTAAAATCGCGTACTACTTGTACGATTGCTTGTACTTCCCGAATATGCGAGAGAAATTTGTTGCCTAGCCCTTCTCCTTGGTGAGCACCCTTCACGAGCCCGGCAATATCCACGAACTCAATGATTGTAGGAATGACTTTTGCAGAGTTTGACAATTTCGCAAGCTGATCTAATCTTTCGTCTGGCACTTTCACAATTCCCACGTTAGGATCAATGGTACAAAAAGGATAGTTTGCAATATCTACTTTCTTTTTCGTGAGCGCCTGAAAAAGCGTGGACTTCCCCACATTCGGCAAACCAACAATTCCGACTGACAGACTCATGATATAAGAGTTCCTGTAAATTCTTTTCCTTCGATTGCCTTTTTCAAGTTTTCGATATCTGTGCCATTTAAAATCTTTACTCGAATCTTATGCTTTTGTGCAAACCGCGCAGCAACAGGATCGATAGGCAAAGACATACCTGGTTTCCATTCAGACGGAATAAGCTTTCGATACTCTTTCCAGGAAATCTGCAAAATAGGTTTTGCATCTTTGTGTTTGGCAGGATCCTTATCAAAAACAAAGGCTATGTTGCTCGCATTAATAATTTCGTGAGTTCCAAACATTCGCGCCAAGTAAACTCCCTCGTGGTCACTCGATTGACCTGGAACCCAGCCAGAAGCAATATGCACTACCGTTTTATTTTTCAAGAGTTCAAGACTTTCTTTTTGAGTAGGGCGACGATCAATGATTCTCGGATTCGCAATTCTGCTAAACATTGAAAGCAGCAGTTGAGCATTTAATCTTGTTGCGGCAATTCCCACCCAATCAAGATTATCTTTTGAAATTTTTAATTGGAGCCCGGCCTTCTGATAAACTCGAGCGACTTTGCCTCCTCCGGTAACAATTACAAATTTTTTCCCATTTTTTATCGCATCTAAAACCAATGCTCGAAATTTTTTGAGAAACTCAACATTAACCCCTCCTCCATCTGAAAGATGCGGCACAATAAGCGACCCTCCAAGTGAAATGACAACAAAATTATTTTTTACCATATCCCCTCTATCATTCCACATTTCCTCTTTTTTTTCCACAAGAGTCCAAACAAAAAAGGATACTACGAAAATATGCATATGCATATTTTCGTAGTATCCTTTTATTTTCCTCAACGGCGAGCTGAACACTAATCTTCTTTGGATCTCTGTAACGAATCAATAACTTGGGTCCAGATTAACTAATGTTCACTTCGCCGCGATGAAGCAACGTTTGTTTAAAAAGAACTTTCCCTTTTTCTCAATCCACGATTCCCGTATTGATCCCGTGGAAGTTCCGTGTAGAAAGGCATCGCCCACCTCCATGTTAGAATTGAGATATTTATACACCATCTCATGCGGTTTGTCAAGCGCGCGGGGTTTTGAAATGGCGAGATGAATACTTCTCCATAAACGCCCGCAGGCCGAGTTTCTTGAGTTCCTGGTGGAGTTTGTAGTAGGCGCACCATTCTTTGGAACATATCCAGCTCTCGGCAGGATGTAAACAGTAAAAGACATTATGCCGTATCGCATCCATAATGGCTAATATGTTCCGCAGAATTACTGTCTTGTCTATAAACGGGCGCACCACTTTGAATCGCACAATCTTGGAATTATTTTTTGAAAGCACCACGTAATCTTTCGATATTCCTTTTGGCGCTTGCCCTGTAATGGCTTTATACCCAATTTGGTAAATAGCAAGCTGGGGATCTGATCGAATGTCTTGCTTATTTGGTGTTACTCTTGTTGTTTTTAACTCGTGAATAACGCCTTTCGTGTCAGTAAGGTCAATGCGGCCTTGCACCTCAATATTATTTGAGGCAAAAAAACTAAATGGTTCTTCTATTAAGGCAGGAAAAATGTATGGATTCAATCGCTTGAAGTAAACCTCAAGTCCCTTCATCCCCGTATCAATCATATCCCCAACACTCACCTGCCTCTCTTTTGCAAGATATTCTCTTGTGAGAAAGGGCCGCGCTTCCTGCAGTTCTTGCGCATAATCTTCCAGCGCGCTTTCGAATGAATCTACAAAAAATTCTTTTGCCTCTGCAAGCTTAATTCCCTTCCCGTCTTCTTTCTTTTGTTCAAAGTGATATTGCAGAGTTTCGTGGATCGCAAATCCATGCTTAAATACCTTGCGTGGAGACCTTTTGATGCCCAGAATATAAGAAAACAGGTAATGTTCCGGACATCTAATATATGTCATCAATTGGCTAAAGCTTACCAGTTTCATATCTTTATTGTTAACGATATAATTTTTTGGAAGCCTTTACAAACAGAGCGGATATATGAGTAAATAGAATAGAGCTCTTGCGTTCTGTGGTTTGGAATAGAAGGGAGGGGTAATTCCTCCTTCTATTTTTGTTTACTCGCCTCGCAAACACTTGACAAGAAATACGCTTTATGCTAGGGTCTTTCTAGTTCTCAAAATCTGTTTAAGCTCTCGACCGAGGCAAAAGGAGGTGAATTTATCGGCCGCGCCTTAAAACGGGCTTTTCCGTTTATGATAATCGGTTCATTGGAGCAAAAACAAGGATAAGGAGACAAAGGCAATGAGTGGATATAAAATCTTGGTTATCCCCTTACTCCTCTTCGTAGTGGCGCTGATCTCCATGGGAGCAAGCTCCGCACAAGAGGAATCGAAGAGAGGAGGTGGGGATGTTCCGGAGAGTCCCGACGTCCAACTCGTTGGGGTGGCCTTCCCAGGAGTATCGAACAGGCCGCTAGGCGAGCGAGTAGAGGTTCTCTCGTTCGCGCGCCTGAAGAATTCCAGCGACGAACCCTTCACCGCCGATACTCTTCTTGCAACAATCGACCCCGACGCGGTATCCTTCGTGACGCTCTCCATTCTTGTGGTGCAGGGAAGTCTGCAAGATCAGAGTGTGCATCGGCTGCTGCTCGCAGGAACCAAGTGTCGGGGGAAAGGAGAGAATAGTCCTTGTGCCTTCCGAATTTCTCCTCCACTGAGCGTGCCCGCAGGGAAAGAATTCTCTTTTAGTACTTGGGGTACGCTCCGTAACGAATCTCGACTACTGGGGCAGATCGTAGTCGGCGAGCTAGTCGGAGCACAGGGCACTCTGGGCGACGCCAGAGTGCGCGCGACAGCGACAGCGGTCGACGTCCGCTATCGCATATACTAGACGTCAACCCGGTACCGAGACGACTCAAACAAAGTCAATGAGTCTGTCGAGGTACCGGGCATTTTTATTTTGAAACATTTCCGCTTTGGCCATGAAGTTTCACGAATTCATACTGCACTTCCTGCGCGTGCTTCCGATACAAACAAAATTCGCAATCTGGCGAAGGTTCTGGAATTTCATTCTTCGACAACAGCTCCCGCGCTTTCAAAAGCGTGTCTTCCACCCACGAATCGTCTCCTTCGTAAGGAATAATTTTTATATCGAATTCTAATTTGCCGTCGAACGCTTCTGCGTCTGTCTTGCCGTTCACATACACGAAATATCCCGTGTTTGAAACCTCAAATTCATTTTTTCGCAACAACCATTGATAAACCTCCATCTGGCGTTTATATCCAATCTGCCAGTCCGCATCAATACCCACTTTGCCATTCTTGCTCGTAGCTTTGTAGTCCACCACGTGCAGTTCGCTCTGTGGATTCATCCAGATGTCGTCCACCCCTCCTGTAATCAAAAATCCGCTTGGCTCGTGATAAAACTGCACCCCTCGAAACGGATCGCGCCATTCATTCATCTTTTCATGTACAAAAGGGACGGCGTTGATGCCATACGTTTCAAATAGAGGATGACTTGTGCCTGCGGCTCGGTGAATGTCGAACTCTTTTTTCAAAAGCGTATCTACCGCCGAATTTAAAGTAAATGGATAGCCTGGCGGCTGGTCCACGCCGAGTCTACGGTCAAGATAAAAACAGCGAGGGCATTTCATAAAGTTCTCTAGCCTTGATCTGCTTAGCACGAAAGGCTCTTTTGAAGCGGGATCAAATATATTTTTCCCGCGTTTTCCAGAGTAATACTGGCTCATATTGCCCATTTACTTTATCACGTTTGAGAACGAAACCACAACATTGCGCTCCCGCGGACCGCCCAGTTCCACTAAAATAATCCTTTGCCAGACGCCAAGCATAAGCTCGCCCTTTTCAATAGGTATGCCAAGAGAAGGCCCCAAGAGAGTTGCCATAATATGATCTTTCACGTGTGCCGGATTATGCGGATGGCGATAGTGCAATTTCGGAATCAAAGCCTCAAACGCGTCCAGAAAATCTTCCGCAGTGCCATAATCTAAATCCGCTGTTGTGATGGCAGCTGTGGTATGAAGAACAAAAAGATTGCATATGCCATCTCCAACTCCTTTTGCTTTCACGAGTTTTTGAACTTCTTGGGTAATATCAATAATCTCCCTGTTTTTGGTTGTACGAATCACAATCTCTTCCATTTTTTTGCATAGTTTTATTATTCTGCCTCTACGCATCTCCCTACTCTGCAAACTGCACTTGGTGAAGGAGAACATTTGTTTATTGCCTTAGCACAAGAACTCACGTACTGATCCATACGTTGATAAAGAATACTGGTATTATAACCTTTGTATACATATTTCCAACACCCAAAATCTACATATTCTCCTCCAAGTGGGATGGCAGCGCAGTCAGCATCTGTCTGGCAGTAGTTTGCTGTCTCAAAGATACCCTCTACTGCGTCGTACTTCTCCTCGCAAGTATCTACTGGAGCCCCAAAATCACCAGGACCAACTTCGGTAAGCAAAAGATTTCCTTGATAGTTGCCTGTAATCTTGAGCTCGGCAATTCCCACCACTCGATTCTCTCGCAAGGGAGATGGCTGAAAACGATACAAGCCTGGTATGATCTGAAATACTACGCGACCATCATGGTCTGCAACTTGTTCTGCCACAATTTTTCCGTTTGACACATCGATTGCAGCAATCATCGCTCCATCAAAAATATGAGAACCGTCCTTCTCATAAGCAAAAACTGTAACTTCAAAAGAAGATTCATCCAGTTTCTTTTGATTTAGTACAAACCAAAGCAAGGGTACCGTAACAAGAATAGTAAATGTTGCTACACCTAAAAGAATGAAATGGGTTTTCATACCAATGTTCTTAAAAAGCGCCCTTTTCTTCAGAGAATGGAGGCTTTTTCATTGCGGGCCGTACCAACCTTCGCCCTTTGGGCAAAATCAAAGGCCGAATAGGGAAAAGAATAACGACCGCGAGCATCGTAAACATGCTCACTAAAATAAATACCATACGAAACCCAAATGTCTCTGCAAGCAAACCTCCCAGTATTCCTGCGATTCCTGCGCCAAAACCCAGAGCAGTGCTTTCGATGCTCCACTCAAAAGCCTCCTCCCCCTTGTCGATATGCCGTGTAAAAATGCCAGCCCACGTAGGGATTACACATGCCATGGCAATTGCGTGAACAAACTCAAGCATATAGAGATGCAAAGGTTGACTGATAAAGAGATACCCCAAAGGCACAAGGCCGGAAACAAAAAGCCCTGCAACAAGAAAATAAAAATCATCGATTTCTCCATGGTTGCCGTCAAGATACCACGCTAGAAAAGGTTGAACAATGGACTTTACAATCCAATAAAGACCAATCGCAAATCCTGCTACGGCAACGTTCCCTCCCTCGATTTTATCCACGATAAAAATGGCAAAAATGGGGGCAATAAATCCCCATCCGGCAGAAAGCGTAAGATCTGACGCGATTAAAAATCGTATTACCTTATTCAATGAAAAAGATATTTTCATAATAATTTTCGCAGCATTTTATCTTTCTCGATCGGAGTAAGCCTTGTTCTTCTCACCGCATTGCCAAGCATGTGTATAGTCTGATCATAAGTTTCCCGATCAACAGGATAAGGAGTTGCGTCTTTTCCGCCATGCGCAAAACTGTAACGAGCAGGATCATCATACGAAGGCTCTGCTCCATAAATAATTTCTGCCACCAAGGATAAAGCGCGAATCGTTTTTAAGCCCACACCCTCGGTTGCCAGTAATTTCTCATACGTATCTGGGTGCTCATAGGAAACTTTTGCTAAGATTTTTTCCAAATATCTGCTTTTGGAAAAATCCTCATGCTCAACGGAATGATGTTTAAACTCTATTCCATCGAACGCAGCCAGCTTGAGTATATCTGTGCCTTTCTTAAATGTAGCAGTTCTGGAAACCGGAGTATAGTGCTTACGAAGCAATTGGATATCTTTCAAAAGCGTGTCGTAACTTCCTTGCACCATTTCTGTTGAAATTTCTCTTGTTTTTGTGCTGTCTTTTGAAACAAGATTGAGCACTTTTTTGCCAAATACTTGTGAAGCAATTCCAGAATGTGGTTCGCATACCAAGTCTTTTGCGTTTTCTGAAAACCAGTGATAGCGGCGAGCGGTTTGGTTCAATGTATTCATGCCCTGCTGCACAACTGCCCACGCACCATTTCGCGAGAAAAAGAAGCTGTGATGATAAATCTGATAACCGTCTTGCACCAACGCAGAGTCTACTTTTGCAGCCATGCGCGAGTTGTATTTCAGGCTCACAACATATTCTGGTGTGAGGCTTAGCCTCGCACCCCAATCATGAATTTGATCTGGAGTTTTGCGCGAGGTTTTCCCTTTTCCTCCGGCAATAAACACTCCGAGTTCGCGTTCTTGTCCCCGGATTGCTTCTTTGAGAGCCGCAGTCAAGATTGTCGTAAGCCCGCTGGCGTTCCAGTCGAAAGCAAGAACTGTTCCCAAAGATTGAAACCACACCGGATCTGCGATGCGCTTAATATATTCGTCGGGTCCGTATTCTTCAATCAAAACACGCGTCATTTCGCGACCTAATTTTACCATTCTCTCAAACAACCACGGCGGGCACCTCCCCGTATCTAATGTAAATGTCGCAACTCCCCGATACATAATTCTACGGATTACGAATAAGTACGCATATACGAATCTAGAAAAAACGTTGCCATAATAAAAGAAGCGTGAGAAAAACAATAACTACAATAAGAAGCTTTATGGAAAAGAGTTTTTTGACCACAACTTTTTCTACTTTTTCTTCCCAGTTGTGCAAAAGGTCAATTTTGCTTGCCATAATAAAGTCGTTTTCAGAAAGCCCTTTGATGGCGTGCGTCGTAAGCTCAAAAGTTACTCTTGAATAACGAATGTGAATGTCAGGATGGTGTTGTTCTTCTTCTGCTACATTCGCCACGCGATTCACAAAATCTATGGATTCTCGAAATGTTTTGAACTTAAAGGTTTTTTTAATGAGCTTATCTTCATAAACTTCCCACCCCTCAACTTCTTTCAAGTACTCTTGAACTTTATCTGCCTCGAGCGGCGGCGTTCCCCCCTCGCACGGCACACACTTTCTTGCAACCAGATTTGCCATACCCAAATTATATCAAATATCACTCTTCTCGAATACTATCGGTTTGATCTTATAGTATTAAAATAGGATTTTAATACTATTTACGGCCAAAGGGTGACGGCAGACGAGTAGACTTTGCTAAGAGGGTGGCTCGCGCAGTCTTTGTGGCGGCGGCTGGGACAGATATGCCGGCCATACTCGATGAGGCCGTAAGTGAAGAAAAACCAATCTTTTTTTGGCAAAAGTGCCATTAAATCCTGCTCGATTTTTATTGGATCCTTGTGACTCGTCAACCCAAGTTTTTGGGAAAGTCGCATCACATGGGTATCCACCGCAATCCCCTCTACTTTGCCAAACGCGTTCCCCAAAATAACATTCGCGCTTTTCCTGCCTATCCCAGGAAGTCCAAGCAATCCCTCCATCGTATCTGGTATTTTGCCGCCAAACTTTTCTTTCACAAGTTTTGCCGCAGCAAGAATGCTTTTTGTTTTGGCGCGATAAAACCCGGTAGGTTTAATGTCTTTCTCAAATTCTTTCGGGTTTGCCCTTATATAATCGCCAAGTGTGCGATATTTTTTGAACAACTTTGCTGTTACTTCATTTACTTTTTTATCTGTGCATTGGGCAGAAAGCCGCACCGCAACCAAAAGTTCCCAAGCATTCGAATACTTGAGAAC
>CAYHVI010000008.1:0-32486 GCA_964359655.1 uncultured Candidatus Saccharibacteria bacterium
TGCTGTTTGTATTGTATCAAATGTGAGTATTAAAAGGGAGTTTCGTAATTCACAGCCCGTAGACGGCTGCTATGGCTCCGTGAACCTCGAAGGCTTCGCCAGTCCCGGCATTCCAGTAAATCTGGGCTCCTTCGAAGCTGAAGTCAGCCACGGTGCTGGTTGCACCGTAGGGTGAGGCTGGCGCTTGGCTTTCTCCCTGTACCAACACGCCAAGATCAAACCCCCGTCTTTTCAACTCTTTCGATTTCTGTTCAATTCGTGTATTTGAGTAGAAGTCCTCGCCTCCCTCAGTTGTCCCCCAAGGTTTCAAGATCGCTACCGTAGCGAATACGACTACCATGATGAGCAGCAGCGTGAGTGCGATACCAATCGCGGCCAGCCACCGCACGCGCCTTTTCGGTTTTGAGTACTCCTGTACTGGGGCCTGTCGCAGGGATTCTGCCGAGCGCGGGCGCTCTGTTGGATGAGGCTTCAGGAACTCTTCGGCAGGGATGAGCCAGGTACGCTCACCTTGCCTTTCGGCGGCGACGATCTTTTGGGGATTGATCCAGTGGCGCACCGTGCGCACGCTGGCGTTCCAAATCCCTGCCGCCTCTTTGACGGTGTACGTTTCCTTCTCACTGTGCTTGTCACAAAGACCTCTTGAGCCATCCTCTAGAGCTTCAGCATCGCAGCGGTAGAAGGAGCATGTTTTAGGCTTATCCATTGCCAACTGCTACGCAGAGGTGTGCACTGCGTCCTGGCGCGGACACAGGGTGCAGCAGATCCTACAGGTTCATGGGACAGGGCGTCTGAAAACACCGACCGTATCATATTCCAATCAGGGACGATGCCTCAAGCAGCGGCAAGAAATAGGGCATTGCCGCTGTTTGCCGTCAAATTTTCCGCTATTTTGCTGCTAGGTTTTCCCCGCTTTGCTAGCATTCCTGCCACCTGCTGAAGGATCTGGATACAAGCTGACGGCGCGGGAGCCATGGACACCTTGTCCGACGCTCGGATTGTGAAAAACATGAATAACGGTGGATGGAGGTTGGGCATCTCTAGTGAAAATTTGCACAATGGCAGAAACCCTTGACATCGGTGGCAGCAATATGATTAGAATGTTGCCACTCGTTTTTTCGAGGTCAGGGTCATGCGGGAACACTGGGATGCCGTCAACACGCACGACTGCAACGAGTTCGTCGCCACGCTCGATAGGGAGTGCGTCTGGGAGTCGGACACCATGCCTCGGATAGCGCACGAGGGCTTGGGCCAGTGCATGAGGGCATCCAGGCGTACTTTGACGCTTTTCCGGTTCTGGCAATGGAGACCGAGCGCATAGTCTGCCGAGGCGAGCACGGCATCGTGTACTGGCGGGCAGAGGCTACCCACCTGGGAGACTTCCTGGGCATTCCGGCGTCTTACCAGCGTGCAATTGTCTGTGGATGTACCGGGGTGAAGGTGAGAAGAGGTAAAGTCGTGCATATGCGGGACTACTGGGATGTGAACCACCTTCTGGAGCAGCTTGGAGTGATTCGGCTACGTCGTAGGTAGCGCCACCACGAAAACAGCAACGTTGGGGCCAAAGGCGGATATAGGGTTTCCCCACATATGTACAAGCTTGACGTCAGCGGCTATCTTGGAGGGAAGCTCAAAGGCAGTTCGTGTTTCTGGACTCTATGCCTAATCCGTGCTATTGAGGAGGTAAAGGTCGTGTATAGGAGATAATCTCATGCATTCAATATGACCAAACCTTCATTTCACAATCTAGCTCTTCCTCTGGCTGTGGCTTTGCTGATAGTTGGGGTTGGGTATACGGGATTGATAGCCTGGTCAGGAAGGCCTTGGACAGCAACAGAAGATCGAATTGTTCACATTAATGAATCCGTAGCTCGAAACATGAATAGGATTGAGCAGGACATAGATGAACTCTCGGAAGAGGGAGATGTTATCATTGAACGCCTGTGTGAACGAATAGGCTTATCTGCTTCGAAAGTAGTCCCCTTGAACTTTTACCAAACTGAATACACAGAAATTTTGCTGATCTGCCAACAGCCCTTTCATCCTCCAAATCGTGGTTTTGGATATGTATATGTGATTGATCTCGCAAATAACAATCAAATCCTTTGGGAGCATGATATTACCAAAAATCCGTTTCTCATGGATGCAGGCGAACCAAGAGTTATCGATGTTGATGGTGATGGAACACATGAATTATCGTGGGGAGGCAGTAGTTGGGGAGGGACCTGCACGGGCTACTCTGACTCGTTGATTTTATATTCTCCAAAACATGATGAGCAATTTTATGCATCTGAGATTGGGTGGTACGACCAGACTTGTACTAATTTGGACTGGTCAATCATGTTTTCACCTAATCTCGAACGGGAGCAATATCAAATCTTCAGAAGCTATTTAATGGATAGGCTATCACACAGCGGACGCCAGTGAGTTGGAAATTCATCTGATCAATTACGAGCGTGTTGAGTTGAAAGGAGAAAGGGCGTGTCAGTGGGGATTCGTATCAGAGCACAGTCATTCCTACCCATTCTAGTTCTTGTAGCAGGTGCTGTTTTTGCGCTAGTTGAGGACTCGCAGGCTGTATGGGCCCAAGGTGTACTTCCGGAGATCACTGGTATTGAGCCTGCCGAGCCGATAGCTAGATCCACAAGACAGGAATTAATCATCGATGGCAGCAGATTTGTTCAGGGGTCGCAAGTTGTTCTACGTATCGGCTCAAGCGAATACCCTATCCCCCCTGACCGCACCGAATTCATCAACGCGTCAAAGATCAGGGTTTCGGTGGGCCTCACAGACATTGGCACTTGGACCGCTCAGGTTGTTAATCCAGGAGAGGTTGGATCGAACATATTTACGTTCTATGTATTCGGACCACCTGGCTCCTTTGCTGTTGACGATAAGCTAGTTTCGCTTATCAATCAGTTCGCCGCAAATTTTCATGATAAGAACTGGAAAGTCAGTCTTTCCCAATTCAAGGCATGGATAGCACTTATTACCTTGCAGGAAGTCGGGCGTCTCGGATACGCAGCGCATAGTGATTTTAATTGTTCCTCGCATCCTCTGGCTAATAAGGGTACTGGAGACTGTTTCCCACACAGAGACATTGGAACGGCCTTTCAATTCTCTACAGGAATCGGCGCCTTCCAACTGGACAGATTTGGCAGCCATTCCAATTCTGATACTGGCAATCATGCGAACGAAACTTGGCATGCTATGCCCACTATTGTAAAGATAGATCCAGTGCAGTCTCTGCTAAGTTTACTAAGATGGCATCGGGACTACTTTGATGGCAACAACCCGAATGTCCAGAAGTTTTGGGAGCGTTCTCCCTGGTTGGCTGTTAGACGGACAGATCCTAATACTGGCGAGAGGACTTGGGAGACCACCTGGAAGCTGATCACAGGTGATACTTGGGAATCTTCAGCTACCGAAGAGAAAGAGGTTACATTTGATCCTCCTCGAAAGAAGGACCCGTTTGGAGACAGCGTTAAGTATCTAGGAAGAATCCTGTGGTTTGTTTGGAATCAAGAAGGAGAACCTTTAGCTACATGGCTCATCAAGGCCAGAAGGTTTGGCGGACCGGATTATGAATATTACTACACGAAACGAGATGACCTTAAGCAGGAAGCATGGGTATACAAAAACCCAAGCCCAACTGAGCCGTCAAAGCACTTTTTCAAGAGAGACTATAGAAAGAGTGGCACTGAGCTTCCAGCACTACCGGATCCGGTACCTCATCTGAATGAGACTGGAAGGTTCGTGGCGGGTGATACGAAAACGCCGCGCGCTCTCGATCCTGGTGCCACAACTTCTAATGCGGCGGACTGCAATAATGATGGCAAGGTGAACTTTGTTGATCTTAGCATCTTGCTGTGGAACTGGAAAAAGTCGAACCCCACGACTTGTGATGTCAATCAGGATGGCATAGTGAATATTTATGATCTCAGCATTCTTTTGTCTTCCTGGACCGGGTAGCGAAGCATTGTAATACCACTCGACTCGGATGATACCATAAAATGGTAGATGAGTCTGAGTGGGAGAAGGAAGATGCGTGGAAGACGGCTTGAAGTGGCTTGGCAGGAACAGGACACGCCAGAGGCGCTTAAGGCAGCCTATCAAGGGGAACGTGACGTACAGCTAAGAACGCGGCTGCACGGCCTATGGCTGCTGAGGTCGGGATGGCGACTGCCCTCGGTGGCCGCAGCAGTTGGTGTCCACTATCGCACTGTGCAGCGGTGGGTAGGTTGGTATCGACAGGGAGGCTTGCCGAAAGTGCTCTCACACAGAATGGGAGGTAAGGGGCAACAGCCCTTCCTTACCCCCCAAGCCCAAGAGCAGGTGGCACAAGAGGTCTCCAGCGGACGCTTTCGAACGGCGCAAGAGATCAGGGACTGGATTGCAAAGCAGTATGGAGCAAGCTACAGGGTAGGCAGCATCTACGGTCTGATGGGCCGGTTGCGTTGCAGCCCAAAGGTGCCCCGTCCCATCCATCCCAAGGCCAACCAGGAGCAGCAAGCATCCTGGAAAAAGGGGGGCTTTCGCAGGCGCTTGCGCAAGCCCAACTGACAGCCCAGACGCCCTGGGGTTGTGCCGATGAGATGCGCTTAGGGCTGCGGGGCATGGTGCGGCGAGTCTGGGGACGGCGGGGCGTGAAGGTGCGACAGCGTCTCCAGTTGGTCTACGAGTGGCGCTACCTGTTTCTGGTGGTGGACGGGCTTAAGGGTAAGCTTTATTGGACATGGATAGACTCCATGAAAGCGGATATGGTGGCTGCGGCGGTGAATGGACTGAAACAGCAGACCGAGCTTGGGGCACTGGTGTGGGATGGAGCGGCCAGCCATCGGGATGAGCTGGTGGGGGGTGTGGGGCTTTCGCTGATTGGGCTGCCGCCATACAGCCCGGAGCTCAACCCGGCGGAGAGGGTGTTTGAGGAGGTACGGCGGTGGATCGAGGGAAAGGTGTACCCCAGCCTGGATGACAAGGTGGCGGCGGTGGATGCGTTCCTGGTCGAGCTTGAGTCGGACCCCAATCGGGTGCGGGCGCTCGCTGGGTGGGATTGGATTGCGCAAGCTGTCCAGCGTCTTCCCGCCAGTTTTACGGCGTGATCAGACTGAGTTGGTATTACACTGCCAGATTATAAAAAAATTGCGCTCGAGACAAAGAGGAAAAATGTGATTGTTGAAGAAAAAGAGGTAGAAGATGCGTTGCAATGGCTTTACGAGAGCAGGAAAACAAAAGATGGTGTAACTCTTGAGGCAACCAATGAGTTTGCACAAAGTTTGGGAAATTTTGCAGACTTGGCAAGTTTGCGGGGAAGTATTAAAGAGGGATTAGAGCATGAAAAAGAAATGCGGGAAAAAGATCGTTTAAGGCAGGAAATTGTAGAAAAAATCGCAGAGCAGGTAAAGTGCGAAATCCCTGATGTGCTTGTCGAACGGGAAAAGCAAATGTTGCTCTCGCAGTTAAAGCAAGGCGCAGAAAAGGTGCTGCAAATGTCGCTTGAAGAATATCTGCAAAAAGTAAATAAAAAAGAACAAGAGCTCTCAGACTCTTTTGCGCAGGAAGCTGAACAAAGAGTAAAGCGGTTTTTGATAGTGCGCGAAGTTGCGAAAAAAGAGGAAATTGGGCCTACGACACAAGAGGTTGAGCAAGAAGCAAACACCATCTTGAAACACTACTCAAATGTGCAAAAGCCAAGGAAAGAGATTGATCTTGCAAGGCTAAAAGAGTATACTGAAGGCGTGCTTCGACACGAAAAAACATTGCAATTCTTAGAACAATTCGTTACACAAATATGAATTTAATACCAACAGTAATAGAAAAGAGTCAATACGGAGAAAGGGCTTATGACATTTACTCAAGATTGCTTAAAGAACGCATCATTTTTTTGGGAGCGCCTATCAATGATATTGTGGCAAATTCAGTAATTGCCCAGTTGTTGTTTTTAGAGTCTAGGGATCCCAAGAAAGACATTCAAATCTATATTAATACCCCGGGCGGCTTGGTCACAGGAGGTCTTGCCATTTATGATACGATGCAGTATGTGAAATGTCCTATCTCTACGGTATGCTTGGGCATGGCAGCTTCTATGGGAGCAGTGCTTTTGGGGGCAGGTCAAAAGGGCAAGCGCTTTGCCCTTCCTAATGCCCAGATTATGCTCCATCAACCCATAGGAGGAGTTACTGGTCAGGCAATTGAGATTGAGATTACAGCAAAACAGATTGTGAAGATTAAAGAAAAACTCAACCAGATTTTGGCAAAACACACGGGCCAGCCGTTTGAAAAAGTGGAGAAAGACACAGACCGGGACTTTTATCTCACCGCAGAGGAAGCCAAAGATTATGGTTTAATCGACAAAGTAATCGAGGAGAAGTAGGTTGATCGGGTTTTTGACAACGGAAAGGAAATTTGCTATGCTCAAAATAGAGAAATCATGACAAACCAATTGATCAACCAAACATATGACAGAACAATTGACCTTGCTTATGGCAGGAGTATTTTCGCTTGCCATAGGATGTATTTTAGGATACTTTGCTCGACAGTCCATAGCCAAAAGGAGGGCAGGAACCATAGAGCAGAAACTCCAAAAGAAAGTTAAAGAGGCAGAAGGAGTCAGGGAAGAAATTATTGCTTCAGCGCACACGAAAGCAAAAGAGATTGGGAACGCGGCAAAGGCAGAAGAAGAGCAGCGAAGACAATCGTTTCTCAAAACCGAACAATTGCTTTTACAGCGCGAAGAAACTCTTATCAAGAGAATTTCTGGCTTTGAAGAAAGAGAAGAGGATTTTCGGGGTAAGGTAGAAAAACTCCAGGTTATTGAGAAAAATTTAGAAAAGGCGCAAGAAGAGACTTCCAAAAAGTTGGAAGAGGTGGCGCAACTGTCCCGGGAGGAAGCAAAGAAAGAGCTGTTTTTGCGCGTGGAAAAAGCATGTGAACAGGATTTGGTTGGCCGGCTTCGAAAACTCGAGTCAGAAGGACAGGATCGCTTTGAAAGAAGAGCAAAAGAAATTGTTGCGTATGCTATTCAAAAAACTGCGGTTTCTCAAACGCAGGAAATTACAACGACCACCGTAATTTTGCCTTCCGAAGATCTGAAAGGCAAAATCATTGGAAAAGAAGGAAGAAACATTCGCTCCTTGGAGCGCTTAGCGGGCGTGGAAATTGTAGTGGACGAAACTCCAGAGGCGGTAGTGATTTCCGGATTTGATCCTTTACGCAGGCACATTGCAAAAGTTGCGCTTGAGCGATTGATTAAAGACGGAAGAATTCACCCCGCAAGGGTTGAGGAAGAGGTAGCAAGGGTGCAGGCAGAAATTGAAGGGCAAATGAAAGAAGCCGGAGAGGCTGCCACTTATGATTTGGGCATTGTGGGGTTGGATCCCAAACTTATTCAGCTTTTGGGAAGGCTGAAGTTTCGCACAAGTTACGGCCAAAACGTGTTGCTCCATTCCATTGAGGTGGCGTATCTTGCTTCCGCGCTTGCTGCTGAAATTGGAGTAAACGTGAACATAGCAAAGAAAGCAGGGTTGTTCCACGACATTGGGAAGGCGCTTGATCATCAGGTAGAAGGTTCGCACGTGGAAATCGGCATGCGCATTTTGGAGAAATTTGGAGTAGAAAAAGAGGTGATCTCCGCTATGAAATCGCACCATGAGGACTATCCCTATGAATCAATCGAAGCAATATTGGTGCAAACGGCAGACGCAATTTCAGCTTCAAGGCCCGGCGCAAGAAAAGATACACTCGAAAACTACTTAAAAAGAATTGGAGAACTCGAGTCTCTTGCAGCTGCGTTTGAGGGTGTCGAAAAGGCATACGCCATTCAAGCAGGAAGAGAAATTCGCGTGTTTGTGCAGCCAGAAAAAGTTGATGATGCTACAGCTCAAAAGCTTGCCCGGGATATTGCAGGTAGAATCGAAGAAGAACTCCACTATCCTGGAGAAATTAAAGTCACTCTTGTAAGAGAAAATCGTTTTGTTGAATATGCTCGTTAGTCTCTTTTGAGCGGGCGATGGGAGTCGAACCCACTTCACGATCTTGGAAGGATCGGGTAATAACCGTTATACGACGCCCGCAGTTTTCTTTTTTGGTCGGAGTGCTGGGAATTGAACCCAGTCTACATGCTCCCAAAGCATGCGTACTACCGGTATACGACACTCCGATTGTGAACTTTGTATAACATTTTTGTGCACATTGTACAACATTGTGATATAATTTTTAAATGACGCTCCGCGAGTTTTTTGTAAAACTCAATGTGGTTGAAGAGTGCAAAAGATATGGCACCTCTTTATGGCAATGCCCCCAACTTCTTTTTTTGGTGATGGGTGCGCTCATTATCATTTCTGTTATATTTTCTTTTCTTATGGGAAGGCGCTATATCGACGACCCACAGATTACCGTGCTCTTAATCTTGGCGCTCGCGGGCGTTTTGCTGTCGATTGCGTTTATTATCACCCGGAGCTTTGAACAATTAGCAGAAGCCAATCGGTTGAAATCAGAATTCATAAGCATTGTTTCCCATCAGTTACGATCTCCCCTCACCAACTTAAAATGGGGCCTGGATTTTTTGATATCAGAAGGGAGTGCGAGAAGCCAACAGGAGACAGGGTATTTTCAAGTGTTAAAGGAAAACATCGATAGAATGCATGAGCTGGTGAACGATCTGCTTACGGTTTCGAGAGTGGAGCAAGGCACCTTTCCTTTTCAGGAAAAGGAATTCGAGTTTGAGGAAATCTTAAAGCAGGTAGTGATGGAGTTTCAATCAGTAGCGCAAGCCTCGAATATTGAGATTAAGGTGGACGGAGAGCGCATTCCTAAGCTGTATTCCGATCCCTCGCTCGTGCGCCATGTTTTGGCCAACTTGGTTGATAACGCCGTCAGATACGCCTGGAAAGATGGGGAAGCGGTGCCCAAAGAAGAGAGAAGAAGGAATCAAATTATGATCCGTTACCGGAATGAGGGTCAGAATGTGCGCTTGGAGGTAGAAGATAACGGAGTGGGAATTCCCCTGCAAGATCAAGGGTATATATTTCAGAAGTTTTTCCGTTCCAGCAACGCAGTGCGGCGCCAAACCGAGGGATCGGGGCTCGGCTTATTTATTGTAAAGTCGCTGCTCGAAAAAACAGGAGGGCAAATTGGATTCCGTTCTGCAGAAAATAAAGGGTCGACATTTTGGTTTACGTTGCCTTATCAGCCTAGCAGAGGACGGTGAGTCGAGGCGAGCAGGGCAAAAATGCATAGAGAAAGTAGAAAACCATAGTATATGAAAACAATCTTGTTTATCGAAGATGAGTCTACGATTCACAAAACTTTTTCCGACACGCTTGAAAAAGAAGAGTACGAAATTATTTCTGCGCTGGATGGCGAGATTGGGCTGCGGCTTGCCAAAGAGAAAAGCCCAAACCTGATTTTGCTTGATTTGGTGCTTCCCAAAATGGACGGGTTTGAAGTACTCAAAGCGTTAAAGGCGGATGAAACAACGAAAGATATTCCTGTTATTGTGCTTACGAACTTAGAGCAAATGGAAGATATTCAAAAAGCAATTGATCTGGGAGCGAGAACGTATCTTGTAAAGTCAAACTATGATTTAAAAGAGGTTGTTGACATGATAAAAAAAGCCACCACAGAAGTATAAGCTAAGATATTCCCTATGCACGTTGAGTCAGAACAACTCAAAGCATTTCTCTTGGATGCGGGTTTGGTAAAGGAGAAAGACTTTAACACAGCAGAGCGCAAAGCAAAGGAGGTAAATCAAGAGGTGAGAGACGTGCTGCTTTCAGAAGGACTAATTGCGGAGGAAGAGCTGATCAAGCTGGAAGCATATATTTTAGGAATCCCTTTTGTAAATCTTGCCAAAGAAAATATTGATCCTGAAGTCTTGAAAATTATTCCAGAACCCATTGCCAAAACGCATAACATCGTGGCATTTCGAAAAAAGGGGCAGGAGCTGGAAGTTGCAATGATGGATCCGGATGATCTTGCGACCATCGACTTTATTAAGAAGAAGGCGAATCTCAAGATTCTTCCCCGGCTTACCACGTCAGAAAGCATCAAATACGTATTACAACAGTATTCCAAGACTCTGCAAGCTGAATTCGGAGACATTATCCAAAAAGAGGTAACAGGGATTAGGGCATTACAGGAGGGAGTCAGAGAAGGAAGTTTGCACCAGGAGGAATTACAGAAAGTTGCAGAAGAGCTTCCGGTGATACGCATCGTTGATACGCTTTTAAAGCACGCTATCTTGCAGCGGGCTTCGGATATTCACATTGAGCCAACGGAAAAAGAAGTGCTCGTGCGTTACAGGATCGATGGAGTGTTGCGGGATGCCATGGTTTTGCCCAAACAGGCTGCGGCCGGGATTGTGGCGCGTATCAAAGTATTGTCAAATCTTAAGCTCGACGAGCATCGCCTGCCCCAAGATGGAAGATTTAAGGTTGAAACCGATGAGTACAAATATTCTGTCCGTGTTTCCATTTTGCCGGTGTTTGATGGAGAAAAGATAGTGATGCGTTTGTTAGCCGAAGGATCCCAAGCATTTACGTTAGAAGAACTTGGGTTCAGGGGAGAGGTGTTAGAGCATGTGCACCAGAATTTGAAAAAGCCTGTTGGCATGATTTTAGTAACCGGACCCACAGGATCTGGAAAAACAACGACATTATACACTGCAATGGAGTTGCTCAACACACCTGAGGTGAATATCTCTACCGTAGAAGATCCTATTGAGTACCGGATGCCCAGGGTGAATCAAACACAGATTAATCCAAAAGTGGGGTTAACGTTTGCTTCTGGCTTACGCTCTTTGTTGCGCCAGGATCCTAATATTTTAATGGTAGGAGAGATTCGTGATCAGGAAACTGCGAATCTTGCAATCAATGCGGCGCTTACCGGCCACCTGGTGCTTTCTACCCTTCACACGACAAATGCAGCAGGAAGTCTTCCGCGTTTGCTTGATATGGGGGTTGAACCTTTTTTGATTTCTTCGACCCTGAATTTGGTGGTTGCGCAACGTTTGGTAAGAAAACTTTATGAGGAAAAAGAAGGATATAAGCTTTCGGAAAAAGACGTGCAGGATTTGTCTGTATATTGCAACGTCCAGAAAATACTTGACATTTTGAGGCAGGAAAAGATTATCAAGCCAAAAGACACACTTCAAAATCTTACTTTTTGGAAACCAAAGCCGAGCGCTGGGTCCTCCGATGGATATAAAGGAAGAATAGGTATCTACGAGGTTCTTCCCATCACGGAAAGCATCAAGGAACTCATTGTGCAACGCGCCACTTCAGACAAAATTCAAAAGCAGGCAGAGCAGGAAGGAATGATTACCATGGTAGAAGACGGTTTGGTCAAAGCGGCGCAAGGGCTCACTACCATTCAAGAAGTACTTCGCGTGATAACAGAGTAAACCATGCCAACTTATTTTTACACCGCAATTACTGCTTCAGGTGAAAAGATATCGGGATCAGAAATCGCTGGAGATGAGCGTCAACTTGCCAGTATTCTTCGCGAAAGGGGATATTTGTTAACTACCGCGACAACCGAGCAGAAAAAAAGCCGTCTGTTTTTCTTAAACTCTTTTTGGGGTCGGTTGCGTTCGGCTTCGCTGACAGACAAACTCTTGTTCACGAGAAATCTTGAAGTCATGGTGAGTGCCGGGATTCCGCTTCCCAAAGCGCTCGATGTTCTCTCTGCCCAAGCAAGAAACGGAAGTTTTAGAAGGATTCTTTTTGATGTAAAGGAAAAGGTGGTGGAAGGGCAGAGTCTTTCAGAGGCTATGCACATTCACTCTGGGGTTTTCTCTGAACTGTTTACCAATATGATTAAGGTGGGCGAGGAGTCAGGAACTTTAGAGCAGGTTTTGCAGCAGCTCACTCTACAGTTAGAGCATGCTCATGAATTGCGGTCAAGAGTTGTTGGAGCCTTAATGTATCCTGCGGTTGTGGTTGTGGCAATGATCGGAGTAGGGACGTTGATGTTAATACTGGTAATACCCAAGCTCGCAGACACGTTTGCAGATCTCGGAGTGCCTCTTCCTTTGACAACGAGAGTGGTGATTAGTTTGGGAACGTTTCTCGCGGAGCTGTGGTATATAGCATTCCCAGTGATATTCGTTTTACTGGCGTTTGCATTTCGATTCACTAAAACAAAGCCGGGTAAGCGGGTATTCGATGCTCTGATTCTTCGCATGCCTCTGTTTGGCGGGATTACTCGCAAAATGAACACGGCGTTAATGACCAGAACACTCTCTTCTTTAATTGCTTCGGGTGTGCCCATTGTGCGATCTTTGGAGATTACATCGAAAGTGGTGGGAAATATGTATTTTGAAGACTCGCTTTCCGTATGCGCCCAAAAAGTGGGAAAAGGAGGGAAACTTGCTGCTGCGCTCGGAGAATACGGACACCTTTATCCTGTTGTAGTTGTTCAAATGGTGGAGGTGGGAGAAGAAACAGGAGAAACAGGCAACATTCTTGCAAAACTTGCAGAGTTTTATGAAGACGAGGTTGCCCAAGTTACAAAAAACCTGACTTCGATTATTGAACCTATCTTGATGCTGATAATCGGGACTATGGTTGGGTTTTTTGCGATTTCAGTAATTCAACCAATGTATGGCATGCTTAACGCGCTTCAGTAGAGTATGAGGGGTTTTACCGCAATAGAAATTCTTTTGGTGCTTGCGATTTTTGGTTTGCTTTTAGCTTCTTCTATGATTGCGCTTGGCACGCTACGCGGTGGCTCTGATCTGCAGGCAGAAGCTCGTGCGTTCCAACGTACACTTGAATTTGCAAGAAACCGGACCATAGCTTCAGAAGGAGACGCCCGATATGGTATATATGTGGATATGAGTACGAATCCTCATCAATATGTATTGTTCCAAGGAAATGACTATGTTTCGCGGCAACAGAGTGAAGACGAAGTATATAGATTATTGAGCACGATTGAATTCGGTTCTGTTTCTTTCGGAGGAGGACCAGAAGTGGTATTTGACCGGATTCAAGGTACGACAAGCCAATCAGGGAATGTAGTGCTGCGAGTCAAGACAGATCCAACGAATATCAAAACCGTGTATGTGGAAAGTTCGGGTGCCATTGAGATTGACAGCAGCGTGGTTCCGACCGATGACGATCGACAAAAAGACAGCAGGCACGTGCACATTGATTACACGGGCCGCACCATTGATACGGGAACCGAAGAAATATTGTTAGATTTCGGTACAACCCTTTATCCAATTGCGATACAAGATTACATAAGTGGAGGTCAGATCATGTGGGAGGGTACGATAACTGTTGATGGAGAAAATCAAATACTGAAGATTCAAACGCACCAGTTAAATGGAGGCGTAGGCTCAAACGAGACAAAATTTTCTATTCACCGAGATCGAAGATTTAATACCAAAGCGTTGACGATTGAATTAAGCGGGGATATCGGAACCTTAATTCAATACGATGATGCAGGAGTCATAACTCCTGGCACTTCAGCATATGTTTTATTGCCACCGCCACCCTATGAGCAATAATGCAAAAAGTCAAAAAGGAGTTTTTCTCTTGGAGATTGTTATTGTCGTCGGAATTATTGCTGGCTCTTTGGCTGCTATTCTTGGGGTTGCCACAATGTTTCTGGTAACTTCACAGATTGTGCAACAAACGAGCAAAGCCAGTGCCCTGGGAGAAGAAGCAATGGAAATTGTACGGAATTATCGGGATGGGACCAACTGGAGTTCGAGTGGCTTGGGCCAAGTTACGCTTGGATCTCCTTACCATCCAGAACAGTCTGGTGGATCTCCGCCGGCATGGATATTGGTTGCAGGTTCAGAAACGATTAATGAATTCACAAGACAGATTCAGTTTGAAGAAGTGTTCAGAGACGGAAACGACAATATTGCTCAAAGCGGAAGCATTGACCCAGATACAATTCAGGCAATCGTTCAGGTTTCATGGGAAGAAAGAGGAAGAAGCCATGAGGTTGAGCTGGTTGCATATTTTGCTAACTGGAATCAATAGAATAAATGAAAAGAGACAAGAGAAAAATGCTTGCCTCGTCGTCAGGCGGGCCAAATTCCAAGGGATTCACCCCGCACCATTTCTTTATAGGATTGACGTACGATCGCAGAAACCATAAAAATGGTGCGGGGTTCACCATATTAGAAATGGTTATTTACCTTGGGGTATTAGTGCTTGTGATTGGGACGGTTACGACGCTTCTTTTGTGGGTGGTGCGTGTGAACAATGAGGTGTATGTGAGGTCAGAACTGGTGCAGAATGTGGAACGTACACTCTCTGTAATGAGAAACGAAATTAGAGAAGCCCAGAGCGTGTATACTCCAACAACTACCGTGTCACAATTCTCGATCGAAACGACCAAAAATCCGCCCGTGGGAGAACCATTGACATACATTGACTTTTTCCTTTGCGGCACGCGAATCTGCATAAAACGCGAATCCCAATTGCCTCGAGCGTTGACTTCAGAAAAGATCGAGATTCAGAGCTTGGAGTTTACGCAAGTTAATACAGGATACGCTTCTTCTATTCGTATAGCGATAGAAGCCTCGTATCTCACTGCTTCTCAAGGCATGGGGACAACAGTTTCTTTAAGAGCATATTAATATGAATCGAGAACAAGGATTAATAGGTTTATATCTTACCATTGTCGTACTCATCTTGATGGGGGGAATTATTGCGAGCATCGGATTTGGTGTGTTGATGCAGCTGCGCATGATCCGAAATATTACTCAATCTGCCCAAGCGTATTTTGGAGCCGAAGCAGGCGTTGAAGACGCAATATACCGCATTCGAACTGGCAAGCAATATTCTCCCAATTATGAGTTTTCCATAGGCACAGCAATGGTTGAGGTTACGATTTCCGGAGGCAATACCAAAACAATTACCGGCAACTACAGCGGAGGAAATGTATACAGAAGCGTGGAAGGCGTATTGTCTCTCTCTGCGGTCAGCCCCCAATTCTTTTATGGAGTGCAGGCTGGGGAGGGAGGGGTGAGAATGGATAACAACAGCAGGATTGAAGGAGTAGGAGGTACCGCAGGAAATTTTTATTCCAACGGCCCAGTACTGGGAGACAATGGATCGGTTATCACGGGCGATGTCATTGTGGCAAGCGGTTCGTCTCTGGCTGTTGAGTCAAGCATTTGCAACACTGATCAAATTGTTGGCCAGACAAATCCACAAATTGATTTTGCTCAAAGCTTTGTTGCACCCGAAACCAACCAATTAGCAAAGGTAAGTTTGTATTTGAAGAGAACAACGGGTCTGGGAGATCGTACCATACGCATTACGACTGATGCCGGAGGTTCTCCTGCAAATACAAGTATTGCAAATGCAACGCTCGACGTAGATTTAACAACCACAAGCTATGGGTGGATTGATGTGGTATTTTTAAACCCAGACACTCTTATCCAAAACAATACCTACTGGATTGTTTTGGATGCGGCGCAAAGCTCAACAAAATATTGGACCTGGTGTAAGGATAGCGGCGGTGGTTATCCCAATGGGAGCGCACAGTACAGCCAAGACTGGGATAATGATCCTTGGACAAGCACGACAGGAGATCTCGCGTTTCAAGTATATCTTGGCGCTGGAGCAAGTTCTTTGGGAAGCATGATCGTATATGGTGATGTATATGCAAGTACCATTACGCACAGTAGAATATGTGGTGATGCATATTACAAATACCCGACGAGCATTGATACAATATCATCGAATTTTCTTGCCGATCCTGACAACCCAGAGTGCGGAGGAAATCCTTTGACTCCAGGAACCGGCTTTCCCAACCAACCAGATCCCCCGATTTCACCCATGCCGATTTCAACGGCAAATATTAACAAGTGGAAAGACGATGCCCAGATAGGCGGTACTATCTGTAACAACCCTTGTATTGGAGGAGACTACGATGTCCTTGGAGATATATCTCTCGGCCCCGTAGAAATTACCGGAGATCTTACTGTCGCGAATAACAAAACGCTTACCGTCACAGGCACGATATATGTTCATGGCGATATTGACATCAACAACAACGTGCAGATTCAGTGCGATCCTGCGTATGCATCACTTTCATGCATTATTGTTGCAGACGGCTCGATTACAGTTAGCAACAACACCATCTTCTCTGGGTCTGGGCAGCCGGGAAGTTACATTATGCTTTTAACTACGCTGGAAGACTGCAATGGAATTTCCAATCCATGGTGTACAACCCAAGGATCTGCTATAAGCTTGCAAAATAACGCCACCGGCGCAATTTTTTATGCTGCAAATTCAATGATATTCGTATCTAATAACGTGAATATTTCTGAAGTTACTGCATACAAAATTAGAATAGGGGGCAATGCGGTTGTCAGCTACGAATCAGGTCTTTTAGATGCACAGTTTTCTTCAGGGCCCGGGGCTGGTTGGGAGATAACAAATTGGAAAGAAATTCCGTAAAGGGGTACAATAAAAAGTAATGTTGGAGTTTCTTACTCTTCATCCAGACGCTTTTGGTTTAGACATCTCTGACTTCTCTCTTAAAATAGCTTACCTCAAAAAAAAGCAGAAAGGATTTCATTTAGCTTCTTTTGGGGGAGGAGAACTTGAGCAAGGGATTATTGAGGGTGGGGAGATTCAAAAAGAAGAGCAGCTTCAAGCAGCGATTCAAAAAACGCTCAAGCAACTCAAGGGAAGGAAGATTCACACCAAATATGTAGTGGCTGCGCTTCCAGAAGAGAAAGCATTTGTGCAGGTGATCCAGCTGCCTCGCATGAAAAAAGAAGAGCTAATGAGCACGATTCGCTTTCAGGCAGAGAGTTTTATCCCCTACCCCATTGATACGGTCTATCTCGATTTTGCCGTTATCACCCCTTTTCACGATCATATTGATCATCTCGATGTTCTTGTCGCTTCTCTCCCTCGGCAGGTGGTGGATTCTTATGTATCGGTACTGGAAAAAGCAGGGTTGGTGCCAGCGGTACTTGAGATCGATGCAATCGCGCTTTGCCGAGCAGTGGTTAAAAAAGGCGTGAGTCCCATACCCTTGTTGGTTGTCGATATTGGCCAGAGGCGCTCGAAAGTAAGTATTTTTTCGGGATACAGTGTGCGTTTTACCACTTCACTTTCTGTTTCTGCCCGGGATTTCACTGCAGCAATCGCAAAATCGCTTCATGTAGACGAAGAAAAAGCAGAAGAGTTCAAGCACCAGTATGGTCTTTATGCGCCCGAAGACGCGCTCGGCCAGGAAGTGTTTCAGGCAATGATCCCGGTAGCAACCGACTTTATAGAACAGATCGCCAAATATTTAGAGTATTATGAAACTCACCTGCCGCACCAACATCTTTTGCAGCCGCAAAAAAAGATTGAGAGAATTATGCTGTGCGGCGGAGGAGCGAACTTAAAGGGATTTCCCGAATTTTTGACGCGGGCGCTCAAGGTTCAAGTCGCGGTGGGGAATCCTTGGGTGAACATTCTGTCTCCTCAAATAAAAGAGCTGCCCCCGCTTTCTCTTCAGGAATCTTTGGGTTATAGCACTGCCCTCGGATTAGCTCTCCGCGGAGCGCAAGTCAAAGAGCTTTATGATCAATCTTTTGCCGCCCCAATATAAAAAAGAAATGCAGGGAGAAGAGTGGTTTCGTCTCGTGCTTATTTTAGGCATGTTGCTTGTCGTATTTTTCATTTGTTTGTCTTTGTCGCTTTTGTCGATTCGGGTGTATGTATTAGGAGAAATCCAGGTGCAGCAGATTTTAGTGGATTCGCAAAAAAGAGAAGGAGGGGAGTTGCGCATAGAGCGTATACGAGAACTCAATTCAGATATTACAAAGGTATCATCTTTTTACACGAAGAGAATTTTACTTTCTGATATCGTTGCGCGAGTTTCGAGTGCTTTGCCAGAAAGCGGGCATTTGAGTTCGTTCAGCTATACTTCGGGGGCCTCGAAAGCAAAAATATCGTTGAAAGGATTTGCCCTTAGAACGGAAGATTTACTTCAAATTCGAACGAATCTTGAACAAGATCCTTTGTTCGGAAACTTTCACTTCCCTCCTTCAAACTGGGTTCGTGCAACAAACATTGATTTTGCTTTTGACTTTGAGATATGAAATCGAAACAAAAAATTCTGATTGCTGTTGTCTGTTGTGGAGTTCTTACAACACTTTTTTTGGGGGGAGTGCTCTACCCTGTGTTCCAGGGAGTTCTTGAAGATCACAAAAAGGTGTTAGAGCACAAAAAAGAGCTTCTTCAGCTGGTAGAAGACAAGAAGAATTCTCGCGAGTTTGAGATGGTGGGGAGCCAGTATGTCAAGGAATTGATGCAGCTCGAGAATCTTTTTGTGGACAGCGAGACGCCGATTGCGTTCTTCCGATTTCTCGACGAAACAGCAGCTTCTTTCAGATTGCGGATAGAAAAAGTGCCGGGCCCTACCCAGCGCGGGGAAGGAGATCTGTGGCCTTCTTTTGATGTTCGTTTGGCAGGAGGAGGACTCTATCCTGATTTTATGGCGTTTCTACAAAAGATTGAGAATGCTCCTTATCTACTGGAAGTAAAAACGCTTACGCTTTCAACGAAAAAAGGATCTCAAGGCGAGCAGAATCAGAGAGAAATTGAATTCTCTTTGTCTGTAAAGGTATTCACGAAATAACGTATGAGTATACTTCAGCGCTTTCATTTTGATACTATCTTGCGCTTAATGCCAAGAGTTCCGCAATGGATGGGGGAAAATCCCTTCCTTGGTTTTTTGGCTTTGCTTTTCTTTGCACTTCTTGTTTCTTCTGGGGTTTTTTATCACTACGTGTTTGTGGCTGGCGATGCAGACGCGACAAGTGAAATTGTCCAGACTCGTTTCGACCAGCGAGCGCTTGAGCAAATTACTCAAACATGGCAGAAGCGCGAAGAGAAATTCAATCAGGCAGGAAAAGATCAGACTCGCAATATCTTTGTCCCGTCTCAAAAAGCCAAGGAGTTGACTGAATAAGTTTTTTCCTTATAATGAGTACTGCACTCCCGTCCCTATAGCTCAACGGATAGAGCACGGGCCTTCTAAGCCTGGGATGGAGGTTCGATTCCTCCTAGGGACACAAGTGATGGGTTCCCCCGTCCCGGGGAAACCGTGTGATCGTGGTGGGCGTAGCTTAGCGGTTAAAGCGTCGCTCTGTGGCAGCGAAGATCGTGGGTTCGAATCCCATCGTCCACCCCAAGCTTAGCTTGGGGCAAGGTGCGCTTAGCGCACCCCCAAAAAGAATGTATTACGTTTATATTTTATTTAGCAATCGAAAATAAAAGGAGGTATCGAAGTACCTCCTTGAAGCTACTACTTGCGTTGGCTGATTAGGACTTAGCCCACTCTACGTCGTGGCCTTGTTGTCCTGCATTGAATCGGGGTACCCGAACCCCGGCTCGTGCCATCCCATGGAAGTGCCGAGCACTCCTTTCTTGGATGTACACCAATCCAAGATTCTCAGGTTTGCCCTGGACTTCACTGTTCATGACTGTTTCCCCAGTAGTCCAAGGCAATCCTCCGTATGGTTTTTGCCATTCGCAGAGACCGTCCCAGACTTCAGTGGATTCCATACCAAATTCACGTTTGGCAATGTCTAGGAGATCTTGGAGTTTCATCCAGGGTATCTTGTCGCCTTCTCTTTGGTACACAGCTGGCTGTACGAGCTTCATGGTGACACCTCTCTGCCAAAGTAATAGTGAGGATATCAAACTGCTAAAGGAAGTCAAGCCACGAC
Source organism: uncultured Candidatus Saccharibacteria bacterium (assembly GCA_964359655.1). Taxonomy (GTDB): domain Bacteria; phylum Patescibacteriota; class Minisyncoccia; order Minisyncoccales; family UBA10102; genus CAYJRT01. Next base: position 19,703 of record CAYHVI010000008.1, read on the forward strand.
AAAAGAAATAGTGAGTGGCGTGGTGGTCACAAGGTATTGAACTACAACAGGGTATTGACAAATTAAGTTTGGTAATGTATAATAACCTCTAGGTAACTTAAGTTTTTCAGGAGGGAAAGATGCGATACCATATGATGTTCAACGGGAGGAAGCTTTGCTCGTGTGAGTGTGAGGTTCTCCCCGAAAGGGATGAATATCTCGCCGAGCACCTGGTCATAGTCAAAGTTGTGAAGGCGAGCGGGTGTTCCCATCGCCATGTCGGAGGAGGGACATACTCCTGCCCCAAGAGCGACCTAATGCCAGTCGCTTAATCGGGTGTCCGAGCACGACAACACAAGACCCTACTACGCCGTAGGGTCTTAACTTTGCGTTAAACAGGTTCTCATAGCGTCCCATAGGCGACCCATAAAGTAGGCTTGACAGGGTATATTCCTTGGTATAGGATACAAGTAATATGAACACTACTCCTGCTCCGGCAAGGGTAGTTTTTTGTTGCAAAATTTGCTATCATTTTTTGCATGGGAGGTAATCAGCAAAAGGAACGAGTCGCAGTATATATCGATGGCAGCAACTTCTATAACTACCTTAAAGATAGAGAAATTGGATTTTCCAAAGGATCCAAGTTTGATTTGAATGGTTTTGTCGGCGAGTTGGTTGATGAGAGAATATGTGTTTCCAAGCGCTATTACACGGGAGTTTTTAGCAGTGCCGATGGATCAGAAAAGAGTCTAAGCCTTGTCAGGGGGCAACAGAAGTTTTTCTCGACTATCCAAAAAGATGGCTTTGTCATTAAGCGAGGCAGGATTATGCCCACAGGCGGAACATATAAAGAGAAAGGTACTGACGTGAAAATAGCGATAGACTTAGTAATCGGGGCAGTAGACGACCAATACGATACTGCTATCCTTGTGAGTTCTGATACGGATCTTATTCCTGCCATACAGTACCTAAAGTATAGGAAGAAGAGATTAGAATATGTAGGATTTGCGCATAAACCATCGCTTGGTATGCAAAAATACGCCACATTGAGCAGACTCCTGCTTCCCAAGGAGGTTGAGAGGTATATCGAGAAGGACTTATAAAGTCCTATGGGCGGACCCAGACAGCAAAACAATCGCCATCCAGGAGGTTTTTTGGTAGAATCAGCATTATGACCTGGTTGTTTTTTGCTATTGCTAGTGTTGTTGCCGTTTCAATTTCAAATGTGCAAGTCGTCACGACAGTTTTACTTGCAACAGTTCTTCTGAAAGAGAAGAACTATCTACCCAGAAAACTCTTAGCCGCCGCAATGGTATTAGCAGGAGTTTTGTTAATTAAATAACAGATTCTCATACCATCCCATAGGCGACCCATAAGTAGGCATACTTGACAACTTTTGTACATTTTGTACAATTAAGTATATGAAAACGATATCCACAACGGATGCACGAAAAAACATAAAAACTCTTGTGGAGCTTGTGAAAGAGACAGGAGCCGTGTTTGCGATTGGCCGACGGGACAAGCCAGAGGCACTGCTTATGAAGTTCCCCCGGGATTATAACAAGGAGCTCAACGAAATTACCAATATGAATGCGTATTCTGAAAGCTTTGCATTTCTTGAGGAAGAGCCCGACACGTATTCTCCAAACGATTTGAAGAAAAAATATGTCTAAGCAAGGCACGATAGTGCTCGTACCATTTCCATTCACGGATCTCTCTGCCGCTAAAGTGAGGCCTGCGGTGGTTCTTTCTGCCAAACCTATGAAATCCGATGTAATACTTGCTTTTATTTCATCGAAACAAAAACACGGAGCGTATGACGTTGCTATTATTCCGAGCAAAGCTAATGGAATCAAAATGCCGTCAGTGATTATCTGTAGTAAGATCGCAACGCTAGAAAAAGCGATAATCCTTGGAGAGCTTGGTTTTGCTGAAAAGGACGTAATGAACCAAGTAAAATCAAAACTAAAAGCGATCTTTAGTATATGAAATCAGAAGGTGGTCAAGTAGCCTGCTCTGCGTTTTATCGAAAGGCTGTTTTTAGAACTTCCTTGTGGGATTCTTTTTTAGGTTCTCATGGCGTCCCATAGGCGACCCCATATCAAAGCAAAACCCCGCGGAAAGCGCGGAGTCTTGCTTTGAAAATAAAAGCCGTTTTCGAAAGCTATTCTTGTTCTTCTCCCGTGCCAAAATCATCGCCCGTCGTCTCTTTGTCGTCTTCATCCTCATCCTCATCCTCATCAGTTTCCTCGTCAGCCATCAGATCGTCGTCCATAATCTCATCATCGTCTTGTGCAAGGATACGTAAAGAGAATATATCAGAAATCATTTATTTTTTTAAGAAAAAACTCATCGTCTGTGACCTTTGTGTTTTTATATACAAAACTTATTATAAGAGTCAAGAAAACCTTGTCAATACTCCCCTTGGAAGTTATTAACAAATTGTGATATGATTTCAGGTAAGTTTGCGTAAAAGCCCATAAAGAGGATTCTGTTCCTGTAGCTCAATTGGATAGAGCAGCTCACTCCTAACGAGCAGATTGGAGGTCCGAGTCCTCCCAGGGACACACTTCGACTCGCTCGCGCTCGCTCACTGTAAGCACGAGGGCCTATAGTAAATCGGCATTACGCTTCCATGGCATGGAAGAGGGCGGGGTTCAATTCCCCGTAGGTCCACATCAAGGAGGGTTGGCAGAACGGCAATGCGATGGTTTCGAAAACCATTGGGAGCAATCCCTTGCAGGTTCGAATCCTGCACCCTCCGCTTATGAGTTTATTCAAAAAACAACAAAAATCAGTTGAGGTTACGCCAAAAGATTTATTAAGGCGCGTGCAGGCGTTGGAAGCAAAGCTTGAGAGCATGCAACACGCCATTACGAAAATTGGGATTATAAGATTTAACCCTTTCAAGGAAATCGGCGGCGACCAGAGCTTTTCTATTGCGTTGTTGGATGAACAACACAACGGGGTGGTAGTAACAAGCTACTATGGAAGAGAGTTAAACCGGGTATACGCAAAGTCAATACAGAACGGCGTCTCTGTGCAGGAGTTGTCAGAAGAGGAAAAAGAAGCAGTAGAAAAAGCTATAAAAGTATGATTACCCAAAACGTCGAAAAAATAACAGGAAAAAAACAGATGGCTACGCGACCTCCAATCGTCGTGGTTTTGGGGCATGTTGACCACGGAAAATCATCTCTCTTGGAAGCAATCCGTGAAGATTTTCGTATTACGTCCAAAGAATCGGGAGGTATTACCCAGCACATTGGAGCTTATCAGGTTGAGGTGCCTTGGGCACCGAAATCCGCCGAAGCTTTACGCGAAGGCGGGCAGACCATCACCTTTATTGATACGCCAGGCCACGAGCTCTTTTCTGCAATGCGTTCTCGAGGAGCAAGAGTGGCAGATATTGCCATTTTGGTGGTTGCGGGAGACGACAGTGTGCAACTTCAGACCATAGAGGCAATTGGACAGATCAAGAAAGCTGGGATTCCCATGGTGGTTGCGATTAACAAAATCGACAAACCAGAAGCGAATGTGCAGAGAGTGAAACAGGAGTTAGCCCAGCAAGGCGTTATGGTGGAATCATACGGAGGAAATGTGCCTTCGGTGGAAACTTCGGCAACCACCAAACAAGGAATGAAAGAACTTTTGGAAATGATTCTTTTGGTGGCAGAAATTGAAGATCTCAAAGCAGATCAGAGCAAGCCCGGCGAAGGCGCGATCATTGAGTCTTATATGGATGCCCAGCGCGGCCCCACTGCTACCATATTGGTAGAGGATGGAGCAGTGAGAGTAGGAGATTTTATCGGCACAGCTTCTGTCGGTGGCAAGGTTCGTATCTTGGAAGACTTTCAGGGTAACCATATGCGGCTCGCTTTGCCTTCCACGCCAGCTGTTATCTTGGGTTTCTTTGAGGCTCCGCGCATTGGCGAGCAATTTCGCATTTTTGAAGACGAAGAATCATGTAAAGCAAATATCCAAGAAAAAAACCCCAGAGAAAAAGTAAATGTGGTTACGCTCGACCCTGAAGCTCGAGTAGTAAATATTATTGTGAAGACAGATATGGCAGGGTCTTTGGAAGCATTACAAGACGTGTTGAGAAACCTTTCCCAGGGCGAAGTGGCGCTTCGGGTAGTGGAGGCGGGCGTGGGCGAAGTGAGTGAGAACGATGTGAAGTTTGCCCGCTCTGCAGACGCTCATATTTTTGGGTTTCGTGTAAAGATGAGCAATGCCGCTGTGGATTTGGCGGAAAAAGAAAGTATTTCCATCCAAAGATTTGACATCATTTATGAGTTAATCCAGGCAGTGCGTGAGTTGATGGAAAAATCTGTTACAGAAGAGGAGGGGAGAAAGGATTTGGGCTTCTTGCTTGTGTTGGCCGTATTTTTAACCGATAAGAAAAGACAGGTCATAGGTGGGAAAGTGCTTGAAGGAGAAGTTCGAAAAGGCGTGAGAGCAGAAATTGTGCGTGGAGGAGAGATTATCGGCCAAGGGAAAATTACCAATGTGCAGCACGATAAAAAAGACGCTCTCCAAGCAGTCAAAGGTCAAGAGTGCGGGCTTTCATATGAGGGGGGAGAAAAAGTGGAGGTAGGAGATCAGCTTCAATTTTTCATTGAAAAAACTCCCAAAAAATAATCGCATACCCCAGATTCAAGAGCTTTTCAAGCACGAGCTTGGAAAGATTCTTTTGTTCAGAGTCGAGATGCCAGATGACGCCGTGGTTACGCTTACGCGCGTTGTCGCCTCGGGCAACTTGCAGCAAGCCAAGGTTTATATTAGTGTAGTGCCAGATCAAAAGGCCCAAGAGGCGCTGAAAAGCTTGGAGCAAAACATCTATGACATTCAGCAAACGCTCAATGAGAGGCTCAAGATGCGCCCAGTACCTAAAATTATATGGGTGCTCGAAACGGCTAATGCAGAGGCCCAAAAAATCGAAGAACTTTTAGATCAAATCAAAAAAGAGGTAAAATAGAAGGTGATGGCGCGATGGCCGAGCGGTTAGGCAGAGGTCTGCAAAACCTCGTACGGCGGTTCAACTCCGCCTCGCGCCTCAAAATTGCTTACCCTGAGTTTTGTCGAAGGGCCCGGGTGGCGGAATGGTATACGCGTTCGACTTAAAATCGAATCTCGCAAGAGATGTGGGTCCGACTCCCACCCCGGGCACTAAAACGAAAACCGCCCTGAGCGTACTCGAAGGGGCGGTTTTCTGTTAGCCTTCGAGTACCACGACGCTGACGCGTTTGATTCCGAAATATCTGGCTTCCCAATAGGTGGGGAACCAAATGTCCACGTGCTGATCATTTCTCGGGTTCATGCGATCTTCCACCACGAATACTTTGTTTCCGTAGATTTCAGGGATTTTAATCTTTGTTCCCAAGGGAAGAAGGTTCGTTGCCACAATTCCCTCTCGTACTTGCTTTCCAGAAGCGGTAGTAAACGGAGTATCGTCAGTCTGCTCGGGAGTGGAAGAATATGCGGTGACAAACACGCGTATTGTCTTTACGATCCTTGTGGGGCCCATCGGAGAGCTTAGGGGCAAGAGAGTATTGGTTTGGGTTAACACCAATCTCTCCTCTATACTCGAAGGGTCCTCATTAAACTTTTGAGTATGAGTGTCGAGAGCTGGCATTACTCCCAAGACGGGTATCAAAATACCAGCCAAGACAGTGTTTTGAATGTGTTTCATAAGCTTTTTCTATCAAAAATCCCCTTTTCGGGGATTATGAAAGTATACACGAACATGGGAGGAAAGTCAAGGGGGTAGGGTCAAGAAGTGGTATGGGACAATCGAACTTATCCACAGAAGCGTTGTTTGACAGCACATCAAATCCAGGCGATAATTAAACTGAAAAATCCCCGTTTAGGAGATTTTTGTTTATCAGTTTTTCCCGCAGAATGGGATACCGGTCTGCAATGGCTGTAGTGTCAAATATAGAGAAACTGATCTTTTACAAACACAGGTATCGCAATGGGACATCAAAATGCATAAATCAACTTTGAGAGGCCGATCTGCCATTACGGGCAGATTAGTACCTATCAGGATTGCTCGGTTACGTCCGAGAACCCACGTCGTGGAGAGAGTGTCTCTTCCACACAAAGGAAAAGCCCGCTCTAAATAAGCGGACCCTTCCGAGAAGAGTTTGAAGTCGCTCTTCGCATTCGGTACTTATGTACCGATTGCTCAGGACAAGAATTTCTTATCTTGAATAATCGGTATATAAGTCAGTTCTCAACTAACTATCCTTTTTAGGAACAAAAAACCTTCCGCCAAACTTGTCTATGTCGCGAAGTTCTTTTTGGAGATGCATTATACGTAATTAGTAAAAATCTGTCAAATATTACAGATTGATCAAAATTCAGAGGGAGAAAGTCTTTATCCATCATATCCTACCAAAATGTATCGTCAATACCCCTGTGAATAACTTAGAGATAACCGTGTAGTATCTTTGCAATCTGGCGGGAGTAGAAAAGCCAACTTTTTATTTGTCATTCAGGTTATTTTGTAATTATCAAAACTTTAGAAATTGTAGTGTAGGTTTTCTTCTTGAAAGTGAAAACTATCTCATCTTTGGCTGATACCATCGCCTCGTTGAAAAACTGATCTATCTTACCAAAGACAAAATCAAAATCCCTTTTGAGTTTCCAACTTTGATCCAAGTTATTTTTATCTGCAAGGATTACAAACAAACGATTATCTGCCCCGAAGCGTTGCGCGCCCTGATTTTCGTACATCCAAATTGCCAATTGGCGCGGATTTTTAATTGCATCATCAATCGAGTAGCCGCGCGGCAAATAAGTTGTTTTAAGGTCAAACGGCTGTCCGCCAAAGAAAATATCAACACCAAAATTATTTTTGAGCGTAGGCACTACTTTAGGGTGTAAGCCGATATGGTCCTCAATCAAGACGGTAGTCCAGTGATTATACCAAGTCGCTATAACATAGGAGGTTACATCATCATGGAGCTTGCTTTTTACGCCATTGATTAAGTCCTGATAACGGAAAAACTTCCTGACATATTCCGTCTGAATTTTTTGGTCCAATTGCCCCTGTACAACACCCCAATTGAAATCCGTTACTTTTTGAACCTCTTTTACAAGTTCGCTGTCCGGAATTAACTTTTGGCGTTCTACAACTTGCGCTTGATATTTTGTCTTGATGAACGAATCGATTTTATTCTGGGGGACGTCAATGAGTTTTTTGATAAGGTCGCTTGCGCCCCCTTTTGATTCAACGTCAACACTCGCCGCAAGCTCTTTCAAACTGTCAGCTTTTACCGCTTTCAATTTTAAGTTCGCTAGTTCTTTTTCGCTGACTAACATAATTTATACTTTTTTGAAAACTAAAATATATTCATGCTTGAAAATATAAAAACCTCCAACAAGCGCGCGATAGCGCCATAGATGTTCCTGATTCAGTTTTGCGCGATTATTTACCATGTTCTTCACTAAAATACTTTTGAGCTTTAATCCTTGCCCGCGCTTCAGTGTTTCTTGCATGAGATGAAAACCGAGCGGCACCCACTCACTATTTGTGTATTTATCCCCGATGACGATAGCCAAGTATCTATTCCGGTCTAACAAGTCCACAAAATTTTCTATCACATCGCCAAATTTTGATGTAAATTCTTCAACCGTCGCGGCGTTGCACAAATCCTCTTTCTTGTTGCTGAATTTTATTATGTCGTGATATGGAGGATGTAAAATAATCAATTGGACACTCTCCTGGCCTATCTTTCCAAGGGCATCCAAAACTTTCTCGCGAGCTTCTTTTGTCGCGCTATCGGCAACAATAACTTCCGTAAAAACCTTTCCGCCGTTTGGAAGTTCGCGATTGATGTTTTGTATTGCAGAGTGCGCGACTTCCGGCACAAGTTCGATGCCTATACCATGTCGTCCCAACCTCTTTGATTCAATAAGGGTTGTGCCGTGGCCCAAAAAAGCGTCCAAAACAACATCGCCTTTTTTGGTAAACCTCCGCATCATCTGATTCGGAATTTGTGGGATAAAATTGCCGTGATAAACATTGTTGTGCGCGCCGGACTTGTCGCGCTCGCCAATTAACCACAAGCTGTCGGTAAGAATATCTTCGTATCCCTTCCAATCCTGTAGGTCTAAGTCATTAATTTTTGATCTATAGTTTCCGGTCATAAGATAATTGATTGCGTATGAGTATACTTTATAGGTTTTCTGGTATATTTACAAGGTTTTAGTATTTTATAGTGAGAGGAACCCATAAAAGGATTTAGATAGGACAAGTCAAGCTCTAGTATGGACTAGAGGAACTTATCCACAGAAGTGTTGTTTGACAGCAGAAGTTGGAATGATAAAATTTGTAGTGCACCGCTGCGCGGCGTCGCCGATTTCTGTACAAATTTTCTTACTTTCTATACTACATATTGACGGTTTTATGCTATGCGCTGCCCAATCTGCCAAGCAGATACTAAGGTAACGAACTCAAGAAATGCCGACCATGGCAGGGCGACAAAGAGGCGTCGGTGGTGTGCCTCATGTGGACGCCGCTTTACTACGTATGAGCGTTTAGAGCTTTTTGGAATTGAGGTAGTGAAACGCAACGGTTCCAAAGAGCTCTTTTCGCGCCATAAACTGGAGTCCGGAATCAGAAAGGCGCTTGAAAAACGGCCTTACACAGAAGAACAGCTCCAGAAACTCGTTTCAAGCATTGAAAACGACATCTTTAACCTCAATAAAGATGTGGTTGAGTCCTCGCACATCGGCCAGACGGTGCTCTCTCATTTAAGGCAATTCGATAAGGTTGCTTACTTGAGATTCGCTTCGGTGTATCGAAACTTCAAAAGTCCTCGAGCCTTTGAAAAAGAAATCCAAAAACTTCAAAAAATGTAAAAATATGCGAGTTTCTCAAGAACACAAAGAACAAATCAACAGTGCCTTTTCAGAAAATTCTTTAAAAATGATGCAAAAGCGCTACTTGATGCTTCAAGATGACGGTGGTCAGGAAACGCCAGCTGATATGTTTCAAAGAGTGGCAAATGCTTTAAGCGAGGTGGAGAAAACCTATAGAAAAGACGACGCATTCGTAGAACAGGTAGCAAAAGATTTTTTTGCCATAATGGCAGCCAAAGAATTTACGCCGGCTGGCCGCACCCTTACCAACGCTGGTGGGGAAACTCCGCTTATTGCAAACTGCATTGTTCTGCGGATTGAGGACTCTATGGAAAGCATTTTTCAGACTCTGAAGGAGGCGGCGCTTCTCCAGCAGGCAGGATGCGGGCTTGGGTTTGATTTATCGGAAATGCGCCCTGCAAACTCACCAACGAGAAAATCCAGGGGACGAGCTTCTGGTCCCGTAACCTTTTTGAAGGTCTACGACACCGCGTTCGGCACCATTAAACAACAGGGTAGGCACGGAGCAAATATGGCGATGATGAGGGTGGACCACCCTGATATTCTGGACTTTATCTCTTGCAAAGAAGTAGAGGGAGAAATTCGCAATTTCAATATTTCTGTAACGGTAACCGACGAGTTTATGAAGCAGCTTGAGGAAAATCCCAACGAACTGTGGTATTGCCAGTTTAACGGAAAGAAAATGAAGCCTCATCGCGTATTGCGCCATCCCAACGGAAGTGTGTATGACGCAGAGGAAGTAAACATTACCGTCAAAGAGTTGTTCGATAAGTTGGTTGGACACGCATGGTTAAACGGAGAACCAGGCATTGCTTTTATTGACACCATTAATCGCACAAATCCCCTGCCCGGTTTGGGCCCTATTGCAGCGTCTAACCCATGCGGAGAGCAATACCTCCATGCGTACGATAACTGCAATTTGGGATCGATTAACCTTGCAAAGATGGTAGCGAACAAGGAAATCGACTGGGAGCGTCTTCGTTTTGTCACAAAGACCGCGGTGCGCTTGATGGACAATGTGATTGATAAGTTTGACTTTCCAGTACCTCAAGTTACGGAATTGGCGAAGAAAAACCGCAGGATTGGCTTGGGGATTATGGGTTTTGGCGATATGCTGTATCAGATGGGTATTAAATATGACTCTGCAGAAGGCATTCTGGCAGCAGAAAAAGTGATGGGTTTTATCAATGAGGAGGCTCACAAAATGTCTGAAGAGGTGGCAAGAGAGAAAGGCGAATTTCCGAATTCCGATAAAAGCATTTTCCCTAGTCAGGGTATAAAACGCCGTAACGCAGCTTTAACTACGGTTGCTCCTACTGGATCTATTTCTATGATGTTTGATTGTTCTTCAGGCGTGGAGCCGAATTTTGCGTTGGCTTATGTGAAGCAGGATAAAGACGGCCAGCAGTATCGTTACTTTAATCAATATTTTCAGGAGGCTTTAAATAAACTAGAACTCACTGAAAATCAGCAAAGAGAGATTATGGACGTAGTAATGGCAAAAGGAAGCATTCAAAGTATCGACTCGCTTTCCAAAGAACTTCGAGATACCTTTGTGGTTGCAATGGACATTTCAGGCCAAGCACACATGGAAATGCAGGCTGCGTTCCAGCGCCATGTAGATAATTCCATTTCCAAAACCATTAACTTTCCTAACTCTGCCACGAAAGAAGAAGTTGCACAAAGCTTTGTTTCGGCATGGAAATTAGGATGCAAGAGCTGTACTGTGTATCGCGATGGCAGCAGAACTATCCAAATTTTGAATGTTGGTTCTGGAGATAAGATGGTTTCGGCTACAGAGGTTCCAAACCATCAACAACAAGCCTCGAACACCCCAGATTTAACAAAGCAAGGAGGCATAGCGCCGCGCAAGCGTCCAGAAGTAATGGTTGGTAAAACCTATCGCATGAAAACAGGGTATGGAAATTTATATATTACGATTAACGACGACGAACACGGCATGCCTTTTGAGGTGTTCGCAATCATTGGGAAAAGCGGCGGGTTTTTCCAAGAACAGTCAGAAGCAATCTGCAGGCTTTCATCTCTTGCTTTGAGAGCTGGCATTCGTGTCGAGGAGGTGATTAGTGATTTAAAAGGAATTCGGGGCCCAATGCCCATATTCACAGAAAAAGGTACAGTGCTTTCTCTTCCTGACGCCATTGGCAGAGTGTTAGAGGAGCATGTTACCGGAGTGAAACAGATTGAAGATCTTTTGAAACGGCCAGAGAAGCAGGAAGTATTTGCTTTTGCCAAAAATGAAAATCAATCTATGGCAGATTTTGGGTTTATGCCCGGCTGTCCTGATTGCGGAACGCAATTGGTAATGTCTGAAGGATGCATTAGCTGCAAGTCTTGCGGATTCAACCGTTGTATGTAGTATGGGATTGTTCTATACCAGAAAAGGAGATAAAGGAACTTCACAGGTAGGGAAGAAGAAAGTTCCCAAAGACTCTCCTGTTATTGAAGCCCTGGGCGATTTAGATGAGTTGAACAGCTTGATTGGACTTACCAGAAGCACCTTGAGAGATACAGGGCTGAAAGAAAAATTAAAACAGGTTCAAGAAGCTTTGTTTATTATCCAGGCAAGATGCGCCTGGATAATGTTTCCAGAATACAAGGCAAAAGAGCTTTCGGCACAGCGTATAGCTGATTTGGAAAAAGAGATCGATGAGATTGAGGAAAGAATTAAGCCAGAGCGCGGGTTTATCATTCCTGGAGAGGAGCAGGCAGCAGCCCAGCTCGATTATATCCGCGCGGTTGCAAGGCGCGTAGAGCGCAGAATAGATACGTTGCACAAACAACATCCTTTGCCGCCAGAGATTTTAATGTATATGAACCGTTTGTCAAGCTACTTTTTCGCTTTAGCGAGATTTGAAGCCTTCAAGGCAAAAACGAAAGAATCAAAACCAAGATATGAGTAAAAAATTCTTATTTGCTTTTTTGTTGGCGATTGTGGGAATAAGCATTTTGGCGAGGTTATTGCCGCATCCGCCGAACTTTGCGCCCATTGCGGCGTTGGCGCTTTTTGCGGGCGTGTATGCCTCGAAAATCTCAAGGTGGTATCTTTTCACGCCTTTGGCAGCAATGCTTGCGTCAGACCTGTTCCTTGGTTTTTACGAATGGAAAACAATGGCAGTGGTGTACGGAAGCTTTTTTGCAATCGGCTTAATCGGCCTTTTGGTACAAGTGTTTAAAGCCCGGCTTCAAACACTTGTGCTTGGCACGCTTGCAGGGTCAATTCTTTTCTACTTAACCACCAACTTTGCCGTCTGGGCATTTTCTGGGATGTATGCCCTTACTTTTGACGGCCTCATGCTTTCTTACTACATGGCGCTCCCCTTCTTTAAATTCACTCTTTTGGGCGACCTCTTTTATGCGGGCATCTTTTTCGGCGTTTATGAGTTCGCCAAAAGTTTAAGGTATAAATATCTTTTTAAGGCACAGGAATCTGAGTCGTCCGAAACCCCTCTGGGTTTCAGTCCTCAATAATAAAATCCGTCCCCAAAAGAGACGGGATGGTTTGCATCTGAGCGGGCGAGGGGAATCGAACCCCCATCTCGTCCTTGGCAAGGACGTGTAATAGCCACTATACCACGCCCGCACTTGGTTGCCCCACTCTTTTCTTTAGTGTGCCGCGGGTCAGAATTGAACTGACGACCAATGGTTCTTCAGACCAATGCTCTACCACTGAGCTACCGCGGCTCGAGTTGCCCGCCGTAAACTACATAAAGATTACTCTAAATTTTTGCTTTAGTAAAGTTTACACCGAGCGAAGTGAGATGTGGACGGCGCAGGATTCGAACCTACAACATCTTGGATGTAAACCAAGCGCTCTGCCGTTGAGCTAGCCGTCCAGAAGTTTTGGTGCGCGGAAGAGGACTTGAACCTCCAAGCCTTGCGGCACTAGCCCCTCGAGCTA
>CAYHVI010000009.1:0-29111 GCA_964359655.1 uncultured Candidatus Saccharibacteria bacterium
AAAAACCCCTCGCTTTCCGTAGTGATCTCTCTTGCCGCATCTGCAACTTTTTCGAAATCGATTTTATTCCGATCAATTTGTAAAAATTCGTATAACTGACTATCTCCTTCCTCTGCTTTCCTTCCTAATGCCTCTCGTATCTCCTCGGCTGTAGTATTTTCATTCAATCCTAACTCCTGCAACGCATTTCGTATCAACTCCTCATTCTCTTTCGCAACCTTCTCTAACGCCGGCTCAAATCCTGCTTTTTGCATCGCCCTTTCCAATTCCTCTAATTTTCCCTTGGGCACCCCCAAAATCTCCGCAAGGCTTTCCATAGTCTAAAATTATCTTATTTTTTACCCATTGGCGGACAGAACGCTGAACTGCTACACAAGTTTTCCTCTATGTTGGACCGCGGCACGGGTGCGGAATCTAGCGCCGACGGCACCTGCATCTGCCGCAAGAGAAATCCGCCTAGAGCGAAGATGCCGACAACGACTATAATTGTGCCGATAACAATAGTTTTGCTCATATGCTATTTATAAATCTTATGGGTGCCGATGTCTAAAAATAAAACTTCCCGGTTGGGAAGAAATATAAATTTTATGCGATAAGAGTTATTCACCCAAAAAGCCCAAACACCTGCTTCTTTTCCAGAAAGTTTATGCGTGCGAAGTCGCACATCAAAAGGATCCTCCCTAAAAACCATTTCCTTCTCTTCGGCTTGCTGAACGATTCTCCCAGGCAACTTTTTTGAGGATTTCAGAAACGTTTTTGAGTATCTAACGTTTCTTCTGGCGCTTTCTATCATATATCTTCATTGCTTCGCTTATCGAAGAAGCCTCGATTGTCTCTCCTGCCTCATACTCACGCATTCCTTCTCGCACAAGCTCATCTATTTCCTCTGCTTCCTTACCATAAAGCTGATAAGTCGGTACTGTCTGCACAAGAAGCTTTTGATACTCTTTCAAGCCCAAAATCACGACACCGCCTCTTTTTTCAACTTCCCTTCTGGAAATTGTTATAGAATCACTTTGCTTGGCCATATATTCCAATCATAGCATAATCCTTTTTATCTTCAACTTACCCTTTCTTTAGGTACCCCCAAAACCTCCGCAATCTTCTCCATAAATATCTAAATCAGTTAGCTACTCGAAGACTATTTACGTAGTAACCATCGGGAAATTTCCGTACCTCGATGAGCTCTCCAGCGGCATAACCTCCATCAACTACGCCAAAAAGAGATAGGGCTTCAATACGTGGGATGGTTACGTAAAATTCATATATACCAGACGCCAGTTTTTTACTTTCTCTTATCGCATAATTTTGAGTGTCAATATATGTAAGGGGGACTTCTTGAAATTCTTTCATTCCCGCTTCGGTCAGAAACTGAGCAATAGTTTCCAGGTTGTAAGTATCTCGATGGCGAGCTTGGATGAATCGCAGAATGACTTTCTGCGCTTGATTTTCTTCATCGTCTTCTGGAACTCTCTCAAAGGTCCCAATTATTGACCTGAAAACCTCCAAACAATTCTCGTAGCTCTTTCCATAGATTTGGCCCGCGAACAGATGTCCTCCTTCGCCCGAAACAAAAAGATAGAATACATCATCCGTCGTTTCTCGGTATATCCTAGCTTCCGTCTGAGTTTCCCTCATGGGAACGTCAATCCATCCTTGGAATGACCAGGTAGTAGACGGCTTTCGATTGGAATCTGATCCATAAAAAAGTTTGCATTGCTCCTCCCCCTCGTAATTTGCTGCGTAATTCTCGTAATTTATCGATTTGCCTGAAAATGCCACGGCAAGAGAACCAATGGTTTGCACAGTCCAATGGTCTGGGTAGCTCGCTCTCCAATGATCGCCTTGATACGATCTCGCTGTTAAAGTAGGGGGTCCGCCTCGAGTTACCCCTTGAAGCTCACGCACAATTTGTTGCTCTTGGCCGCACCATTCTACTCCCTTCCGGTCAAGCTCATACACATTATTCGAGAACGCCATCATGCAATTTCGATCTTCGCTTGATTGAAAACCCAAGGTTAAGCCGAGCGCACGCAATAGAACCTTTCTATACCGCTCTCTGGTGAGACTTTGCTCTGCAAGAGAAACCACTTGTGTTGATTCTTGTTGTCCGTCAGGGTATCGGTATAATTGTACTCCTGAATAATCAGCTTTCAATCTCTGGAGAGATATGATCGCACTCTTTGTTTCAGGGTTCGCACTGGAAAATACAAATGGAAGTCCGCGCACAGACATACCTTCATCTATAACACCCAGCAAACGAACAGCGGGATCATTTGTTTTCTCAAAAGATTGCAGAAGGGCTGCTGCATCATATTGATTCCCTAATTTAAAAATGTCCTGTGCCAAATCTCTTGGTTCTGCGATATAAGTTTTAACATTTGCAGAGGAAAAATTCTGCTCAAGGATTTGCCGCACAAGCACAAGATTTTCGGAGGAAACCATTCCTATCGGTATAATCTTTATTTCTCGAAGGGTGCTTTTATCTTCGCTTTTTTCTTCTGTTACCATCTGCTCGGCCGCTTCCTCCTTTTGCGGCTGCTGCCACAGGAAAAGGCCGAAGAGGGCGAAAACGAGAAGAACGCCTGCGATTGTGCCGATAACAATGGTTTTATTCATAAGCTCGTTTTCTTTATTTGCAACTTGCCGAATTTGAAAGGAGAGTCGAATTTTTTAAGCAAGCCATGATTAGCGCCCCATTGGGTGAGCACGCCCGTGGCGTTTGCCGAGGCAAATTGAATCGCATTTTCGATATCGTCTGGTTTTTGCGTAAGCGCGGCAACAAAACCAGAACCAAAAGCATCGCCAGCTCCGGTACGATCAACAACTTTTTTCAAGGGCAGAACGCCTGCAGACCAGAGCGTCCTGCCGTTTGAAACTTCCACGCCATCTTTTCCTTTTGTCATAATAACTAACCCGTGCACTAAATCATCCAACTTCTTGAAAATCTCTTTTTTCTTTTGGTATGGAATTCCGGTAATCAACGAGGCTTCTTCCTGGTTCACAATAAACACATCAGCAAAGTTCATCAATTGCCGCAGTTCTTTTTTCTTTTCAAACTGCGTGCTTCCCGGATTCCACGCGATTTTGGCTCCTTGCTCTTTTACTTCTTTCAAAAGGCGCGGCAACACGTTGTGGCTTTCGCCTGCCATATGATTGATATACAGCCATTTTGTCTGCAACTGTTTCCACGGAATATCTGATTCTTTCAAGTGCCATGATGCTCCTTTGTATCGAAACACGGTACGAGAGCCGTCTGGTAGAGAAAGAATAAATGAGAACGACGTGGCGTGCTCTTTGTCAATCGAAAAGAAATCACAGTGAATACCGCACTCCTCGCTTTTCTCACGAATATGCTGGCCTTCCGGATCCGCACCTATCTGCGTGATTGCCGCGACCTGAAATCCTTGATTCGCAAATGTTACCGCCGTGTTAATCGCACCACCGCCCACAGAAAAATTCACCTCATCTAAATTGAGTTTAGATCCCAAAGAAAAACACGCCGCTTCTCCCACGGCGAATTTTTTGTCTTTGATGGTCTTTATATCGCGCGTCCTCGCAAACACATCCCTTACCGCCGACCCAATAGTAATTACATCGAAAACCATATTAGCCATTTAACCATTTTAACAAAGTAGATTTCGTTCCTTCTTTGTCGAGCTTGTATTTTTTCCACAAATCTTTTGGAGAACCGGATTCGGTGAATTGGTCGTACACACCGTGGAGCTTCATTGGCACCGGATAGTTTTGAGATAACAATTCTGCCACGGCGCTGCCCATGCCGCCAATAACGTTATGATCTTCGGCGCAAAACACACGCCCTGTTTTCTTCGCTGATTGCAGAATGGTTTTCTCATCCAACGGCTTTATCGTATGCAGATTGATTACCTCTATGGAAATCTTATCTTTTAGTTCTTCTGCAATCTGCAAAAGCCAATACACTATATACCCATGGCCAATTGCTGTAACATCCTTCCCTTCTCGCAGCACCTGCGCCCTTCCCACCTGAAACGGTGTTTTTTCGGTGGTGAAATTTGGCGTTCCTTCGCGCACGCCACGAAGATACACCGGCCCTTTCAAACTATACGCTCCTTTTACTGCTTTCTTTGCCTGCTCGTAATCCGCGGGCGCAATTACGGTGAAATTCGGTAAGCAGCGCGTAATCGCGATATCCTCGGTCATCTGGTGGGTAGGCCCGTCCTGTCCGGTAGCCAAACCAGCATGCGATGAAACAAATACAACATGATTGTTTGGGTACGCAATCGTTGTCCGAATCGGTTCCCACGGCCTGCCGAGCAAAAAAGCGGCGTATGTTACGACATACGGCACTTTCCCTTCGTATGCCAAACCAGTAGCCACGCCAATTAAATTCTGCTCTGCTACGCCCACCTGGATGGTGCGCTCTGGAAATTTCTCTGCAAAGAAATGCGCACGCGAAGACTCCATGGTATCTGCCACCAACACCACCATATCTTTCTTCTGCGCGCCCAACTCTGCCATCCCCTGGCCCAAGCCATCTCGTATCTTCTTTATCTCCACCTTCTTTTCTTCCAAATAATTTTTTACTAGATTGTATTGCATACTTTACATCGTAATCTATCTACAACTCTCTTTCTATGCCTTCTTTCTCACGATCATAATGGTAATCCTCGCTATTGCACTCTGGATTGTTACAACCATATAATCTGCTATGCGAACTGCCGCATTTGTCGCATATCGCTGAAACTACAAAAGAATGTCCGCATCTCTGGCAGGTGTAAATATCCTCATGGGAATACCCGCCTTTTGTATCGTACCAAACATCTTTTGCAGTATCGCAAGTTGGGCATTTGAACATAAGGATTTTCTCTAATGTTGTACCTATTGACATATTTTTTGACTCCTGTATAATGAAGTTACAAATGGCTTCGGCCCTCCCCCGCAAGGGGGTAACAATAGAATTACTCCAAGAGCGCTCGTAGGCGCTTCTTTATTTCTGCAAAATCGTCTTCAGGCACATCCCCTATTTTATATTGTAGACGTTTAGCATCAATCAGGCGAATTTGCGACAAAATAACGGTACTTTCTGAATCTCTATCGGAAATTTTTGTTTTAAAATAATACTTACCTTCCTTGCCGTGTTTCGTAAAGGGCAACACCCACAACACCTCCTTATTGAATTTACGAAGAACAAAAACTGGACGCAAATATTTTTCTCCTCCACCGTCTTGTTCAAATCCCACATTTACACCTAAAGAACAGAACCATACTTCACGCACATGAAAAAATGGCCGCTTTTTCTCATGGTGAATAGAAGATTTTTCTTTGTGCCATTGTTCAAAATCTTTGTTCATGTACTTACAAGCCTTACCCTCACCTTCTTCTCATCCAAATAATTTTTCGCTAGATTAAAATTCATATCTATTCCTCTAATCTATTTCATTGATTCTGCCATTCTAACCAAATCTTCTTGTGATACATCGCATTGCTCGGCATCAATTCTTTTTTGCATACCATTTTCTTCCCAATATAAAACAATATATTCGAGGCGGCCACGTGTGGAATCATGAAACCTGTACTGGTAGGTTTCCACAAATAAAGCCTCTCTTCCTAAAACTTCCGTTTGCACGATTACGTTTTCTACCTCATTTCCGTTTGGAGCACGCTGAGGGCCTCCTTGCGGAATACTTTTTCTTTCAACTGGAGTATGCGAGATTGAAAGAATTCCAGATCGAGGACCCATACATTCGTGTACCAGAGTAAGTCGTTCTAGCGACGAGTAGTATTCCTCTTCTAAAATATCTGGTGAAACATTCGATGGGAAATAGGTAGGATAAGTAATTGTATACTGTTCCTTAAATTGGTTAGTTGCTTCTTGTTCTAGAAACTTTGATCCGTAAAATTCTTCACGCCATGCTTCTTTAGAGAGTAGAGATCTATCAAATCGTCCGAATGGCTCAATGTCAACCATGACAGCAATCGGTAATGCAATGAGATAGAGAATAACTATTGCGAGATAAAATTGTTTCCCCGAAAGCCTTAAAAACATCCGTATTGGGATTGCAAGCGCAGTTACAAAATATAGCAAAACAGCTCCACCAACGATCAACGATTGAGTTTTCCACCGCAAGCTATCTGGACAGTGCGAAAAACAACTCCACGCCCAAAGCCAAGTAAGAACAATCAGAGTAAGACCTGCAATGGCCTCTGCTGTGATCAGAAGTAGCCACCGCATAATCTTTTCCTTTTTGAGGGCAAAACGTAGTGCCAATAATAATACTCCCAGTGGAATAAAACTTATTCCCGTCACCTTACCTACATCGAGTATAAAATTTAGAATCCCCTCAAAAAGCATAATAATTTCTTAATCTCTATTTGCTGCCTCGATTTTGCTGCCCACAGCGCGAAGTTGGCGTAAGGCTTCTTTAGCCTGCTCTTCATTGGGAGTAACTCCGTGCCATTTGTAATCGTATTCCATAAAATCTACTCCTTTGCCAGGAATGGTATGCGCAATAATACACACGGGTTTTGTGGTAATTGCTTTTGCTTCTTGAAGCGTTTCGATGATTTCTTCCATATCGTGGCCATTCATCTCCATTACATGCCAGCCGAACGCCTCGTATTTTTCTCGCAAAGGTTCCAAGGGCATTACGTCTTCCGTGTTGCCGTCAATCTGAATGTTGTTGCGGTCGATAATCGCGCAAAGATTGCTCAAGCGATATTTTGCGGCAAACATGGCGGCTTCCCATGTCATGCCTTCTTGCTGCTCGCCGTCAGACATTAAGCACCAGATATGGTAATCATGCTGTTTGCCGTCGAGCTTGGCTGCCATAGCAAACCCGCAAGCCTGCGATAATCCTTCGCCTAAAGGTCCAGAAGAAGTTTCGAGCGCCGGAATCTTACGCACAGAAGGATGCCCTTCGAGTATCGAACCAATCTTCCGCAAAGTCGGCAAATGCTTCTTGTCGATATACCCAGCGTGCATCATCGTGATATAACGCACAGGCACAATGTGGCCGTTCGACAAAATGAGCCGGTCGCGCTCTTGCCATTTGGGCTGCTTGGGATCATGTTTGAGTACCCGGAAATACAACGCAGTAAAAATATCTGCCATACCCAAAGGCCCAGCCGAGTGCCCTGACCCCGCCTCCACTAACATCTTAATAATATCCTGCCTTATCTCGTTTGCTTTTTGCTCCAACCCCTGGATCGAATACTGCTGCATATTGTTTTATTGTACCAATTTCTTCTCTCGCCACAAACCCTTTTTCTCCCCAAACTCAAAGTGAACAAATTATACATATGTTTCATTTATTCACTTTCTTCGGATACCAATATCAGCCATCGACAAACCGAAGCGTGGACATTTGGAAGTCTTTGAACATACCTTACAATCTATTACGTAATTTTGACGGCCGTCAGAAATACGTCACTTTTGCTTCACTAATTCTTCAAGTTCACGAAGGGTAGCGACAGGATCTTCAGATTTCATCACGGCGCTTCCTACGCCCACGTAGTCTGCGCCTGCTTGAAACACTTGTTTGATATTTCCTGCATTGATTCCGCCATCGAGGCCAATGAGAATATCCTGCCTCAACTGCCGAATTTCGGGAATCTTTTTGAGAACGTCTGCAATAAATTCTTGCGCCTGGAAACCGGGATTCACGCTCATGACAAGCACCGCATCAAGTTTTTCTATATATGGAGCTAGCTTCAAGGCAGAAGTTTGCGGATTTATTGCAATTTCTTTTTGAAAACCATACTCTTCCATTTTTTGGAGGACTAACTCTGGATCATCAGCTGCCTCCAAATGAAAAATTACGCGCTTTGCCCCAATACCATTGCAGTCTTCCAAATACTTCTCGGGATGTTCTACCATTGAATGAATTTCCAAATGAAAAAACTGAGAGGCCTCGCCAAGTTCAAAGAGATTTACTGAAGTGTTCGGGACAAATTTGTTGTCCATAATGTCAATGTGCACCCAGTTGGTCTGCCCCTTCAGAATCTTTAAGCCCTGACGAAGCTCTTCTGTATTTGCTGTAAGAATTGCGGGAATTACTTTTTGCATTTATCCTCAGACTCACTAATCTTGTTAATTCTTCTTTCGTGGCGGCCACCCTCAAAAGGGGTTTCTAACCAAAGCTTTATTGCTTTTTTTGCTTCGTCTGGCGCAAGAAACCGCGCGCCGAGCGAGAGAATATTTGCATTATTGTGTTGTCGAGAAAGTTTTACGATATCAAAGGAACCACCATAGTAAACCGCAGCTCGAATTCCTTTTATTTTATTCGCTACAATTGCTTCCCCCTGACCAGAACCTCCTAATACTATCCCACGATCGGTATCGGGATTTTGGGAAACTTTCTGCGCGACAGGAATAATAAAATCAGGATAATCATCGGCAGGATCAAGACCAAAAGCTCCCATATCTTCTACCGCCATACCCAACTCGCCAAGATATTTCTTGATTTCCTCCTTTAACTCAAACCCGGCGTGGTCAGAAGCAAGATAAATTTTCATTGTCTCCATTATATCAAAAATCTTGCAAAACCATTACTCCCGTTCGCTTGTGCGTTTCCACAAAACCCTGTCGCCTTCTTTTAACACATACTGCCCAGCTCCTACTTTTGAATATTCGCCATTCACCCAAAACTGCCAATAAGAATTGTTTGTGTTATGCACGCCATGAATCCCTTCGATAAACACGCCAAGACCCGGAAAGTTTCGTTTCTGCAGGACAACGCCTTGCCGTCTCTCCAAGCTTTCCAAAAGATCAAGCACTGTACTCCCGTCTTGCAACACCTCTTGCGGAAATGTTTGCGTATCTCCATTACCATAATCAATAGTAAGATCAATTCTAATCTCTTTGTCTGACTCTTGCAAAACAGGTGTAGGCACAACGTCTCTCTCCACCAGAGGAATATATCCAATATTCACAAGCGCAACTCCAAGCAACACTCCAAAGCAAAGCACGCCCGAAAAGATACCAAATATCTTTATCTTTTGTGTGAAATGCCAAAGCAAAAACAGAGTTACCAAGATCATCCCAGTACCCAAAACCCAAGGAAACCACCCGTATGTTTGATTTGAAGAGGAGATACTTGCAATAAACGGCTCCCTTTCCATATCCGATATCAGCGAGAAAGGAATTTTAATTCCTGTGCCAGTTGGGAAATCTTCTGTATTCCCAAGAGTAGCCACTCTTATAAAACCAGAAGCTTTCCCTTGAGGCCGGTCAAATGTTACAAGAATTTTTCGCTTCTCTCCACTTTCCAAAGAAAATCTTCCTGGAGAAACCGAGATTTCCCCTTTACGATTCTTTTCAAACGTTACTTCAAACTGCTCTCTCCCCGAAGAAAGATTAAACACTTCAACAGGAACCGTATAAGGCCATTCTATTCCTTCTTGAATTTCAATCTTTGAGGGAGTTATGCCAATGCCACGTTCTTGAGCATGAGAAACCCCAAATCCCACTCCAATCAAAAAGATGACATACAAGAAAAGTGTGAGTTTCATGTTATTGCCCTGGGAATTTTTATACGGCGAGCTTAGCTCGCCTAAAATTCCCGCCAGAGTGAGGTTACTCACTCTGGCCCCACAGAATGAGTGTTCCCTGTTTTTGTCCGAACGAACTGAATCTTGCAGGAATCGACAAGTCTATGTTTACTTCTTTTTCCAGCGGCGCTCGCAGCAAAGTTTTAAATACATCCCAAAGCATATGTTCTATCTTGAGGAAATGAAACACCGAATCTCCTGTGATTTGTGCCTCAATGATAAGGTTTCTTTGCCCTTCGTTCTGCAATACAACTTTCCCCGTTGCCTTATTGCCAGGTTCAAGTTTGCCAAGATTTAAACTCGAGGGAGTTACAGAAAACCCAATCTCTGGAACACCACCGCCGCCACCGCCATCATCATCACTTACAATCTCAACAGAAAGACTTACTGAATCTGATACACCGCTTGAAGCAGGAGGCTCGTCGTCAAACTCGCCATAATACCAAAGTACTTGCTCGCCTCCAGAAAGCGCAAAAGCAGCGGCTCCTATATTGGGCAAAACTCCGTTCACGCGATAGAGCCAACCTTTTACTCCTTCTGCACTGTCGTTGTTTATCGAAAAAAGATATGGCCCAAACGAAGTTTCTTTCATTACATAAGTATACCCGCATTGCGCTGCCGCATTAACTACCACGTCCATAGCATTTGCAGCTTCTAGTGCACCTTTGCAAAGCTCTCCTGCAGAACCCACAATTCTGAAAAACACTTCCGACGCCAGAGGTGCAGAGATTTTCCCCACAGGAAAACTTTTACCAGTTAGGGCAATCACCGCGTCTGCTGTAGGCCCTTTGTTGTTAGCGCCTGCGGGCGGCTGCATCCACCAAAATCCGCCATCTTCGTCTTGCAGAGATAATAAGTGAAGAACTGGCTCTGTCGTGCTTTCTCCAAGTTTATTGAACGCCATGAGAATCCAGGCATCACTATTCCCATCAGAATCATATCCTGCCTGGTATGGAAATCCGCCGTCTTCATTTTGCGCGCTTTTCAAATATGAAACTGCGCTCTGAATCGCGCTGTCTGACCTTGGCGTTCCCGCCTCAAGCAATGCCATAATCGCAGCAGCAGCATCGTTGGTGTCACTCGTTCCTCCCGCATTCCACGCCCAGCCGCCATCTGAATTTTGATTATTTAATACAAATGTTTTTGAGTTTTGAATTATACTGTCGCTTTCTGCCACTCCTGCGGATGCCAGGGCTAAAATTCCCCAGATATCGTCGTTCACTTGCGAAACCTCGCCGAGCTGGTTATCTCTGGCAAAACTTTTCATCTTTGCGACAAAGTCTTCATTGGGAAATGTTCGCGGATCTTTGCCAGCCGCAGTTAAAGCCAACATGGGTTTGGCGTATGCAAGTGCATTCGTTCCAGAAAAACTTTTGAGGTATTCAACATTCACCGGCTCGCCCGTTGCCACCAATGCCATAGTAATATCAGAATTTACTGGTTGATTTTTGAGATACGAAACTGCCTTTATAACAGCGTCCTCTTGTTCATTCGCCAAAGAGAAAGACGCAAAACCTCCCAACAGAACTGCGGCGATGAGTAGTATCGTACTAGTACGATGTACTATAGAAACTCTTGTAAACATGGAAATAAAAAACTCCTAGGGGTAGGAGATACACGCTTGGTCGAACCTAAATTTTTGAAAAATTCGATTACGCGAGAATCCCGCTCCCCCTCTCGAGGAACGATAATTCAATTTATTATGAGATAATCAGCAGTCGACCAGGCTTCCCCCCTTCGTCCTGAACTTATTGAAGGACTATGGAGGGGTTACTGTTCCGGGGGAGCGCAAGAATCACACCTGCTTCCTCTGCCGATTATCTATTTTCGACGAACTTGTACTCTCTTTCTATCTTTTTCAAAAACCTCTGTCAACTTTCTTAAAAATCAACTCCTTGTATCCTTTCTCAAGAGTTATCCACAAACGCACTCAAAATACTTTGCAATTTTGTTATTTCCTCTATTAATACTCGATCGTAGGTCTCCAGCCTTTTACAAAAGTTATCCATAGCTTGATTTTGAATCCTATAATTTTCCCTGCTTCGAAGCATTTCATTAACCGAACCAGTAAGATTTCCTATGCCATGAATTTTAACTATAGAATCTAATCGAACAAGTTTCTGTGGAGGATTTACTCTCACTAAAGTCCAAAATCCCTCCCCCAAAAGCCGCAGCGGAGGAGTTATGGTTCTATGATCTTTAAGTACAGACAATTCTTCCTCAAGCATTCTTTTATTCTCTTCCGCTATCTTTAAATTAGAACGTAGATCTTCTTGTACAGCAAACATGACGGCTTCATCTTTTCTTCTTACATCACGCCGAAATTTATATTCATCCCATGCGGCCGCCAAAAGGAACGAGAAAATTGCTACGCCAGCCCCACTTAGAAATTCTTTGTTAAATGTATTAAGTAGTTTCGTAAAAACTCCTGTGATTAGCAACACTAAAATAAAGATACAAAGAACCAAAAAGATAGTTACTAGGACATAGCCCAACTTATCAACTTTGTTTAGCAATTTTTTGTTTTGCATTCCTCGCCATACTCCAAAAGCAGGAAATTGACAATTGCAATTTGTTTGTCTACAATAGACATATGGTTAATGCTACTCAAGAAAAAAGTGTTTCTGCGCTTAAAAAAGAAATAGGACTTCTTCGCTCTTTTGTCATTGGAATTGCTGGAAAAGATAGTGAAGGAGAGTATCGAGCCGAATTTGTGCAAAGAATCCTCAGATCCGCAAGCCAAGGCGCAACCAAAACTTTCAAAGACTCACAATCTTTCCTTAGAGAGCTTCGCAAATAGTTTATATGCTTACGGTTCGATATAGCGACTCGTTTCTCAAATCTGCAAGAAAGTTGCCAAAGAAGCAACAAGAAAAACTCGCATCGCTTGTCGAACTACTTTCAGAAAATCCCTTTGACTCCCAGCTTCATACTAAACACCTCACGGGAAAACTTTCTGGCCTCTACTCATTTCGAATTACTCGCGACTGGCGAGTGATTTTTCAATTTGTTTCCTCTCTAGAGGTTGGGCTCATTGATGTCGCAAATCGAAAAGATATTTATCGATAAAAAACCTCACCATACTCCAAACGCACGGAAAGAAAAGAGCTGTCGTTTATGCAAGCGATCGCTTGGATTATTGACGTACTGACA
Source organism: uncultured Candidatus Saccharibacteria bacterium (assembly GCA_964359655.1). GTDB lineage: Bacteria > Patescibacteriota > Minisyncoccia > Minisyncoccales > UBA10102 > CAYJRT01. Next base: position 12,685 of record CAYHVI010000009.1, read on the forward strand.
TTAACGAAAAAGTCCGGCGTTGTAACACGACGGACTTTATCACTTCCCGAACAAGGTACTTACTCTATGCATGCTTTGCTCTTTTGAACCGCCTTTGGATGGCGACAACGGTATCCCGAATTACAAGCCCCGAAAGCAAGATCATAAGAACAAAAGCCCATATAACCACCAAGAGCGTGAATACGCAAATATCTTTAACATCCTTCTGGATACTCTGAACCTTCTCCATTTCCTCACCTCCCCATTATTTCCCTATTCATATCGTAAGGACTTCATGTAACCAAATCTCCTATTTCTATAATATCCAAATCGTAGTAAAAACAATACAGCTTAGGTCTATTGACACCCTAGCTTAGCCTATGATTTTATTTTAGCTAGGATTATTGAGATTTCGGGAAAAAATGGGATTTAAAAAGAAATGCTCCAACAACACCAAACAATAAAATTGCAACATATACCGAGAGAATAACCCAGTAACTATAGGGAATTGATCGAAGTGCACCTAAAATAATCGCCGATGACCAGGAAACTCCAGATACTACCCCGCTCATTAATACAAAAGGATTTGAACGCACGTATTCGCCTAGCGACATTGCGCCTTCTTTAATACATTTTTTAAAGTTTGGAATAAGTTTAAGATGCAACAACAAACCGTTTGCAATAATGATGGCAACAATGGTTACTTTTACTAAAAACTTAGAAGAAGCAAGATACTTATCTGGATCAAGCGAGAACAAAAGAACACCAGAAATAATCAAGATGAGAAGTCCTGTCCACACCATTTTGCCACCAAGCTCAAGAAAACCAAATTCCGTAGAGGATAATTCTCCATCTCTTATCGATCTAAAAAATATTAAATCGCTGGCAAAGACACCTCCAGCTCCAATGGCAATCCCAAAAAGATGAATAATAGTATATATGGTTTTAATCTCAAGAAAGTCAAACATATATCTTGCCTATTGACATGTATCTTGGGTATGCGCTATACTAAAGATAGATTTCTGGATCATGCTTTTATAGCTGATTCAGGAGCGCGGAGTTCTTCTTTGAACTCTTTGCGCTATTAGCACTTTATATTTATTATCTGTACCTTACAAGGGCCCTATGGGCTCCTTGTTTTTTTATTTCACAATCTTGATGCTCGCAAGTACACGCTGGAAAATTTCCTCATCGAGTTCTGGATTTTTTGCGATACTATAATATCGGGCGTGTCCGTCTTGCTTTCGAAAATCAATTGCAATGTGCCGCTCTTCTCTCCATGAGGGTTGATCTTGAAAAGAAGGTGCTCCCTGCCGTTTTTCAATATCATACTTTTTTGCAGTATAGTTTTCTTTTCCAATCTTAAGGCCTAAAACCTCATGAATAGTTACTGTTGAAAGTGTAAGAAATTGCGAAGCATCAAAATAAGTAAAAAGTATTTGAGAACGTTCTCGAGCCGATCCTTTTCCTTCAAGCTTGAACAAGTTAAGAATGCGGGCTGAATCGTCGTACTCCACTTCCCATGCTTCAGGGATGAGAAATTCAATAGCAAATTCATCACCCCCAAGATCTTCCTGCGGATTATACACTCGAGATGGACTCTTTGCGTCGAGCCCATACTGCGCGAAGAAATCGTGAGGATTAGTCCATTTAAAAAGCGCAGCTTGAGTAGATTCATAACCCTGAATGCGTAAATCCTCCCCTTCGTACACTGCAAAATGCAGATGTTTTCTCTCGCCGTCTGTTTCACTTGTGCCGCCTTTCCCCAAGTACGCGACTTGTTCTCCCCTTAAAACATTATCACCCTTACTCAATGAAGTTGATGAGATATCAAGATGCCCATAAATCGCAGTAATTGTTTTCCCTCCAATGGTATGGGTAACAACCATTACTCCTCCATAACCTTTTACCCAATCATTCTGCTTCACAACGCCATCTGCTATGGCATATACGGGTACTTCCGCGTCAACATCGGTATATTCAATATCATCTCCTGCGTGATAGCCGTCGAGCGTGGCCTGACTTTTTTCTCCAAAGGCATTGAGCGTTCTTCTGTTCGCGTATTCTGCAATAGGAAACACAACCGAAGCTTCTTTACTTCCCGCATCTTCCTCGGTTCTCTCTGTCGCTCTCTGGCCCAAGCTCCAAACATACACTCCGCCAGCGATCAGTGCAAGCACGACTATAAGAATAAGGATTGGAAAAACTTTTTTCATATATCTCATCTTTATGTCTATACTACACGAGTAATAATGTGCTTGGTTGCGAAAGCTTGGCTTGCGCCCACTTTCTTGCCAGGATTAAAGATGTGATTGGGATCAAACATATCTTTCACTTGCCAAAACAGCTCATATATTTTTTGCCCATACATATCTTTGAGATACGGGCTGCGAATCAAGCCATCATTGTGTTCGCCTGTAATAGAGCCATTGTACTTGAACACAAGCTTGTGTACCTTGGGCATTATTTCTGGAATTACGGCGCGTACCTCGGGCTTCGACAAATCCATTAAGGGAATAATATGAAAGTTGCCGTCGCCCACATGACCTGCGATAGTATAGAGTAGTTTCTTCTGTTTTTGATAAGGCTGCAGCAACGCGTTGAGTTGCGGAAGAAATTCGGGCAAGTGTTCGGGTCGCACTACCACGTCGTCAACAAAGGGGGCTGCCATTAATCCTTTTGCGTGGCTATGAAGCAGGCTAAAACTCTTGCGTCTGATCGAAAAATATTTTTCCATTTCTTTGACGCTTTTGCTTACGCGTGACTGCAAGCGAAACTCGGCAATATGCTTTTGCGCTTCTTTCGCCTTTTCTTGCGCTTCCCTTTCAGAATCGCCAGTGAATTCGGCGAGTAAAATTAACTTGGGCAACCCGCCAAACAAAAGCATCTTGAACTCCGGGATAAACTGAAATCCGAGCGAAAGCACATTTTTCGCTCCTAGAAGCTTCACAAAATCGGGCAAAAACCGAAGGGCAAGTTTGAGCGTTTGGTCATCATAGGACTCAAAACTTTCCGGCTTTTTCTCGAGTATTTTTTTTGCCAAACCGCCAAGCAGCTTTAAATCTTTTAAAAATATCACCAAGAGCGCAGAGTATTTTTTTGGCTCAATGAGTCGAAGTTTTACCTGCGTTGTAATTCCTAACGTTCCTTGTGCGCCCACAATAAGTTTGGGGATGCTGAATGTTTTTCCGTCCCACACATTCCACAAATAATAGCCAGCAGAGTTTTTGGAAACGTTTGGTTTTGCTTTTTGAATAATTTCATAATTTTTTTCGATGAGCTCGTGGAGCTTACGATAGATATCACCTTCAAACCCTTTGAGTCGAAGTTTCTTTTGGAGCTCACTTTTTTTGAGCGGCCGAAATATATGTTCTTTTCCGTCTGCCAAAATCATCGTGTACTCCAAAACATACTCTTCAGTTTTACCATAGGTTAAGCTTTTTTCTCCGCCAGAGTTATTCGATACGATTCCGCCCATTGCGCAAATATCCTTGGACGCAGGATACGAAGGAAACAAAAGATTTTTCTTGAGCGTGGCTTCTTCAAAATCCCGGTAAAACATTCCAGGTTGTACTATTGCATAATCTTTACCTATTTCTATTAACTTATTCATGTGCTTTGAGAAATCGAGAATAATAGATTCAGACAGAGGCCCGCCCGACATATCGGTTCCGCCAGAGCGCGCGGTAATCGAGAGATTTTTTTCGGGGTGCTTCTTCACAAAAAGAACAACGCTTTTCACATCCTGCTCATTTTTGGGAAATATTACGAGCTGGGGTTTTACTTCAAAAATACTATAATCTCTGCTGTATTTCTTGAGAGTTCCCTCATCGCTCAAAACCTCTCCTTTCACCACTTTTTGCAACTCTTGTTTAAGCGTCATTGCATCTATTGTAATCCATTGCTCCCATATTTCAATTGTGGAGAATTTGATGAAAAAATTTGGGGCTGGTGTTTACCAGCCCCTCTCGAGTACTCTTGTCTATCTCATTGGAGAACTTTTCACGAATAGTACTTCATACATAGGTTTTCTGAATCTTAGAGAACACTCCCCACGTATTCCAGGAAAAACCAAGTTCTCCCAGAAAACTCTTATGCCTTGATTCGTATAGAGCGATTTCTGCTTTGCGATCTCAACGCACTCTGCGTGTTGGAGCATTAACTCCTCTATTTCTCTAGCGCTCTTTCCCGGTAAGAGTAACGCACTCGACTGAAACATTTTCCATCCTTCCTCTGCCCAATCCACAATAAGGACGACCCCTCCCGCAGGAACAATCGCAAAAAGATTCAAAGCAGCCTGTAGAGGACTCGCAAATTCGTGGATTGCTAAGATGGAGGTTACGAAATGCACCCTATTCTTGAACTCCCCGATGAACTCTTGCGATTCTACATCGAGCTGGCGAAATTCTATCCACTCAGGTAAATTGATTTCCAACGAATCACTTTTATCTGTGAAGATCGCTTGTTGTGGCGCAACCATCTTTGCCATCTCAAGGCTTCTATACCCATCGCCAGAACCCACATCAAGCATTACAAACGCTCCTAAGAACTTATCGAGCAGAGGAAAAATAGGATGAGCGTAAGACGAAATGGGATTCCACCGATCAATCATGTATTCCCTCCTCAATTCCCAGAGTGCCAATCTAAATTATCTCAATTCTCCGCAAAAATCAAGTAAAATAGTTAATGTCACTTTCTTCACGATCGTGAGAAATATTGACATAACTATTCTACGAGGAATACAATACATACATGGGACCGGTGAAGAAAAAAATCTTACTTCTTTTACTTGCTGGCGTAGCTTTAGGGTTTGCTTACTCACCCAAACAACAAAGAAAAGTTTTAAAAGAAATAGGGAGAGAATGGAAAACGATTAACCAAGAAAAACTCAAAAGAGAAATTCATTCTCTCTACAAAGCAGATCTCATAGCCATAGAGCAGGGTGCTGACGGAAGCCATACGTATATACTCTCTCGGCAGGGTAAATTGAAAGCACTCAGCTATCGCTTTGAGAATATGAAAATCCCCAAACACAAGTGGGATAAGAAATGGCGACTCGTATCGTTTGATATTCCTGAAGATTATAGACATGCACGAGATGCTCTTCGCCAGAAACTTCGGCAAATTGGTTTCTCCGAACTTCAGAAAAGCGTATTTGTTGTACCGTATGAATGCAAAAACGAAATAAAATTTCTTACCGATTTTTTTGAAGTGGGAAAATATGTACGATACGGAGTTTTAGAATCAATCGATAACGATCGTGATTTACGTAAAATCTTTCACCTCCTTTAAGTAAAGGTTATACATACTTTTTTCACGATCGTGAAGAAAGTAGTAGTAACTATTTACTGTGAAAGTGAAGTTAGAAACAAAGAAGATCAAAAAATCAAGGAGGCTTGAAAAATTTCAAAAAGTATAATACACTATTCTTACCATAATACAAGGAGGTATTTTATGGTTTATTTTAAGGCGTGCCCTCGTTGCGGCGGCGACATGCAAGTTCAAGATGACGTGTACGGTGAGTATATAGAGTGTCTCCAATGCGGGTATGTAACATACCCCCAAAAGGGATCCTCCCGATGGGAGGAACAACCAATACCCACACGGGGGAGAAAAAAGAAAGTTGCGGCGTAAGTAAACCGCAACTCCCTTAACGGCCGAGTTCTATCACTCGGCCGTATATTTTTACATACCGCCACTTTCCATATTGATCTTTTGAAATCTCAAAGTTTTGATAGCCACATTTTTTCAAGAGCTTTTCAATTTCCCTTTTCTGTGGCGCGTCAAACTCCATATAGATCTTTCCATCTTTTTTCAGGTAATTTTTAGCCTCTCTTAAAAATCTTTTTATATATGCAAGTCCATCCTTTCCTCCAAACACTGCCTGTAAAGGCTCATTCTCAAGAACAGATTTTTGCATCTTCTTTTTTCTTGCCTCCGCCACATACGGCGGATTTGCCAGAATATAATCATATTTGCCTTTCACAGATGAAAAGATGTCAGACTGAATGAGACGATAACGCTTTCGCTCTATATTGTTACGTTTCGCTGAAATCTCAATTTGCTTTAAAAACTTTTTCTCTTTCTCTGCAAAGTCAACAGATGCATAAGGAATACGTTTCAAAATCCCAATGCCAATACACCCAGAACCGGCAAATATGTCCAAACAGCGAATCAAGGAGGCGCGAGCACTACGCTTTCTTCGTGTAATCTCTTGAATCGCTTTTTCTACCCAAAACTCTGTTTCCGGTCGCGGGATAAACGGTCTTTGAGAAAGATCAATCTTGCAACCTAAAAAATTTACAAAACCAATCACATAATCAATGTGTTCGCCTTTTTTGAATCTTGCAATATCTTTTTCTGTTTCAGTCGTTCTCTTGCCCCTATACTTCTCTTCCAAAAGCCACCGAATTTCTTTCTGCAGATTGTTACGATGCCTGGTAGCCAAGTTCTGCGATGGATTTGACGATCTGATCTTTTGTGACTTTGGCTGGGTCGAACTCGAATGTTCCCTTTTTGCCTTCATAGGAAACTTCTGCAGATTTCACGCCATCCATCTGTGTCGTTAACATTTGAATGCCTACGGCACAAGAACCGCAGTGCATGCCTTCGATGTGTAAATCAATTTTTTCCATAGATTTTTAAACTTTTGAATTTTTGACCTTGGAGTTTGGGATTTTGGATTTGCGCTCAATAGGCGGCGTGTAGCGTTTCAATAACATCGAATTCATCACCACGGAGACAGAACTGAAAGCCATGGCAAAGCCTGCGATTTCGGGTCGAAGCGTAGCTTGCGAGAAATTAAAGAATGCTTGTCCAAAAGCCCCGAAATTTTGCTGAATTGCAACCACCCAATCTGCCGGCACCCCAAATCCACTCTGTGTAACCAACAAGTGAATTCCGCCCGCAATCGGGATTGCAAGCACGTTATAGATAAACGCCCAGAAAAGATTTTGCCAGATTTTGCGAATCGTTTTTCCCGAAAGCTGAATGGCAGTAACCACGTCGCGCAAGTCATCTTTTACGAGGATCACCTCTCCTGTTTCAATGGCAACATCGGTGCCAGAGCCAATGGCAATTCCTACATCCGCCTGCGCCAAAGCTGGAGAATCGTTGATGCCGTCTCCCACCATTGCCACGGTCTTACCTTCTTGCTGGAGTTTTTTAATCACATCTGCCTTTTCCTGCGGCTTTACCTGCGCTAACACGCGATCAATACCCAATTCTCGCGCGATTGCCTGCGCAGTCTGGGGGTTGTCGCCCGTAATCATAATGATTTCCTTTTTCATCTTCTTTAACTCCTGGATTGCTTCCTTAGCATAAGGCTTTAACGTATCTGCCATTGCGATTACCGCAATAAGCTTTTTGTTGACTGTCGCATACACCACCGTTTTTGCTTGGAACTGAAGTTTTTCTACGAGCTCTTTCTGCTCTGCTACCGAAACCCCGAGCATTTCCATCAAAGCGCTGTTGCCAATCGCGACTTTCTTGCCTGCCACGGTACCTTGAACCCCCATTCCCACCTCTGCCTTGGCATTCTTTGCATCGAGCAATTCTCCAGTCGCCTCTCTTCCTTTCTCGACAATCGCTCGTGCTAAAGGATGCTCTGATACCGTCTCCACCGCGGCGATCAAGGCGAGCGCTTCTTTTTCCGGCATATTTCCTACCATCACAAAGTCGGTTACCACAGGCTTTCCTATGGTGAGCGTGCCTGTTTTATCAAGGGCTATCGCGCTTACTTTATATGCCTTTTCTAACGCCTCCCCTCCCTTTAAGATAATTCCGAATTTCGTTGCGCGGCCGATGCCTGCCACCAATGCAGTCGGCGTAGCTAAACCCATTGCGCACGGACACGAAATAACGAGCACCGCAATCATGCGCAGCAACCCCGCGCGGAAGGGTAAGGCCGCAAAAAACACCCAGCCCACAAACACCAATACGGCAAGGATTACTACTGCGGGCACAAAGCGCTCTGAAATTTTATCCACGAGATTCTGAATGGGCGCGCGGCGCGCCTGCGCTTCTTCTACCATATTGATAATCTGATGAAGCAGAGTTTCCTTCCCTACTTTCAATGCCTTAAACCTAAACACTCCTTCCTGATTGACGGTAGCGCCAATCACCTGATCTCCCACTTCTTTGCTCACCGGCATTGATTCTCCGGTTACTACTTTTTCGTCAATATGCGTTTTCCCTTCCACAATTTCTCCGTCCACCGGAATCTTCTCCCCTGGACGAACCAATACCACATCTCCAACCTGAATTTGATCTTTTGGTATGGTAACTTCCCTTCCATTTCGAATCACATGGGCTTCTTTTGCCTCCAACTGCAGCAATTCTTTAATGGCGGCAGATGCCCTTCCTTTTGCGAGCACTTCAATGTATCGGCCGAGCAAAATAAAAGAAAGCAGCGCGGCAGAACTTTCCCAGAAAGGATGATCTATGTTGAAAAACAAAAAACCGATCGCACTGTAAAAATACGCAGCCGATGTTCCCAACGCAACCAGCACATCCATATTGGCAGAACCCACACGCAGCGCGGTAAACGAATTCCGATAAAAAGGCCATGCAATAACGAACTGAATGGGCGTAGAAAGAATCCAGTAAAAATAGTTAAGATCAATCCGAAACGGCGGAGAGGCAACATCAACAAAGAAACTTAAAACAAATTTTATGGGTTGGGCAACAAACCAAAAGAGATAATTCGTGAGAAAAGAACCCCAGCCAAAAAATCCGCTTCCGGTGAGATGGGGAATGCTCAAATTGATAAAATCAAAAAGCTCATGCACATGCGTCACGTTGAACATGTGAATGAGCATGTAGTAGAGAATGATGGGGGCAGAAAGAGCAAAAGCCGCAATTACCCTGCGTCTGGCTTCCTTAATTCTCCGTCCCTCTTTTGCCTCCTCTTCCTCAAGAGTTTCTCCTTGTTCATCTGGTCTGATAACATCGTACCCGAGTTTATTCACTAACTCATCTATCTTTTCAATGGAAATCTTCGACTCGTCAAACTCAACCGCGGTCTTCTCGTTTCCATAGTTCGTTTGAATTACCTTCACTCCCTCTTGTTTTCCAATGAGTTTATCAATCAAAATCGAACACGATGCGCAATGCATTCCTTTCACTTTTAATACGAGTTTGGTCATTTGTTCAGTATACCGTATTTTGAATCTTGTATCTTGTATTTATTCGATAAACCGAAACGTGCCGAGAATTTGATCATTCAATTCACGCGATGACTCCATAGTGCTTCCTTCATGGCCCATAAAATACACCTGTACGATTATCTTTGGCGTTCCATCAATAAATGTTTCAATCTGCACTAACCCAGAAATATCGTGAATTTCGTGCTGAACGGCAGATCTCCCTGCAACGGTAAGCTGATCCCCCTTGGCAAGTCCGTCTTCCTTATTGGCACCAACACGGGCAGTCTCAACCATATCAAGATACTCCATGAATGATTTTTTTTCACGATGAGCATTTATCATCATAGAATAAGGATATTCAGGAGTTTGAAAATATGCCGTGAAACTCTCGCCGCTTCCTTGTGCGTCTCCCCAAATGGCAGGATACATAAATTCAAACCCAAACTCCTCGTTGTGGTAGGTTTGCCAAGTAGAAGTATCTAAAAGCTGATCGGGCTTGTTGACATTTTCATTGGGAGGAGAAATCACCGATGGAAGCAACGGCAAGGTTTGCTCTTCGAGCTGCGGAACCAACGCAAGAATACCGCCCGCAAGAAAAACAGCGACAAATGCAACGATCGCGATGAACTTCCAGTTTGTTTGCGCGGATTGATCGAGAAGTTTCATATTGTACTTTGTATAAAGTCAACTATAATGCAGATGTGGTGGGGGTGGTGCAGTTGCGAGACCAGGATTATCACCCACGGTCTTCGGGGTGCAAATCCCCGCACCTCCATCACCTATGGAGACTGAGTAATCCAACCCTTGACACTCTTATTGTATTTGCTATACTATAATTGGGTGATAATCCTGGATCTTGCACTGTGCTAAGATCAGCAAAAAGCTCTGAGCAATCAGGGTTTTTTGTTTTTTGCCATTCCCCTTACTTTTAATACGAGTTTGGCCATTGGTTTAGTATATCATATCTCCTATTTTGCATTTTTATTCCACAAACCGAAACGTGGCGAGGATCTGGTCGAATACTTTACTTTCCTTGGCTTCGTCAAATTCCTTCGGACGAATACCTGGATCGTAGTTAAAAATATTACTAGAGTGCAATGTAAAGGAAAGATTGTACTTCTTGCGATCATAATCTGTGATATAAGATTCTGTATCATAACGATTGCCTGCTGCAACTATGAAAATCATAGCAGCCAGGATTATTGCCGTCGCAATGCCCTCACCCATAAAATTAATTTTATTTTATTACAAAAAAAGCTTATTTCGGATTTGAAATCTTGAATGGGACCCATATGCAGACTTTATTCAGGGATAAGCATTGGAACAGGTAGTGAACAAAACTGCGCGCTATCGACATAGTCTAAATTCGTAAGCGCATTAAAGAAGCTAATCGGATCAGCATCTTGGTCTAGTGTAATTCGAAACCAAAACTTTAGAGTTCCCGCGTCATCTATGTCTCTAAGCACTTCTTCTGAAAACGTATGGCGGATAGTAGCTACCTCTGATCTTAATTCAAAAGGCAATGCTTCTTCTGGAGGGTCTATATCTGTGTCGTACCGAAACTCAACCGTAATACACTGTGGATCAGCTCCCTGAGGTATTTCTGAAACACTTCTAGGAATATCAAGGAAGCGAAAGAAGGCTAACATTCTTTCTAATACTAATTTGTGTTGATTAAATTGCTGGTCGCCCCCAATAAGCAAGAATTGAAAGACATTGTCTCCCCGCACAAGCAAGATTTCTCTTTGGATGGGTAGGGATAGAATTGGTAGCCCACTCCGATCTGCCGTATACACAACCGTAGAAAATCCTGAAATGATCGAATTAGATTTTTTCGTATAAGTAACTCCTTCATGCTGAATAACTGCTCCTATCTCTGCATTAGATAAGTTCTCTGCAAACTCGCGAAATGCGAAATCAGATCTTATATCAATTTCGAAAATCGCCGCACCTTCGAGACCGCTCGCAAAAGAATATCGTTTTGCCTCATCTAGTACAGTATTATACCAATTTGCCGGGAATCGCACCTCAAATCCATATTCGACATTTCGGTAAGTTTGCCATCCGGAAACATCGATCGTTTCTTGTGTTTTTTCTTGCGGCTGGGTTTCCTTTGATGCTAATTTCTGGACTTGTGGATGGAAAACCTGAATTTGCTGCGGTTGGTAAAAATGCTTTTGAGAAATCAGCATTACTCCAGCCGCGAACAAACCCAAAACTGCTACAATCATCAGAAACTTCCAATTCGTTTTTGCTGAATTATCGAGAAGTTTCATTTGTTAACGCGTTTCTGAAATTAGACTTTTTACGTGCAGTTTGCCGATCATGTCAAAGTGGGTGCGCTTGACGCCGTCGACATGACCTTCGCCGCAGGGAATTGAACAGAAAAACGGAAACTCTCCTCTCTTGGTGGCGACAAACTCCACCTTAATCGTGCTGTTGGCAGGCATGCGCCGGGAAATTCCAAAGGCTTCAATGCCAATGCCGTGATCATACGCATCTTCATTGACAACGGTGAGAATAAGTTTATCGCCCTGATCCACCTCAATCACCTCTGGCTCAAATCGCCACTGATTCTGCTTGGCAATAATCGTAATTTCTCTCACCGCACCGGTGGTCACCGGTTTATCTTCTTCCGCGAGCAAAAATGTTCGATAGAGAACTCCTCCCGCAATTGCGACAAGAACAATAATCCCAATGATAAAGTATTTGTTCATAAAGCGTTTACTTCTTCACGGTTATAAATTTGTGGATCGCGACGCTCAAAATCCCAATGAGCCCCAGCGATACGATCAGAAGAAACCACCAGGCCGGGCTTTGAAGCGGTTTGAGTTGGGTCGATTCGTGATGGCGGGCCGGAGTACCGGGCGCATGCTCGTGTCCGCCCTCTTCGGCAATCCCCGAACTCTCTTCTACTTGAACCCAAAAACTTGCAGTCAGAGCTTCATCTACTGGAAGGCCTATGCCATCGGGTCGAAACTGCGCGAATACTTTGTATAATCCAGTTTCTGGAAACGTTACATGGAAATTCACGGTTTCATCCCCTCCGCCCATTGGCATACCGTGGTCATCAACTTCCTCTCCGTGTGCTTTTACTTCTTGAATGAACGGAAGGAAACTATGACTATGCCCTCCTCCCCTTTCAGGGTGTGTATGAATAAATTGGGTTAAATCGTCTTTGATCACAGCAAGATGCATCTGAACTCCCAGGTAATTTTCCAGCACAATCTCACTCCCTCCTTTTGTATGAACATCAAATGAAAGATCATGCTCATGGCCCTTTGCAACTGGCTCGTCGAGTTCCAAGGAAACCTGATAATCTCCCACGGAAGCGTTTCTTGCAAACAAAACTTCTTTTCGCTCTCTTTCTCCATCCCCTTGCACATCAAGAGTAGGATGGCCAAAAGAATGAGTAACGCCATCTTTTTTGATTTCAGACCATAGTTTATATCTCCCTGGCTTTGAAAATATGTGTTCGACTGAAAACATTCCTTCAGGCGATGGTTCAGGATGGATGTGAAAAAACTCATTTAAATCAGACCGTATCCCAATCACGTGCATCAGCTTCTCATGATTTGGTTCCAATTCCGAGAATAAAACTGGAATGTTTCCGGGTTTCGTGTTCACAAAAAAATCAAGCTGGGTAGAACTGCCTGCCAAAACGGGAACTGGACTCACGTTGAGATTTACCGCTAACCCCTCCTCGATTTCTCCTTCTTCGTGAAATACTGCCCCACCGTGCTCGTCTCCATGCATCATATCCATCATCTCGTCATCCATGTGGGGCATCTCTTCCATCATATGATCTTGACCCTTCAGAAAATTCCGTTCGAAACGGGTAGGCAAATACAATACAAATGTTACAAACAGCAAAAACGTAGTCACCACAAAAAACCAAAATCGCCACGGCATTACCTTTTGCTCAATTTTTTTGTCTTCAGTTCCTTCAACCATCAACATACTTTCTTTTTTCTTTTTTCGATAATACCACCATATAGGCAAGACCCAAAGCCCAACCAATACCCAATTCCCCAAACTCAATGGCAATCCCAGCAGTCCTGATCCTTCTTCGGGACCATGCTTATGAGGGGCAGCAACATTGAGTTTTTCTGACACGATACCCAAGAACCGCTCTTCCTGCGTGATGTCTTCAAAAAGCGTATGCTGCCCTGAATTCACCCACCAGGCATGCGTGAACAATCCAAGTACCAAAATAAATCCAGCAATAAACAACATACTCCAACCGGTGGCTCGCTCCACTTTATCTTTTCTTGCCACGAGCCACGAGAGCGCGTTAATCCCAAGAATTCCAAGGAACGCGAGAAGCAACAGGGGAAGAACACGACCTACGGCATGCACAAAGAACAATGACCAACCATAGAAAATATCTCCTGCACGAGCAATCTCAACAAAAATTAAGGGTGTCGCCGGATGCGGACATCCTATTCCAATATTGCCCAAGAACAATCCAAGCAGGAAAGCTTTTATATAATCTTGCTGCTTTTGAATAAACGCGGGAGCGGCTCCCGTATAGCTCGGCATCTTCACCTTGAGAACTCCGATTCCTCCTAACGCGAAAAAATACGCAAAGACCCCGGCAATAAAGTATACCCAATTTTTTACCGTCTCAAGCGGCGCGTTTAAAGTACCAAGAGCAAGCTTGCCCACTACCGCCGCGGCAACCCCGTACATACTTAGCATGATTGCAACTCCCAATCCAAATGCTAGGGCGATCCCTAACCCTTTCACCATACCCTTGCCCATGGAAAGCGGCACAATCACAAATGCCAAAGGCAAAGTGCAGGGCAATACAATCATGGTCAGGCCCATGGCATAGCTAAACAAATACCATCCCAATCCGCCTTCGGGCCGTTCTGGCGCAAATACAAACGCCCAAAGCAAACCAAATACAATCAATACGAATAAAGCTATTGCTGCTCCTGCCAAAATTGTCTTAAGTTTGTTTGGCTGCTGATCCATAAGATTTGAGGCTTAACAAAAAGAGGGTGGCCGAAGCGCCCAAAACTCCTAAATCACGGAAGGTAATAAGAAATTGCGAGAAAGGAGCCAAAAGAAGAATGCCTGCTATCTCGACGCAAGAAATCGCAGCTGCCACTGTTACAACTTTCCGAGGTAAGAACCAGAGTAAAAATATCGCCGCCAAGGCAATCTCACTTCCTCCTTGAATATGAAGATACTGCTCAATGGGCATAAATGTCGTTACGATGTCTCCAAACCATGGGGGTATTGCCCATGTCCATGCGCTGGGATGCCTTATAATATCAATTCCCGAGTAGAGATACATCGTCCCCAATCCCAAGCGCAACGGCCACGCTGGATGAATATTCTGTAAAAATTTCATTCTCCTGATAATTCTTTAAGTTTCTGAACAAACTTCTCCTTATCAAATCCCCCCGTTGCCCAAAGTTCGCCATTTAAAATAATCCCGGGTGAAGCCATAATCATATACTTTTGCGCCATCTCTTGGCCTTCTGGAGTTGTAACGCTGACATTCTTGTACGTCACATTCGGCCACTCTTTTTCAGTGGAATGCCAAAACTCTTCGAATTGTTTACAGATATGACATCCGGGCGAAGAAAGCTCTTCTACGATAACCTGCTTCATCCATTCATTATACCCTCAAAGTCAGCAAATAACAAAAGACTTTATCCACATTTCCTTCTCGCGAACCAACCGATAAGAAGGCCTGCCACAGCGCCCGTGAGTAAACCCATCCCTAGACCAGTATTACCGTTTTCTGAAGCCTCCGTTTTTTGGACATCGAGAAGAAAATCAGGCGCTTCGTATATTTTTTGAGGATCAGACGCGAATGCAAAGTCAAAAAAGACTTCGTGCAATCCAGCATCAGCAAAAGTGTGCGAAAAATCAAGAACCCCACCCTTTACGGGGGTATTTTTCTGTTCGAAAAGAAAGGTTCGCTTAGTAGTTCCTTCGCCTCCGAGTTTTGCAATGCGTATCGTAACGAAAAGGTCTTCAACAATGAGTTTGTTTTTCTCGATATCCACAAATGAAGCGAGAAACGAAGTCTTTTCTTCTATTCGAGGGGTGAAGGGCGCCCGAGAAAGATTGATGAAATATTTCCCCTCTACGATGCGCTGATCCCCGCCATTTGCAAAAACAGCATTAGGAACAACAATGAGAATCAAAAGGAAAAGTTTGAGAAGCATGCTCAAGTATGATTATACGGTTATACCCCACAACTTGCGCCCCCTTGTTTTTGAGGCAAAAGTCCCAATTCACTTACCTTCTTTGCTACATTCCCAGACCAGCCACCGATGCTCGAGAAGTCTTTACCCATTACTTCTTTTGGATTTACATTCTCCCAATCTGTATTCTCGACTGCTTTGAAATATAACGCTGTTTGAATGTAATTGTGAGGGAACCAGAATGAGTTGAACGCAAGAGCTTCGCGATAAAGTTCATCTTCAGTCAATCCTTGAGATGCGCCGAGCTGTAACAATCCGAGAAGAGCTGAACCATGATTGCAATCCTGAAAGAAAGTCGAGTTGTTGCAACAAGGACGATACGTATTTTGGGCGATTTTCGTAACTAATGCTTCTTGCTCTGACGTCAACGCAACAATGTTGAACTTGTTAAAATATGCCCCTCCATTTTCTTCTTTACCCAAACCCCATCCGCCCGTTGACGCAAAGTTAAAGAGCGATTTACCACTGATGGGACTTTCCTTATTTGAGGATATGTAGTTTGCGAGTCCTATCGGCCACATGAGATTTACATAATAGTTCGCGTTTCTCCGCGTTAACAGAATTGGCTTCTGGGATGGTGTATCGAGTATATCCTTCAACTCGTCGGGGAGTCCGCCTCGATCTTGATAGATTGCCAAGAACTTCTTCCGATCAATCACTCCATACTGGACGAGTCTCTCGACGCTGTCCCTTAAAACGATCTTACTTTGAAAACCTTTCTCTGGGAGCACTTTTGCCGTGACTTCGTCAAAAAGGGAATTGCCTGTCTGTCCAATATTTGCGGTATTGAGAGTGTTATCTCGCAAATTTGAAATTTCGTTCAGAGCAAGAAGTTTTGCAACAACAGGGTCGGTCTTCAACATATTCCAGGAGAAAAAACTTAACACAACCGCAAATGCAACCAAGAGAAAAAGGAGCGGTTTGTCTTTTTCCCTGAAACCTGGATCCCGAGAAACCGGGCAAATACCACTTTTGCAATCAGACTCTAATTTTTTAAGATCTCGGGTCATAAACCAAACGGGCAATGCCATGAAACCAAAGGATACTGCTTTCAGTTCAAGCCCTCCCAGTGGAA
>CAYHVI010000010.1:0-27756 GCA_964359655.1 uncultured Candidatus Saccharibacteria bacterium
GAGCTAGCGTGTTTACCAGTTTCACCACCCGCGCGCAATTTATGATTCTTGTGTTTTCTCTTGGGCAACAGGTTCTTGTGTTTTGGGTTGCTCTGGTTCTATAACAGCCACTCCAAACTCTTTTGCTTTCAAACGCGCCTTCTTTCCTTTTGCATCCCTTAAATAGTAAAGTTTAGCTCTCCTGACTTTTGCCCGTTTCACCACTTCAATTTTCTCAATAAAAGGCGCATGGAGAGGAAAAATACGTTCCACAGCCACCCCCTGGCTTACTTTGCGCACCGTGATGGTAGAGCTAATACCTCTTCCGTGTTTTCTGGCGAGGACAACGCCTTCAAATACCTGAATACGCTCTTTGTCCCCTTCTTTTATTTTTTGGTGTACCAAAATTGTATCGCCAGGTCGAATGTCTGGAATTTGCTGCTTTAACTGTTCTTTTATTATTGTTGTTTCAGTGATCGCTATCATTTTTTGGTGGTAATTTTTCTAACACTTTTTGCAAGTCTTCCGGCAATTCGGAAGAAAATTCCGCATTTCCGATTTTCAGATAAGATGCGTGAAGAAATTGTCGCTTCAGGTCAGATGGGATTTGCTGATTTTTGAAACCGTAGAGTTTATCGCCGGTTATGGGATGGCCAATCGAAGCCATATGTGCCCGGATTTGGTGCTTTCTTCCGGTTTTGAGCGTAACTTCAAGCAGAGTGTAATTTTCAAAGCGCTTGAGGATTTTCCATTCGGTTATTGCCTCTCTTTTTCCAATTCCTGCTGCCTGAAGAGGATACGCTCGCTGCTTTCTTCGATCTGCTTTGGAACGGCCAAGGAGAGTGTGTAGCGTGCCGCCTTCTTGCTTTATATTTCCTTGTACAAGGCAAACATATTTCTTTTCTACTTTGCGCTCTTTAAATTGGCTATGAAGACGCTCCAGGGTTTGGGCATCTTTTGCGCACAAGAGAATTCCTGACGTATCTTTGTCCAGCCGATGGGCTGGAAAGTAACCGAGTTCTTGCGCAAGAGCCTCTACAGTTAAGCCAGCTGGTTTGTCTACAACCAATAGCCTATCATCTTCATGAAGAATGTTCAACCCCATTTAAGCAAGCCTCCACGGAAGGAGGTATTTGCGATCGACCGTGAAACCGAGGTTGAGAATCCTTTTCTGCTCGAGAACGTGCAAAAGATTGTTTACAAGAATATAGCTTGCCGCGATTCCAAGAGCAAAAAGGAGGCGTTCCGTAATGACGACTGGGATGAGCGAATTCCACACGGTGGGTGGAAGCGCGAATGCCCAGATCCAAGCTGCTCCGCCTACTGCGTGGGCAGAAAACGTAGCTCCGAGCGCGCGCGCGAGCAAAAAGCGATCGCGCAGGAAATAAGCGATAATTGGTATAGTCCAAAACAGAGAGAAGTACCATACCTCGCGGCCGATCGGATGCGCCACAAATGCAATGATTGCGATTATGGGAACGATCAGGCCAAGTCGTGATTTTCGCGCAAAATACAACACTGCAAAAAGCATAGGGAAGAAACGGATGACCGTTCCTGCGTCTTGTATCTGCGCGCCGTGTATGAAGAAATTAAATGCATGCATAAGGAGTACTGCAATAACCCCTGGGACGCTTCCAATGAATGCTCCGGTAATGGGAGCGAAAGCATCAAACACGGTAAATTTTGCGCTCGATCCTGCGAGTTGGGTCACGGGAATCTGCAATGCGATAAACCCTCCGATCGCAAAAATCGCAATAAAAAGAACTGTTCGCTTTGTGAAATACTGTTGAATGTTTTTCATAGGTTTATACTGAATTTTATTGAAGTGTGGGCGGTACAGGGATCGAACCTGTCACCTTCACAATGTCAATGTGACGCTCTAACCAAATGAGCTAACCGCCCTAATATTTTATCCCTTTTCAGAACAGACAAGTACTCCGAGATCTGCCCTTAGCATCTCTGTGAAAAAGGACGGGGAAAGCGCTGATACCGCTAAAATAAAAGTGAGGAGAACAATAACCGTCCATCGAAAAGTATTTTCACTCATTTTTGTCTTATAAAATTTTTATTCAACGACCGAGTGGGCGTGGATGGACTCGGACCATCGACCCTGGCTTTATAAGAGCCATGCTCTAACCAACTGAGCTACACGCCCATAATATAGCTATTTTACTCGTTTCTTCAAGAAAATCAACTTGACGTTGTTCATTGATATAGTTTACGATCGTGAACTATACCAATTTCTCTGATTAGACAAATTTGAAGATTTTACGAAGATGAAGATCGTTGTCAATAGCTTCGAGAACGCCATATCGGACGAATCGTCTAAGGCCGAAGAATTCTATGATAAACTCTACTTCATCTTTGCATTCGTAAGGAAATACAAACACGCTTTTTTGAAGCTCACAAAATCCCAAATCTTTTAATTTCCACCGAAGGGCATCGCGAGCCTTTCTTATTTTTTCTGGAACGTCAAACACAACAATTCTCCACTTCCCATCCCATTTCTGTTTTTGAACGCTCATATGGGCGAAATGATGTCGGAGAACCTTTAGTTTTCCTTTATCGGTGAGTATCATCGTAAAGGTGCCATCGGGATTCTGCTTCAAATCAACGAGCTTCGAGCGATACAGTTCCTTGATCTGTTTGTTTAACTTTTCGCGGTCGATCCTTTTCCATTCTTTCTGAACTTCTTTTATAATTTGTGACTGACTCTTGGGAGTATAAGCGCCTCCGAAAGCGAGACCTGCGAAGAGGAGAAGGAGTATTTTCTGTTTTACGGGAGAAAGTTCTTTTGCCATTTTTATACTTTACGATCGTGAAGTATATCATTATATTCTTTTCCCGCTAGTATACGAAAATTATTATTTTCTAACAGTTTTCGCTGGGCTGCCGATGAGCTGCTCAAATTCTTCACGCTCGATTGTTTCTTTTTCTACCAGAACCTTGGCGATTTTGTCGAGAGTTTTGCGTTTTTGAGAAAGTACTTTTTCTGCAGCTTTCCTTGCGTTTTCAATAAGTATGGCGACCTCTTTGTCGATTTCAACAGCAGTGGTTTCAGAATAGTTTTTTGCAGCTTCCATATCTCGGCCCAGGAATGGGAAGTGTTCTTTCTCGCCAAAGGTTAGAGGCCCAAGTTTTTCTGACATTCCAAAGTCTTTCACAATGCTGCGCGCAATTTCAGAAGCCTTTTCCAAATCATTGCTTGGGCCAGTGGTAATGTCGAGAAACACTATTTTTTCTGCAACGTATCCGCCAAGCAGTACCGCAAGCTCATCCAAAAATTCCGCGCGCGACTTCATATGTTTGTCTTCGCTTGGCAGCTTGAGGGTGTACCCGCCAGCTCTTCCGCGGGAAATAATCGAAATTTTGCGCACTGGGTCCACATTTTTGAGAGAAGCTGCCACGAGCGCATGACCTGCTTCGTGGTATGCGGTAATTTCTTTTTCTTTTTTCGAGAGCACATGGCTCTTGCGTTCAGGACCAAGCAGTACCTTATCGATTGATTCAAACAGTTCGGTCTGGAAAATCTGTGTTTTGTTTCTTCTTGCAGCCAGAATGGCGGCCTCATTCATTAAATTGGCAAGGTCTGCGCCGGAAAATCCTGGCGTGCGCTCTGCGATTTCGCGAAGTCGCACGTTGTCTGCGAGCGGTTTGCCTTCCGCGTGAATTTTCAAGATTGCGTCTCTATCATGCACATCGGGAAGATCGAGAATAATGGTGCGATCAAAACGGCCGGGGCGCAACAATGCAGGATCGAGGACGTCTGGCCTATTCGACGCTCCAATAACTATCTGTGTATCGTCGCGGTCAAAGCCGTCCATTTCCACAAGGATTTGGTTGAGCGTTTGTTCTCTTTCGTCGTGTCCGCCGCCAAACCCAAACCCTCGTGTGCGGCCGATCGCGTCAAGCTCGTCAATGAAAATGATAGAGCGTCCAGCTTTCTTTGCCGTGGAGAACAAATCCCGAACCCTGGAGCTCCCCACGCCTACGAACATTTCTATAAATTCAGATCCCGAAGCAGAGAAAAACGGCACACCAGCTTCAGACGCCACAGCTTTTGCCAACAATGTTTTTCCGGTACCTGGCGCCCCTATCAACAATACGCCGCGTGGGATTTTCGCTCCCATTTGCAAATACTTTTTCGGGAACTTTAAAAAATCAACAACCTCTTGCACTTCTTCTTTTGCTTCTTTTAATCCCGCCACGTCTTTAAAGCTCACTTTTTGCTTGAGCTGTCCTTCTGCGCCAAACAGCCGTGCCCTTGCTTTGGTAAAATCAAATGCCTGGCCAATGCCAGATCTTGCCTGGCGGAACATCATCCAAAAAAAGAGAAAGAAAATCAAAAGCGGCAAGAGCACAAAAGTAAGCGGGCCCGCGAAAGTCGCAAAACCGCTTTCTTCTCTTGGTTCAATGTTCGTGCCACTCAACTTGTCTTGCGCAACGCCAAGCTGGAGGAGTGTTTCTGGCAAGGCCGCCTGCGGTTCTTTCGTGGATTCTTTGGTCGAGCCATCCGCGTAAAAAATAGTGAGTTTGTTGCCTGCAACAACAATTTTTTCCACGTGTCCTTCATTGATACTTTGAACCAGTTGGGAGAGCGAAACTCGCTCTACTTTTGAGAATGGTTCTGAAAAAAACGCAAACAGCGCCGAAATCGTGAGGAGAATGAGAACAACAAAAATAAAATTTTTAGATAACTTCTTCATAACATTATAATTGTACCAGAAACCTTCGAAACTTCAAGAAAAAAGAGGTATAGTATGAGAATGAAAAGATGGATATTGAGGATCTCTGGGGTTATTTTGTTCCCGTCTTTTGTGGCTGGACAGGTGGTGATCAATGAAATCGCATGGATGGGAGTGCCGGTGGAGGGAGTGGAGACTAAGCAATGGTGGCGATACGAATGGATAGAGTTGTACAATTCTACAGACCAGTCTGTAGGACTACAGAGATGGAAGATAGAATTATATAGCGGAGAAAATTTGGATTTTACGGTTTTATTGTATGGGAACGTGCCGGCACAAGGATATTTTTTGGTGGGAGCGTCTGACAAAATGAAGAGCGTGGATATAAATTACGCGGCACTTTCCGGAAAGCTAAAAAATGACGGGCAGCGCGTTGTGCTCAAAGACGCAGTTGGGAATACAGTAGAAGAAATTGATGCAAGGAGTGGCTGGTTTGGCGGCGATAATGATGTCAAGCTTACTATGGAACGAAGGTTCCCCGATCGACATGCGGCAGATTCTGAAAACTGGGGTTCGAGCCAAAATACAGGTGGCAGTCCAAAAGCCCAAAACAGTTTGTTTGGCAAAGAAAGATTTTTGGCGCTTTCGCAAGATTCTTTGGCGAATCCAGCAGATCTACTCCTAACAAAAAAGGATCCGGTTTGGTCCTCTTTTTTCCAGATTATTACGAATGCGATATTTATACGGGCGTTTCTGGTGGCTGTTCTTTTTGCGGTTGCAATTCTGGCGCTGCGGCGGTATTTGGTTCGGGCTGAACCAAATGAAGGCTCATTCGATGCTCTGCAGGATTGAGCTCTAAAATTTGGAAATTATAGGTTTGTCCAGGTTTTAATACCTCTTCCATTTTGGACTTGGTGCTAAATTCTGAAATGTGACACAAGCCTTGGATCTTCTCTTCAATTTCCACAAATGCGCCAAACGGATTCAACTTCGTAACTTTTCCCTGCACGGTATCAAATTTGGCGTGCCGATTTTCAATCTCCTTCCATGGGTCTTCTTTTAAGGCTTTGAGAGAAAGAGAAGCGCGACCCTGGGAAAGATCCACAATTTTTGCTTTAACCTTGTCGCCCACTTTCAAAATTTGCGATGGGTCTTCAATAATCTGCCAGTCGATTTCAGAAATGTGGATTAAGCCTTCGATGGGCTCGACGTCAAGCTCATCTACGGGGAACTTGATAAATGCGCCAAAGTCAACCACGCCTGTAATTTCGCCTTCAACAACATCGCCCACTTGAAAGCGCGCTAACTGTTCTTTGAGCTTTGCTCTTTCTTTGGAGCGTTCCGATAGGATGACTTTTCCTTCCCGGGGGTCCAAATCAAAAATCTGCACTTCTAATTCCTGCCCTACAAAACTTTGCAAAGCGCGCAGAATTTTCGAAGAATCGCCGTCTTCCACGCGGGGATAGTGCTCTTGCGCAAGTTGGGAAACAGGCAAGAATGCCTGGGTGCCATGAAGATCTGTGAGCAAGCCGCCCTTATTTGCTCCTATAATTTTTACGGAAAACACCTCCTCCCTTTCTTTCCTTTCTTTTAAGCGATCCCAAGTAAGTTCTCTTCCTGCTTCCTTGAGTGAAAGTTCCATGTAACCATCTTCATTTTCCAAATCCACAATTTTTGCCACTACTTTTTCTTCTAGCTTCACCTCTTTGAGCGCACTTTTTTCTTCTAAAAATTCACGGCCATAAATAATGCCAGTGCCTTGCGGTCCCAAATCCAAATACACGGCAGACCGGCCAATGCCTATAACCTGACCTTCCACGAGATCTCCTACTCTGAATGGCTTTGCAAGTTCGAATTTGAGTTTTTCTCCGTCTGCCAACTGGCGAGGCAGAGGAGCTGTTTTTAGCATACCATCCACTATACACGATCTGGCAAATTGTTCAAGAGTATGGTACAATAATTTCATCATGCAAATCTCTTGGAAAGGACAAGCCTGCTTTCACGTCATTGCTCAAAGGAACGGTCATGAACAGGTGAAGTTTGTGATTGATCCTTACGATTCCTCCATTGGCTTGAAAATGCCTTCGCTCGAGGCAGACGTGGTGCTTTTAACGCACGATCATCCAGACCACAATAATATAAAAGGGGTGAAAGCAGTGCCGGGTGGAGATGTTTTTGCAATTACCGGGCCAGGAGAGTACGAAATAAAAGATATAGCCATTCAGGGCATTCCTTCGTTTCACGATGAAAACCAGGGCAAAGAGCGCGGCAGGAACACCATATATATGATAGAGGCTGAAGGAATGAGGCTTTGCCATTTGGGCGACATAGGACAAGCCGAGCTTACTGCTGAACAGGTAAGCCAGATAGGGAGTACGGACATTCTTTTTGTCCCAGTAGGCGGCGTGTATACTATTGCAGCGAAAGGCGCCTCGAAAATCGTAAATCAAATTGAGCCGCGCATTGTAATTCCTATGCACTATATGCTGCCAAATCTTCGATTCAAGCTTGAAAGGGTGGATGAGTTTTTGAAAGAAATGGGAGTGAAAAACGTAGAGCCGCAAAGCAAGCTTCAAGTGAAAATTCGGGATTTTACATCAGAAGAGATGAAGGTTGTAGTGCTTTCCCCATGAGAAGCGGTCGAGATTTCATAAAGCGCCTGCAAGCTTTACCCGAGTTTCAAAAAAAGATTATTGTGTGGGGAGTAATGGTTCTCCTTGCACTTTTGCTGCTTGCCTGGTGGATTCCCCGCACGAGTGAGCGGTTGAAAATCCAACAAGGTCCAAGTATTGAAGAACAACTTCAACTCGAAGAGCTTCAAGGTAAACTGCAGAATATTCCTATTCAAAATAATGGCGAACAATAAAGTAGAACCAAGAGAAATTGTAGAGGAGATGCGGGGTTCTTACATCGACTACGCAATGTCGGTGATTGTGGCGCGCGCGCTTCCTGATGTGCGCGACGGTTTAAAACCCGTGCACAGGCGCATATTGTTTGCAATGCAGGAAGACGGTTTGACTCATGGAGCAAAGTACCGTAAATGCGCGACTGTTGTTGGTTCAACGCTTGGGCGCTACCATCCCCATGGAGATGTGGCAGTCTATGATTCTCTCGTCCGAATGGCGCAGGATTTCTCCATGCGTTATCCCTTGATTGACGGTCAGGGAAATTTCGGATCGATCGACGGGGATCCTCCTGCGGCAATGCGATATTCAGAAGCAAGAATGTCGCGCCAAGGGGAGGCGATGCTGCAGGATATTGGCAAAGATACCGTGAACTTTATGGACAACTATGACGGTACGAGAAAAGAACCCATGGTGCTCCCTTCGCCGTTGCCCCAACTGCTCCTTAATGGCACTTTGGGAATTGCAGTGGGCATGGCAACAAACATTCCTCCGCACAACAGTCGTGAAGTGATTGACGCTGCCGTATTTGTGATCGACAATCCCAAAACCACAACCCAGGACTTGTTTCAATTTATTAAAGGGCCTGATTTTCCAACTGGTGGAATTATTTTTAATCAAAGAGAAATTATTGAAGCTTATTCCCAAGGAAAAGGACCTATAACCTGCCGTGCCAAAGCAGAAATCAGCGACGGGAATGAGAATAAAAGAACGCAGATTATCATTACCGAAATTCCTTATCAGGTGAATAAGTCCACGTTGGTAGAACAGTTTGCAAAACTGGTGCAGGACAAGAGGATCGACGGCATTAAAGATATTAGAGACGAATCAGACAAGGATGGCCTGCGCATTGTGTTTGATTTGCAGCGCGACGCCCAACCCCAGAAGATTTTAAACAGGTTGTACAAGTTTTCTGATCTCCAAAAATCGTTTCACTTGAATATGATTGCACTCGTTGATGGGATCCAACCTAAAGTACTTTCGTTAGTTAAGATTCTGCAGTATTTTGTTGATCACCGGAGACAAGTGGTTTCTCGGCGCACCAAATACGATTTGGATCGCGCCAAAGAGCGGGAACACATTTTAGAAGGGTTGCACAAGTGCTTGGCAAATATCGACGAGGTGATCAAAATTATTCGCGGCGCAGATGACCGCGAAGATGCGAAACTGAAGCTCATAAAACGTTTCAGGCTCACCGAAATTCAAACCAACGCTATTCTTGACATGCGTTTGGCCCAGCTTGCGAAATTAGAGCGAAAGAAAATTGAGGATGAACTCAAGGAAATAAAAGCAAAAATCGAAGAATTATCTACAATTTTAGCTTCGCCAAAGAAAATTGACGCGGTTATCAAAAAAGAGCTGGCAGAAGCCCAGCAGACGTTTGGAGACGAGCGGAGGACCAAAGTGGTGGCGCAGGGTGTGGGCGAAATCGCAGAAGAAGACTTGATTCCGCAGGAAGAGGCGATTATCACGCTTACCCAAGGCGGGTATATTAAGCGCATCAACCCTGCAACCTATAAGATTCAAAAGCGCGGAGGCAAAGGAATTATGGGCATGAAAACCGTGTCCGATGATATTGTGGAGCATTTTCTTTCTGCCCAAACCCACGATTCGCTTATGCTTTTCACCGATTCTGGCAAAGTGTTTCAGACTCCGGTATATGAAATTCCAGAAGGCACGCGCGTGTCCAAGGGCCGGGGTTTGCTGAATTTCCTGGAGATTTCTGCTGAAGAAAAAGTGCTTTCGCTTTTTGCATTGGGCAAAGAAGACGTAGAAGCAGGAATTAAGTATTTAGTAATGGTTACCAAGCAGGGGATTATCAAGAAAACTCCGCTCGAAGACTTTAAAAATGTGCGGCGTTCTGGCTTAATAGCCATAACTTTGAAAAAAGGAGATGCGTTGTTGGCTGTGCGCAAAACAACAGGCCAAGACGAGATTATTATCGTTACCAAAAAAGGCCAATCGATACGTTTTCGAGAGAAAGACGCTCGCTCTATGGGAAGAACTGCTTCAGGCACTCGCGCAATTCGCTTAAAAAAAGGAGATGAAGTAATAGGAATGGATACCATTCCAAATGCCAAAGTTCAAAATCCAAAAGAAATTCAAAATTACCTTTTGGTTGTAACAGAAAATGGGTACGGGAAACGCACAAGCGTAAAAGAATATCGGCTGCAAAGCCGGGGAGGCTCTGGCATTAAAACTGCAAACGTTACTTCAAAAACCGGTGAACTCGTGTACGCAAAAGTGCTTGCAGTTGACGAAGAAGATCTCATTGTGATTTCGAGAAAGGGCACGGTGATCCGCGCAGCAATAGAATCCATTGCGAAAATCAGCCGTTCCACCCAAGGGGTGCGCATTATGAAGCTCGAAGAAGGCGACAAAGTGGCTTCTGCAGCGTGCGTGTGATATAATATACATGTATGAAAAAGCAACCCCCAGAAATGTTTCGCCCCTTTATATGGTGGGCAAAATGGGAAGATATTGATGTGCAAGAAGATAGAGAAGATCTTGTGCTCAGCGCAGTGAATGAAGGGACTCTCGATCACTGGCGCTGGATCGTTAAAAGCTACGGAAAAGAAGAGATTCGCAGGATATTGCAAAGAAGGCTGGCTTCGGAATTTCATCCAGAATCTCGCAATTTAGCAAAACTTATTTTTTCTGTACCTGGTTTTCAGCATGCACGAGGAAGCGCTCACTAAACAAGCGACGACTCTTTTTCCCACCTTCTCGAAGTTTAAAGGGTTTTATTTGGTTGGCGGAACTGCCCTTGCTCTGCAAATAGGACATCGCCTGTCTGTTGATTTTGACTTGTTCTCTTTTCAAGAATTGCCGCCAAATTTGTTGCGGCAGGTGAAACGAGTTTTTTCGAAATCCTCCCTTTCAGTTACCTACCGAGTTCCCGAACAGCTCAACTTGCTTATAGACAATGTAAAGACCACCTTCTTTTTTTACGAATACCCAGTTGCTGATTCTTTTGTGGAGTATCGGGGAGTTTCCCTGGCAAGCGTCCGGGAAATTGCTGCAATGAAAGCATTTGCCGTGGGCAAACGGTTAGCTTATAAAGATTATGTTGACTGGCATTTCATGCTCAAGGAAGAGCATGTAACCCTGGAAGAAATACTCTTATTGTGCGAGAAAAAATTTGGAAATGATTTTAACGATCGCCTCTTTTTGGGCCAGCTTGTTTCTATGGAAGATATTTCCAGCCAGAAAATAGAATTCCTTCGCGATGCAGTAGATCGCGCGACGATTGAAGAGTTTCTGAAAGATACCGTGCGTAACTTTAAACTGTAGGCGTGCGCACTATGAAGCTTAAAGAAGGCGACAAAGTTGCCTCGGCCGCGTGCGTGTAGGCTTACGCCAACATAATCCAAATCACAAATCTCCGCATGCGATTCGTACATTCGGATATCTGTAGATTCGGATAAGATTTGTGGATCGGGGTTTTATTGATGCGCATATCTTTGTTGATTAGTTTGAGGTTTGTTTTCAAAAGTTATTCATGATACAATACATTTATTATGAAGTCTCTTGCAATTCCAAGGAAAATGGATACGGTTGACACCTTTCAAATAAAAGGAGAGCATTTTGTGGTTCTTAAAAAAGACTGCCTTGAGGAACTTCTTTTGCTGATGAGGAGTTTTGTTGTCGGAGAAAAGATGTTGCGCGGAAGAAGAACTCGGAGTTTCCGTGAGTTCTTGAAAACTACAAAGAAAAGATGAGGATTTCCCGTTCTCATACCACCCCCCAATTTGAAAAAGATTTTCTTGGTTTGTCCAAAGCAATTCGACCAAAGGCAGAAAAAAAGATTTCTCTTTTTGAAGAGAATTGTTTTCACCGGAGCCTCGAAACCCATAAGCTCAAGGGAGCGCTGAAAAGTCTCTGGTCGCTTTCAGTCAATAATAATTATCGAGTGATTTTTCGTTTTCTTCCAAATCAGGAAGTAATATATTATCGCATTGGTCCCCATCGAGTTTATAAAGAGCTGGAAAGGATGTTCTCATAACACAGCGCGCGTGTAAGCCAAAATCTCAAATCTTAATGCTCAATATTCAAGCAAACCCCAAGGAAAAAACACCAAACAGAAATTTGATCTAGAAGGAGAATTGAGTTTTTAGGGTTTATTGCTTGCTTGAATCTTGAAGCTTGTTCCTTGAGGTTTTTCAGTTGTGTGAATATCTTTTGTTGATTAGTTTGTTAGGGATAGTATAATAAACTCTATGGCAGATGATCTCAAGCAACTTATCTCGAAAAAGGCAGACGAAACCAAGCGTCACTTTGATGTAGTTGCCGAACGTATAGAGCACAAGATTGATATTCTTGTTGAGGGTTTTGAGGTTCACACAGAGCAACTCAAGCGGTTGGAAGGCGTACCCGATAAGCTCGACAAGATCGATGCCCGCCTCGATGTGATCGAGACCACGTTTGAATCGGTGAAGCTGCCTGTTTAAACAGAAGTTTATTGCGTTGGGAAAACGGGTCGCGATTTTGGAAAGCAAAGCAAAATGAAAATAAATTCAAAAATCTCTTTCGTCTTTCTCGGTCTTCTTTTTGCCGTTTTGTTTTTTGCTCCTTCGATAGTTGAAGCCACCATTACCGTTAATAGTCAATGCCATTTTCCTACCGGGGATAGTTGTCCTCCTTCGATAGACCCAACTAATACTCAAACTGTTAAATATAAGGTACAAGCTACTACTGATCAAGAAGAAATTAAAGAGATCGTGATAGAAAGAAGGGTTAATCTTGGGCTCTATCAATCAATAAAAACATGTTCTGGTATTGGTGCTCCCAGTTTAACGTGCCAGACCTCAACCGACGACGGACCTTATGCTGATGGAACAAATATTTCATATTTTGCACGAATCAAAGATTCAGTAGAAACTTCCGTTACTACCGCAACCACCTTTACTATAGGAGGGCCAGTTATGGAAATCACCGATCCTGTCGCTGGACTTGATTTTGGAGATGTTGCAGTGGATAGTCAGTCAACGATACGGAAGTTTACAATAAAAAATGATGGTGGCGGCACTCTGACAGGGATGGTTACTTCGAGCGATAGCGATGCTTTCCCAGTAACTGTAACGCCCATAACCGGTGAAAGCATCCCCGGTGTTATTAATAGTTTTAAGTTGGATGCAAATGAAACTGCTGAAGCAAATGTTTGGTTTAAGCCGCAGGGCACTGGGGCTGATTCATCTGTTCTTACCTTTAATATAGGCGCTCCGGTTAATCCAACAAGAGAAGTAAAAGGAAATGGAATTACCGGGGTGGGTCAGTGTGTCGCCCCAGATCATGCCAGCGCCGCCAACCAATGCCAGAATGAAACATCAAATTCTATTGAATTTGCATGGAATGCAGTCTCCGGAGCGGACGAATATGACTTACAGGTTTGCGAGGACGCAGGGTTCACCTTGGGGTGTCGTGCTTTGGGGACTAGCGTCGGTAGTACATTGCAGACCATAAGTGGACTGTCTGCGGGAACTACCTATCACGCACGCGCCAGAGTTTCAAGCGCAACTGCCTGCACCGTTCCTGGAGCTTGGTCTACTGGCTGGAGCTGTTCAACGACTGCCGCAGCCACATTTACCATCACTCCTGACGCTGGGACAACAGGTCCAGATCTTACCTTCACGACCAATGTGGGGACTTCAGTTTCTGGCGATTTTACAGTTACAAATAATACTGGAAGTTCTTTGGTTGTAACTAATGTAGAAATTGCCGGAAGCGGTGCAGGGGCCTTTTCCGTTAGTCCGACCTCACAGACCATCCTTAATGGAACAAATGCAAATTTTAAGGTTATCTTTGACCCAACAACACCAGGAACTTACGATGCGAATGTTACTTTCGAGATAGCTGGGAAAGGTTTCTTTTCTCGTCAGGTAAGGGGCGTTGCCAATGCTACTGGAGCGCCGACTTTCTCATTGGTTAAGCATAACCCTGCTAATCCGAACTTCGGTCAAACGGTTACTTATACCGTTAAAGCACAAGATACCGATGGAATTAGTAATATAGATATTCAAACAAGCCTTGATAATTTCAGCGCAAATATAGTGACCTTGACAGACTGTGATTCACCAGTAACTACTCCTACTCAAATGGAATTGATATGCCGGGAGGCGCCGAGAGGGAACCCGGTTTACTATCGTGCTATCGCAACTGATAGTGCCAGTCCTCCACAAAGTGCCACCAGTGCAGGTCACGTATTTACCGTAAGTGGTGCTGGGCCGCTGGCAGCGTGCAGTGATACCAGTGATAACGATGGAGATGGAAAAACCGACTTTCCAGCTGATCCAGGTTGTGCTGATGCAGCCGACAATGACGAGACTGATGCGGCAGGGCCGGGGCCGGGGACGATTACTTTCCCGAATCCGCTGGGGCCGGGAGCCACGTTTACAGGGCTTATCAACAACATCATCAACTTTCTGTTCACCATTGCGGTGATCGCGGCGCCGATTTTATTGGTGATCGCGGGCGTCATATTTATGACCGCGGCCGGAGACCCCGGAAGAGTGAAAACTGCACGCAGCATGTTAATGTGGACAGTCGTTGGCTTTGGAGTCATTCTTATTTCGAAAGGATTGGTGGAAGTGTTGAAAGGGATTCTGGGGATCTGATGATCCCAAAATGAAAAGTGCAATGTGACAATGTCAAATGCCAAAATCCAAATGCCAAATGAAGTTCAAAGCCTCAATGCCAAACCCGTGTATGATCTGGAAGAAAGAACGGCAACATTTGGAGAGGAAGTGATAGGATTTGCAAAGAACTTACCCAATACAGCTATCAATAAATCGCTCGTAAGCCAAATCGTAAGATCGGCAACAAGTATCGGGGCTAACTATATGGAGGCAGATGGTGCTGAATCAAAGAAGGACTTCAAGCACAAGATTGCTCTCTGCAAGAAGGAGTCTAAAGAAACGCGTCATTGGTTACGTATGATAGCAAAAGCAAACCCCGACAAAGCGCACGAATGCCGCAAACTTTGGCAAGAAGTACAGGAACTAACTCTCATCTTCTCTTCCATTCTCCGTAAATAGTCTTAAGCATTAACGCATTTGGTATTCATTTGACATTTGGGCTTTGAAATTTGGATTTTTCATGTGACCAAATAGAAATTAAAAATTAGAAGTATGACCACAGTCCCTACATTTTCTGCAAGTGAATTAATCGCCATACTCGAGAACGTCGGCAACTGGATTTTTGTTGGCGCAATTCTTATTGTTCCAGTAATGATTCTTATTGGGGCGGTAATGCTTTTGGGAGGGGGAGACGACCCTGCGCGCGTGAGCACTGCCAAGAAAGTGTTTTTGTGGACTGCCATAGGGTTTGCTTTGGCGTTGCTATCCAAAGGAGTGTTTACTGCAGTGCGAAGCATTTTTGGCGGCTAAACCAAACCCCAAACCTCAATGTTCAATGCTCAAGCAAGCCCTAAGGATAAAAACCTTAAACAAGAAATACTTGAGCTTTAGAGTTTATGGTTTGCTTGGGTCTTGAAACTTGATCCTTGGTGCTTTTCGTCCTCTGTGGATAAAGTTGGTTTACACGCTTTACGGCACAGGTATAATGGAGAATACGGAAACGTATCGAAAGGTCGAAAGAACTTTTCATAATTGAAAGTTCAAACATTAAGGATTATTCTATAACTTATGAAAAAAATTATCGTAGTTTCTCTGCTTTCGTTGATGTTGGCAGTAACGGCTGTGGGTGTAGCAGACGCGCAGGTCATGCAGCGAATTTCTCCTACGAATGTCGCTCCCGGTCAAACTGTTACCGTAACGGTTACAGGTACTGGGCTTACACCCTGTACTGTTGCGATAAGTGGTAGTGGTGTCACACTTGGTTCTTGTGGTGTTAATCCGACCGCAGACAGGGCTACCTTCCAGGTATCGGCCGCTGGCGCTGCTGCTCCTGGATCGCGAACACTGACTGTTTCAATGGGCGAAGTGATTCAGGGCTTTAGCTTTAATATAGGAGGGATTGCGGCTCCTGAACGAGGCATTCCGACTGGCATTACCACGGCACAAGGTTTCATTGATGCATTGAGAACTCTTACCGACTGGCTGTTTGTGGTTCTCGTGGTTATTTCGGTTGTTATGATCGTGCTGGCTGGTCTGCAGTTTATCACCGGTGCTGGAGACCCAACTGGAGTCTCGATGGCTCGAACCAAGTTAATTTGGGCGGCAGTAGGTATCGGTGTAGCATTATTAGCAAGAGGACTTCCCGAAGCGATTCAAAACCTGTTCGGTGTTTAAAAAAAACACGAAATCCAATCATTCCCCCCACGACTAATAGTATTAGTGTGGGGGATTGATTTTGTTTTGAGTATTTTTATGCTATACTGAAACAATGCCTCCTTGGCTTCAACAAGCACCTATCGGTCCCACGAGTGGGGCGAAGGTTGTCGCGCTTATCGAAAATCTTACGAACTGGTTTTTCGCTGGTTTTATGGTGCTTGCGGTAATTTTTCTTGTGCTTGCAGGTTGGCAATTTATGTCGGGCGGTGGGGAACCCCAACAAATTATGAAGGCTAAGCAAAAGCTTTTGTGGGCGGTAGTTGCGATTATTGCTGCATTGCTTTCCCGCGGCGTTGTGGCCGCTATAAGGGCGATTATCGGAGGTTAAGTAGATGTATAACATGAAAATATTTTCTTTATTGATGCTCGCTGGAATTTTTCTCGGAGTTGCGATAGGCGGCATAGCCTTGGCTCAATCAATCGGAGAACAGGCTCCGCAGCAAATTCCTCCTGGCCCCCAAACGGGAACAGAGTTTCTTGACGCTATAAGAACGCTTACTGACTGGCTGTTTGTGCTGGTGATGGTGGGCGCGGGCGTGTTCATTGTGCTTGCGGGTTGGCAATTCATCTCTGGAGGAGGCGAACCGCAGGCCGTTACCCAGGCAAGGCAGAAGCTTTTGTGGGCTGTGATGGGTATCCTTGT
The DNA here is from genome assembly GCA_964359655.1 of uncultured Candidatus Saccharibacteria bacterium. Classification (GTDB taxonomy): domain Bacteria; phylum Patescibacteriota; class Minisyncoccia; order Minisyncoccales; family UBA10102; genus CAYJRT01. The sequence goes on from CAYHVI010000010.1 coordinate 16,502, forward strand.
GGCGTTACTGGCAAGAGGAACTGTTTTCGCCCTTCAAAATCTTATCGGAGCATAAGGATTAGATATGCAACAATGGCAAGATAGAGTACGACGTCCCGAAACTTTTATTTACCTTGCAGTTTTTGTGCTTCTTGGTACATTTTTTGTGCTGAGAATTTTTGGAAATTCATTTTCTCCCAACGAGCTTTTTTTGCATTATATAAAACTCAATAGCGCCAGCTTATGGGGTGTTGTTGTGTTTTTAATAGGTGTTTTATCGTTATGGCTTGTCAGACGGCCGGTCAAGGACATAAGCTCTGAAAGAACGGCACAAACGGCCAAAGATTTACTCTTTGCAGGTATTCCTATTGGGATTGCGTTGTATGTGTTGCTTTTGGTTCTTGCCCAGTTGAATGCACTAAACAAGGCTAGACTTCACGATGAGTTATTGTTCAAAATGGATACTCTCTTCACAGATACATTTCCTGCCCTTACCTTTGCCTCTTTTTCTTACCCAGATTGGTTTGTGGAAGTTACACATCTTGCTTTTGTGTACCTTTGGCTTGTGGTTTTTATATTTTTTATTTTCGTACTACAACGCGATCGAAAACTTTTCCTGGAAGCTGCGGGGGTACTTTCTTTTGCGCTTGTTCTTATGCTTGTGGTATGGTTGGCGTTCCCAGCGCTAAGTCCCCACGATCGTTTTATTGACAATGTCTACGAACTTCCCATACCAAGGGAAGTACAAGTATATATCGATGCATATGCGCCCCATGAAGAGGTCGTCGAATTTCTGACAAGTATGCGCACAACAAAAGAGGGACTCACTGTATTTCCTACCAATACCTTCCCGAGCGTACATGTAGCAGGAGGCGTAGGACTGGTATATTATGCGTGGCGATTGCGTCGTTGGATTGGATATGTGATAATGCCCCTTGTGATTTTTTCTTCTTTTGGCGCAGTTCTTTTCGCGCAGCACTATTTTGTCGATTTGGTTGCAGGTGTCTTAATTTCAGTGGTTTCTATTTGGTTCGTAAGGTTCTTTATAAAAAAAGAAAACCCATAAAAGAATACGGGAAAACTTTTGATTTTCGGGGTGAGACAGGTATAATGCGTTTAATCTGCGAGTCGGAGTGGCGGAACCGGAAGACGCGCTGGGCTTAGGACCCAGTGGGGTAACCCGTGAGAGTTCGACTCTCTCCTCCGACACTCGTAGCGAAGTTATTGTCTGGTAATTTTTACTTTCTTGGTTTTTTCGCGGTTGAGTTTGGGAAGTCTTAGTGTGAGTACTCCGTCTCTCATTAAAGCTTCCACGTTTTTCATATCCACTTCTTCGGGCAAAAAAATCTGTCTTGAAAAAGTACCCCAAAAGCACTCCTCATGAAGATATTGCTTTTCTTCTGATGAGTTTGGATTTTTGCGAACTCCGCGAATCGTAACCACATCGTTTTCCACGGCGATGTCGAGTTCGTCTGGCCTGACTCCTGCTATGGCAGATTGAATGACCACTTCTTTTTCTGTTTGATACACATCCACCGCGAGTTCTCCTTCGGGCTCAAACCAGTCGCCAACCTTAAATTCCTCGATTGGTTCTTGTAAAGAAGGTTGTTCTTCTATTGCGATTTTTTGTTCCATAGAGTTTTGAGTTCTTGAAAGCCAAGAGAAATGAGCACTGCAATGGCTGCAAGCGGCACAATAGGAAGAAGCAAGAGAATAAAGTTTTGGCCTCCTATAGTAAATATATAAAAATTAAAGAATCCGTGCAAGAGCGTGGCCAACCCAAAGCCTAGAGGAGTCAAAAACCAGCGGTGTTTTTTCCAGAAAAGAGAGAGCGCGAGAAAGTAACCGAGCAATCCGGAAGATAGGGCGTGGAGAGAAACTGCCTGCGCAAAGCGGATCACGTTTACTAAAAACACATCAGAGATTGGGTAGGTTTGGATAAGTCCGAACAGTAACAGAATATTCTCCAATGCGGCAAATCCAAGGCCCGCGACCACCATGTATAGCATAACGTCCAAAGGTTCGTCGAGTGCAACATTCGCGAGAACCCCGAAACGAACAGCAAGATATTTGAGAAACTCCTCCACAAACGCGATGCCGAAAAGAAAGTAAAACAACAGGAAAGTCGTTTCTGGCAAAGAAAATGCAGAGAAAAACCCCTCGAAAAATGTTTCTGCATAGATTGCGGGAATTGCAATGAACATCCCCAGGAAAAATATCTTGAAAATGGTTCGGTTGGGTTCAGGGTGCGAATCTTTGTGCAAATAAAACGCAAGCCATATAAAACTCGGAGCCAAGGCAAATAAGAAAAGAAGTGGGTAGGTTATGCTGGCCATTGTTCAATCATCAACAGCTTTCTTTTATGTTGAGCAGGCAATTGTTGGTAGATTTCTTCGGTTACGAAGGGAATAAAAGGATGCGCGAGTTTTAAGAAATCCTGCAGGACAAATAAAAGCACATATTGGCGTGAGCTTCTGGTTTTTTGATTTTGGAGAATCGGTTTTGATTGCTCTACAATTTTATCTGCAAACGTGTGCCAGAGATAATGGTAGAGCGTTTCTGCGGCGTGAGAAAAACGGAATTGTTCAATGTCCATAGTAACTTGTTTTCCGATTTTCTGAAATTGCGAAAGAATTTTCTTGTCCTGCGAAGTGAGTCGCGGTTTTTTCTGGACTTTTAAGTCTTGCGCATTGAGAGTAATAAATCTGGCTACATTCCAAAGCTTGTTTGTAAAGTTTCGATATCCCCGCACTTTGTCTTCTGAAAGCTTCATGTCGTTCCCTGGAGCTGCTCCAATAATTAAAGAGAGGCGAGTCGCGTCTGCTCCATATTTTTGAATCATATCCAAAGGATCCACAATATTGCCCAAAGATTTTGACATTTTTCTTCCTTGCTCATCGCGCACAAGACCATGCAGATATACGGCTTTGAAGGGAATATCGCCTAACAAGCACCCTGACATTAAAATCATTCGCGCCACCCAGAAAAAGAGAATGTCATACCCTGTCTCCAAAATGCTCGTTGGGTGATATGTTGAAAGTTCTTTTGTTTTTTTTGGCCAGCCCAAAGTTGAAAACGTCCATAAACCAGAGGAGAACCACGTATCTAAGGTATCTTGATCTTGCATCCAGTTCTTTTCTTTCGGAGGTTCAATCCCAACATACATTTCTGCATCTCTATGCCATACAGGGATCTGATGCCCAAACCATATTTGTCTTGAAATACACCAATCTCGCAGATTATTAATCCAATGATAGTAAATTTTTTCAAAACGTTTGGGAACAATTTTCATCTGTCCACTTTTTACCGCCTTGAGCATGAGTTCCTTGAGCGTAATCTCTAATTTTTCATTTTTCACTTTAAACTTTGCATTTACATTTATAAACCACTGTCTCATTATTTGAGGTTCAATAATGCCGCCCCCACGCGAATTTGTTGCGATTCGGTGCATATAGTTTTCATCTACTCTCACGAGAAGTCCTTTTTGTTTGAGCTTGTCAACGATCAGGGGTCTGGCTTTAGAAATATGCATTCCTGCGAATTCGCCGGCTATAGACAATAACTTGGCTTTTTCATCAATAATTTGTTCTCTATCTAATGTATGGCGCTCTGCGATGTCAAAATCAACCATATCGTGCCATGGAGTAATGGTCATCACACCTGTGCCAAATTCCCGGTCTACCACTTTGTCCTTGATAATAGTTGCCATTACTTGTCCATTGAGCCATTCCACCTGAATTTTTTGCCCATGCTGGTAATCGTTGTATCGGATGTCGTCTGGATGCATTACTACGTACTTGTCGCCAAATTTGGTTTCAGGGCGCGCAGTGGCAATAACAAAAGGCCCGTATTTTAAGTAGTAGAAATTCGTTTTTTCTTCTTTCCATTCGAGTTCGTCGTCTGAAACCGTTGTTTGCATTTTTGGATCCCAGTTCACAATCCGTTCTCCGCGATAAATAAGGCCCTTCTCGTACATTTGCTTAAACGCGGTTCGCACGGCAAGACTGCGCTTTTCGTCTAAGGTGTACGCCTCGCGGCTCCAATCCAAAGACGCCCCCATCTTTTTTATTTGATGAACAATGGTGTCGTGGCTTTCTTTGGCAAATTGTTCCACGCGCTTTAAAAATTCTTCGCGGCCAAGATCGTTGCGCGTTTTGCCCTCTTTTTTGTACAAGATTTCTGCAACTTTGGATTCGGTTGCAATAGCCGCGTGATCAGTGCCCGGAATCCATAAAGTTCGTTTGCCTTGCATTCTGGCGTATCGAATGAGAACGTCCTGAATAGCCAGCATTGCCGCATGGCCCATGTGCAGATTTCCAGTCACATTAGGCGGCGGCAGAACAATGCAAAAAGCGGGCGCGTTTTTCTTCGTTACACCTTTTTTTACGCACATATCTGGATTAAAAAATCCGCTCTTTTCCCAGAGCTTGTAGATTTTATCCTCCACCTGTTTTGCGTCGTACGCTTTCGGTAATTCCTTCACTTTCGGCATATCTAAATTATGGCATTTCTTTGTCGCGCTGAAAATATTGACAAGTCTGTAAGACTATGCTATGTAATAAAAAATGGCCTCGATAAGGAGGGTTTCATTGTTCTCGGAGAGGATAAGAAGTATCGCGTGACCCACGAGTTCGTTACGCGCTGCCATCAAGCCTCTCCTATGCGATAAGAGAGTTAAGGGCCGTCGACAGCATACGATACGCTGTCGACGGCCTACTCATTTTTAAACTAAGTAACCCCCAAATTTGGTTGAACTTCAATAATAAACTATCGACTCAGTTTGGCGATAGCAATAGGAAGTCGATGAGTTTTACGTGTTCTAGTTCGAAGATGTTTAAAGCCCGGAAGATGTTTAAAGCCCGGCTTTAAACAGTCTCAAATAGTTTGTGCGAGTCGTAAGTTTGGTTGAGCTTCGAGTGAATCAAAATTTTTTGTGTATTTTTCGTTGAGCCAGTTGAAATAACCGGCGACGGCGATCATAGCTCCGTTGTCGGTACTTAAGTTCTTGGGGGGCGCGAGCAATTCAATGCTCGAAGGGAGTGTTTGAAGTTTGACTTCAAACACTCGGCGCAATTCATCATTGGCTGCAACGCCGCCACCTAGGATAATAGATTTTGCTCCAAACTCTTTTGCAGCGCGAAGAGTTTTTGAAATTAAAACATCCACAATTGCCTGCTGAATTTCTGCTGCCATAGCTTGTACATATTCTTTTGATTCTCGTTCTTTTTTCGGCCGCGACTGGTAATCGTATAGAACCGCGGTTTTTAAGCCAGAAAAACTGAAGTCATAATCTTTGGAGTGCATCATAGGGCGCGGTAGTTTAATTGAAAATTGGGAATTGGAAATTGAAAATTTAGCTGCTGCAGCAGCTATTTCTGGCCCTCCGGGAAAACCCAATCCTAAAATTCTTGCGGTTTTGTCGAACGCTTCTCCTGATGCATCATCTCGCGTTTCTCCTATGATTCTGTAATCACCAATTTCTTTCACAAGGACTAATTGGGTGTGTCCTCCAGACACTATCAATGCTATCGCTGGAAAAAGAAATTTTGAATTTTGAATTTTGAATTTTGAATGAATTTGTTTCGAAATTCGAATTTTGAAATTGGAAATTTCGTCGGTCTGTTGCAACAGACCGATCAGTAGGTGTGCTTCGATATGATCTACGGGGATAACAGGAACTTCCCATTGCTGTGATAATTTTTTAACAAAGTTGATTCCAGTCCAGAGGCAAGGCGAAAGCCCGGGTCCAACAGTTACGGCAATCGCATCTATATTTGGTTTCGATTCCTGAACGCCTGCTTTTTTGAGAGTTTCAGCTAAGGTAATAGGCAAATTTTTCTCATGCTCTCTTTTTGCAAGCATGGGATACACACCCCCATATTTTTGGTGAATTTGTACTTGAGACGAAACGATGTTTGATAAAATAGAAAACCGGGGAGTTTTGTTTCCTGTAATTTCTACAACTGCAATTCCTGTGTCATCGCAGGATGTTTCAACGCCTAAAATTTTCATATGCTTCTTTGCCTTGAGTATAGTCGAAGGGTTGATTTTCCGCAATTATTAATCTAGGATTTAAGATAAACTTGGTCCCATCGTCTAGCCTGGTCCAGGACGTCGGATTTTCATTCCGGCAACAGGGGTTCGAATCCCCTTGGGACCGCTCTATGAAAGGAAGAAAGATTTTAGCTTTTCTGCTTGGAGGCGTAAGCGTTATCCTGTTGGAGGGCATATTGATAGTCTCTTTTTTTGTGTTTTGGAGAGATGCTGTCTCGGAAGAGTCAGGGGCACAGGAGGTTATCATGGAGGAAACGCCGGCGTTGATTCCCTTGCCTGAACCACCGAGACAGCATATAATTTTGGATCGGTTCGCGGAAGTACGCAACGAACTTATTGCAAAAGAGGGAGAATTTTTGGAAATCAACTTTTCTGAAGATAAGGTATTTAAATACGAAAATGGAAAGATAGCAGCAGAAGCTCCTATTTTGAAAAAAGGCGATCCGCAGGGTTGGGGCGGCACGCCAGCAGGATTGTATAACGTACTTTCCCAAAACAAGGTTGCTTTTTCTGGCATTGCGCAAGTGTATATGCCTTACGCCATTAGTTTTTACGGCAAATATTATCTGCATGGGGAGCCGTATTATCCTGGAGGAGAGAAAACAGCCTCTGATATTTCAGGCGGTTGCATTCAACTGAAAAATGAGTCGGCAGAAAAAATGTATGAGCTTGTAGAACAGGGAACCCCTGTCTTTGTGGTGGATAAGGAAAATGATGGGTATGTGTATGACGCGATAAAAGCTTCATCGCCTCCTTATGTTTCTGCGACAAACTATCTTATTGCAGATGTGGATTCCGGGTTTGTGTTTGCAGAAAAGAATTCCCAAGAAGTTCACCCTATAGCTTCTATTGCCAAGTTGATGACTGCTTTGGTGGTTGCAGAAAATGTTGACTTGAGAAAATCAATTGTAGTAACTCCTGCGATGCTCCAAGCCTATGGAGAAACCGAAGGGCTTGAGGAAGGGGAGCGCTACCGGATAGTGGAATTGTTTTATCCTCTGCTTATTGCTTCTTCCAACGACGCAGCAGAAGCGGTCGCAGGATTCTTAGGGAGAGATCGAACGATTCAAATGATGAATGAAAAAGCAAAGGAAATACTGCTTGCAAATACCGTATTTACTGATCCTACGGGATTTGATTCAGGAAATGTTTCCAGTGCGCAAGATCTCTTTTATCTTGCGCGATATATTGTAAACAACCGCCCCCCTCTTCTTGAAATCACCAGAGGCAGGGAGGTGCGAAGTTATGGGCCTGCGCAGTTTTCAAGGGAAGAATTGTGGAATAAAAATGTCTTTGTTGCAGATTCCAGTTTTGTCGGAGGAAAAACGGGTTATACGACCGCCTCCAAGCATACCGGAGCATTTCTCTTTCGGTTTCTTGCGAAAGAGAATGAGATACGCACAATAGCTTTTGTATTATTGGGTTCACAAGATAGTAAATTAGATACTCAGCTGCTCTATTCGTGGGTTCAACGCACCTATCAGCTCTCTCCCGATTATTCTCTATGAGGCAAGCCCATCTTACTGCGGCAAGGGCCGCAGATCTCGACACTCCTCAAGGCAGATTTCTGTATCGCGCGCTTGAGATCGTTCCGGGAACGCTCGCTTTAGGATCTCTCGCCCTTGCATTTTTTGCTTCGTGGTTTTTTCCCGTCTTTGCCGCCTTTTTTATCTTAAGTTTTGTTCTCTATTGGCTCTTGCGCGTGTTGTACTTTGCGCTTCATCTACGCGCAGGATACAAGAAAACAAAAGAGCACGAAAAAATACTCTGGCTGCAAAAACTTAAAAACCTTCCCAATTGGGAAAAGATATACCACTTGGTAGTAATATCAACGTATAGAGAGCCAATTGAGATTTTGCGAGAAACATTTAATGGTTTTTCCAATTCAGATTATCCCAAAGAGAAAATGATTGTGGTGCTTGGAACAGAGGAGCGAGCAGGTAAAGAAGGCAGGCAGAAAGCACAGGCGATTGCAAGGGAGTTTGGAAAAGCTTTCTTTCGGTTTTTGATAACTGTCCACCCTGCGAATTTGCCGGGCGAAATTCCGGGAAAGGGCTCCAATGAAACCTGGGCTACAAAAAGAGCAAAAGAAGAAATCATAGATCCCCTCGGCATTCCTTATGAACACATTATTGTAAGCTCACTGGACGCGGATACCGTAGTATTCCCCCGATATTTCAGTTGTCTTGCTTATCATTATCTTTGCTCTCGAGATCCCCTGCATTATTCCTATCAGCCAGTACCTTTGTTTATTAACAACATCTGGCAGGCTTCCACCATATCCCGATTATTTGCTTTTGCCACGACATTTTGGTTTTTAATGAACCAAGAGCGTCCCGAAAAGTTGAGCACCTTTTCTTCGCATGCAATGGCTTTCAAAACATTGGTGGAGGTGGGGTTTAGGCAGGTAAACTACGCGGTGGACGATTCCCGTATTTTCTGGCAATGCTTTCTGCATTACGATGGCAATTATTCGGTGCAGCCTTTATATTATCCTGTGTCTATGGATGCGAACACTGCGCCAACTTTCTTCGGAACCGTAAGAAACATTTACAAGCAGCAACAGAGATGGGCGTATGGCGTAGCCGACATTCCGTATTTTCTGTATGGTTTTCTCAAAAATAAAAAAATTCCCTTGAACAGAAAAATCTCTTTGAGTTTTGACCGCATTGAAGCCTATTGGTCGTGGGCAGCCGCTTCCCCCCTTATTTTTCTTTTAGGCTGGTTGCCCTTGACGTTGGGAGGCGATGCATTCACGCAGACATTGCTTTCATATAACTTGCCTCGGTTCACCTCCTGGATCCTCACCATCATGATGGTTGGATTGGTGTGGTCTGCCTTTTTAAGCATGCTGTTTCTTCCGCCGAGACCAATCAATTATGGAAAGTGGCATGCCCCGTGGCTTTTGCTCCAGTGGATTTTCTTGCCGCCTATTATGATTTTCTTTGCTCTTCCAGCTCTGGACGCTCAAACCCGTCTAATGCTCGGCAAATATATGGGTTTTTGGTCCACTCCCAAATTCCGCATGCAAAAATAATTCCTTATTCCAAATGGAGTTTTTCACGAAGGGATTTGACTTTCTCTCGTAAGAGAGGATAGGTTTTGAGCGCGATATCTTTCTCGAGAATTGCTTTTGCGGATTCGCGGGCTTGTTCGACGAGTTCTAAATTGGTGAGCTGCTGCATGGCAAAATCCGGAATGCCCCATTGTTTGGTGCCGGCAAAGTCTCCAGGTCCCCGTATGTTCAAATCACGCTCTGCTAATTCAAAGCCGCTTGAAAATTCCTGAAGAGCTTTCAAGCGCTGCCGCACCACAGAAGAGTTTGATTCCGTGAATAAAAAGCAATACGATTGATACCCCGCTCTCCCTACTCTGCCCCGGAATTGATGGAGTTGCGCCAAGCCAAACCGGTCTGCGCCCTCGATCATCATTATGGTGGCGTTGGGCATGTCCACGCCTACTTCGATTACAGAAGTGGAAACCAGCAAATCAATTTTGCCGAACTTGAATTTGCGCATCACTTGTTCTTTCTCTTTCGCCGGCATTTTGCCGTGAAGCATTTCTACTTTGAGGTCAGGGAACACTTCTTTCGATAGTTTCTCATACTCCTCTTTGACGGTTTTTACTTCCACGTCTTTTGGTGATTTTTCAGTGCGTTCGATTCTCGGGCAAATAACAAAAGCTTGTTTGCCTTGGCTAATTTGCTCTCGAATTGCCTCGTAAGCTTTCGTACGCTGTGCGGGCGGAATGATTTGTGTGATAATCTGCTTTCTTCCCTTGGGAAGATGGGTAATCAGTGTAAGGTCGAGATCTCCGTAGATAGTCATGGCAAGCGTGCGGGGGATAGGAGTTGCGGTCATTGAAAGCAAATGCGGGATGAGTGCTTGCCCTGAGCGAGTAGAGCGAGCCGAAGGGTTGTGCAATAGCTGCGCCCGTTGCTTCACTCCAAACCGATGCTGCTCATCCACTACCAAGAGCGCCAAATTTCCAAACTTTACTTTGTCTTGAATTAAAGAATGCGTGCCAACGAGGACTTGCATCTCATTGTTCTTTACTTTTTCTAAAAGTTTTGCGCGAGAGATTTCGATATAATCGTTTGGCAATTTGGGAGAGATAAAACGATCTGTTTTTCCAGTGAGTAAGCCAATGGTAACTTTGAAAGGGGTAAGCACTTGAGCTACAGTTTTATGGTGTTGCTGCGCTAAAATTTCCGTGGGCGCCAACAACGCAGCTTGATAACCTGCTTTTACCGCAGAAAGCATTGCCATTGCAGACACCACGGTTTTGCCAGAGCCCACATCTCCTTGTAGCAAACGGTTCATAGGTCTTGGCTTTTCCATATCTTTTAAGATATACCACGCTGCTTTTTTCTGATCATCGGTAAGTTGAAAAGGAAGCTTTTGGGTAAATCGCTTCATCGTATTTCCGTCAAAAGGAATAACAGGAGCTTTTATGGAAGCTATTTTTTTGCGTTCAGAAAGAATAAAGAGCAAGATGTAAAACAGTTCTTCAAAAGAAAAACGTTTGTTTGCTTTGCGCGCCTGCTCTACAGAATCGGGAAAGTGAACCTGCCAAAGCGCTTTTTGGATGGGTGCGAATGTGCGTGCTTGCAATATTTCTTGGGGCAAAGTTTCCGGGATATCTGCCATTTGCGCCAAAACCATTTTGATTATGGATCTTAGCCATCGGGAAGACACTCCTATAGTTTCAGGATATACAGGTACTATTCTGCCCAAATGCGTGAGGTTTTTTCCCTCCTGCGCCTTTTCGTGTACGGGATTGGCAAGATAAATTCCTTCTTTGTCTCGCACGACTTTACCCGCAAGATACACTTCGTCTTTGGGTTTTAAGGAATCTACAAGATACGGCTGGTTGAACCAGAGCGCTTTTATCGCTCCTGATGTATCTTCGATAAGGCCGGTGATGAGCGATACCCGTTTTCTGTACGTTCGCATCTCCTTCATCTCGAGAATCTTTCCTGCCACGCAATATACTTGGCCCTCCTTTAAATTTTTGATGGGCGTGATTTTCGAGAAATCTTCATAGTTTCGAGGAAAATGAAAAAGAAGATCACGAACCTGTGTGATCCCCATTTTCTTTAATTTCTTTTCAAAAGCAGGTCCCACTCTTGGAATCTGCCCAGCGGGAGTTGAGAGTGTCATGGTTCGGTGTCCCTGGCAGGATTCGAACCTGCGACCTCTTCCTTCGCAGGGAAGCGCTCT
>CAYHVI010000011.1:0-20861 GCA_964359655.1 uncultured Candidatus Saccharibacteria bacterium
GCTATGAAATTTTTATTGGCGACGACAAACGAAGGGAAGATTCGAGAATATAAGCACCTTCTCGGGAAAGCCGGAGTTGAGTTTGTTACGCTTGCAGATGCTGGAATCACAGAAAAGCCAGAGGAGACAGGCGAGACATGCGAAGAAAACGCAATTTTGAAAGCAAAATTTTATTTTGAGAAGTCAGGCGGCATGCCAACATTGGCCGACGATGGGGGATTGGAGATTGATGCTTTGGGCGGGGAGCCGGGCGTGCACTCAAGACGTTGGCCAGGGTATGAGGCTTCAGACGAGGAACTGGTGCGATATACACTCGAACGCATGAAAGATATACCTTCAGAAAAGCGTACCGCAAAACTCACTGCCGTATTGGCGGTAATGCCGAAAGCGGGGGAGATCCGAACATTTGCAGGGGCGCTCGAAGGGAGAATTCTAGAACAGCCGCATTATCCCAATCCCATTATGCCGGGGTATCCGTTTCGTTCGTTGTTTTATGAATTTCAAACAGGAAAGGTGCTTGCGGAATTGCCTGTGGAACAACTTCCCAATGGGCATCGTGAGCAGGCAATTACAAAAGCTTTGCCATATCTTTTGTCCTTGTGATAGGATAATTGTATGCAAAAGGAAGCGTTGTTTGCATTTGTAAACATACTTGGAAGTTCAAATTCCAGTCTTGCAATCCGGCGTTTAGCTTATATGACAATCCATGGAGCAAAGCCCGGGCCTGTGGTATGGCTCACCGGTTGCGCGCATGGAGACGAAGTTGGCGGGATGGTAGTGATCCAGGAAATTTTCAAGAAATTACAGAGAGAATCCTTGCTCAAAGGTTCTCTTTTTGCGTTTCCGCCTATGAATCCGCTTGGATTTGAAACTATATCTCGCAACGTTTCTTTTACAAATGAAGATTTGAATCGTTCATTCCCGGGAGATAAAGACGGTTCTCTTGCCCAGCGCATTGCGTTCACTATTTTTTCTGAAATTACAAAAACACAACCCGCAATCGTATTAGATCTGCACAACGACTGGATCAAATCCATTCCCTACACTCTTCTCGATGCTTATCCTGGTGTAAAACATAAAGAGGCATATGAGAAAGCAAAACAATTGGCGCACGAAACAGGGTTTCTGGTCGTTCAAGAAGATGCAAAAGCCAAAGATGCTCTTGACCTCGAAAAAACACTTTCTGGAAGTCTTCTACGGCACGATATTCCAGCTCTAACGCTGGAATTGGGAGAGGCGTATGTCGTCAATGAAATGCATGTGCAAGCAGGAGTGCGCGCCATCTTGAATATCCTGCTTTTCTTGGGTATGCTTGACGCGAGACAGCATACGTTTATGTCTTCTTCATCAGAATCTTTCCAGAACAAAGAGTTACGGTATTCTGACCATCCCGTGAGTTCGGAGAGCGGCATCGTTCGATTCTTGGTAAAACCCGGAGACATTGTCCACAAGGGTAATCCCATCGCGCGTATTTATAACGTATTTGGCAAATTGCAGGAGACGTTGCAATCCCAAGAGGACGGAGTTATTCTTGGTACAAGCGATTCATCGGTGGCGCTTCCGGGAATTCCGGTCGCAGCTTTCGGAATAATGTAAAATGGAAAAATTAAAGCCAGAACAATACAAAGTAATGCGAGAGAAGGGGACAGAGCCTGCATTTTCGGGCAAGTACTGGGATTCACATGAAAAAGGAATGTACAAATGCGCCTCGTGTGGGGCAGAATTGTTTTCTTCAGACACCAAATTTGATTCAGGCACTGGCTGGCCAAGCTTTACTGAACCCGCGAACTTAGAAAACATCGAACTCAAAGAAGACAATAGTTATGGCACCCGAAGAACCGAAGTGCTCTGCAAGTGTTGCGGCTCGCACTTGGGACATGTGTTTGACGACGGTCCCAAAGATCATGGAGGCAAACGTTATTGTATTAACTCGGTGTGCTTGAATCTTAAGAAAAAATGATGTTCAAAAATAGGTCGCGCACATTTTTGCTTTTGGGTTTTGGAGTTATCCTGATTATCGTTGCGGGTATTTTTGCATTTGGTGATTTTTCAAAAGACAGGGGAGTGAAGGAAGAAAATAATCTTGACCTTTTTCCTGCGCGTTCCCAGGAACGCATTGTAGAAGTAGAAAACAAGGATACGGCGTTTGAGGAAGCAGAAAAAGTAAATCCGATTGAGTGTGCAGATTATTACTGTTTTGAAAAATACTATCAAACTCTTGTGGCAGAAGATACGATTGTTGCAGCGTTTGTTGACTTGAAAGTTCGATATGATGAAAACGCTCTCGTACGATCTCTCTGTCATCCTTTAGTGCATGTGATTGGCCGAGAGGCCACAAAGAAATATCCTAACGTGGCAGAAGCGTATGTAAAGGGAGATCACTTTTGCTGGTCTGGTTACTATCACGGCGTAATGGAAGGCATTTTGCGCGACACCGCACCTGAAGAGTTACCAGCAGTTATAAGCGGTATATGCGAAAGCATTCCAGGGAAAGCAACCTATTCATTTGATTATTACAATTGCGTGCATGGACTTGGGCACGGAGTTATGTATATCACGCAAAGCGAGCTTTTCGAAGCTCTGGAATTATGCGATAATCTCGCCGGGCAATGGGAGAAAGAGTCTTGTTACGGCGGCGTGTTTATGGAGAATATAATTACAGATTTTGAAAATCATTTTACCAAATACTTGAGGCCCGGGGAGCCGCTCTATCCCTGCACCGCTGTAAAAGAGCAGTACAAGCGGCCCTGCTATTTGATGCAAACTTCGTATGTGCTGAAAATCAACGGATACAACTTTGCAGATGCATTTGCGCAGTGTTCAACGGTTGAGGAGCAACACAAAAGTATATGTTATCAGAGCATTGGCCGCGATGCTTCAGGTTCTACGGTAAGTGACGTGCAACGAACAAAGGCCTACTGTATGCTTGGCAAGGATTCAGACCAACAAACCAATTGCGTTATTGGCGCAGTCAAAGACTTTATCTCGTATTTTCATTCTGACGCGCAGGCAAAGCAACTATGCAACACCTTCACGGAGGATACTCGCAATATCTGCATCTTTGTTGCAGACAGCTATTACAAGAGTTTTTAGCATTTGGAGCTTGACAAGGACCTTTAGTTTTTGGTTTAATAAAAGGGGAGAACCTTTAAAAATTTGAATAGTTCCATTGAAAATCTTTAGAAAGTAAAGATATTTCTGATTTTTATTGAAAGTATTCAAAATTCCATGGAGCCGATTCAAATCTTCAAGAAAACTGAAGATGGATCAACGTGGGTGTACACGGTTCTCCTCGGGCATGAGTCAAACGATGTCGGGTTTTTGGTAAAGATCAATCGACAGCATTGGGAATACCTCACTGGTGGGCGAGAGTCGCCCGAGCGACTTATCAAAAAATGTTTTCGTTTCTTATTAAAGAAACAATCAAAATATTCCATCTTACGGAGCTTTGATCTGCGGGAAATCCATAAACTTTTTCCAGAGTTTGAAAACGAAGTGATATTCAGAAGTTAGACAAATACCACCTCCAAGTGGTATTTTGGTTATAGCTGTTACCATTCGGGCAAGAAGGGGGGGGAGTAAAAAATGAGAGTTCTTGTTGTTGGGGATGGCGCGCGTGAACATGCGATTGCTTGGAAATTGGATCAACAAAATCGAAGAATTGACTTGTATATAGCTCCTGGCAATGCAGGTACAAGTGAGATAGGGGAGAATGTTCCTATTTCACCAACTGACATAAGTGGTCTTGCGCGTTTCGTGAGAGATAACGACATAAGATTCACAGTTGTTGGCCCAGAAGATGCGTTGGCAGCAGGAATCGTGAATCGATTCCTTGACATAGGCTTCCCTATATTTGGGCCTACTGCCCAAGCAGCAATAATCGAGACCAACAAATACGAAGCAAAACTACTGATGAGAGAAGCAGGAGTGCCTACTGCTTCGTGGAAATATTTTAGATCCTTGACATTGGCAAAGCAGCATGTTGCGATTGCCGTACCGTCATTGGTGATCAAGGAGATTGGGCTTGCTCGCGGCAAAGGCGTGCTCGTAACCTCTGATCGGCAAGAAGCAATTGCATGGCTTGATACGCGCATTGAAAAGATTTTTAAAGAAGGCATCCTTTTTGAGGAGTACTTGGTTGGTCAGGAAATTAGTGTGTTCGCCTTTGTGCATGGCGAGCAAGTTTCTCAACTTTTTGCAGCTTGCGATTACAAACATCTGGAAGATAATGATCAAGGCCCTATGACAGGTGGCATGGGAGGTTATAGCCCGCCGGCAATCTGGACTCCGCAACTTGACCAGCAAATACGCGAGACCATTATGGAACCTCTTGCAAGAGCACTCGTTGCGCGGGGAACTCTGTTCGTCGGCGTGCTTTATGCGGGGTTGATGTTGACGGATAAAGGCCCAATAGTTTTGGAGTTCAATGCCAGATTTGGGGATCCGGAAACCCAAGTCATTCTTCCTCGGCTCAAAAGCGATCTTCTTGAGGCAATGATGTTAACTGTAGAAGGGAGAGTAGGGGAGATTGTTTTGGAGTGGGAGTTCGGCGTGTGCGTGGGAGTAGTTCTTGCAACAGAAGGCTATCCTTTAAACCCAGTAAGCGGAGATGTAGTGAAAGGTTTGGAACGTTGTCCGTCGAACATTCTTGTATTCCATGCGGGAACAAGGCGTGCAGGGGACTACGTAGAGACCACTGGGGGTCGTATTCTCACAGTAGTAGCATTAAGGAAAACGCTAGGAAAGGCGATCACAGATTGCTATCGTGGGGTTCGCGCAATTGACGTGAGAGGAGCCCGGCATCGAAAGGATATCGCACATATAGCCTAATAAGAATATTGTGCGACATTTAATCGTACAATAAAGACTCTAGAAAGACCTTGGGCGGACAAACCACCTAAGGTCTTTATTTTAAGTTTTTGCCGCTGTGGAATTGTCGGTGTATATCGCGCAAACGCTTGTTGGTAACGTGCGTGTACAATTGCGTGGTCATAATATTTTTGTGGCCGAGGAATTCCTGGATAGCGCGTAGATCGACACCTTGGGAGAGCAGGTCAGTGGCATACGAATGCCGGAGTGTATGAGGCGTGGTAAAAAAGGGAACGCCGGCTTTTACAGCATATTTCTTGATAATTCTTTCGATAGAACGAGCCGTGAGGCGGTTGTCTTCCTGTGTGCGGCTGCGATAGTTAATGAATAAAGCCTTTTCCTTGTCTCTACGCGTTTTGAGGTATTTTTTGAGCCATTCTAAAGCTCGCTCTGAAAAATACACCGTACGCGGCCGGTTGCCTTTGCCAATGATCCCAAGCTCAAAATCCTGCTTGCCCTGAGTGGAATCGAAGGGCTTATCCTCAATAGAATCGAATTGTTCGCGATTCAAACTTACGAGTTCGGCTATGCGCATGCCTGTTGAAAAAAAAGTTTCGAGGATTGTTTTATCCCGGAGTTCTGTTGGAGAGGCTGGCTGCGAAGCGGGCTGCGAAGTAGGGGAGTTCAAGAGTCTTTCAATCTGATCTAAATCAAGGAATTTGATCGTGCGGGCCTCTTCGGTATCTTTTGGAAGTGTGACCTTTGCCGGAGGCAACGCAGATATGTCTTTTGCCACGAAATAAGCCAAGAGAGCCCGCAGAGCGATTAAATAGTAGTTTTGGGTGAGTTTGGAGAGAAGTTTTCCGTGTTCAGCGGGCGTACGGGACAGAAAAAGTCGGTAGTTCCATATATCATCGTTGGTGAGTTCATGAGGCTTGAGATCTTGTTTGTTTTTCTTTTGCAGCCACACCTCGAATTTTTTCAGATATCTCTGATAATTCCTCTGGGTATTATTGGAAAGACCTTTTTCAACTTCGCAGTAATCAAGAAAATCCGGTATGCGCTCTTTTATAGGTTTTGAGGATTTACGCATAAGCCAAAAAGTCAAAAATAAGAAAGGGAGAAGGTAGGTGATATACTATTTGACGCTTTACATAGATTGTGCGACTTTTCTTATATCCATACTAAACTCTCCTCTAGGGGTGTGTCAATGGCTGTGTTAAGACCTTCAGGATGTGTTAAGTATGTCTTAGTCTTTGCGGAAAAGGGCTTGGAATCGTTCCCAGAGGCCTGCCTTGCCATCTGGTAGGCCTTTTCCGACTTGTTTGATATCTTCTTTGAGTTCTTCTTTTTCCTTTTCGAGTTCTTGTTCAATGAGAGGCTTTCTTTTTTCCACTTCTTGGCCGAGCAGTGTTTTTGCGCGATCAATGAGAGTTTGAAGCGCAGGCAAAACTCGTTTCTCCCACACTTCTGTTTTGACCCATTCCCCCATTTTCTTCCATACGGGAACTACTTGATTATTCCAGATGCTCGCGAGTACTCCGGGAATCGCTTCCATAATTTTATCGCCTATGTTCAAAACACCCTCCTTGGCTCCTTCAATCGTGTCGGGTACTTGCAGCTTCGGATCTTGTTGAGCAAAGGCAGGAACCGAAAACGCGAAGGAAAAAATCGCAAGGCCTAGAAAGAAAACAAAAATGAGTGGTATAAAATGTCGCACAATATTAAGATGTTTGAAGCGAAGCTTCAAACATGGCTATTGCTTGTTTGATTCTTTGAAGCGTTTGTTCTTTGCCCAAAATTTCTGCAATTTCAAATGGTCCTGGCGATGCTTTCTTTCCGCACAGTGCCACGCGCAAAGGCCAGAGCATGTATCCTCTGTTTTGTAATTTCTCTGCCTCCGGCATAATAACTTGTTCAAGCTTTTCATGAGACCACTCCCCTACTCCAGCAATCAAACCTTTTAATATTTCTAACATGTTCTTTGCTTGTTCGTCAGTGGCGTCTTTCCACAAGAGTAAATCTTTGGGATACTCGAGTTTGTCTGTAAAAAAGAAATCTGCAAGCTCTCCAATTTCTGACAGTTTTTTCAGTCGTTCTTGATACAAGGCAACCGTCATCTTTTGCTGATTAAAATTCATTGTATTTTCAGGAAGATACGGTTCGCACAACTTGGTGAGTTCATCGAGCGGCGTGTTTCGAATATAGAAACCGTTAATCCAGTCTAAGCGCTGAATGTTGAATACCGCAGCTCCTTTTTGAATGCGTTCTAAAGAAAACTCTTTGACGAGTTCTTGCATAGAAAAAATTTCGCGATTATCTCCAGGATTCCACCCCAAAAGCGCAAGAAAATTCACAATGGCTTCTGGCAAGTATCCTTCTTTACGAAATGTACGCACCGAGCTGTCGCCGTGCCGCTTGCTTAGCTTGGTGCGGTCTTCCCCGAGCAACAAGGGCAAATGGCCATACTGAACTCCGGGCAAGTCGAGCGCTTCGGAGATGAGAATTTGCTTGGGAGTGTTTGCGATATGGTCTTCCCCACGGATTACATGAGTAATTTGCATTTCAAAATCATCAATTACCACGGTAAAATTGTACAATGGAGTTTCGAGATCTTTTGCGATCACCACGTCGCCAAATAAGCTAGTGTCGAATTTGATCTCGCCTCTGATGAGATCAGTGAATGTTATGATTTTTGGCTCTACGATAAATCGGATTACTCCTCCATTCCCTGCTGTCAGACGTTTTTCTTGTTCTTCTCGAGAAATATTTCTGCACGTGCCTTTGTATCTCGGAGCTTCCCCTAAACTCATTTGATGAGCGCGTTGAGCATCAAGTTCCTCCGCAGTACAAAAACAATAGTACGCTCCCCCCTGTTCTAAAAGTTTGATAAGATATTTTTTGTAGAGCTCTGTTCTTTCGCTTTGCCGATAGGGACTATAATTTCCAATATAACCGTTTTCCAAGCTCGGCCCCTCGTCCCACTCCAAACCCAGCCAGTGAAAGTTCTCGAGAATATCCTGTTCAAATTCTTTTTTCGAACGTTCCTTGTCAGTGTCTTCGATACGCAGGATAAAATCACCTCCTTCTTTTTTGGCAAAGAGGTAATTAAACAGGGCGGTTCTGGCATTTCCCATGTGAACAAATCCAGTGGGCGAAGGCGCTATTCTTGTCCTAACTTTTCCGTTCATCTGATGAGATACGCTAAAATATAATCTGCGATAATCCGGGCAGCGTCGGGTTTTGCGAAACGAAGCGCGGCTTGGGACATGCGTTCCATCTCTGTTTGGTCAAAGATGATGCTGCGGATACGCTCCAAGAAAAAGTGGGGTTTCATATTTGCTTCTTCAAGTACAATCGCGGCTCCCGTGCTTGCGTAAGCATACGCGTTTTTCATCTGATGGTTTTGCGCAGATTCCGGAAGCGGAATTAAGATGCTTGGTTTGCCGAGAGAGGCAATTTCAAAGATGCTTCCTGATCCTGCTCTGCTCACAATAAAGTTGGCCGCGGCGTAGGCATGGCGAAGTTCGTTTTCATCCAAGAATGCAACGGGGTGGTAATACGGAAGGTTCGCTTCTGATATCACCACCCTTGCTTCTTCTGCTACTGTTTTGAAGTTTGCTTCTCCGGTTTGGTGGATGATTTCGAATTCATTGAGCGCCTCGTCAAGAATATTCAGGAGCATGTCATTTATACGAGAAGCGCCTTGGGAGCCGCCCATAATAAAAAGAATGAGTTTGCCGCCCACAAGCTGAAAAATCTGTGTTGCGTCTAAAAGAGAACCCGATAGTATACGAGATCTGATAGGATTTCCCACGAGCAAAATTTTCTTGGGAGGAAAGTTCTGGGTGAAGGGAAAAGAGGTAAAAATTTCCAAAGCGAATTTTTCTGCTGCGAGATTTGCTTTTCCAGGCACAATATCTGATTCATGGAGAAATATGGGTATGCCAAGCATTCTGCCGGCTACCGTGGCGGGAATTGCTCCGTATCCTCCTTTGCTAAAAATGAGATCGGGAGAGAGGAAGAATAGAATTTTGAATGCCTTGCAGATTCCCAAGGGAGTATTAAGCAGTATGTCAGAAAGATTGTGCAAGAGAGCAGTTGGCCCCCAATAGCGACGAACCTTCCCTGCTTTTACGACAAACGTTCTAATCCCTTCTTGCGATAATAAAATATCCCCAAATCTATCTTCGGGACCAATATAAAAAAGCTCCATATCTTTGCCAGGATAAGAACGTTTTAACTCCCGTGCTACCGCAATGATAGGAAGAATATGGCCTCCCGTTCCCCCTCCAGCAAACAAAATTTTCATGTTCCTTTACTATACACAAATTCCTCCTCTCCCACAACTTGACAAAATCAAGTTACTCCCATAGAGTATAGGTGCACTTTAACAAAAACAGAAGGAGGAGAAAGATGGCTGTCTTTTTTTTGGCGGCTTCGCCGAGTTCTAGGATTCGGATTCCGCAATCGCGGTACAGGCGTCTGGAGATAATATGCGCCGAACTGAACACTGACTATAGATTACCGCGTGGAACACAGGATCACATCTATAAGGAAGTAGCAGAGAAATTGCGTGCCGAAGGGATAGAGATATCGAAAGGCCAGTTTGATCTTGATAGAGAAATCCTCCAAGCAGCTTACCGGTGGCTCAATGCCGGTTCATCGGAAGAACAAGAAAAGGTCTATAAGGCAAGCAAGCGTGCAAAGGCAGTGCTCGATTGCCTTATCAAAGACGTCCTTTTGCGATGGGGTGACTTCAAGCTTGGAGGCATAGCGTCTGGCCCTGTCCCCACTGCGGCCCAAAAGCCGCCGTGCATTCGACTCGAAGATCTTGAGGCAGGAAAAGAACTCGCTCAAATCATCAGCGAGTTGATATTTCGGCTGGAAGCTGTTCTCGGGGAGAATGAGAGACTGAAGACAGAATTGCAGGACCATCAGCAATGCGGCAAGCGCGCTGCGGACGATCAAGCGTACATCAAACTCGTTGAAGAAGAGATCGAACGTCTCGAAGCGAGAATTCGTGGAGCATTAGAGGGGATTCGCCGCGCACACTCTGATACACTCGAAGATATCGCGCAGCAACATCCCGAGCTTCCCCAACTCACTCTCATTGCTCAAGAGATGAAATCTGGCGTTGGAAGGAGAGAGCGGGAAGCGAAAAGACTGCTCTCTTTGCTTCCCGTCTCTTTTACTTGGCAGAACGAAAAAGTATACGAGGGTAGATTTCTTGATCTCTTGGCGGATCTTACTCTGCCAGAGCAAGAACAGATTGTAAAACAAGTGGAGATGCTTATCAGAGAAGGTTCCCTCTATGCCTCTCTTCATACACGGAAGACGGAAATGAAGCTTCCCCACACTCCAGTGAGAGCGTTTACAAGCCGCGGATCTGATGATCTGCGGTTTACATGGAGTAAAGAGGGAAATACCATTACAATCTATTGGCTGTTTCGAAAAGGAGACAGTCGGGTGAGATATAGCGAGCACTAGGCAGAAACAATCCAATGTTACAATCCAGCTTCGACATCTAGGTGTCGAAGCTTTTTATTATTTGAATTGGTTGAGAGGCCATGATAGATACCTTGTAACAGCGATCGCGTGAACAATGTATCTAACATAGTATCTCATTATTTCCGCATATACAGGAATAAAGAGATGCTTTTTACTGTTGCCTATTTTATGCAGCGTGTTTTGAGATATTAAGCAAAATTCCCAAGGCAATCAACTCGGTTACCAGAGCAGAACCCCCATAGCTTACAAAGGGAAGCGGAATTCCGGTTATGGGCACGAGCCCGAGCATCGCTGAAATGTTAATGCTTGCCTGCAGGAAAATCCAAACACCAATACCCCAAGCCACAAGGCTGGCAAAGCGATCGGGCGCGCGTTTGGCAATCACAAACACGCGCCAGGCGAATGCACAGAAAAACAAAATAAGAAAAACGCTTCCTGTAAAACCGGTCTCTTCGGCAAACACTGCAAACACAGAATCTGATATAGGTTCTGGCAGCATTCCAAATTTCTGGAAGCTCAAGCCGAGTCCCGTGCCAAACAAACCTCCAGAGCCAATGCCAATGAGCGCCTGCTTTATCTGGTATCCCTTGCCGAGCGGGTCAAAAGAAGAGTCCAAGAGTACCCGAAAGCGGCTTAGTCGGTAAGATGCGGTGAGCACAAGCAACGCAAGCGCCGAGAGCCCCAATCCCATTAAGGCAAGGGTGTGCCACAACGGGGTCCCTGCGAGGAAATACATAATGAGCCCAGTGATTGCGATAACTCCCAAAGTGCTCACGTTCGGTTGAAGAATTAAGAACATGCTTACGATTGCTAAGATACCTGCAAAAGGCACAAGGGTTTGTTTGAACGACTTTTTTTTTGCAGATGAGGCGCGAGAAGCCAACCAGGAAGCTATATACAGAATAAAGGTGAGTTTAAGAAGTTCTGAAGGCTGGAAAGAAAAAGATCCAATTAAAATCCATCGGTGAGCGCCCCCTATGGTTTCGCCAATGCCAGGAACAAAAACGAGCGCGAGCAACGCCATGGAGCCGAGCAGCAAAACAAAGCTCCATTTTTTGAACAAAGACAGAGGCATAAAAAATGCTACTGTTCCCAGTAAGAGCCCGGGTAAAAATCCAAACAAGAGCTGATGATTCAGATAGTAAAAGCTTGTGCCGGTTTGCTGGAGCGAAAACGAAGAAGACACGCTTGCCAAAATCAGCACACCCGTTAAGAGAAGAACTCCGCATATGAAAAGCAGTATAAAATCAGGTGCGTGCCTTTTTGGCATAGCGATTAACGAAGTTTTTAAATTCATCGCCTCGTTCTTTGTAGTCGCGGAACATATTGAAGCTGGAAGCCGCGGGAGACAGAAGGCAGATTGAGTCTCTTGGAGTATGTTGATAGGCAAGTTCCACAGCTTCTGCCATGCTCTGGACGCGAAACAGCTTGGGGAGTTGCCCGTTTTTTTGTTTTGCATGCAGGTCTTCCAATTCTTTGAAAACCAGTTCTCCTGTGGTGGGCAGTAAGATAAGATTTTGAACTTTGCTTTGCAGTATTCGTTCTGCGAGCGCCTTAAATTTGATTCCCCGGTCATATCCTCCGACAAGAAGCGTCGCAACTTTGTTGCCCAGCATATCAAGCGCAGCGATCGTAGCTTCAGGAATAGTTGCCAATGAGTCGTTGTAAAAAGTAATTCCCCTATGAGTCCCCACAAGTTCCAAGCGATGAGGCAATGGCTTGAAAGATTCGATGACTTTTTGCACTTTTTCTTTGGAAATGTTAAAAAGTTTGGCAACCAGAAAAACGGGTTGAGGAGCTGCAGCATAAAGCGCATTTTTTTCTCGTTTGGGCGCAAATGGAATTTGTTTTGCCTTTGATTTCAAAGCAATAAGCTTCACTTCTTTGTCAGTTTCGTTAAAGATGAGATAATCGTTTTCGGCCTGGAATTTGGTAATGTTTGCTTTTGCCGTCTCGTATGCTTTGAATGTTCCGTGGCGGTCTAAATGTTCAGGGTAGAGATTCAAAAATATCGCAATGTGCGGGCTTTGATTTGCAGTTTCCAATTGAAAGCTCGACAGTTCATACACAAACACGTCATCTTTTGTTGCGTCATCCAAAAACTGCAGCACAGGTTTTTCAATATTGCCTATGAGGTGCGCTTTTACTCCCCCAATTTTTAGGACTTTGGAGATCAGAGAAGCCGTGGTACTTTTGCCTTTGGTGCCGGTAACGCCCACAATTTTGCCTGGGCAATTCGCAAAAAAAATGTTGGTTTGAGAGGTAAGGATTTGCTGCTTTTTGAGATAGGGTTTGAGAATATGGGGCGGAATGCCAGGCGACTTGATTATCACGTCATACTTGTTTGCCTGTTTTAAATAACTCGAACCAAAGTACAACACTACTTTGCTGTCTTGATTGAGCATTCGCTGGGTTTCTGTCGGGAACTCCTCGAATTCTTTTTTGTCTGCTATGCCAAGGTTTTTTTCAGGGAAGTGTTTTCGCAGAAACAAAAAAGAGTCTTGTCCCTCGCGACCAAACCCCAAGATAAGAATCTTTTTACCTTTGAGTTGAGAAATCAGCATATTCGCCTCTTTAGTGTAGCACAGATTTGAGCTTCTTTTCCAGATGGGGCGCGAGGGCGTGTTCTTTGTTCCAGTCCTCGAGAGTTTGCTTTGCTGTTTGCTGCAAATAGGGGTGTTTTTTGGCAATATGTTGACGAAAATGTTTGAGCAAGGGGGGTAAAGGAGGATGCGTTTTCTGCAAACCTAAATAAAACGCGGTTAGGCTTTCTTTGGTGGTGCCCACGCATTCAAACGGCTTGAAGTTTCGTTGCCCTACTAATTCTTCCATAAGGGGAATCAAATTTTTATCTTCAAACAAATTGAAACCAAATATTTTCACAAGGTTTTGTACTTCTAAAAATGGATACAAACTTGCAAACACAAATAAACACTTGGAACATTTGCAGCACCATTTTTGAGTGGGCTTGCGAGTTCCAGAGTAGGTTTTGTGAGCTTCGTTGCAACTTAAAAACGTCGCAAAATATTGCGGATAGTTTACGAAAAGTTTTGCGATTTGCAATTCATACAAAGGCCGCAGAAAGCTGAAATATTCGACATTCGTTGTGAGATATTTTTTGCTGTATGCCCGAAACTTTTTCTCAAACTCCCACGACTTGGAATATTGATGATTGATGATATGGCCAAGATATTTCACGTTTCCCTCGTTTGAGCTCCGTTCGTTGGAAAGCGCTATATATTTGTAGTCGAATACTGCGGCGCACAGCACCGTGAGAAACGCAAGATACGCAGAGAATGGCGTGTGTCCATTCAGGTATCCCTTGCGGTTTAATTCCAAAAGCTTTGGGTCAATCTGACGCTCTGCGACTATCGCTCTGCCCTTTGCCGTTTTAAGAAATGCTAAATGTTCTTTTCTTGGGTTTAGGACAAAAGGTTTTATTTGTTGCTTAGCATTTTTGAGAATTTCATAAGTAACAATTGCGTCTTTGCCCCCACCAATCGGTACGAGCACTCGATTTTTTGCTTTCTTTGAAAAAATCACTGTCTCTTTATTTCCGCGTATGCGAGGATAAGAAGATGCTTGTATTTGAAGGAAATTCGATTTGATAAAGTTAATTTTGTTTTTATAAAAAAACTCACCCATCCCTTGCATAAAAAGATTATGCCACCAATTGATTTGTGCTTTGTTTAAGCTGCCGGTTTCGATGGTAATCTTTGGCGATGCCGTAACTTTCCAGTAACTTGGCATTTCCGCCAGTCCCAAGTGGAATACCAGATTTCTTAGCGCCCTATCCCCTACTTTGTTTATATTTGTTTGCGAAACATTTTTGATAACAACTTTCGACCGAAATGAAATATCTGAAGGCAACATAAAATCAAAGGAAATCTCCAGATTCCCGCCCTTCAATTCATATGAGTATCCTTCATAAATAAACGTCGGATACTTTTTTCTCAACTCCCCTACTCTCATGGCTGTATATTGAATAATTTTTGTGCGTTTTTTGAAAATATAAGTTTTTTTTCTTCATCGGTCATAGGCAGTGCGCGAATCGCTTCTAAGTATTCTTTTTGTGAGTATATGGGCCAGTCAGTACCAAAGAGGCATTTCGTAAAGTCGCCCGCAAACATCTTGAATTCCGAGAGTTGTTTTACAAAGTCCTGTTTTTCTTCTTCTGCAATTGGCTTATATTCTGAAAAATATCCAGACAAATCCACATACACATTTTTGTTTTTGGCGACAACTGCTGCGCAATCTGCAATCCAGGGATTGCCAAAGTGCGCCATAACTATTTTTAAGTCAGGAAATTGCGCAGCAACCTCGTCTACGCCGAGTGGATGGGAATATTTTAAGAGCCCAGAAAATCCGCTTTCCAACATTCCGGTATGGAAAACTACTGGAACATTGCGCAAAGAACAAAATTCGTATAGAGGATGAAGTTTTACATCATTGGGATAAAAGAGTTCGTATCCAAGAAAGAATTTTACACCCACAATAAGTTTTTTCTCGATCGCATCTTGCAGTTGTTCTATTTGCTGCTCGCTGACTTGAGAATAATCCACGTTGCCGATTGCTTTCAAGCGAGGAAATTTCTTGCACACTTCGATTACCTCTTTGGTTGATACGCCTTCACTCCCCTTCTTTCCAAAGAAATTTGCAATAAGTAAAGAAATATCAATACCAGCTTCATCCATTGATTGTATTAGCTGCTCTGGAGCCCAGTGTTTTCCTCCAAATTCCCCAATGTGTGTATGAGAATCTATGATCATATCAATAGCATACAATGCCATAATTTGAGCCTTTTTTCAATTTTCCCACCATGTTTTGAGAAGTACCTTGTGACAGCGATCGCGTGAACAAGGTACCTGCATATTCTGAAAAAAAAGAAGAAGCTAGATAGATTACGAGAGCTATCTAGCCTCTAGACTGATTATCGCATTATTCTCCAAGGGACATTCGACTCTGAGGAGAGGTACCGAGGAATGCCTCGAAGTTTTTGACCTTCTCTGCGAGAGCAAGAAACGCCTCTTGTATGTGCTTGATGAAAGCCTCTTCAGGGGAAAGCAATCGATCCTCTTCCGGGAGGAGCAGGATTGGCATTAAGTCGTTCTCATCGAACATGCGTACTCGCCCCTCATATTTAACCCGCCATCTGTTCTCGGAAGGCTGGGATCCTACGATTCCCAGAGCATGTTCTCTGGGCCCGAAGGCGTTCCAAATTATCACCAACGTGCCGATTACGATCACATCCATGCAAAACCTCCTTCGCAAATTACTGAAAGTATATAATCTTTTTTAGAAGTTGTCAAGTTAACCGAGGAGACGGATGGCGACGCCGGCAATGGCTGCTACGACGCCGATGACCCAAAAGCGCATGGTGACTTTATACGGAGGCCAGCCTTTTGCTTCAAAATGATGATGAATTGGAGCAGCCAAAAATACTTTTTTCTTGCGAAATTTCTTGGAAAGCAATTGGATGATAACCGAAGCTGATTCAGCCACAAGAAGAATTCCGATTATGGGAAGTACGAACACAGAATCAGTCAGAAACGCTACAACAGTGAGAGATGCTGTTAACGCCATCATCCCGGTTTCCCCCATATAGAATCTGGCTGGCGGAATGTTGAACCACAAAAATGCCAAAATCGTTCCAGCAACCACAAAACAAAAGGCAGCCAAGTCAATCTGGCCTCGTGAAAACGCGATGACGCCGTAAGCCCCGAATATGGAAGCAAACGTACCGCCCGAAAGGCCGTCGATGCCGTCGATTACTCCCCCACTGTAGGTGGCAAGCATTACAATTATAAATAGAGGGATGTAAAGGAGTCCGATGAAAATATCACCGTTTCCTGGAATATGAATAGTGCTCCATCCGAGCTTGGTGAAAAACCAGTATCCCCCAATCAAGCCGATCAAAGCCACAAGTGCAAAACGGTATTTTAAGTGCAGGCCGCCTGCCACATATTTGCCGAGCCTGTCCCACAGAAGCTTAAAAAATCCTTTGGTAGGTGGGGAGATGACCTGCATAACATCATCGAGAAAGCCTACGGCGCCGGCAGCTAAAAGCGTGGCCAAAGGCAGCCAGGTTTGCCCCCTGGAGAAGAAGCTAAGCTTTTCTAACCACCAAATCTGCGTGTGGGCGAGAACAAAGAATAGAAGCGCGCAGGCAGGAGGCACTAACCAAATGAGTATGCCGCCAAACCGGGGTGTTTTGACTTCGCCTTCCCCGTGAAATTTTTGGAAGAAGGGTACCTCTCCTCCGCCGAGCGCTTCTTTGCGTACCGATTTTCGCCAAAGTCGGTGTTTGTACAGAATATGGGTGAGAAAAGGCGTAAGAAAAAACGCCAGCAAAAAGCTTGTGGTGGCAAGGGTAGCTACTTTTAGAAAGCTTTGAGAAAAATCTATGTATGCCATTGATATGATTGCAAAATCCACTGCAAAAGCTGGCGCATTTCGCGGAGTCTGTCTTCCGATCCTAAAATTACGTTTATGATGTATCCAGCGTGGTCTGGACTTTCAACCACGAGCAAAAGCGTTTGACGTGCCTGCGGCGTTGTTCCTGTTTTTCCTCCTAGGGTTTTGGCAGGCCATTCATAATAATACTCCAAGAGCTCGTTGGTATTTCTCATTGTGTGGTGAAACACTCTGTTAGGCGTGAAGAGGGTCAACTCGCTTTGGGAAAGTATATCAAATACCTGCGGATAGTTCTCGAGAAGGTAATAGGTGAGCTGGGTAAGGTCTTTGGCGGTGGAAGAGTTGTTTTGACTTGCTTCATCGAGCCCCGTGGGATTTACAAACGAGGTATTGCGTAGATTCAAGTACGCGGCTTCATTGTTCATCAATACCACAAATTCTTGCGCGCCCAGTGGTTTGGTAAGCGCGACGGCAGCATCATTGCTGGATTCCATTAAGGCAAGATACAGCAAATCTTTTACGGTGAATACGTCGCCTGGCCGCATCTGGCCAGCGCTTCCTGAAGTTTCAAGAATTTCTGGAGTTATCGTAATGCGCTCTTCTGACCCATAGTTCTTCACTGCAACAAGCGAAGTCATAAGTTTGGTTATGCTCGCTATGGGCAAAGGAGTTTCGCTGTTTTTCTCAAAAAGAACTTTCGTCGCCCCCGCTTCTTTAATATATAAAGCTAGAACAGATCGTGCCTGTAGCTCTAGTCTTTGCGCTCCTTTTTTCGCCAGAGGGTATTCGGCTCGAAGTTTTTGCTCAAGATTTAGCCGAGCAGCGTTTGCTGCTAAAGTTTCAGGATTCGTGCGGAGGTCATGCAAGAAAAAAAATTCAGTAAGGCTTGCAGACAAAACATTCATCCCCCACCACAGAAACAAGCTCGCTCCGAACGAAACAAAAAAAACTTTAAGATTGCGGGTCATCATTGCTCTTTCTCAACGCGAAGGTGGAGTTCTTCAAGCTGGTCTTGAGTAAGTTCCGAAGGAGCATCCATAACAGAAGTCCTGCCTTGCCCTGTTTGGGGGAATGCCTGGACTTCTCTTATGTATTCTTCGTTCAAATGCGCCATCAAAAGCCGCTCAAACCCTTGGGCGCAGCCTCCGTGCGGAGGCGCTCCATACTGAAATGCCTGAATCATATGACCAAACTCTTTTTCTATTTTCTCGTCTGAATATCCAAGTACGCGGAATGTCGCACGCAATACTTCTGCCCTGTGAGCCCTCATGCTTCCTCCTGAAACTTCCAGCCCATTGCAAACAAGATCGTATTGAGAAGTAAGAATTTTTTCGATGTGTTCGCCTTTCAGAAGCCACTCTTCGTGTTCTTGAGAGAGCGGCGCAGAAAATGGGTTGTGGGTGAATGTCCAGCCTCCTTGCTCGTCTTTTTCAAAAAATGGAAAATCCACTACCCATGCAAAACGCAGAACTCCTTCTTTCTTTTCTCTTTCATCACGAAGATCAAACTTATCTGCGCCGTATTTTGCGATTGCTTCCTGGTAGGTAATGACAGGAAAAGGCTTTGCAGCGATTTTTGCTCCAATTTTTTCAAGGGCATATACGGTCATCCCTTCCACGAGGGCCATCACGTCTTCTCTTTGAACGAAACTCATTTCAAGATCAATTTGCGTATGTTCAAATGCCCGATCTCGTCTTGGATCTTCATCGCGCATGGCTCTTGCAAGTTGAAAATATTTTTCGAACCCGGCTACCATTAAGAGTTGTTTATACTGCTGGGGGCTTTGCGGAAGCGCGTAGAACTTTCCTGGGTACACTCTACTTGGAACAACAAAGTCTCGAGAACCCTCCGGAGTGGATTTCGTGAGCATGGGAGTTTCTATCTCAAGGAACCCTTGCGAGAACAGATATTCGCGCGCTGCCTGCACGTATTCAGAGCGAATTGCCAGATTGCGCTGGAGCCGCTTGCGGCGGAGGTCTAAATACCTAAACGCAAGGCGCGTGTCCTCCCCTATTTCGTAGCCGTCAGTATCAATCGGCAAGGGAAGAGTTTTTGCCTCTGCGAGCACTGTGATTTTTTCTGCAACAATTTCAATGTCGCCGGTGATTAGTTCTGGGTTTTTGAGCTTGTCTGGTCGTTCCTGCACTGTACCCTCGATCTCCACCACCCATTCTGGCCTTACGGTTTGGGCGACTTCGTAAGCTTCCGGTGTCGTTAAAGAGAATACTACTTGCACCAATCCTCCTTTATCGCGCACGTCAAAAAACACGATTTTGCCGTGGTCGCGCCTGGTTGCAACCCATCCTGCAATGGTTATTTTTTCCCCTATTTTCTTGGGGATCTCGTTCGTCAATGTACGCATCGTATTCGTATTTATTCGTAATTCGTAGGGCGAAATAAAAACTGCCCTGCAGACAGCATACCATAAATCTTGAGAATGGGAATGGGCGTTAAGAAAGGTATCTCTTCACTTTCTTTACAACTTCCTGGGGAGTATAGTTGGTTTTTATAAGATAATCCCGCGCTCCGAGGCGAAATGCAGTTTTCTTAATGTTCGGGTCGTCGAAATTTGAAAATGCTATAACCGGGATTGAAACTAAAGGATGCTGCAATTTTCGTTGCTCGAGAAAATAGATGCCGTCTTCTCCGGGAAGCAATATATCGAGTAGGATAAAATCAGGCTTCTCCTCGGCGGCCACCTTGACGGCCTCTTGTCCGTTCGTGGCTGTCACAACGTTAAAGCCTTCTTTTTCAAACACCTCTTGGTACATTTCCGACAACAGCTCTTCATCTTCGACGATGAGAATTTTTTTCTTTAGTGAATCTTCAGACACTCCTTTATTTTCGAGCAAATCTCTCTCTTTGTCAACTCATTTTTGCATCTTGCTAGTTGTTCTAGGTAACGAAGAAATGTTGATAGGGCTTTCGGTTTTCTACAGGTTGTGATGGTCATCTGTTGCGCGCGTAGCAGGCAAGTTGGTGTCTTTGTCGTACTCTTGGCCTGTGAAGATGGGCCATTCGACACCTGCCTCGGGTTTTTAGGGTGCTTAAACTAAGAATTTTCTAGAAGCTCCTTCGATAGTTTTTTGCTTGCATCCATAACTTCTATACCTATCAATTTCCCATCTTTATCAAAATCAAGATTTATCATCCCTTTAACCTCTTGTGGATCGCATAGATAAGTTTTTTCTACTTTCTCTGGAGGAAACTCTGAAAAATATACATAAGCTGCATCGGCACTTTTATCATACTTAATTTTAACCATACTATTTACCAATTAAATTGTTAATGTAGTTTTTACTCACATTATTAATAACGGTTGTTATTACTCCAGAGTCTTTAGCTTGTGCAACAAAGATTTTAGTCGCCTCATTGTAATATCCCAACTTATTTGCACCTTCGTGGAAGTACTCAAATGGCTTCTGTTGCAAAGTATTAAGCACCTTGCTTTCATTACCCACACCAACCTTTTGTGCGATTCGTTCTATTGAATGCTCTGAAAATTTATAGGGCTGCCCCTCTAAATTTTGAGCTACTTGATTCATTTTAGAACCAAGTTGAGTTCCGTATCGAGTTGTGTAATCTAGGGCTTGGACCGCTTTATCAACCTGCCCACAAAATGTAATACATGCGGTTCCTGCGCCTCCAAGGTATTGAGCGCTTAACCCTGTAAGTACGCCGGCACCAAGATACGCGGCTCCTCCAGCACCAACTCCAACCCCTGCCGCAGTAAGCGCAGGATGGTCAAAGGCAAAGTTCCATGCTGCGCTTTGCTGGGAAAGCTGATTTGCTGCCTCTCCTAGTTCTCCACGGAAGCTCGACCACGACTGCTGGCCAGTAAGGAATTCTTTAAACCATTCTCCTTCTTCGTCCACGTACTTGAGGGGATTGTTCGCAACGTAGCTGTATGCATTCAGGAGTTGCGGGTTGGAAAGAGCAAGTGCAACTCGTTTGTCATTCGTGCCAACGGCGAGGAACACGGGATCCTGCGACGTGAAGCGGCCGATGTCTTGATTGTAATACCTCTGCACGTAGTAGTGCAAGTTGGTGGCGGTGCGTACTCCTGGCAGGTGAACTCCTTATTCTGAATCCTGAAACACGTCTTTAAGTTCGGTTGACTTAAGGCC
>CAYHVI010000012.1:0-19195 GCA_964359655.1 uncultured Candidatus Saccharibacteria bacterium
CACCACCTCCACCTCCGCCACCCTCTTCTTATCTATGTCCTTCCCAACACGTATGGAATGGAAGCTCCTGTTTCTTTGCAGCAAAAGAGGTTCCCTCTCGCTACGGTGCAGGAGTGCGTGATGCATTCAAGCCAATTGCCAGCTTCTTCCAAAACCTGTTTGGCCGATAACTCTATAAATCTTAGGAGAATCATGAAAGAATGCAGACGGCACTACTTTTTGTGCCGTCTTGTATTTGGAGGTTGAATTCAGGGGCAGCGTAGTTGACATAAAATCATTTTTATAGTATTCTTTTTTTATGATTCAGCAACAACGCACAGAACGTATGTATGATTCTTCAGAACGGGGATTTGGAGGCCTTCTCATAGCTCCAAGGCTTCTTGAGTTACTGGCTGTAATGCAGTTTAAGCATCCAACGCCTATTCAACAAAAGACGATCCCTCAAGCCTTGGAAGGAAAAGATATCGTGGGCATCGCGCAAACCGGAACCGGAAAGACGCTCGCTTTTGGTATTCCCCTGATTCAACGCATTCTGCAGAAGAATGCGGGTATTGGGCTTGTGATTTTACCCACCCGGGAACTTGCTCTTCAGGTAGAGGAGATGCTTTTGAAGTTTACTCGGGCGTTCGGAATTCAAATCGCGGTTTTGATAGGAGGCGCTTCTATGGGTCCTCAAATTCGTGTGATCAGGAGATTTCCGCGCATTGTTATTGGCACTCCGGGGAGAATCATTGATCATTTAGATCAGAAGAATTTGAAACTAGATAATGTTTCGATCTTAGTTTTAGATGAGGCAGACAGGATGTTTGACATGGGTTTTGCTCCCCAGCTTGCGAAGATACTTCGAGCAGTGCCTAAAGAACGCCAGACCATGCTTTTTTCCGCTACCATGCCAGACAATATCCTTCGAATCGCTCAAACCCATATGAAATTGCCTGTGCGCGTGGAGATAGCTCCGTCGGGGACAGGGGCCGACCGCGTGGAACACGAATTGTTTTTTGTGCGGAGAGACCAGAAGAATCGTCTTTTAGATAAGTTGCTCAAAGAATATAAAGGCAGCGTGCTTGTGTTCTCGCGTACGAAGCACGGAGCCAAGAGAATCTGCAGAGATGTGCGAAGTATGGATCATACGGCGGCAGAGCTTACTTCCAATCGTTCGCTTGTGCAGCGCAGAGAAGCTCTCGAGGGTTTCAAATCTGGGAAGTACCGCGTGCTCGTAGCGACTGATCTTGCCTCACGGGGAATAGACGTAAAAGATATTGAGCTTGTTATAAATTATGACATTCCCGAAAGTCCGGAAGACTATGTGCATCGCATCGGTCGTACCGGAAGAGCTGGGATGGCGGGTCGTGCCATCTCGTTCGTGATGCCCGACCAAAGGCATAAAGTGAGAGGGATTGAACGACTCATGCGAGTTTCCCTGCCTATTGGCGATTTGCCCGATCTTCCTCGATCCCGCCCCGCGCCTCCTCACGCGTATAGACCGTTTCGCCAATGGAGAAGACCGCAAAGCAGATACATAAGAAGATGAAAATCCGAAATATCGCAATCATAGCTCACGTGGACCATGGGAAGACCACGCTTGTTGACGCTTTGCTCCGTCAGTCAGAAGACTTTACGGTCAAGCAAGAAACGAGAGGACTTATCATGGATTCCAACGAGTTGGAACGTGAGCGCGGCATCACTATTTTTTCCAAGAACGCGGCCCTAAAATATAAAGATTACAAAATCAACGTCGTGGATACGCCAGGGCACGCGGATTTCGGCGGGGAAGTAGAACGCATCATGAGCATGGTGCAAGGGGTTTTGCTGTTGGTGGACGCCAAAGACGGCCCGATGCCTCAAACCAAGTTTGTGCTCAAAAAAGCGCTGGAAGCCGGACATCGCGTTATCGTTGTTATCAATAAAATAGATTTGCCGGACGCGCGGCCCAACTGGGTTTTAAATAAGATATTTGATTTGTTTATCGAACTCGGAGCGGCGGAAGAACAAATGGAGTTTCCGGTTTTGTACGCCTCGGCTCTTGCCGGAAAAGCTGGTTTTGAATCGAATCTTAACAGCATGCAAAATGTTCAACCCCTGTTTGAAACTATTGTAAAAGAGATTCCAGAACCCAAGGCAGAAGAAGGATCCACGCAAATGCTTGTGGTAAACATTTCTTACGACAACTACAAAGGACAGATCGCCGTGGGTTTGTTAAAAACCGGGACTTTAAAGAAAGGTCAGCAAGTGATGTTGATGAGAAGGGATGGCGCGCTCGTGCCTTCACGAGTAACCGCCGCGATGACGTTTGATGGGTTGAATCGTGTTGAGGTTGATGAGGTTAAAGCAGGAGATGTGGTTGCAATTGCTGGGATTGAAGGCGTCAGAATAGGAGAGACCATCGCAAGTTATGAAAATCCTGTTTCCCTCCCTCCCTTGCGTATTGACGAGCCGACGGTGAAAATGAATTTTTCTGTGAACACGTCTCCCTTCGCGGGGCAAGAAGGAGCGTATTCGACATTTCGTTATTTAAAGGAGCGTTTGGAGCGCGAGTTACTCAACGACGTAGCGCTCAAGGTGGAGGAGAGCCAAAACTCGGAGGGTTCGTTTACTGTTGCAGGAAGGGGAGAATTTCATCTTGCCATTCTTGTAGAGAAGATGCGCAGAGAGGGATACGAGTTCCAGATAGGAAAACCCGAGGTGATTCTCAAGGAAGAAAATGGAGTGAGGCTCGAGCCTTTCGAAGATGTATATATCGAGTGCGGGGAACAGTATTCCGGAATCATCATTGAAAAAATGGGGAATCGAAAGGGAGAGATGCTTGATATGAAACTAGATCGCGGAATCGTTTCACTCCACTTTAGAGTTTCTACCAGAGGGCTTATTGGATACCGTTCAGAATTTATCACAGACACAAAAGGAGAAGGAATACTTAATACCTTGTTTTACGGTTATGCGCCGCTCTTTCAGGAAATCGCAGCGCGTCCACACGGATCTTTGGTTGCTTCTGAAACTGGCGTGAGTAATTTTTATGGATTGCTCAACGCTCAAGAGCGAGGCCGACTTTTTATCGGCCCTGGAGTAAAAGTATATGCGGGGATGATTGTGGGAAGGCACGCAAAACCACAGGATCTTGTGGTAAATGCGTGCAAGGAAAAACATCTTTCTAACGTAAGATCAAAGGGGGAAGGCGTAGCAGCGCATGCTGACATCCCGCTGAACTTGAGTCTAGAGGAATGCATTGAGTACTTAGGAGATGACGAGTTGCTTGAGGTGACACCAAAGAGTCTGCGTTTGAGAAAAACGGTTCTCAACGCTTTGGCGCGCAAGAGAGCAAACATGGGGAAATAAATGTGCTACAATATATAGATATGAATCTTCAGTATCTCAAAGAGTATCTCAAAAAAGCGCTTCCCATCACTGTTCCTGTGGCGCTTGGCATTGCTGTGGTTGGCGGGTTGTTTGCCGGTTATACCATCTGGCGCATTACGTCTTTGTCGGGGGAGGTAGATCGTTTAACCCTAGAACTCGCGTCTACCACTGCTGTGCTTTCTGAAAAAACTGATCTTCTTACGAAAAATCTTTCTGATTTGGATCAGAAAATCGTAGGAGTTTCTCATTCGGTTGTGAGCACGGATCAAGCGGTTCAGTCGCGCATCGGGGGTTTTGAAGAAAAAGTTGGAGAAATTTCAGGAACCGTGAATACGTTAGAGAAGTTGAGCAAAACCGATCCTGAACTCCTGCAAAAGTATTCGAAAGTATATTTTTTAAACGAGCATTACGTGCCGGAGCGACTCACCGAAATTTCCAGTGAATATCTCTACAGCGATCGCTCGCCAGGGCAAATACACGAGAAGGTATGGCCGTACCTCGAAAAACTTCTTGTCGAGGCAAAAGTAGAGGGCGTGAAGATCTATGTAAAATCCGCATATCGTTCATTTGGAGAGCAGGGATCACTTAAATCCTCATACAAAGTAACGTATGGAGTTGGTAGCGCAAACCAATTTTCAGCAGACCAGGGATATTCGGAGCATCAGCTTGGCACGACTGTTGATTTTATCACGACCGGTCTTGGAGGCGATCCCGAGGGCTTTGAGAAAACGTCCTCGTACCAGTGGTTGCTGAACAATGCTTCAAAGTACGGGTTCATCCTTTCTTATTATGAAGGCAATCCTTACTATGCCTTTGAGCCGTGGCATTGGAGATACGTGGGCGTGGAGCTTGCTACCTTTCTTCAAAGCGAGAACAAGCACTTTTACGATTTTGAACAGCGCGAAATCGATACATACCTTGTGAACATATTCGATTGACAATAGAGTAAGGGTATGATAGCATGGATGTTGTCAGAACAGATCTGTCGTTCTGTATTTGATAATCTAATCATTTAGTTTCATTTCGCGCAATGGAAAAAGGAAAAATTGCTCGACTCACGGATCGCGGGTTTGGATTCATTTCTCGAGAAGGCGTGGAGAAAGATTTATTCTTTCACTCAAACGAACTTCGAGGCGTGGAATTCAATGAACTCCGCGAAGGTGACGAAGTGACATTCGAAGTGGCAGAAAGTCCCAAAGGACCTAATGCTACAAATGTCAACCGAGCATAACACTCAAAAAATACTCCCCGGAATGGGGGGTATTTTGTTTCTAAAAGAGACACACTTCCACTTCTGAAAAATTCAGGTAGAATGATTTATCTATGGAAAAATTCGCAAGAGAACGCATTGTGGTTGCCGTAAGCGGAGGATTTGATCCTCTGCATATTGGTCATGTGCGGCTTTTCCAAGAGGCAAGGAAGCTGGGCGACGAACTCGTCGTCATTTTGAACAACGACAGCTGGCTTTTGAAAAAGAAAGGGTATGTGTTTATGCCGCAAGAAGAGCGCAAAGAAATTTTGGAGGCGTTGGAATCGGTTGATCGAGTTATTATTACCAATCATCAGCCGAATCCTGAAGATATGAGCGTGTGTGCAGAGCTTTTGGAGCTTAAACCCCATATTTTTGCAAACGGAGGCGACCGACGAGAAGATAATGTGCCTGAAGTTTTGGTATGCAACGAGATGGGATGTAAAATGGTGTTCAACGTAGGGGAGGGAGGAAAGGTGCAGTCAAGCTCACAGCTCGCGGAGGATTATATAGGGGGGATTCCGTGTCCCTGCGGTTCTGGAAAAAGATATAAGGATTGCCATGGGTTAGAGTGAGTAACTTCAATGGAATATGAATGTACTGAAACTTCACAAAGGTACGGGGCTCGTAATTGTTGCGCATCCGGATGACGAAACCATTTGGATGGGTGGTACGATCGCGCGTTATTCTGGTATGAAGTGGACGATTTTTGTGCTCTGCAGAAGAAGCGATCCCGATCGGATGCCAAAATTTATGCGCGTGGCAAAGCACTACGGAGTTCAAGGCTTCATCTGCGATTTGGAAGACGAGGGGATTATGAGCATTCAAGAAAGTATTCCTGTTATTCAAAAAACAATTCGGGCAAAACTTCCTAAAAATGAGTGGGATGTTCTTTTTTGCCACGGGGCAAATGGCGAATATGGCCATCCTCGACACAAGGGCGTGCATCGAGTGGTAAAACAGATGGTCAAAGAGGAAGAATTGAAAGCAAGAAAAATCTTCTTCTTTGCTTACCGACTCGATGAGAAGAAAAAGATTGCTTTGCCGCGCGAAAATGCTCTGTATGCAGTGGAGTTATCGAACAAAGAATGGAAAGCAAAACGAAATGTCATTAAGAAATTATATGGTTTTGGGCAAATGTCATTTGAGAATAGAAGCTGCAATAAAATTGAAACTTTTTCCGTGTAAGGCTAAGCCTTACTCGAAGTAAGGCTTAGCCTTACACGTATGAAATCACTTGTGTTGTACGCGTATCCTGCAGAAACCGACGGCTTGAGTTTACAGGGCGATATGCTGTATCGCGGCGTGAAGGAAAATGGAGAAAAAGTGATGCCCTGTCATTGGCAATCTTCTTTGCAGAAAGAATGGATTTACAAAACATTTCAGCCAGACGTTGCTTTGGGTGTTGGTTCTTGGGGCTATACGCCAGATCTCATTTTGCACCCGCAAGAATTTGGGGTGCAACCGGTGCCTTGGCTGGTTGCAGATGGATGGGTGGCAAACTATCACGATATCATTTCAAGTTTGCCTCTTGTATTCGTGACTTCAGACTGGGTTCGCCAAACCTACGAACGAGATGGCGTTGAAACCAAAAATTTTGTGACAGCTCCCATAGGGGTGGAGCCTGATTTTTTCAAGCCCATATCAAAAAGCGATCCCGCGGTGCAAAATCTAAGGAGAATGTTTGGGGTGGCAGAAGATGAAAAACTGATTCTCACCATCGGAGGGGATGTAACGTCAAAAGGCGCACAGGAAGTTTTCAAAGCCTTGGCCAAGATAGATAGGGAATTTCCCAAATGGAAATATATTTGCAAAGCATGGGAAGAGGAAGAAGAACGCGACCACGCTCAAGAGGAAATCGAATTGATAGAAGAACTCGGCTTAGATAAGGGAAAAATTACGTTCGTGGCAGGATCCTATTCGCGCGAGTTCATGCCGGCCTTGCTGAACGCGGCCGATGTGTACGCAGCTCCCAGCAGGCTTGAAGGATACGGAATGATTCAGGTGGAAGCCATGGCGTGCGGGATTCCCGTAGTGTCCATTGACGCGATGGGCCCCAAAGAGACAATTATTCACGGGAAAACCGGCTTGCTTGCCCGTGTTGATCACACGATTGATTTGGAAAGCGAAATCATTTATCCGGAAATGGGATTCAAAAAACAAGGACGCATTGTGTTCGACGAACCCAAAACGTTTGCCTATCGAGCAAACGTTAACGATCTTGCAGAGCACCTCCTCTTACTTTTAACAAATACCGAACGCCGGGCAGAAATAGGAAGGGTTGCCCGTGAGCACACTATTCAGAATTTCCACTATCGCGATCTCGCCCGCCAAATGACCCAAACCATCAAAGACCGTCTCCACCTTTCGTAAAGAGTAGTGTTATAATTTCCACGGCCGTGGAAAATGTATTATGACCGATGTTTAAAGCCCGGCGTTAAACAGTTAGAAATAGAGAACCTTGTTGCGAGAAACACATTCGACAGCGAAGAGAAACATGCCGGCAGACCATGCTTGAAAGGGAGCTGAACTATGGCCAATTTTCCCGGTTTTACCATGAAGCCATTCGTGAAACTCCCATTCTTGTTCATTTCCCAATTTGTTTGCTTCGGTGAGTGAATCTAACTCTCGTTTTGCTTTTTCGTGTTGCCCAGTTTTGACGAGCGCCGCAATATAGAATCCACCGATAAATGGCCATACGCCACTATTGGAATAAACATAAGGTTCTCTTGCATCGCATTTTTCAAAATATGAATGCCACTCTTTGCCTCCTTTTTCCAGGGGAGGATCAATGGCACGGCACGGATAAGGGCGGTTTATTTTTCTTTTTTCGATATGGTTAAGAATTGATGCGGCAATAGTTGGCGTTGCCAAACCAGTTACAATTGCAAGCAGATTTCCAAGGGCGTCAAACCATTCCTCTTGTTCTCTGTCGCCGTCGTGATTTTTCCAGGCCCAGGGAAGATAATATCCGAGCTTCTGATCATAGAGCGAAAGATATTTTTCGATTTCACCGTTCACAATGCGTTGAATATGCGTTGCAAGTTTCTTTTCTCCATACATTCGGAGCGCCGCATAATATAATGCTTGGGTATTGAGCACTCTTCCATATTTGTGAGGGAAAGCATCCTGCCAATCCATAGTTGGCTGCTGCACTAAAAGTTTATCTTCATTGGGGTCCTGGTATTTCAACCACAAGAACGCTTTTTGAATGTTTTTTTGGAAATTGCGCGAAAGAGAAGAATCGCGATACGCATGTTCATATACTTTGTGGCCTAAAAGATACCAGAGCGTTGAGTCAATAGAATTGTAAGTAACGTCAGACTGCCGCTCTACATTATAGCTTCCAACGGCATTAGGGATTTGGCCGAGTTCTGACTGGTGCTTGCTTAACAGTTCCAAACTTTTGCGAAAAGGAGTCTGGAATTTGGTTCCGAGGAGCGAAGCGCCAAGAGAACTTATCATGCTGTCGCGCGCCCAAGTAGCTTCGTATCCACCGGGAAGGCCCGAAGCAAAAAATCCTGTTGACCTTGCACAGTGTTCCAATACGAGAATTGCCTTTTCTTTTGCTTTTGCAATCATAGTTCTTCCATAGCGAGGCGGGCTAAGAGATATGAAATAGTTGACTCTGCCCCCTGATTGAGATTGAGGGTATGCTGACCTAAGCCGTCGTAGCACCCACCCGTTACTTCATCGTACACCATTTGGTTCAAATGGTTTTTTCCCAAGAACCATTGGAAGGTGTTGAGCGCGAGCTTGCGGTATTTTTCTTTGCCCGTAGCATGCCATGCCGCCACCAACGTTTCCACCATAGAAGAAGTGTCTTCGGGCTGTTGGTCAAAGTAGGCGCGTTTCCCGCTTCGCAGATACCAGCCGTTTTGTCCAATAGGAGAAAAGTATCCTTTTTCAAAGGTAATGTCGAGCAAAAAGTCAAGACTTTTTTCTGCTAAGGCGAGGTATGATTTCTTTTTTGTTGCAAGATACGCAAAAAAGAGCGATTCTGGAAGTTTGCTGTTGGAATACGTAAGGCTTTGTTCGAACCAAAGCCAGTCTTTCGCAGCGGTTTCTCCATAATGGGCAACTTGTTGGTCTGCGAGTTTCTGAAGGAGCTTGCGATAAGGAATATTCGGTTTTGCTTTTACGAAAAAGGAAAGTCCAAGAATTGCAAAGGCAATTGCACGGGGAGAGTTGAATCGGCGAATGGCAGGAATCGCCTTGCGGAACATTTGCTCTGCTTTTTTGCGCATTTCTTGGGGGACGGCGTCTTGATTCGTAAGATAACCTAAAGCCCAGAGTGTTCTCCCCTGCGAGTCTTCGCTTAACTCCTGCCTGACAATTTTGCGTTTGCTGTTTACAAGATTAGCAAAAGTTCCACGGGGCCGCTGAACAAAGGATATAAATTTGAGATAACGATTCAAAAGTTCAAGCGCTTCTGATTTTTGATTTTTGAGCGCCGCGACAGCCACAATAAGCGCGCGAGCGTTATCATCGAGGGAGTATCCATACCGTAGATCAGGTTCTGTATGCTTTGCGAACTGGATGACGCCAAAGTCGTCGGTAAGTTTGTGAAGATGCTGTAAGGTGAGTTCCGGAATCTTTTGTTCATCGTGAAAGCGAACAAATTTTTGATAGAGCTTAAAATGCAAAAGCGCAACGTTTGGCCAAGTCATATGTCGTGTTTCTGCAAAGGCGGTTTTGCCCATTTCTTTTAAGCGCTGGGGATCTGAGCAAAGTTCTATTAACGCTTTGGTAATAGCTTTGGGATTCTTTGGTTCCACAAGAATACCCGTGTCTTGGGTTACTAAACTTTGCGCGTACAGAGAATTGGTGCACACAACCGGAGTGCCGCAGCCTAAAGCATAAGAAAGCGTGCCGCTTGTCGATTGATTGCGATCGAGCGTGGGAGAAAGATATACATCGGTGCTCCTCAAAAGGCCGATGATTTCTTCTGTGGCGAGGTATTTGTTGTAAAACCGCACGTGTTCTTGGAGGCGCAGGCGCTTCACTTCTTTGAAAAGAAAGTTGCGGTAGGTTTCGCCTGATGCCTTGCGCACGATAGGGTGAGTTACGCCAATGATAAGATAGAGAATATTTGGGAAGCGTTTCACCACCCGAGGAAGGGCGCGCAAAGCGTATTCAATGCCCTTTCCCGGACTCAAGAGTCCAAAGGTGGAAAGGACGGTATGATCGAAGAGTCCCATGCGCTCCTTTTCTGTTTGGCCGTTGGGAGAGGCAACATAGGGAATGCCGTGAGGGATTACTGCGATTTGATGTTCTTTTGCGCCGTAGTCTTCTTTTAAGATCTGGCGGGAGAAATCATTCATTACAATAACTGCTTTGCTGTGTTGGAGTACGAGGCGCACCACGCGCAAGAGCACGCGATCGGGTTTGGGGAGCACGGTATGAAATGTAACAATGACTGGTTTTTGAATCGTTTGAAAAAAAGGAATGAGATAGTCGCCCCAATCGCCGCCGAAAATCCCAAACTCATGCTGGATATGAATAAGTTTGAGTTCGGGTGTTTCGTTGAGTTCGCGGGCCAAGGTAATATAGTCTTCAATGTTTCCTGCAGTGATTTGTTTCACGACGTGTTTGTCATAAGCGAAAATATCAGTAATGTCGTTGTTGATTGCAAGAATCCTGGGTTTTAAAGCAGGATTATATTTTCGCTGGATTGTCTCTGCTAAATCTTTGGTAAAAGTGGCAATGCCGCACTCGCGGGGAGGGTACGTGGAAAGATAGAGAATGGAATCAGATTTAGTGTTGGACATGATTGTTGTGTCCTTTCGTGGGGTCTTGCATCTCTGCAAGGAGTTCTGAAAGGCTTGTCGAAGCTACGGCAATGCGTTTGTCTGCGGCGCCGTAATAGATGTAAAGTGTGTCTTCAAAAAGGGCAGTTCCTGTGGGGAAGACGACGTTGGAAACAAACCCTTGCGTTTCCCATTCTTCAGTAGGGGAAAACAATGGTTCATGAAGACGGCCAATAACCTTTAAGGGATTGTCTTTATCTAAAAGCGCTGCGCACGCGTGGTATACTCGTCCTTGGTTTCTTGATTCCACTGCGTGGAAAATAATGACCCATCCATCTTTTGTTTCAAAAGGAGGACATCCTCCTCCAATGCTTCGTGATTCAAACCAATGCTTATTCTCCAAGATCACGTGTTCTGGAAGTTTTTTGAGCTCTTCCCACCAAAATTCGTTTTGCTGGAGTCGGTCAAAGTTATCAAAAAAAGCAATCTGGATATCCGGCAAAATTCTGTGTATCAAAGCATATTTTCCTTTGATTTTGCGCGGAAAAGGGAACACGTCTTTATGCCATATAAGCACGTCTTGACCCGCTTCTTCTTTGTAATAGGAAGCAAAAAATGAGTAAGAGTCTTTGAGTTTCAATTCATTGTTTAACTCGTCAAACTCGTGGTAGCTCATAAGCGGACTGATGATGCCCTTCTTCTCAAATGATCGTAAATCTTCACTTGTTGCGTAGGCAGTAACAGCGTTCTTGCCATCATGCGCAACATAAAACATGTAGAAGGTGTTTCCGATTTTAACAATGCGGGGATCTTCCATGCCTCGGATTTCATATCCATATGTTCCCCAAAGCATTGGTTTCTCCCAGCGTTCTTGCACGTTCATGGGTCCATTAAGCTTTGCATATCCAATAGTGGAGCAGTGATCCTCGTCGAGCGCGCGATAAAACATATGGATTTTGTTTCCCTCCTGCCAAATGCCGGGATTGAGTACGGCTTCGCGTTCAAACAAATTTTCTGTCGGCTCGAGCACGACACCAAGTTTCTTTACTTGAACCATATTGCTGTATTGTACCAGATTTTTTCAAAGGACAATATAGTTTGCAAAGAATTAAAGATGGAAGCCTTGTAATCTGGCTTTTCGATCCATGGAACACGAAAGTTTACCAGCTCTCGCATCATAATGGCGAAAGAGCGATAGGTACAGAGTACGCGACTACAAAAAAGCCATGCAGAAATGGGGGCAACGGTCCAACTAATAAAGCACGTTTAGGCGGGATGGTTTTGATCACCCTGCTTTTTCTTTTGCTTTCTGCGGGAGTCGATAGATACCCTGGACTTTCTTGTTCAAGCGATCGCTTGTACAAGGAATATAGAAAGTATACAATAAAAATATGAAAGAGCGATACGGGGAAATCGCGAAACAGATTCTTGTTATTATCGGAGTCGCCGGGGTAGTGGTCCTTGCTGCAGCGGCGCCTGGTGTATTGTATGCGGCAAAGCTTTTGGATAAGAATCAAAGTCAATTTCCCAAGAAGGATAGAACACAAAGAACTACGCAGGCAATTCGACGGCTTCAGAAAAATCGCCTCCTTACCATAAAAGAGAAGAAAGGGAAGTTTGTGGTGGAGCTTACAAAGGAAGGAAAGCGGAAGTTCAGAGAAATTCAATTTGAAAA
The DNA here is from genome assembly GCA_964359655.1 of uncultured Candidatus Saccharibacteria bacterium. GTDB lineage: Bacteria > Patescibacteriota > Minisyncoccia > Minisyncoccales > UBA10102 > CAYJRT01. The sequence goes on from CAYHVI010000012.1 coordinate 12,029, forward strand.
ATTACAAATTACGAAACCCCCGCGCTGGGATAAAAAATGGAGAATGGTGATCTTTGATATTCCAGATAAATCGCATAAACGAGCTCGCGACGTTTTGCGCGGAAAACTTAAAGAATGGAATTTCTATCCCTTGCAGAAAAGCGTGTGGGTATGCCCCTGGCCGTGCGAAAATGAGATTCAGTTGGTAGCAGAAATGTATGGTATAGCGTCGTATATAAACGTTGTTGTGGCCGAAAAGATCCTCGACGATCTTTCTACCCGCGAACATTTCGGTGTAGCGTAGTTTGGGTTAAGATTTTCTTGTGCAAGCGATCGCTTGCACAAGGAGGATATGCCTCCGGAAAAGGATAAACTATCCTTTTTGTTTTTGAGGAAATAAGATATAAAGAATGTAATGACTACGCTCTATCAAATTGCCAAACAGATTGTCGCAAACAAGAAGGGCATACTCGCCGCGGACGAAAGCACGAACACGGCGAACAAGCGGTTTGCCGCTGTGAATGTGGAACAAACAGAAGAAATGCGCAGACAGTATCGCCAGTTGCTTTTTTCCACACCTGGAATCGAGCAATTTTTGAGCGGGGTAATTCTTTTCAACGAAACCATACGCCAAAAAACAGATAACGGCATGCCATTCGCCAAGCTTCTCCAAGGAAAAAATATTATTCCCGGCATTAAGGCGGATCAAGGCACCATTGATTTTGAAAACCATCCTGGAGAGAAAATTGCCCAGGGGCTAGTAGGTTTGGCAGAGCGCTTACAGGAATACTATGCAATGGGAGCTCGTTTTACCAAATGGCGAGCAGTTCTTGCGATTGACCAAGGCATTCCTACAGAAGATGCGATAAAGGAAAATGCGCGTATACTTGCAGAATATGCTGCGATCTCCCAAACCGAAGATTTTGTGCCAATTGTTGAACCCGAAGTTTTGCTCGATGGCGATCATTCAATCAAAAAAGCAGAGGAAGTAACCATAAATACATTGAAAACAGTATTCGACGCTCTGCAGAAAAGAGGAGTGGATTTGCAAGGTTTGATCTTAAAATCGAGTATGGTACTTTCGGGAAAAGAATGTGCAGAACAAGCAGATGCGAAACAAGTAGCAGAAGCCACGATTCGTGCGTTGAAAAATTCTGTTCCGGTAGAAGTTGCTGGGGTTGTGTTTCTCTCAGGAGGCCAAAGCCCGCAACAAGCTACAGAAAACCTAAACGAAATCATAAAGCTTGGTCCGCAGCCATGGCCTTTAACATTTTCTTTTTCTCGCGCCTTGCAAGAGCCAGTGTTGAAAACATGGAGAGGAGCAAAAGCAAATGTCGAGGCCGCTCAACAAGCATTTTTGAAACGCCTTCGTCTCAACCAAGCCGCCCTTTCTGGCAGCTACACTAAAGAAATGGAATCGTGAAAACGGGCATGGATACAATCAACCTTTTCAAAATATTTTTGGGCTCCCTTCTAGGTTTATTGATTGGACTTTTAACTATCCAGTTGCTTTCTTATTTTCAGGACGGCAACATGATGAATATCCTCGAGGGGATGCGTTTTAACAATCTTAAGATCGAAGATTTACTCATTGTTCTATACGGAGAAATTGTCGGTGTCATGGGCGGGTTGTTCTTTGCATTCGGCGATTCATTGAAAACTCAACGCGCGCAGATTCTTTCCCTTAGAGAAGAAGGTGGAAAGAAAGATAAATTGCTTGGTTTTGCCGCTCATGCTTTACGGACGCCCGCGACGAGCTTTAAGTGGGCCCTTTATAGCATTCTTGAAGGAGATTATGGAGCATTGGCAAAAGAACAAAAGCGCATATTCAATGAGTTGTATCATAATGTGGAAACACTTATAAGTCTCGTGGAAGACTATGTTGACATCTCAAAGTTTGAGCTTCGAAGGCTCGAAGTTTCTTTAAAGAAGGTAGATGTTGGTTCTGTCGAAGCAGAAACAAGAAAGGGGGTGGAAGCCCAACACAATCTTGCGGAGGCAAAGAAGGTAAAAATGAGCTATGCGTCTTTGATTTCACAAACACAAAAAAAGCAATTCGTCTTAATAGACGTGCCAAGGCTCATGCGGGTCGTAGAGAATCTTGTGGAAAACGCTATTGATTATACCGAAAAGGGAGGAAACGTGCACGTTGAGACAAGTATTCTGAACGGCATCTTTTGCTTTCGGATATCCGATAGCGGCATAGGAATCCAGAAAGAAGACCGAGCAAAAATATTTTCTGAATTTTTCCGGTCTTCAAGCGCGAGAAGACTTAAAAGCACTGGCAGTGGGATTGGTTTGTTCTTGGCTTCGATGGTGATAAAGGCGCACAGAGGAAAAATTTGGTTCGATTCTGAAGAAAACAAAGGCGCTACTTTTTATTTTCAAATTCCTCTGCATCAGCAGACATCGGAAGAAACCTTAGAGGGGTTCCTTCGAAAAGTTTAGGCGAGAGAGGGTTTTGGCCGGCGAGACAGCGTACGAGCAACGTATACGGTGAGAACCAACGTAACTGGCGTGAGTATCATAAAAAGCTTTGCCAAAGCAACCATTCCTACCGTAAGCACGAGAAGATGCGTGAGAAAGCAGCAAAACCAAATGCTACAACCTCCGCCGACACATTTAATTTTGGCGTCTGGTTCTTTGAACAAAAATCCCTTCCACACCATGTAGGCGCCGCTTAGCCCGGAAAAGATAATCATGTATATGGAGGCCGCTTTCATGGAAGTCATGGGATCTGCGCCAGAAACCAAGAGCCAAAGAACGAGCGTCCAGGCAATCGCAAGCGTCGCGTAAAAAAGTGTTTTCCGCAATGTTCTGTCCGCGATAGAAAGCAAGGGAAATTTCACCACAGAGGCAGAGCCGGTTGTCGCGGCAAATGCCGCGACGTACATTAAAAGGGGATTGCCCCACAACATGCTTGCTCCTCCGACGAGATGAAAGAGAGACATCCCTCCAAGAAATCCCAGAAACGCGGTCATTAACTCGCTTTTTTCTCTGCGCCAAGGGCCCAAGAGGAATATGAGAGTCATTACAAGAAACGTGAAACCCGAAAGCCATAGCCAGAATACTTCATCGGGCAAATTTGAAAGAAAATTCATATATTTATTATTGTTTGCTGGTATTTGTATCGAGCCTCGACTTTATTGAGATAGTATACCATGGCGTTTTGCCCACTCCAAAAAAATTAATCCCCAACATCGTTTTGCAAAGGAGGAGTTGATAAATACAACTTGGTTGCGTTATCATAAAGTAGTATGACAACTTTTTTTGGAATCCTTATTTCAACCGGTTGCATAAGCCTCTTATCTTTTTCGGGAGCGTTATTCTTGTTTTTTCAAAAGAATTTAATACAGCGAATTTCCATTTTCTTGCTTGCTTTTGCTGCAGGCTCTTTTATGGGGGCTGCCTTTTTGCACTTGCTTCCAGAAGCAATTAAAGAAATTAAATCTGAAAATGCATTTCTGTTTGTGTTGTTTGGATTTAGCGCTTTTTTCTTTATTGAAAATATTTTGCACTGGCACCATACGCGGGGCGACAAGCCACAACACCGTTCGCTCGGAATTTTAAGTTTGTTGGGTGATGGAACACATAATTTTCTCGATGGCATGATTATTGCTGCGGTATTTTTTGTGGACATAAAACTTGGATTTGTCACAACGCTTGCTGTAGCCTTGCATGAAATTCCACAAGAAATCGCAGAGTTTGGAGTATTGATGTATGCAGGATTCTCAAAAGCTCGGGCATTGCTGCTTAATTTTTTATCTGCCACAACCGTAGTGCTCGGAGGGATCGTAAGCTTCTTACTCGCAGGATTTCTAGGAGAGTGGGTGATGTTGTTTGTACTTTTTGCGGTTGGAGTTTTTGTATACGTGGCAGCCTCTGACTTTGTACCAGAGATTCGCAAAGAACAAAGTCCGGTAAAGTCTTTAAGCTTACTTTTTACTTTTGTAGCTGGTATTTTTTTAATGTGGCTCGTCCTGTTTCTCGAGTGAAAATAGTGTTAGAGTAGAGGAATTATGAAACGTGCTCAAAAAGAGAAGGCGTTTATTCTTTGGTTTTTAGAGATAGGAATGAAAGATATGACTTTGGTAGGAGGGAAGAATGCTTCGCTAGGAGAAATGTATTCTCAATTAAAACCATTGGGCATTCGAGTGCCCAATGGTTTTGTCGTTACTGCACGCGCATTTCGTTATTTTTTGGAGAAGAGAGGTCTCACGGAGCAAATCGGCGAGCAGCTCGAGAATTTGAACCTAAAGAGCGTAAAGGATCTGCAGAAAAGAGGGAAAGCGATTCGTGAACTTATTTTGAAAGTTGAGCTTCCCGGAGAATTGCGGAGAGAAATTGTGCAGGCGTATCTCAAACTTGGTAAAAACGCACATGTGGCTGTTCGTTCTTCAAGTACTTTAGAAGATTTGCCAGAAGCTTCTTTTGCGGGCCAGCAGGAAACCTATTTGAACGTAGTGGGCGAAAAAGCATTGCTCGAATCAGTGAAAAAGGTTATGGCTTCTTTATTTACCGATCGCGCAATCTCATATCGTGAAGATAAAGGTTTTTCGCATTGGGAAAGTGCGCTTGCTGTTGGTGTGCAGGAAATGGTGAGATCAGACAAAGGGGTAAGCGGCGTGATGTTTACCATAGATCCTGAAACAGGATTTAATAAGGTAGTACTTATCAATGCGTCCTATGGTTTGGGCGAAATGATAGGTCAAGGGCAGGTTACCCCAGATGAGTTTATGGTGTTTAAACCAATACTCAAAGAGGGAGGGAGAGGAATAATAGAAAAAACGCTTGGCCCGAAAAAGCAAAAACTTATCTATGGTTCTCCTGGCACAAAAAAAGTTATGGTATCGGTTTCTGATCGTCAAAAGTTTTGCTTGAGTGACGAAGAAATACTCAAGCTTGCTCAATTGGGGGTCGCGATTGAAAAGCACTTTGGAAAACCTATGGATATTGAATGGGCAAAAGACGGTATCACGGACGAGTTTTTTATTGTGCAGGCGCGGGCAGAAACAGCGCATGCGCAAGTTAGAAAAAATGTGCATCGTGAATATCGATTGAAAGAAACAGCGATGCCTCTTGTAAGTGGCATGGGAGTGGGAATGAAAATAGCAGCGGGAAAAGTGCGGCTCATTCAAAAAATAAAAGATATGGACAAGCTGCAAAAAGGAGAAGTTTTAGTTACCGCGATTACCGATCCTGATTGGGAGCCCGTTATGAAAGGAGCCTCGGCGGTGGTAACCGACAGGGGGGGTAGAACGTCGCACGCGGCCATTATTTCCCGGGAATTTGGAATTCCTGCAATTGTGGGTACGGGAAACGCAACAAAAAAGCTCAAAACAGGACAGGTGGTAACAGTGGATTGTTCTTCGGGAGATGAAGGAAGGGTGTATCAGGGTTTGCTGAAGTTCGAAATCAAAGAACGCAGATTTGAACGCGTTCCAGAAACCAAAACCAAGGTTATGGTGAATATCGGTGCGCCAGACGAAGCTTTCAAAAATGCTTATTTGCCCGTGAAAGGCGTAGGGCTTGGCCGTTTGGAGTTTATTATTAATTCATACATTAAGATACATCCGAATGCTCTGATTGATTACAAGAAGTTGAAAGGTCCTTCGACTCTGCTCAGGGTAAAAAAAGAGATCGACGAGCTGACATCGGGATACGCGGATAAAAAGCAATATTATGTTGATAAACTTGCAGAAGGCATTGCAAAAATTGGTGCTGCGTTTTGGCCGCACGAAGTGATTACCCGATTCTCCGATTTCAAAACAAACGAATATCGTCAGCTTTTAGGCGGTGGGCTTTATGAGTTTGTTGAATCAAATCCTATGCTCGGCTGGCGAGGAGCTTCGAGATATTATGATACCCGATTTCGCGAAGCATTCGGCTTGGAGTGTTTGGCAATCAAAAAAGTGCGAGAAGAAATGGGTTTGGAAAATGTAACTCCGATGGTGCCCTTCTGTCGAACGCTTAAAGAAGGCAGAAAAGTAATTGCTTTGATGAAGGAATTTGGGCTTTCGAAAGAAGCAAATCCAAGGCTTCGTATAATAATGATGTGCGAGATTCCTTCAAATGTGATTCTTGTGGATGAATTTCTCGATATATTCGACGGAATGTCTATTGGGTCAAATGATCTCACACAGCTTATTTTGGGTATTGATCGCGATTCTGCAATGGGAGCTTCCATTGGAAATGAAAACGATCCTGCGGTAAAACAAATGATAGCAACAGTTATTGCAAAATGCCGAGAAAAAAACAAGTATATTGGCATTTGCGGCCAGGCACCGTCTGACTATCCAGAATTCACCAAGTTTTTGGTTGAGCAGGGTATCGACAGCATTTCCTTGAATCCCGACGCCGTGATCCCTACCATCATGCAAATCGCGGAACTAGAAAAGAAAGCGAAATAACATAGTTTTCTACGTTTCTAGTGAATAAATGAGACATATGTACAATTCGTTCATTTTCGGTTTGTTGAATAATTGGTATTGACATACAAATGTACGTCATATATAATAGGAGTATGGAACAAAACATCATCTCTATGCGAGAGATACAACGAAACTATAAAAGTGTCCTCGAAAAGGCAAAAACGCAGAAAGGCCCTGTGTTTTTAGGTGCACACGGAAAAGTGCAGGCAGTACTGATGGATATTGAGTCTTTTGAAAAGTTAGAGAAAAAAGCTGATATTGCCAAAAGAAAGAAAGAATGGGAAAAAGTTGAAGCAGCACTCAACCGCATTGCGAAAGAAGGTAGGCAGGATATTTCTCTTTCTGAATACGTAAGGTATGACCGACAAGCCCACTAATAGAAATGGTAATACGTATGTGCTCGATGCTTCCGTTGCTGTGAAGTTTTTTGCGGAGGAGGAAGGAAGTGAGACCGCCCGTGCTCTATGGCGTAAGGCAGAAATGGGCGAGATCCGGCTTTTGGCGCCGGATCTTCTTCTATACGAAATCGGAAATGTGCTTGGGAAGGCAAAAAGATTACAAGAACCAACCATTATTGAGGCATTACATCTGCTTTTTGAATCTTCGCTGGAGTTTTTCCCTCCGGAGGAAAGAACTCTTGATATTGCCGAAGGATTTATGAAGAAGTATGAAGTTACTTTTTATGACGCTTCCTATGCCGCTCTCGCATACAAATTTGGAATCCCTCTTATTTCAGAAAATCCAAAAGATCACGGCA
>CAYHVI010000013.1:0-18111 GCA_964359655.1 uncultured Candidatus Saccharibacteria bacterium
CGTATGTATTTCCAATCATCCACTTCTCGCCGCTGTTTGGAGAAAGCACGGTGATGGAAGGTTTATATATAGGAGGTGGAGGAATAATAATTCCGCAGCCATAGAGCTGGTTCAATTTTGCTCGGGTGGAAGGTCCAACAAAGCCTGTGCCATACTGCAAGCCATTGGGAGCTAAGATTTCCTGGGCATATTTTTGCTGAAATCCAACCACGGCAGAAGCGGTTTGCTCCCCAAATTCTTTAGTATTTGCTTCTGCACCAACACTAAAACCTGCTTTTTGCAAAGCAATGTGGAGCATTTCTACATCTCTCCCACCGTTGCCAAACTTAAGATTGCGGTCAAACGTAAAACACCAAGCTGGCGTCCCACCGCCTTGAAGCTGAGCTACCTGCTCCTGAAGCTGTGCTATAGTGGCGAGCAACGACTGAATTTGAGCTTGTAAATCTGCGACGGTTTGTGCTTTTGCGCTTTGCGCAAAAGCGAATGTTCCTCCGAGTACGAGGAATACTGCACACGCGATAAGAATCTTTTTCTTCATAAAATTTTTGTGAAACTTATAACGACTTATCTTATAATTATGGTATTGATATATAGGAAAGTCTCTAGTTTGTCAATAGCTCTCTGACAATTGAGCTTACAAGGACGCCGTCTGCCTTGCCTTTGAGTTTGGGCATTACAGCCGCCATAACCTTACCCATATCTTGCGGAGTGGTGGCTCCTGTTTGCTCCATTGCCTCTTTTACCAGCTTTCGCACCTCTTCTTCAGATAATTGCTCTGGTAAATACTTTTGTAAAATCTTCATTTCTTTGCGCTCCTTTTCTGCCATTTCCGGTCTTCCCCCTTTTTCAAAAGCTTCTGTCGCCTCTTTTCTTTTCTTTACCTCTGTTGAGATAACCTGCTGAATTTCCTCTTCTGAAAGCTCGTGTTGGCTTTTTTCTTTTTCTTTGTTTATCAAAGCAGCCAAGAGCATGCGCAATGTTCCGGTTTTCAGCTCATCTTTTTGCAGCATTGCTTCTTTGAGCTGCTTTTGGATTTCCTCTTTCATCTGCTTATAGTTTATTTTTTCTCAATCTGCCCAAGCTTCAATAAGCGCTGGTACTCTTTTTGTTTTTCCAGCCTTCGCAGAGTGGCGCGTCTGACCATCTGTTTGCTTTTCTGCCTATGACGAAACACTGACTTTTTCACCCCTACCAAAATCCCGCTCTCCCGCAGTCTCTTGGTAAAACGGCGAATCAAAGATTGATTCGTTTCTCTTTCGTGTTTGATAATCTCAAATGTCATACAATTATGATGCCAAGAAATGAAGGTGGAGATGATTAATTTCTTGCTCTCCGTCTTTGCCTACATTCATTGCCAACTTATATCCTTTCAACTGTTTTTCTCGAGCGACCTTTTGGGCTGTTAATAGTAATCTTCCCATCAATTCAGTATCACTTTCTTCCACCTCTTGCAATGTGGAAATATGTTTCTTGGGAACCAGCAATAAATGGATAGACGCCTTTGGTCGAATGTCGGGAAATACCAGAATATCCTCGTCTTCGTACACAACTTCTGTCGGCACCTCCTTATTTACAATTCTGCAGAAAATACACTCCATACTCACTTTTTCAAACGCTGTTTCACTTCTTCTACCACCTTATCCAACTTTACTGTCTGTTGTTCCCCTGTATCCATTTTTCTCACCACTATGGTCCCGTCGAGCACTTCTCTTTGGCCCAAGATAAGCGTGTACTCTACTCCGAGTTTGTCTGCGCGGGCAAGCTGGGTGCGAAGCGAATCCCTACCAAGAGATTCTGCAATCTGAATTTTTGCTTTTCTAAATTCCTCCAAGAGTTTTAAGCTCTTTTTCTTTGGCAAATCTCCAAGTTGCGCAAGGAAGATTTTCGCTAAGGGTTCTGATCCAGAATCAAATCCCATTTCTTTCATCAAACTTATAATGCGTTCCACGCCTGCCGCAGCTCCTGAAGCAGGCACATCCTTTCCTCCGAGCAACCGTGCCAAGCCGTCGTACCTGCCTCCTCCTACGAGTGCGTTCCTCTGCACCGTCTCTTCTCCTCCGTCAACTGGCTGATTCGTTGCCATTGCTTTATCTGAAAAAATCTCAAACACGGTTTTGGTGTAATAGTCTAACCCCCGCACCAAGTAGGGATCTAAGTGATACGGAAGATCAGCCACGTCTAAAAATTCGAGCAGCGACTTTAAGTGATTTTTACATTCTTCGCATAAGTGGTCGATAAGTTGGGGTGCCTGGGATCTAACCCGCTGGCATTTTTCTTCCTTGCAATCTAAAGTACGAAGCGGGTTTTCTCGAATTCTCCTTCTGCAATCAGCGCACAAAGAATTTTGGCGCGGCCTCAAATAATTGGAAAGCAACTTCTTGTAATACGGGCGGCACTGATTGTCTCCAATGCTGTTTACTTCAATAATTAAGTGGGAAAATTTAAGTTCTTTAAGAATGATGTAAAAAATCTGGATGATTTGAGCGTCGAGAGCAGCTGATTGCTCTCCAAATACTTCAAAATCCACCTGATGGAATTGTCTGAACCTTCCTGCCTGCGGATGCTCGTAGCGAAACAGAGGTCCATACGTGTAGAGCTTTACGGGTTGGGGCAAATTTATCATCCCATGCTGAATATACGAACGCACAATTCCTGGAGTAAACTCTGGTCGAAGCGCGAGGATGTCATCCCCTTTCGTTTTTAATGTGTACATCTGCTTTTCAACAATGTCAGTGGTTCCACCCGTTCCCTTTTCGTATAAGGCAGCTTCTTCCACTAAGGGAGTGTCAATTTTGCCAAACCCATAAAACTTTGCAACGTCATCCACAACACGCCAAATCTTCTCATACAAAAACTGATCTTCAGGCAAGATGTCGTGCATTCCGGTGGGCGTTTGAAATTTCACTTTTTTACTCATATGCAAATGCGCTCAAGGGAAACACGCGCATAAATACGCGGCCGATAATCAAGTTTTCAGAAAGCGCGCCCCACGCTCTTGAGTCAGAAGAATAACGACGGTTATCTCCCATTACAAAGTATTCTTGTTCGCCAAGCGCAACCTCGACTGCCCCCGGCGTTTCAGAAGAAACATAGTTCCTTTCGTCTAACTGCGCGCTTTCTGTCCCTCGAGAAATGATTACTTGGCCGTCTTGTACTTTTACGCTTTCCCCCGGAAGACCAACGATTCTTTTGATATATCTTTGAGAAGGATCGTTGGGAAACTTAAACACCACAACCTCTCCGCGCTCCGGATTCCGAAACCGATAAGAAATTTCATCCACAATCAAATAATCCCAATTGTGAAAATTCGGTTCCATAGACGCTCCCCTTACCAAAAAGGGCTGGAATACAAAAAACCTGAATCCTGCCACGAGCAAGAACGCAATAAGAGCGATCTTTGCGAACTCCCAAACAAAAGAAAAAGTTTTTGCCATAACTCTTGTGTATTATATCAACATTTTTCTTTTTTGCAATGGAAAGCTATAATGAGCTCATGTTGCTTTTCGTTGGGCTTGGAAATCCAACCCACCAATACGAACAAACCCGTCACAATATAGGGTTTATGGTTTTGGACGCATTTGCGAAAAAGCATGAATTTCCCGAGTTTAAACTCAACAAAAAATCGGATTCTCTCTTGTCAGAAAGCATAGTGGGTCAGCAAAAAGTCTTACTCGCCAAACCTCGAACTTCGATGAACAACTCGGGCGACGCGGTAAGTATTCTAACTACAAACTACAAACTACAAACTACAAACTTGCTCGTAGTGCATGACGACATTGATTTGCCTCTTGGCAAACTTCGTATTTCCATGGGCAGCGGTTCTGCCGGACATAAGGGCGTGGAATCAATTATCTCCGCGCTTGGCACCCAAGATTTTGTAAGAGTCAGATTGGGGATTCAGCCAAAAACCGGAAAACCTGAACAAGTGGAAGAATTCGTGCTCCAGCGATTCTCTCAAGTAGAGAGCAATGTGGTAGAGCAAACGATTCAGAATGCCTGCGCCGCACTCGACTCTATTTTGCGCAACGGCATTGAAAAAGCAATGAGTGAGTACAATTGAAACCGGGAAGAGCAGCAAAACTCTTCCCGGAAGATCACGCCCCCCAATGGTGGCGTTCTGCATGAACTCTTTGCATAGCTGCACAAATCCGAGCCATCCACTCTTTTCCACTGACGCCGGTATCTAAGAATATGTCTGCTCCAGCGTCGACAGCCCTCAACACGCCTATCCCAGATCGGGGAATACCCACAACTACCGCGATTAGCACATCAGTCCACACACGTAAGTTGAGGATCGTAATCCAGGTATCTCCTCCACGATCCCAAACAAGAATTGCATCCAAGCCATCGGGAAGTCTTTCGGGCAATTCTTTAACAAACATCAAAGCCCAGTTTTTTGCCAACATCTGAAGGATGTCTCGGCTGGGAAATCCACCGATAATTAGTAAAGTCTCCATCATCCAACCTCCGCCAATACCTTTGCCATGGAACTACGTCTACGTTATAGTAATCATACTTTCTATTGGGGGAATTTGTCAACCAAAAGAGGAATGTTTGGTTTGAGGAAGGAGATTTCTTGGAGAAAACTTGTACAGAAGCTTCGATTGACTTCCTATACGAACGCAGATATAATACACACCGGATGGAGTTGTTAAACACGCGAAGTTCGGTGTTGATCACAGCGATCACCCCATATTTTTTGGAAAAGGGGAATGTTTGGTTTCAAGAGAATCTCAAACAAATTCTTGACGCGAGGAAAACACAGGCGTTTTTTGAAAACAACACGCTTTTTCTCGAAAAAGATCAGCAATTTAGTCTTTCTGAACTTTTGAGAAAACTCGATGAACTAGGATATGAAAAAGTTCTCAATGTTGAGGATATTGGAGAGTTTGATCACCGAGGAGGAATTGTTGACGTATTCCCTATCAATTCGAACAAGGCGCTTTGCATTGAATTTGTAGGAAATCGGATTGATTCAATTCAAGAATTAGAAATACAAATCGAAGATGAGCAAAAAGCAAAGGAAGTTCTCAAAAAACGCCTCAAATCGCAAAAGATTTTCTCTGATTTGCACGGCTTAAAAATTGGCGACTCTGTTGTCCATCTCGACCACGGCGTTGCTCGCTTTACAGGATATACTGCATTTGAATCTATACACAATTTTCACGATCGTGAAAATTCTGTCAGAAAATATTACACATTAGAATATGCACAAGGCGATAAACTCTATGTACCCTTGGGATTAGAAAGAAAACTTTCGAGATACATAGGATTTGCCGAACCTCATATTTCACGCCTTGGATCTTTGGTATGGCAAAAAACAAAAAGAAAAATAAGAGAAGACATAGAAAAGCTTGCAAAAGAACTTTTGGAGCTTTACGCAAAAAGAGAAATGACCACGCGCCCAGTCTACCTTCCAGAAGATGAAATCGAAAGAAAGCTCCGAGCCTCATTCCCCTACCAAGAAACTCCAGACCAAATGCAGGCGCTCCACGACATATACAACGATCTTTCGCGTCAAGAACCTATGGACCGCATTGTGTGCGGGGACGTTGGCTTTGGCAAAACAGAAATTGCATTGCGTGCCATGGTGCATGCCAGCCACAACGGATACCAATCTGCCCTTGTAGCTCCCACCACCATACTTTGCCACCAGCATTTTCAAAACTTTCAAAATAGATTGAAAGATTTGCCCATTCACCTTGAAGTGCTTTCACGAGTGCAGTCAAAAAAAGAGCAAGAGCGCATTCTTCAGGGAATCACGCAGGGCACGACAGACATTGTGATAGGGACGCATCGACTTTTTTCCCGCGATGTTGAGTTTAAAAACTTGGGCTTGCTCGTGATAGACGACGAGCAGCGTTTTGGCGTAAAGCAAAAAGAGCGGTTCAGAGAAATGCGAAGCTCGCTCGACGTGCTTTCGCTTTCTGCAACTCCAATTCCCCGCACATTGTACATGGCGCTCTCGTCACTCAAAAAGATAAGCACTATTCAGACTCCGCCCCAAGGCCGCCTCGCAGTAAAAACAATCATCTCAAAGAGAAAAGACGTGCTCATCAAAGAAGCAATTGAAAAAGAACTCGCGAGAAAGGGGCAAGTATATTATTTGCACAACCGCATAGGCACGATTGAGCTTGTAAAACGCGTCCTTCAAAAACTTGTGCCAGGCGCAACGTTTGGAATTGCGCACGGCCGCATGCGAGAAAAAGAGCTCATCCAAATTGTGGAGGATTTCAAAAACAAAAAGTTTGGCGTGCTCTTGGCAACCACGATTATTGAAAACGGTTTGGATCTGGCAAATGTAAGCACCATGATCGTGGAGGACGCGACGAAACTCGGTTTGGCCCAAGCCTACCAGATTAAAGGAAGAGTGGGGCGATCAAACACTCAATCGTACGCGTACTTTCTCTACAGCGGCCGCCTGTCGCCCAAAGCAAAACTCCGCCTGCAGGCGCTCAAAGAAGCAGAGGAGCTTGGATCAGGATATAGAATCGCTCTTCGCGATTTGGAAATCCGCGGCGCAGGAAACATCCTAGGCAAAGAACAATCCGGCAGTGTTAACGCCGTCGGGCTTAATCTTTATTGCCAGATGCTCTCTGAAGCTGTCGAAAAATTAAAAACAGTGGTACAGTAACTTGTATGAAAAAGTTAGTTGTGGTGGAGAGTCCTACGAAAGCACGCACCATTCAGCAATTTATTGGAAAAGAATACAATGTCTTATCCTCATTTGGGCATGTGCGCGATTTACCCAAAAGCAAACTGGGCGTAGATGTGGAGAATAATTTTGAACCTAACTATATTATCCCTACGAAAGCGAGAAAAACAGTCAACATTCTTACAAGGGAAGCTCAAAGAGCAAGCGCTACAATTTTGGCTACCGACCAAGATCGGGAAGGCGAGGCCATTGCTTGGCATTTGGCAGAAACGTTGAAACTAAAAAATCCGCAGAGAATTGTTTTTCATGAGATTACCAAGTCAGCAATTGAGGCAGCGCTCAAAAACCCACGAGAGATTGATAGTAACCGTGTTGACGCCCAGCAAGCACGAAGAATCTTAGACCGCCTTGTTGGATACAAACTTTCCCCGTTTTTATGGAAAAAAGTTGCGCGAAGGCTTTCTGCGGGAAGGGTGCAGTCGGTTGCCTTGCGTCTTGTCGTGGATCGCGAGCGTGAAATTGAAAAGTTCAAATCCCAAGAATACTGGACAATCGCAGCTTCGTTCCTCAAGGGCACTGAATTTGAAGCATTGCTCATAAAGAAAGACGATAAAGCAATAGGGAAGTTAGATATTAAATCTCAAAAAGAAGCTGCGCAAATAAAAGATGATCTGGAAGGAGCAGAGTATAGAGTTGCACAGATTGAACGCAAAGAAACAAAGAGGAATCCGTTGCCGCCGTTTACCACTTCGACTCTTCAACAAACAGCTGCACAGCGGCTTCACTTTCCGGCGAAGTTTACCATGAGCATCGCCCAGCAATTGTATGAAACAGGGCTTATTACGTATCATCGTACCGATTCTTTGAACCTCGCTGCTTCAGCGCTGGCTTCAGCGAAAAATTTTATTACCAAAGAATATGAACAAACCTACTGGACAGGCTCTTTTCGACAGTTCAAAACAAAAGCCAAGGGTGCACAAGAAGCGCACGAAGCGATTCGGCCAACCAATCCGAACAACGTTCCTGCGCGCATGAAACTCAACTCCGCGCAGGCAAAACTGTATGACTTAATTTGGCGCAGATTTATAGCCTCCCAAATGGCTCAAGCCATATTCGATACTACAAGCGTTGACATTAAAGCAAACCAATATACTTTTCGCGCGACCGGCCAAATGCTCAAGTTCGACGGTTTCTTAAGAGTTTACCCCATGAAATTTGAAGAAGCGGATCTTCCTCTTTTGAAAGAACAAGAAATTCTCGATCTCAAAAAACTCAACTCTTTTCAACATTTTACCGAACCGCCTCCGCGGTACAACGAGGCAAGTTTGATTAAGGCCTTAGAAGGATATGGCATTGGTAGACCTTCCACCTATGCCCCTATTCTCTCAACTATCCAAGAAAGAAATTATGTGGAAAAGGATGACCAGCGCAGATTGCGTCCAACAGAGATTGGAACTGCGGTAAGCGATCTTCTGGTTGAACACTTCACTCAAATTGTGGATGTAGGCTTTACCGCAACAATGGAAAAAGATTTAGACGAGATTGCCGAAGGAAGAAAGCAATGGGTGCCGATGATAAAAGAATTCTACGGACCGTTTGCAGAAAATCTTGCAAAGAAAGAGAAAGAAGTATCCACACAAAAAATAGCAGTCGAAACAACCGACAAACTCTGCCCTGAATGTCTGGCTTCGCCAGATCCCGTAAAGCGGGACAATCACCTTTTGATTCGTTTCGGAAGATACGGGAAATTTTACGCCTGCTCTGGTTTTCCGGAATGCAAATATACCGCGTCGCTGGAAGTTGACAACTTTCCCCAAATTATCTGTCCTAAATGCCATCGAGGTCATATAGTTCCCAAACACACCAAACGAAGAAAAATATTTTATGGCTGCAATCGCTACCCTGCATGCGACTTTGCCCTGTGGGATAAACCCACGACGAAACAGTGTACACAATGCAACTCTCTTTTAACCGAAACTTCTCGCAAGCAAACAAAATGCTCAAATCCCGCCTGCGAAACGAATAAAAAATAGTATGATTGCATCAAAACTTTGTCTTACAATTTACGTATATACGTAAATTGTAAGACGGTTTACAAAAACCTCATTCTCTGATAAAATAAGCTCTACGGGGAATGCCCGGGTGGCGGAACGGTAGACGTAGCAGACTCAAAATCTGCCGAGGGTAACCTCATGAGAGTTCGATTCTCTCCCCGGGCACTTCAGCTTTGTTCAGTACGAGCACGCGCACAACAAAAGCGGCTTTCAAAGCCGCTTTTAGCGTGTTCGAATATGCAATATAAAAACTAAACTTCTTCTGTTATCTGGCGGAGCATCTCTTTTTGTTCTTCTTCGCTTTTCCCCTCCACTTTCTTTGCGCAATCAGGACTGTTTGCCAAATGCTCTTTCATCTTTATCATCATTTCTTCTTCGGTATTAGCTACGCTCGAATAACCACATCCGCATGTTGCTTTTAACATACACCCAGTAAATCATTTGCCGGCTTTATTGTCAACAAAACCATTACGTTGCAGTTGGAATGGTAAAATATACTGTAGTACCCTTGCCTTCTTCTGATTCAATCCAAATTTTTCCTTTATGTTTTTCAATAATATTTTTCGCAATAAAGAGTCCGAGGCCGCTTCCTGCAGTCTGCATGCGGACCGCGTTGTCTGCGCGGAAAAACTTGGTGAACAATCGGTCCAACTGATGTTTCGGTATCCCCACCCCCGTATCTTTTACCAATATCAAGATTTCAGAACCATTGAGTGTAAGCTCAACGTCAACCCGTCCCTTTGCCGGTGTATACTGCACTGCGTTTGTAATAATGTTCGACGCTGCCAAACGAAACTTTACTGCATCAAGCGCAACCTCGGGAAATTCACGGGATGGCTTATGAAACGAAAGCTGGATTCCTTTTTCATCGGCGATAACTTTTGTTTCTTTTACAATGCTGTCGATCACATTTGTAACCCCAGTCTTTTTAAATTTGTAGTCAAACCGCCCTTCCTCGATGCGCACCACATCTAAAAGATCGTTCACCAAAGCAATCATCCGCTCGTTTGCGCTATACCCCTTTTCCAAAAGTTCTTTTTGCGCCTTTTTTAATGGCCCGGCGTCTCCTTCCAACACCATATATAATACCCATTTTAAGGCGGATAAGGGAGTGCGCAGCTGGTGCGCGGCAATCGAGAGAAATTCTGATTTTACCTTCTCAATCACTGCCTCCCGTGTCATATCGTGCAAGAGAACAATAGAATCAACGACTTGGCTCCCCTGCGTAAGATTTGTCTTTATCACTTCCAGCACCAGGAATTCTGGTTCGGAAAGCTCAAACCTCTTCTTTGTATTTGACTCTATCGTATCAAGAAACTGAAAGAACCTTCCTGAAAGCGATGTTGTGGACAACTCTCCAACCGTATGCCGCACAACTTGTTCTTCTGTGATACCAAGAAATGCTTCAGCCTGCGCATTAATCAGAGAAATCTTCCCTGCTTCGTCAATGAGTAAAAGGCCGGCAGAAAGCTGAGCAATAATTCGTTGTATCCGGTCTTGTTCAACCTTCAATTCTCGGGTGCGCTCTTCTACCTTCTTCTCCAGTTCACTCCGCAATTCACTTAATTCCTTGTTTGCCCGAGCGAGCTTGCTATTCGTCAATGCGAGCTCTCGATTCGTTACTTCGAGGCCTCTCCTTCCATAACGAAGTCTTGCTTCCCAAATGCTGTCTCTGTGCCGAATGTCCCGCTCAAACTGCTCAAAGCGCCGCAACAATTCTGCGCTTCCGGCCATACTTTCACTCAAGTCTTTAATTTGCCGCTCAATGGAATCCTCCATTCGTGAAAAAATAAGTTCTTAAGGCTACCGCAATGTCCATCCTCCATCGTTGCAGATAGTCTGTCCGTAGAGATATGCCGCGTCGTCTGAAGCAAGAAAGAGAACGAGATACGCCTGATCTTCGGGCTCTGCAAAACGACCGGCTGGAATATCCGCCAAGAGCGCTTTGCTGATATTGGGATCCTCTATTAAAGGCTTAATCATGGGTGTCTTTGTCCACCCCGGACCCACTGCATTCACTCGAATTCCATACGGCGCAAGATCCAAGGCAAGACTCCTTGTGAATCCAGTCAAGCCGGCTTTAGAAGCTGCATATACCGCGCTTCCCTCCAAAGCGATGAAAGCGCCAATAGAAGCGATGTTAATAATCGCGCCCTGTTTTGCTTTCATCATATGAGGAACTACATACTTGCAGCACAAAAAAGCTCCTTTAATGTTCGTGTCAATAACCTCATAAAACTCTTCTTCGGGGGTTTCCGGGACTGCATGACCTCGATAAATTCCGGCGTTGTTAACCAATATATCAATCTTCCCGAATGTTTTCATCGCTTCTTCAATCATTTTCTTTACTTCATCCTCATGTCTTACATCCGCATATGAAATGAGTATCTTCCCTGGAGTTTTCTGTTTTTTCAATAACGCAGCTGTTTCATCGGCGCCCTCTTTATTAAAGTCGTCAACAACCACATGGGCTCCTTCTCTCGCAAAGAGCAGCGCCTCGACGCGGCCCTGTCCTGAACCCGAACCCGTAATAATTACAACTTTGTCTTTAAACCTCATACATAAAAATAGGAGATTACTTATCCGACCTTTTACTTCATACGTAATATTTCCTCATTATACCGGATAGAAAGAAAAGTTGCAAAAGAAGTTTCCATTAAAAAAGCATTCCCCAAAGACATGGGGAATGCCTGATGTCTTCATTCATGCATCTCCCACTCGACAAGCAAGCAGGCGTACGATCGCTTCTTTACCATCTATCCTAACCGGTCCCGGGGTCTCGAGCTCCATCATAGGAGTGTTTTCTCGAAGAAAACAACGATATTTTCGCTTCTGGACAAACACCCCATGCATCGTGCCTGCACGATCATCGGATATGCAGTGGGTCACGATATTGCCGCGAACCTTATATGTCCCCCTGTATGCGGCCAATCTTCTGTCGTCCCACAAAATACATACCGACATATCTCCTTGAGAATTATAGACGATGGACCCAACTAACCCCATCGGGATAGACTTCTTCCCCTCAAGAAAGGTACACTCTATGAACACATATCTTCCTGGCTGAAACTCCATTCTACACCCCCTTTTAAGGATTCTATTAATTCTATACCAAGCTCTTGCGCTATTTGTCAATCTTATTGACGAATCTTTCAAAAAATGATTTACTGGCTTTGCTTTGGCGAACTCGAGTAAAGAAAGGAGAAAGGCCATGATTCAGATAAGCGCTCATCTCACGGTCCATAAGGACAAAATGGAGAAGTTCAAGGCGGCCGCTGCCAAATGCCGCGCGCTCGTCGAAGAAAACGAGCAGGGCACAAATCTCTCCTACGATTGGTTCGTCGACGGCGATCGATGCGAAGTAAGGGAGGTCTACGCCGGCTCGGATGCGGTGCAGAAACACCTCGAAAACGTGGGGGGTGCATTAGGCGAACTCCTTGAATTTTCCGCTCTCACATCCCTTAACGTCTACGGAGAACCCTCCGAGGAACTCACGAATGCACTCGCCACACTGCCGACCAAAATTCACACCCCCCTCTTCTAATCCTTCAACGCAGTCGCCAAAGCAAAACAAGCACCCTGGATCGGAAACCAGGGTGCCTTTTATTTTTACTATCCAAGAAAGATATATATCTACCGTTTTTTCTTCAGAGATTTTGTCCACGCCTCCAAATGCCGAGCCGCCACGTCGCGACCGCCCAAGCCAAACGCCAGAGCAATCGCCACCGCGAGAGATCCCAAAATCAATCCGAAAGCAATGCTGATAATCTCGTTTGCCAAGCCCATCTGCCGCAGCGCCATGGCGCCTGCAAATACGAGAATTGCAATCTTCGCAGCCAAAGCCAGAAAGTGTGTCTGCTTGCTCTTCCTTGTCGACAATGACTTTGAAACCACATTCGCCAAGTACAATCCAATCGCGAATAGCACAAGCCCCAAAAGAATATGTCCGGAAAACACAATAAACTCTTTGGTAAGATCTCCTAATACTTCAAATCCGAGAAGCCTGGCAGCTTCGATAAATGCAAACAGAAGAATGGCAACCAATGCGAGATATCCAATAACAGCAGAGGGCTTTTGAGAACCGTGCATCTCTTTTCCAAATCCCAAGAGGGCTAAGATATGATCAAATCCCACAGCTGCCAGCAAGTTGGTAACAAGCCCGCTCACCACTCGTCCAACGATAAAGGCAAACACCATCACAATACCTGCGGCGAAAACAGATGGAATCGCAGCTAAAATGATATTCAGCATGTTGCTCGCGGGATTTGTTACCGCTTCCAATCCGAGCGCATTCAAGCTTGCAATCAATACGGGAATAAGCACTAAAACATACGTCACCACCCCGAGCACCCCCGACAAAGTCTGGGCTCCTAAAATCTGCGTAATGCCAACCCGTTCTGCCAGTTGATCTGTACCTACCGCGGCCAATAGATTTGTCGTAATGCGCTGCACGATCCTAGCCACGAACCAGCCCACAAACAACAAAAGCCCTGCGGCAAGAAGATTCGGCAGGAAAGTCACGACTTTATCGGTCATCCCTTGCACCGGCTCTAACAATCCGTGGAGCGCCAAGGCATCCAGCAGCGCCGGCAAAAACAAGAGAAAGATAAGCCAGTACACGGCGTCAGAAAGAGTTTTTGCCAAAGGTATTGCTTTTTCGCGCCGTACCCCAGCCTGTACCTCCAGTTGTTTGTCAATCTTTGCCAAGCTCAACACCCGAATCGTTACGAGCCGAGAAGCGTTTGCCACAACCCACGCAATCAATAAAACAAACCCTGCCTCAATCAACCGAGGAAAGTATGAGGAAATCTGCCCAAGAAAGTTATCAAGCGAAGAAGCAATAAGAGAAAGCCCAAGAGTTTCAAAAAACGCAACCAATGTGAAAAGTAAGATAAAGTAAAATACGATTTTTGCAACCCATTGTTCTACTTGGACGCCGGGCACTGCATGGCTTCCCATTAACCACGAAGCGATCCGTTCGTCGAGCGTAGTGCGGCGCAATGCTCCTCGCACGATTCCCGCAATCAACAAAGCAACAATCCATCCCAAAAGCAAAATTGCCAAAGCGCCCACCAGGCTCGGCAGATATGATCCAAAACTCACTGCGAGTTCGTTCATAAAAGTCAAATCATTCATTGTATTGGTATAAATCTAAAAAATTTCCGCGACCTTTTTCAAAACATTATTTTATTATACTACATATCAACGTCGCAAGAGAAATTTTTTTTCCACAGTTCGCTCTCGATCAACAGTTCTACGAACTCGACAGTATAAACAAGTTGCGCAAGAGACAAGCAACTGTGAGAGGGCCAACGCCGCCAGGCACTGGCGTAATCGCGCGCACTTTTTCGACGGCTGCATTAAAGTCTACATCGCCAGAAACCGTTCCATGTTCTACGGAAGTGCCGGCATCGATTACCACACTTCCCTTTTTAAGCATTGAACTTTTGATAAGCTTTGGTTTTCCGACACCAGAAATGAGAATATCCGCTTGTTTGGTAAAAGCGGCGAGAGACTTTGTTTTCTCGTTCACAGAGCTGAATGTCGTTTTTCCCATAATAAGCGAGAGTATTGTTGGAAGTCCAACCAATCTTCCAGCCCCTACTACCACAATATGTTTTCCTTGCCACGAAATATTGTAATGTTCGAGTAGTAGTAAAATTGCCTGTGCAGTAGGCGGAACAATCGGAAGTTTTCCTAAAGCAAACAAACCAAAAGCGCGAGACGACAAAACATCAACATCTTTTTCCAAAGGAATGTTGTCTAAAACATCCTGTGCGTTGAACTTCGAAGGCAAGGGAAGCTGAACCACAATACCTGTTACCGAATCAGATCTTCCCGCTCGTTCAACAGCTGCTTTTACTTTTTTCTGTGAAGTGCCTTTAGGGAATTTCAACAACTCAAATCGAACGCCGATGCGTTCTGCCGCCTCCTCTTTTTCATGAATGTATTGTGTAGAAACCGCGTTATCCCCCACCTGAACCACCACGAGCTTTGGTTTTGATTTGAGTTTCTGTTTCGCTAATTTTTCTAAAATCTCTTGCGCGATTTTGTCTCCGTAAAGCAGTTGTGCCATATAATTAGGGAATAGGAAATCTTTTGCAAAACTCTGCGACTTCTTTCTTTATTCGAGGCGCAGATTCTGGATTTGATATCACCCCTGAAATCCACGAGGCTATGCGCTTCATTTCTCGCGCTTTCATTCCGCGCGTGGTCACTGCCGGCGTTCCAAATCGCACACCCGAAGGATTAAAAGGAGTGTTAGGATCAAATGGAATAGTATTGCGATTTGCCACAATCCCCGCAGATTCCAAAAGCTCTTGCGCTTGCTTGCCGCGAATGTTTTTATTGCGCAAGTCAACAAGCATTACATGGTTATCAGTTCCACCTGAAATAATTTGAAAATCAAAAGCCTGCAAATTCTTTGCCAATGCCTTTGCGTTTTTCACAATTTGTGCTGCATACTTTCGAAATCGAGGCGTCATCGCCTCTTTGAGTGCAACACCGATCGCCGCTATAGTATGATTGTGCGGCCCTCCTTGCAATCCAGGAAATACCTTGGGAAAAATCTTGTCGCGCAACTCTTCTCTGCAAATGATCATAGCTCCTCGTGGGCCACGCAACGTTTTATGCGTAGTGGTCGTTACCACATCCGCCTGTGGAAACGGACTTGGATGCGCTTTTCCTATGATTAACCCGGTAATATGAGCGGTATCGCACATTAAGTAAGCTCCAACTTTTTTTGCTATTTTCCCAAACGCCTCAAAATCGATTATCCGAGAATACGCGCTGTAGCCCGCAATGATCAACCGCGGCCTTGTCTGAAGAGCAAGTTTCGCAATTTCGTCGTAATCTAACTGCTGGGTTTTCCTATCAACCGTGTAGTGCGCGATTCGAAAATCAATTCCGCTCAAACTCACCGGAGATCCGTGCGTTAAATGTCCGCCGTGGCTCAAGTCAAGCGACAAAATGGTATCGCCTATATCAAGCAACCCTCGATACACCTCGTAGTTTGCAGGGCTTCCCGAGTAAGGCTGTACATTTACCGCCCACTCTTCCCCAATGCCAAAGGCTTTCCGCACTCGATTCTCAACGAGCGTTTCTAGCGCATCAACATTTTCCATGCCGCCGTAATATCTTTTGAAAGGCCGGCCTTCTGAATACTTTACAACATATATGGAAGCCAATGCTTCTCTTACTGCTCGGGACGGATAATTTTCAGACGCAATAAGATCAATGGTCTCTGCCTGCCTCTTTTCTTCTTTTTTTATGAGATCAAAAATCTCTTTGTCTTGTTGCTGTATGGTTTTCATGTTCATATCTCAATTAGGTAACGTTACATAATTAGTACGGTCGTAGAAAATATGTAACTTCGCTAAATCATATTAAGGATTTTGTGTTTCTTCGCGCAAAAATCGAAAGATTTCCGTTGACTGATCCCACTTATAGAATACGAGATGAACTTTGCCATCGCTATTATCATAAAAGCGATTGACCACTTCTCCACTCACGTATTCAACCGACCCAAACAATGATTCATAGGGGTTTCCATCTTTACCGATAAAAGGGAAAGCATTGAGTTCCTCATCGCTGAAGCTGTACCCAATAACAGATTTTGAGTTTCCGTTACAACTTCCATACTGCGTAAGTACAATGAAATCTTGGGTATTAATGGGATCGAATTTCTTAATTACCAACTCTCCGCTGTGTGGCGTGCCCTCAACGAACTCTAAGTCTCCTAAGGGCAATGTGTATCCCTCGAAAGATAAAAGGAAATTCCCTCGGTACCTTTTCTTTCCCGGTTGTGGATAGGGGCACGACAATTCTTCTGAACGTGTGAAGTCTATTAGAGCATCTGTGGAAGAAAGGGTTACTTCTCCTTGCACCGTGTCTGAAAACCAAACTGCTTTTCGATCAAGAATTATTTCCTCTTCTTTTAAAGAATCTACAAACCGAAACGTGGAGAGGATTTGGCTGAAA
This sequence comes from uncultured Candidatus Saccharibacteria bacterium, assembly GCA_964359655.1. Classification (GTDB taxonomy): domain Bacteria; phylum Patescibacteriota; class Minisyncoccia; order Minisyncoccales; family UBA10102; genus CAYJRT01. The sequence goes on from CAYHVI010000013.1 coordinate 16,690, forward strand.
AGCTCAATGGCCCGTTGTCTTTGCGATTCTTCAAATACAGTCGAGATTTCGTATACTTTTCCATTCGCCTCAAATACAACACCATAGTATTGTGCAGGTGGAGGAGAAATTCGCCTCCCTCTGGCAGACCAACTCTCTCCTTCGCACTTCCACCCTTCTTGTCCATCAAATACAGAAGCTGCGCCACAGCTAGTGTTTGACAACAGATTAAGTATTGGCGGAGTAAGTGCGACTTTCATTGGGCCTGCTACCTTTCCTATTTCTTCTTCACTGAAAAATTCTCCTGTAATTTCAACTTTCCCTTTTGTTATCATATCTTGGACCATTGGCGTTGCTATAACCCCTCCGTCCACATATATTGCAATGGGATCGCCGATATGCCGCGCGGTGATATTTTGTAGGAGAGCGGCTCCTTCGGAATTAAACCAAAGCGTAATCACCCATCGTTTTTGAAATTCATCAAAACGGACTTCCAGTTTATCAATGAATGCTCCATGTAAGGGAGTTGCACGGAAGGGATCCTCTACCAATTCCATCGCTTCGTAGTTTGCTTCGATAATCTGTTGATAATTGTCTTTTGGCTCTCGAATCTCCAAAAATGGAATCTGTGCAACACTTTGCAAAACAGATGCAACATTGTCTGTTTGTGTGGTTTCGATAATTAAGCTCTGTTGAGTCCCATTGCCGTCTCGATATATTACCTGATTGTCTATGCCAAGTTTCCCTACTCTCCTTTCTGTGAGAGTTTCTATGCCTTGCATAATCAGCTTGCGCTCGGAATCAGCAACCGCCGACAGATCAACCTCATATTTAATTTGATTGTATCCTGCCTTAAATTCTTCGGAGTTCTTTGCGAGCCTTCTCAATCGAAATCCCTGCTCATTACTCGTTATCGAAACTTCTTTCCGTTCCCTATCATCCTTGTCGCTAAAATATACGGCCGCAAAAGTTTGATCTTCGATAAACTTCCAGTTTTTTGGATATCGTACCTCAAACCCAAACTTATCGGAGCGGTAGGTTTGCCAATCAGTCGTATCAACAGTCTTTGGCTGTGGCGATGGTAGAAAAGTCTGCATCTGCTGTAACGCTAAAATCCCGCCGACGGCAAGAACGACGGCGATGAGGACGACGAGGAGAAATACTTTGATTTCGGATTTCAAGTCTTGGAACATATGCGTTTACCAGAAACTGCTATTGACAATTATGGTGGGGTTGCTATAATTACAATATAATACAGCGCGGCAGATTCCCTAAGGGCGTCTGTCGCATTTATTTTTCGAAATCCATTTTCCAACCAGCTCTGTTGCAGCCATAAATAATATTCGAGGCATCCACGAATACCATTACCTGCCGTCTCTCCTCCTTCTTGAGATCAAAAATCTCTTTGTCTTGTTTGTGGATTGCTTTCATGAAGGATTATTT
>CAYHVI010000014.1:0-14043 GCA_964359655.1 uncultured Candidatus Saccharibacteria bacterium
CCCTGCTTACCAACACCCATTCCCTCCGCGAAGTCATCTTATTCCCAACCATGCGTCCTCGAGACGGGTAGACAGAAAGTAAGAAATAGTGTGTAATATCCCTAGCTCGCGTTATCTTAAAAGGAGGGGGGATTTTCATGAGAAAAATCGAAGAATCCTCCCTCCAGCAAAGGGAGGAGGAGCTCCGACGGTATGTGCTGCAAGAGGCATGGGATTCGACTCAATTTTCCAACTGCCTCGACAGGCAGCTCGGAGCTATCCTGGTGAAGAACGGCCGTATTATCGGGCAGGGCTCAAACCTCTGCGCGCCTCCTCCTTATAAGTACGAGGATGTTCTTCCGTTTTGTCTTCGTCGGAACGCAGCACGAGGAACAAGTCGGAAGAAATGCCGCGGTTTCCATGCAGAGATCTTCGCGTGTCTTTCGGCAACGCGCAAAGGCATCACTCCGACGGACTACGCTAGGTTCGCCTGGCATCAATTCGACGGGGAGAAAAAGGGTGCCCGAACTCGGCGCGTCCTCCAGCGCCGCTTCACCGAGAAGGATCAAAAGTATCTGCGTGCAGCAGAGCTGTATCTCGTAGGCGTTGCCTACGTGTGCGATGCATGCCACTGGCTTCTCGACTGGCTCGGCGTCGTCGTGCACAAGAACAACGTTATTCCTCCGCGTATCCCAGGGAGAGAAATATAAGCCCCCCAATAAGGTTTTCTTCGGGGGGCTTTGTCTTCTAAAAAAAGGAGAATTATGATACTCTAAGAAAATATGCTAGATATTAAATTCATCCGTGAAAATCCGGAGAAAGTAAAAGAGGGGTGCAAAAAGCGAAATGTTGAGTGCGATGTCGACAAGATTTTGGAATTGGATAAGAAGCGGCGAGAGTTTCTGCAAAAAATCGAGGGATTGAAAGCGCAACAGAACAAACTGCGGAAAGAAGATGCCGAGGAGGGGAGGAGGTTGAAACAAGAGATAAAGGCGCTCGAGCCGCAACTAGAAGAAATCAATGGGGGATTGCAGTCTTTGCTCACGCAACTGCCGAATTTGCCATTTGATGATGTGCCTATGGGTGATGAATCGGCAAATAAAGTTTTACGAAAATGGGGGGAGATTCCAAAATTTGATTTTGAGCCAAAAGATCATTTGGGGCTTGGCGAAACCCTTGACATTATTGACGTGAAACGCGCGGCAAAAGTTTCTGGCGCGCGTTTTGGATACTTGAAAGGCGATGCCGCGTTGCTTGAGTTTGCGTTGGCTGATTTGGCATTCAGAATGGCTCTCCAAGAAAAATTTGTTCCCATTGTGCCGCCGGTGTTTGTGAAGTCTGAAATAATGCAGGGGATGGGATATGTGGATACGCCGGCAGATTTGGCAGAGCGCTACTTTTTTGAAAAAGACGGATTGTTTCTTGTGGGCACAGCAGAACAGTCAGTAGGACCCATGCACGCAGATGAAGTTTTTGAGGAAAAAGAATTGCCAAAACGATACGTTGCATTTTCAACTTGTTTTCGTGAGGAAGCAGGGTCGTATGGAAAAGATACTCACGGGATTTTAAGGGTTCATCAATTTGATAAGGTAGAATTGTTTAGTTATTGCCATCCGGAAAAATCGAGAGATGAACATGAATTTCTTGTGCAGCTTGAGGAAAAACTGTGGCAGATGCTCGAAATTCCATATCAGGTTGTGCATCTTGCGACTGGAGATATGTCGCGACCCGCAGCTTCCACGATTGATATTGAAGCATGGCTTCCAGGGCAAAATAAGTATCGGGAGGTTAGTTCTGCTTCAAACACCACTGATTTTCAGGCACGACGGCTTAACATTAGATTTCGCCAAAAAGGTGGCAAAGTAGATTATGTTTACATGCTGAATGCTACTGGTTTCCCAATCGGCCGCACGTTGATTGCGATCTTGGAGAACTACCAGCAAAAAGACGGAAGCATAGAAATTCCAGAAGTTTTACAAGAATATGCTGGAAAAAAGGAAATAAAAAATCCCCACAACTAATGACATTAGTATGTGGGGTAGGGCCGATCCGATGAACCCTCCTTAGCCCCTGGAAGAGTTACCTGTAATAGTTGCTGCCAACATAACGAGTCCTACGAGAAAACTTACAATGCCTCCAAACATGGCCATGGAGGAAGAATTGGTTCCTAGACCAGGGAAGGGGTCGAAGATGTTGAGCCCCTGTAAAATAAGGAAAGGCCCACCTATTAGGAGTAAGAGAGACAGTATCCCCGCGCCCATTTTCATGCCATTCATGATTTAACTCCTTTCCGTTACATCTACTATCTTTATAAAATATTGATGCGAGAAAGTCAAATCGAAGTCAACGGACTACAAGTAAATTACAAGATAGCAGGAGAGGGAAACCCTCTCCTTATTCTGCATGGATGGGGGAGTTCGTCGGATTCGTGGGTGAAGGTAGCAGAGCAAATCGCAGAAGCCGGATACAAAGTTATTGTTCCTGATTTGCCAGGATTTGGGAAAACAGGGGCACCGAAAGAAGTTTGGGGGGTAGGGGAATACACCCAATTCGTGAAACAATTTGCAGGAAAACTTGGGATTGAAAAATTTGTGTTGGCTGGACATTCTTTTGGAGGACAGATTGCAGTTCAATTTGCTGCGACGTATCCAGAGAAATTGGAAAAGCTCGTGCTCATTGCAGCAGCCGGCGTACGCCGCACTCCCGGAGTTTTCAAAAAACTCGTAATGACAATTGCAAAACTTGTAAGTTTTCTGTTGTATCTCGTACCCTTTGAAGATTTGCGCAACAACATAAAAAACGCAATGTATATGGTAATTCGTCGTCGCGACTACATAAAAACGCAAGGGATTATGCGCGAGGTTTTCAAAAAAGTAATCACGCAAGACCTTACGGCAAAGTTTTCTAAAATACAGATACCCACGCTTATTATCTGGGGCGATAAAGATGAGATGACGCCCGTGCAAGACGCCTATTTGATGCAAGAGTTAATCCCAAACTCAAAACTCGAAGTCATCAATGCCGCCAAACACGCTTTAAATTTCCAAGCGCCAGAAAAACTTGTGGAGACCATTACAAAATTTATCTAATTATGTTTTTCATTATTTTCATTATCGGTACTTTAGGCATCGTTCTTCCCTTAGTATGGATTGTTCGGGAAATTAAGGCGATCAACTTTTGGTTATATGTATGGCAGCTCAAGGAGTATCACCCTGGGCGATTTGCTGATTATTTTCGTACCGCAAAAGGCAAGGAAGCAATCTTTAATAAGCTCCTATACATAAAAATATTACTGCTTGTACTTTCGTTAGGATTTTCTTTTTTTGCCGATCTCCTCTTTTCTCAAGAAGATTTGGCGTGGGAACTACAGGATTCTATCTTCTATTATGGAACAACGATTTTGTTTGTAGCTATATTTTTAGTGTACCTTTTACAAGCTGCACGGGTTGTTAGTGATTCCATCCAAAAAAAGCTAATTCTTCCTGCTGCTACAAAGAAAATTGTTCTGCTGCGCATTGTAATTGTTGCAGTGACGATTCTGTTTTTGGCAGCTCCAATTTTAATTGCATCTCTTGGTCGGTTTGAATTTCTAGTGAATCTCGGCGTAGGCTCGATTCAGGGATTTTTACTCTTTGACATTTTTACGCCCCTTATTGTTTCTGTAGTTGTACTTGGGTTTCAGCCAATAGCAGTTCTAGGAAGAAATAGAATTATTCAGAAAGCAAAGCGAAAAAGAGCAAAAATGAAAAATTTGAAAGTTGTTGGAATCACAGGAAGTTATGGGAAAACAACCACAAAAGAAATTTTGGCTCATGTATTGTCGCAGAGATTCAAGGTGGTGAAAACTCCAGAACATAAAAATTCAGAAGTGGGTATATCACAGGTTGTATTAAATAGTCTTACCGATGTACATGATATTTTTGTGTGCGAAATGGGAGCCTATAACAAGGGGGGGATTAAATTGCTAGCTGATATCGTAAAGCCGCATATAGGTATTGTAACCGGTGTAAACGAACAGCATTTAGCAACATTTGGTTCTATGGAAAACCTTTTGAGCGCAGAAGGTGGGAAAGAGTTAGTTGAATCGCTTCCAAAAGATGGGGTCGTTATCCTCAATGGGAACAGTCGATACTGCCGCGATCTTTATGAAAAAATAGAAAAACCAAGAAAAATCCTCTGTAACACATTTGGTGCGATCGCACCAAATGTGTTAATGCCTAAAGCTGATATATGGGCTGAAGATGTGAGGATTGCAAAAGAGAACATAAGCTTTAACGTTGAGATAGAAGATGGCGAGAAAGCAGATTTTAAGGTAAATCTTATTGGGAGTCACAATGTTGAGAATATTCTTTTGGCTGTGGCTGCGGCAAAAGAATTGGGGATGAGTTTGCAAGAAATCGCAAAAGCGTGCGAAAGCATCACTCAAGAAATGGGAGCTATGAAGTTGAGAAAAGCCATAGGTGGACTTAATATTATTGATTCAACATACTCTGCAAATCCTGATGGCGTGATCGCGGCGTTAGAATATCTAAAAGTATGGAAGGGACGTAAAGCAATAGTTATGCCGTGCTTGATTGAGTTAGGAAAAGCCTCAAAAGAGGTTCATTATAGAATAGGGGAGAAGATTGGCGAAGTTTGCGATGTGGCAATTATTACCACAAAAGATTGGTTCGATGAATTAAAACAAGGAGCTATGGGGAAGGGAATGGAAGAAGGGCAAATTTTATTTCAAGAAGATCCTCAAAAGATATTTGATATGATTAAGAATATAAATCAGCAAAGTGATGTACTTTTGTTGGAAAGTAGAGTTCCGTTACCATTGCTTGAATCGCTGAAATTGAATTCTTATGTTACGTCCTATTAGTATTTCGCTTTCTCCAAATACTGAAAAAGATGATGTGTGGCTTGCCTTTCGGTTGCTTTTTCAGCCGTGGAAATGGAAGTATGACACATTTGGTACGATCGTGCCAAATGTGTTACATCGTTTAGAGAAGGAGTTTCGAAAATATCTTGGAGTCAAATATGCGTTTGCATTTAATAGCGGGAGGTCTGCTTTGATGGCGATTTTGGATGCCCTAAACTTTGAAAAGGGAAGTGAGATATTACTGCAAGCTTTTACTTGCAATGCAGTTCCAAACCCGATTATTTGGAGTGGGCTGAAGCCCGTGTATGTAGATTGTAATGGAAACGATTACAACATTGACGTTGAAGATTTGGAGCGCAAGATTACCTCTCGAAGTAAGGCTGTGATCGTACAGCATACATTTGGATTGCCGGCGGATATGGAAAGAGTAATGGAGATTTGCAAAAAGCATAATCTGGTTTTGATTGAAGATTGCGCACATGCGTTAGGTGCAAAATACAAAGGACAATTCGTTGGAACTTTTGGGAAAGCTGCATTCTTTAGTTTTTCTCGGGATAAAGTAATTTCTTCCGTATATGGAGGAATGGCTGCGACAAATGACGAGGAATTGGCAAAGAAGATCAAAGAATTTCAAGAAAAGATTGGCTATCCTTCGTATTTTTGGATTTTCCAACAGCTCTTGCATCCAGTAACGATGAACTGGAAGATTTTGCCAACGTATCGTATTTTCGGGAAATATATCTTAATTATTTTTCAGTGGTTGCATATTTTGTCCAAAGCAGTGCATTGGAAAGAAAAGAGGGGGATGAGGCCCGGATATTTTCCTAAACGCATGCCAAACGCTCTTGCGGTTTTAGGATTACATCAGCTTGAGAAATTAGAGCGTTTCAACAAGCATCGAAAAGAAATCGCTGAAAAATACTATGGAGCACTGTACGATACTGCTTTTGAATTGCCTAAAAAATTCGCAGAGCGGGAAAATATCTTTTTACGGTTTTCAGTAAAACATCCCAAGGCGCACGAAATTATAAAAAAAGCATGGGCGCAGAATTTGTTGATAGGGGATTGGTACACGAGCCCCATAGCTCCAGACGATACCCGATTGGATAAGTTGCAATATGAGAAAGGAAGTTGTCTAAAAGCAGAACATTTGGCACAGGCGACGTTTAATCTGCCCACGCATATTAATATTGGAGAAAAAGAAGTACAGAAGATTGTTGAGTTTTTGAAATCAAGGCCTTCTGAGTGATATAATTTTGTTCGCGCTTTACCCCACATTTCGCCTGCGGGCTCAACGTGGGCACCTACGCGTCTCACAAAATCATATCACTCTCGCGGCACACTTATGAACGTCCGGGAAATTACAAACAAAGAAACTTGGGAAAACTTCCTTGCGGAATGTGCGGAAAAAACATTTATGCAGTCTTGGAATTGGGGAGAGTTTCATCAGAAGATGGGGGGTAAAGCGTGGCGACTTGGGATTTATGAGGACGAAGAGCTGATTGGGGTTGCCATGCTTGTGAAAGTGCGAGCGAAACGGGGAGTGTTTCTTGAAATTGAGCATGGTCCCATTACAAAAAATCCCAAATCCCAAATCCCAAATCCCAATCAAGTCCCAAGGCTCAATTTCCAAATTCTAAAAACACTACTGGTAAGTTTAAAAAAGATTGCTCGGGAAGAGCGTGCGAGTTTCATAAGGATTAGCCCGATTTGGGAAAGGAATGAGGAAAACGCAAAAGTATTTCGCGAGCTAGGGTTTAGAGAGGCGCCAACGTATGCCGCAGCAGAATCAAGTTGGAAGCTCGATATTACGCCTTTAGAAGATGAGCTTTTAGCTCATATGAGAAAAACGACGCGATATTTAATTCGTCAAGCACTTAAAAATAAAGACATTGAGATTGTTCAAAGCACAAAGAAGGAAGACCTTGAAATTTTCGTTACACTGCAAAAAGAGGTGGGCATGCGGCAACAATTTGTACCGTTCTCGAAAAAGTATATAGAAAGCGAGTTTGATGCATTTTCCAAAGATGATAGCGCCACACTTTTTTTGGGGAAATATAAAAGAGAAGTGGTGGCAGCGGCTTTGGTAATATTTTGGTGCAGAATTGGATTTTATCATCAGGCAGCTTCCAGGGGAGAGTATGCAAAATTGTCGATCCCATACTTGGTGCAGTGGGAAGCAATCAAAGAAGCAAAAAGGCGTGGCTGTAAACTCTATGATTTTTGGGGGTATGTGGATCCCCAAAAATATCCGAATCACCCGTGGGCAGGGCCAACGCTGTTTAAGATGGGATTCGGAGGAAAATCCTATGAATATGTGAAAACGCAGGATTATCCTCTATTATGGAAGTATTGGCCAACTGCTATTTTTGAAACTATTCGAAAGAAACAGAGACGATTATAAATGACAGCGAAGCGATACAAGCCCCAGAAGCGATTTCGAGCAAAGAGATCGCGATTAAAGAAGATTGTTCAAAGTCGATTTTTTTGGTTTGGGTTGATCTTGTGTTTTGTTTTAGCAGGAGTAGGGTATGGCATTTTCTTTACTCCTATTTTCCAGATAAAATATATAGAAGTCCAGGGAAATCAGAAGGTAACAAAAGACCAGATACTTCACATAGTAAACGCTTCTCTTTGGAAAGATTTTGTATTTTTTGAAATAAACCACTTCTTGTTTGCAAATGCAGAACATATCGAAAAAGAAATTCGTGCAGCATTTTCGGAGATCGATTCTGTCAAGGCGAAGAAAAAATTCCCGGATTCTCTGCAGATTATTGTGCAAGAAAGGCAGAAAGTTGCAATATGGTGCCAGCAAAAGAGTTATACCGTAGAGGTTGCTGATTCTGAAAATCAAGAAGTGCGTTTGTTCAGACAATGCTTTGCGCTGGACAACCACGGCGTGATTTTTGAAGAAGTGGAGCCAGAAAGAGAAGTAATTATTTCTGTAGAGAACGTCGAAGGTTCTTTGCTTAACAAGGTTGTTGATGAAAACCTGCTCTCCAATATTCTCCAGTTCCAGCAGGCGCTCGATACGTCCCCGTTATTTCAGGAAGTCGGCTTGCGCGTCTCTTCTTTCTCTATCGTTTCTGAAGAGAGGGTACACGCAAAAGTTTCAGAAGGATGGGAAGTGTATCTCAATCCTTCTGGCAGAATAGATTGGCAGATAACGAAGGTAAAGCTTGTGTTGGAGCAGGAAATCCCGTTCGAAAAACGCCCTTTTCTCGAGTATATCGATTTGCGCTTTGCCGACCAGGCGTATATTAAATATCGCTAGTTCTCAACCCTATTTATCCTGCACGAGGTATTTGCGCACGATGATAGAGCCGCGGTGGTTGTAGGCATCGGGGAATTCTTTCTCTTCTTGTTTTTGCCATGAGACAGGAACGGTCGGCTGAAAGTTGCCAAACCCTGTGGTGTCGATCGTCCAGATGGTGTCACCAGCTTCTGCGATATCAAATGATCGTGTGATGTCTTGCCGATTAAGAAGAGCGGTTCCGGAAAAGTGAGGAAGTTCGTCAGGCGCGTATAAGAGAGGATGAACGTCGCTTTCGTTGTAATAGAGAAACGTAAAGTATACGAAAGAAGAATTTATGAGTATCTCGTCTTCTTTTTGGAGGGAAGGGAGAAGATAGGAAGTCGCTCCTTCCATTCCTGGTTTTTCAGACAAACGCCATGTCCATGCGTGGAGTGGATACGACAGGACAGCTCCTATCAGAATGAAGGTGAGTAAAATGAAGCGCGTTTGTTTTTGCGGGATTGCAAAGATTGCAGCAGCAAGCGCGATGATAAGATAGGGAAGATAGAAGATAAAGTATCGGTCAAGATAAATAGATGTTTTCAGAGAAAGCAAAAGAGATCCAAGAAAGGGCGCAAGAAATAGGAAGAGAAGAATCCATCGTTCTTTTTGCGAATAACGAGAAAGCATAAAGAAGAATGCGCCAAGTGCGAGGATATTGACGAGTATAATAAGAAATGCTGCTTGATTCGGATCTAAGCCGTCGCCGATTGTCATTTTTGAAATAGTGGTTGCAATAGACCACTTGGTTATTGGAGGAATCCAGTAAGAAGTCTGAACTTGGGAAAGTTGTCGGAGGAAAGTGGGAAGCCAGGGAAGAAAGAGAAGAGCAATCGCGAGAAATGCGCCGGCAAACAAAGCGAGCTGCTTTAATCGAAATCGCAGAGCATACAGGATAAATAGTCCATGAGCAAAGATGCCAAAAACGGTATAGTAATGAGTGTAGAGTGCGGCGCTCGCGCATGTCACGTATGCTGCCATGAACATGAAAAAGGAGGTCGATGGCACGCGAGTTTTAAGAGCGTGAAGCACAAAAAAAGTTGCAAATACGAGGAAGAATGCTCCCAGTGTATACATTCGAGCTTCAAGATTGTACTGGACTTGGAAGGAGACAAGACTAAGCAGAACAGCGCTTAAGAATGCCAGCGTTGAATTTCGGAAAATTTCTTTAGTCAAAAAAAATATTCCCAAAGCGGTGCCAATTCCAAAGAGAAGGCTGAAGGCTCGGAGGCTAAAAAGAGAAGTATTAAAAATCCCGGTCCAGAAACGCAATAGTATATAATAAAGAGGGGGATGAACGTCAAGACCAATTCGGCGTATCATTTCTCCATAATCCTCGTATTGAATGAGGAGGGCAGAAAAAGCTTCGTCGTGCCAAAGCGATGTTGTGGTAAGATTGAAAAGCTGGAAGATTAAGATGAAGCCAAAGAGAAGCCCTGCAAAAATCATCAATCCTCGAATAGTGATACGCATAATAATATTGTATCAGAACAAAAAGCATTTCGACAGCTTTAGCAGTCGAATGTATTGACTGCTAAGTTGTTTGTGGGTATAATAAAAATATGGTTCTTACTGCAAGACAAGAGGATATCCTTCAAAAGGCTGTTTTTGAGTATATTGACCGGGCACAGCCCGTAAGTTCTTCTTGGCTGGAGGCAAGATACGATATGCCTCTGTCGCCGGCAACTATTCGTTCAGAGCTCTCCTATCTTTGCCAAGAAGGGTATTTAGAGCAGCCGCATACTTCAGCTGGCCGCGTTCCCACAGATAGGGGATACCGGTTTTTTGTGGACGAGGTGTTGCCCGCCCAAAGTCCAGAGGGCATTCAGGCGGGCCCGCCTGAATCCAGCAAAGCTGGTTTCGGCGGGGAGCGAAACATTCGAGATTATGTGGAGTTTGCGCAGACAATAAGCAGGAATTTGACAGAAGCTTCATCGAGTTTAACGATAGTATATTTCCCGCAGAAAAGCTTTTTTTGGAAAGATGGCTGGGAGCAGGTGTTGCGCGCTCCAGAACTTGAGGGACGAGAGCAGATCGGAAGCTTTACGAAATTTTTGGTTGACGTGGAAAAAGGCTTTCAAAGTTTCCATTCAGAAAAATTATTGGAAATTTATATTGGGGAGGAAAACCCTTTTTCAAAAGAAAAAGATTTTAGTATAATGATTTCTGCGTATTCGTTTCCCAGAAAACAAAAAGGATTGATGGCTTTGGTGGGTCCCAAGCGCATGGCGTATCAGAAAAATATTGGATTGCTCAATTCGTTGCGTAGAATTTTTGCATAACTATGGACGAGAAAGATTTGGAAAAAGATCCGCCAGTTGGCGGAGAAGAACTAAAAAAGGAGCGGGACGAATACTTAGATGGTTGGAAAAGAGCGAAAGCTGATTTTCTGAATTACAAAAAAGAAGAGGCAGAAAGGATGCAAGCAATGGCAGAGTTCGCGAGACGCGGACTTTTGGCTAAAATCCTGCCGATTTTAGATAATCTTGCGAGAGCTAAAAAAGAGATTTCAACAAAAGAGAAAGAAAATCAGGTATACAAAGGTTTTTTGCAGATCGTTTCTCAATGGCAAGAATTCTTGAAGAGCGAAGGAATTGAAGAAATTGAAACTGTAGGAAAGCCATTTAATCCAGAGGTTCATGAAACTGTCGAGGAAGTGGATTCGCATGGTAATGGAGGGCAATCGGGCATGATAGTAGAAGAACTCGAAAAAGGATATATGATGCAGGGGAAATTATTGCGACCAGCAAAAGTGAAGGTTACGAAGTAACCGAAATCCCCTCGAAGCTTTAGCGAAGGGGGATAAAAGTAATAAAAAAGTAGAGGTAATATGAAAAACTATGTCAAAAATTGTAGGAATTGATCTGGGCACTACTTTGTCTGAAATAGCAATTATGGAGGGAGGAGAGCCAAAGATCATCGAAAACAGAGAGGGGGCTCGCACTACTCCCTCGGTGGTTGCGGCTGCAAAGAATGGGGAGATTTTGGTTGGCATTCAGGCAAGGCGACAGCAGATCACCAATCCCAAAAACACGCTGTTTCAAGTGAAGCGCTTAATGGGGCGCAGGTTTTCTGATTCTTCGGTGCAGCAAGATAAAAAGTTGCTGCCCTATGATATTAAAGAAGGAGAAAATGGAGGAGTGGAGGTGAAGATGGGAGATAAGTGGTACAAACCCCCTGAGATTTCTGCCATGGTGCTCCGCAAGTTAAAGCAAGACGCAGAAGAAAAACTGGGAGAGAAGATTACAGAAGCTATCATTACGGTTCCTGCCTACTTTGACGACAGCCAGAGGAAAGCGACCAAGATTGCAGGCGAGATTGCGGGATTGGAAGTAAAGAGAGTGCTCAACGAGCCTACTGCCGCGGCGTTGGCATATGGTTTCAACAAAAAGAAAGACCAGAGAATTATCGTGTATGACTTTGGCGGAGGAACGTTTGATATCTCTATTTTGGAGATCTCCGAGGATACCATCGAAGTGAAAGCAACTGGGGGCGACACGCACTTGGGAGGAGAGGACTTTGACCAGAAGGTTATGGATTGGTTGATAGAGCAATTCCACAAAGATCAGGGCATTGATCTTTCGAAAGATTCTTTGGCTTTGCAGCGTCTCAAAGAAGCTGGAGAAAAAGCAAAGATTGAACTTTCAACTTCCTTGGAGACTGAAATCAACATTCCTTTTGTTACTTCAGATGCATCGGGGCCTAAACACTTGTATTACAAAATGACCCGGGCACAGTTGGAGAATCTGGTGCGAGAATACATTGACCGGTCTATTGCATTGGTGAAACAAACCTTGGAAGAGGCAAAGTTTTCTCCCAAAGATATTCATGAAGTGGTGCTTGTGGGCGGCCAAACAAGAATGCCAGCCATGCAGGAAGCAGTAAAGAATCTATTCGAAAAAGAGCCGAACAGATCCATTAATCCAGACGAAGTGGTGGCGATTGGAGCTGCGGTGCAGGCAGGCATTATGCAAGGGGACGTGAAAGATGTGCTTTTGTTGGATGTAACGCCTTTGTCTTTGGGCATTGAGACATTGGGCGGAGTGAATACGGTTTTAATTGCGAAGAATACCACCATTCCAACAAACAAAAGCCAAACTTTTTCGACGGCAGCGGACAATCAAACTTCGGTGGAAATACATGTGCTGCAAGGAGAACGACCTATGGCTGAAGGCACAAAATCGCTGGGCAGATTTATTTTAGATGGTATTCCTCCTGCTCCCCGCGGCTTTCCGCAGATTGAGGTAAGCTTTGACATTGACGCAAACGGGATTTTGAATGTAACCGCGAAAGACAAAGCATCAGGAAAGTCCCAGTCCATTCGCGTGGAAGGATCCACAGGAATTTCAGCAGAAGAGGTGGAACGAATGAGAAAAGAAGCAGAACTCCACGCAGAAGAAGATCGGAAGAAACAGGAGTTAATTGAGGCGCGAAATGCCGCAGATACCATTATCTACACCACAGAAAAGGCGCTTTACGATGCGGGCAACAAGGTAAGTGAAGACGTGAAAAAAGAGATTGGGGAAAAGTTGGAAGCTTTGAAAAAAGCAAAAGATGGTGATAATATAAATGAAATCAAACAGGCAACAGGAGAGCTTAGCCAAGCAATCCAAAAGATAGGGGCTGCAATGTATCAAAATCCGCCAGGCAGCGCAAAAGGAGGAGATAAACCTTCAAACAATCAATGAAAGATTATTACAACATTTTGGGAGTAACAAGAGACGCTTCTTCAGAAGACATTAAAAAAGCATACCGCAAACTCGCCCATAAATACCACCCTGACGTGAAAGGGGGAGACGAGAAAAAGTTCAAGGAAATCAACGAAGCCTATCAGGTGCTTTCAGACAACAGCAAGCGCGTTCAATACGATAGGTTTGGCAATGCGTTTCAAGGAGGCGTAGCCGGAGGAGATCAAGGGCCTGGAGGATTCAGATGGGCGTGGGGTGGTCCTGGGGGACAACAAGGAGATTTTGACGAAGGCACAGGCTTCAGTTTTGATTTTCAGGATATTGGCGATATTTTTGACGAGTTTTTTGGAGGAGGCACGCAAGAGCGGAGGCACGAGGCAAAACGAGGCCACGACATTGAGGTCGAGCTGGAAATTCCTCTGGAGGCCACGCTCAAAACAACTCAAGAGCACATTCATCTCTCAAAATTCAGTACGTGCGCTCGATGCCAAGGCATGGGAGCTGAACCTGGAACCAAAGTAAACGAATGTTTCGCTTGCCGCGGGTCAGGAGAAGTGCAGCAAATCAAGCGCACCATTTTTGGGTCGTTCACGCGCGTGGGAACGTGCCCTGAATGCGCAGGCGAAGGTCTGCGGCCAGAAAAACCCTGCAACGTGTGCAAAGGAGAGGGAAGAATTAAAAGCGAGGAAGCAATCCTCGTGAGCATTCCCGCAGGGGTTGACACCAACCAGATTTTAAGGGTAGAAGGAAGGGGCGATGCCGGCCGCAAGAAAGGGCGGTTGGGCGACCTCTATATTCGTATTGTTGTTAAGAAACACCCTGTATTTTTGAGAAAGGGGGATGACCTGTACACAAAAAAAGAAATTACGTTTTCTCAAGCAGTATTAGGAGAGGAAGTTGAGACAGGAATTCTCGAAGGTTCCTCTATGCTTTTGCAAGTGCCGGCTGGCGCAGAATCTGGCGAGATTCTGCGCGTGAAAGGCAAAGGTATTCCGCATTTTTCGAGTTTAGGCAGAGGGGATATGTATGTGGAACTGAATATCAAGACGCCCAAAAAACTCTCGAGGCGACAAAAAGAATTGCTTGAGGAATTAAAGAGAGAAGGATTGTAGTTGTTTACCCTGAGCGAAGTCGAAGGGCCCTGGTAGCTCAATTGGAAGAGCATTTCCCTTTTAAGGAAGTGGTTGTGGGTTCGAGTCCCACCCAGGGCACACGCG
>CAYHVI010000015.1:0-13509 GCA_964359655.1 uncultured Candidatus Saccharibacteria bacterium
TCTGTCCTACCATTAGACGATCCCGCAATACACTCGATTTAGTTTTGAGTATACCTCAATTTCTCTGTAAAATCCAGCTAGTTGCCATTTCGGCGGTTTTTTGGGTAGAGGAAGTATGGGGAAAATATAAAATTTGACATGAGTCTTACGAGAGTTCTACAATAAGAAGGCATGCGAGTAGTGAAATGTGATATTTGCAAGAAAAAGATCAAACTTTTCTAAAGAGATACGCTCATAAATAAATTATGGCTTTCTCGAAGATCACCGTAAAAGAATCGAAAAACTCGAAAACCAAGTGAAAGAACTCCGTGACGTCCACGCCCTAAATAACAATGAGCGATTTTATGAAAAAACAAATATTTAAAAATCCTTTTGCGTGGATTGTTGCGCTGTTGCTTTTGGGAGGAATCGGATACGGTCTCGCAGTATCTGGCGTAGTAGATCTTAGTCGTTTTTCATTTCCAAGCAGCGTCCCTCCTGAATCCAAAGAATTTATGGCTCAAGTGAACGGGGAAGGCATCCAAAGAGCTTTATTTGAAATACGCTTTGAACAAAGAAAAAATACCTACGAGGCACAAGGGACAACCTTACAAGAGAAAGACATAGCATTGGTAAAGCAACAGATGCTGGACGATATGATCAATGAAATATTGCTCATACAATATGGCAAAGAACGGGGGATAGCGGTGGCAGATGAAACGATTGAAAGCGAATATCAAAAAATCGCTGCCCAATTTCCGAGCGAGGAAGAGTTTCAAAAACATATCGCGACTCAAAAAGCTACGTTAGAGGATGTGCGGTCTGTGATTTTACTGCAACTTATAGTGCAGCAGATTATAGATCAAAAAGTCGCAGAACAGCCCATTGAAATTTCAGAAGACGAGATGCGACAAGTGTATGATAAAGCTGTTGCGGAAGGCGCAGAGATACCACCCTTTGAAGAAGTGAAATTGGATATTGAGAATCAACTGCGCCAGCAAAAAATTGGAGAGTTGATGAACGCTTTTATCGATCAACTTCGCAGAGAAGGCACCATCGAAATTTTAGGTTAATAAAGGAAGTAAGGTAGGGATGAACAAAAGTTCGTCCCTACCAATAGTTTTAATCAAAAAAGAGGCTCTTAAAAGAGCTGCGCAGTAGAAAGTGAAACTTGCATGAATATATGAAGACAGGGGAATTTGATGTCATCGTTGTCGGAGGGGGAGCCTCGGGGATGATGGCCTCGGGGAGAGCTGCAGAGCGAGGCGAGAAAGTTCTGCTTTTAGAGAAAAATAAAAAATTAGGAGAGAAGTTGAAAATCAGTGGTGGGGGACGCTGCAATATTACGAATGCCGAGTTTGACGAACACGCACTGCTTAAAAATTACGGCAAAGCAGAACAATCTTTGTATTCTGTTTTTTCGCAGTTTGGCGTGAAAGAAACTTTTTCTTTTTTTGGGTCAAAAGATTTACCGCTCGTAGTTCAGGCTCGCAAGCGCGCGTTTCCACATACTGAACGCGCGCTTGATGTGTATAATGTTTTAGAGAAATATATACGAGCAGGCAAAGTAACAATCAAAACTGAATCTGCGGTAACGCGCGTTGTTTCTGAAAACAGGAAGATAATGAGCGTGATGTGTGGAAAAGATGAATACGGGGCGCAGGCTTTTATCTTTGCAACCGGCGGAGTGTCGCATCCTGAAACAGGGTCAACGGGCGATGGATTTCTCTGGCTCGCGCAACTTGGCCATACGGTTTCGAAACCAACGCCCACGATTGTGCCGCTTGCGGTGGCTGAAGCGTGGGTCAAGGAACTCGCTGGCGTGTCGCTCTCATTTATGAAAATCACCTTTTTTGTGAATGGGAAAAAACAGTTTTCAGAAATCGGCAAAATCTTATTTACTCATTTTGGTATATCCGGTCCCCTTATCTTAAATATCGCATACAAGGTGAACAACTTATTGCATAGCGGCGTTGTGACGGCTGCGATTGACGCATTTCCAGATACTGATTTTAAATCGCTCGAGCGCAGTATTGTCGCAGTTTTTGATAAGAATAAAAATAAAATGCTTAAAAATATTTTCAAAGATATTGCTCCAAAAGGCACGAGTGAGAGTATTTTATCGCTTTTGAAAGAATTTGTTGATCCTGATACGAAAGTTCATAGTGTCACGAAAGAACAACGAAAGCGCATCGTCCATATCTTGAAAGCCTTACCCCTCACGATTACAGGACTCATGGGGTATGACCGGGCAGTGATCGCAGACGGTGGAGTCCCGCTTGCCGAAATTGACATGAAAACCATGCGATCTCAAAAGGTTGAAAATCTTTATGTTATTGGCGACCTTCTGCATATCAACCGTCCTTCGGGCGGCTACTCTTTGCAGCTTTGCTGGACTACTGGATATGGAGCAGGGAGTCACGTATAATTATGTTGCACACTGCGACAAAAGCAGCGAAAGAGGGTGGGGGAGTACTGCAAAAATATTTCCAGTCCTCATTGCTCGAACGAAGATTTAAAGACGACAACACTCTCGCCACGCAAGCAGATGAAGAAGCGGAAAAACGCATTATTGAGGTTATCAAGCAATATTATCCTGACCACGCGATTCTTGGAGAAGAAAGCGGTCACCAAGACACCGGCTCGCAATATACTTGGATTATAGATCCTTTAGACGGCACGCAAAATTTTGTAAACGGAATTCCTATTTTTGCAACTTCCATTGCTCTTGTGAAAAATGATGAACCCATTGTCTCTGCGATTTTTAATCCCATTACCAATGATTTGTTTGCCGGAGAAAAAGGAAAGGGAGCTTTTTGCAATGGCCAGAAGCTCGCTGTTTCACAGCAGCAAGCTCATACAGCTATGATCACGATCGGGACATCTTCAAGGACAGAAGACAAGGATTTGGTACGCCGTTATTTTTTTCACGCGAGAGAATATGTAAAGTCAGTTCGATATTTAGGATCTGCAGCTCTTGAGCTTTGCTACCTTGCGCGCGGAGGAACCGAAGGATTTATCAATATTGGCACAAACAAATGGGATTATGCAGCAGGAGTACTTTTGGTGCAAGAAGCAGGCGGCGTGATCACGGATTTTCAAGGAAATCCGTGGAGTTTTAATCAAAATTATTTTCTTGCTTCAAACGGCACGATTCACTCTGAACTTTTAGAGCTTGCAAAAACCGCAGCAAATTCAATAAAGGGTTGATTATGGAAAGTATTTGTGATATTGTAGTGAACCCGGAGAGATACTTCGGGATTTTTCTTTATGCATATGCCACAAGCAGAAGTTATATTAAGATTTGACGAGGTTTCGTTTGAGTACGGACCCAATAAACCCATACTAGATGGCGTGGATTTTTCAGTGCGGAGGGGATCAAAAATAACCCTGATGGGCCAGAACGGAGCTGGCAAAAGCACTATTTTTCAGCTTATTACCGGAACGCTTTTGCCAGAATCCGGAGCTGTTCATGCGGCGCCGGGTTTAACGATTGCCACGGCACGACAAGTAATTCCTCTTCATCAAATGCATCTCACCATACGCGAATTTTTTGAAAAGTGCTTTGAGGAAAAAATATATGATATTGATCCCCGCATTGATAAAGTGCTTAAAGTCGTGAATCTTTCTGCCAACCACGACAGAATCGTAAAGTCATTCTCTGGCGGCCAGCAGGCGCGGCTTCTCTTGGCGTCTGCCCTTATCTCAAATCCGGATCTGCTTTGCTTAGATGAGCCGACAAATAATCTGGATAAAACCGGCATAGAACATCTTACGCAATTTCTCTGTAATTATGATAAAACATGCATTGTCATCTCACACGATGCTCATTTTCTTAACGCTTTCACTCACGGAGTTTTGTATCTCAACATATTTACCCATAAAGTGGAGCAATACACAGGAAATTATTTTGATTTGTTAAAAGAGATTTCCTCGCGTGTGGAAAAAGAGAACAGAAAAAATGCGCAGCTTGCCAAGAAAATACAAGAGAACAAAGAAAAAGCGAATTTTTTTGCCCACAAAGGAGGCAAAATGAGACTCGTTGCAAAACGTATGCGCGAAAAAGTTGAGGAAGCAGAAGCAAATAAGGTAGAGGTAAGAAAAGAAGATAAAACCATTAAGCGATTCTTTATTCCTGCCCAAGAAGGATTGTCTGGGGAAATTGCACACATTTCTTCTTTTTCCCGTATCAAAAATCATGTTCGATCGGAAAAGAAAACAAATATATCTTTAAGAAAAAACAATCACTTACTCATTATAGGTCCCAATGGAATTGGCAAAAGCACGCTGCTTGAATCTATTGCTCTCAAAACCGCAAGGGGCATTGCTGTTTCTCTTAATGTTCGCATCGGATATTATCGCCAGGATTTTTCTATGCTTGATCTTGAAAGCACCGTATACAACTCTTTGGTATCAGTTACCGCGAACCAAAACGAAGAAGAAGTACGCTTTATAGCAGCGGGATTTCTTATCACGCAAGACCTCATACACGCAAAAATCGGCACCCTCTCTGAAGGACAAAAAGGATTGGTTTCTTTTGCGCGGCTCGTGTTGCAAAAACCTGGCCTTTTGATTCTCGACGAACCCACAAACCATATTAATTTCCGACACCTGCCCATTATTGCTTCTGCGCTTGACTCATACCAAGGAGCTATGATTCTCGTGAGCCACGTTCCTGAATTTGTGAAACAAATCCGCATTGACGAAACTCTTGATTTGGAAAAAGAGAAATAAACTAGACAAATCGAGAGAGTAATTGTATGCTAAATTAGCAAAAGCTCTTTTTGCTAATCTGAAAACGGAGGAGAGGACTGTGAGAATAACAGACGAAGATATTCTCGATAGTATGGCTCGTCCTCCGAAAGAGGACGAGGATCCAGTAAGTATCTATCTCAAGCAAATCGGCCAAGTGCCACTGTTGAAACCTACCGAAGAACTCAAACTCGCTCGCGAGATAGAAGCCGGCGAGTACATCGGCGCTCTTCAAAAAGAACTCGGCAATCCACCTGCCTGGCAGTGCGTGCGCGAGCTTTTGTCCCGTGTCTGCGCAGCTGAAGAATTGATTTGTGCTATCGCCAGATATCTCGGTATAGAAAGCGTATTAACGCTCCGAGATATTATCAATCATCCAGAATTGCGTGCTGTTTTAGGCGGTGTGTTCCATGAGAAAGACGACGCCGAGACGATGCTGAACTTTTTAGCAGAGACGCTCAACACCGAGCCGGAGGATGCTAAGGAACGCATCTATGCGCTTTCGCTAGATAGCCGCTTGCTCCCCGAGAAGATCTTAGAGATCTTCGACAATACGCCAACCCTGGCCGTCCTGCGCTCGCAACTTGGCACTCACGAGCTTATCGAGCGCATGCAAGCCTGGGAAAGTTTTTTCTATCACTTCAAGCATCTCAAAGACGATGCTACTCGTGCCAAACGCCACCTGATAGAAGCAAACTTACGTTTGGTGGTTAGCGTAGCCAAACCATACAAAGACCGAGGCATGGAACTCTTAGACCTTATACAAGAAGGCAATCTTGGCTTAATCCATGCGGTCGACAAATTCGACTGGCGCAGGGGCTACAAATTCAGTACTTATGCCACCTGGTGGATCCGACAAAGCATCACAAGAGCGATTTCAGGCCAATCGCGCACCATCCGTCTACCTGTACATGTGCACGACAAAATTGGAAAATTGATAGCAGAGAACCGAGAGCTGTATCAAGTACTTGGGAGAAAGCCCACTTCACAGGAACTCGCTGATGCTCTTGGAGTTAAGCCAGAACAGGTCGAAGCGCTTTGGGGAACTCTCAACCAGAGACCAATATCCCTCAATACTCCTCTTCAAAAAGATGAGGGGGATTCAACTCTCGACAATGTTCTTAAGGACGAGAGCCAATTGCCAGAAGAGGAAACCTTCCATGCAGACTTGCATGCTCAGATTAAGGATATGCTCGGGGAACTGAGTGAGCGCGAGGCGCGTGTGCTCAAACTTCGTTTTGGACTTGAAGATGGTCGCAGCCGCACTCTTCAAGAAGTGGGCGACATATTGGGTGTGACGCGCGAGCGCGTCCGACAAATCGAAAAAAAGGCGCGTGAAAGGTTGCGTCATCCCGAAAAACGAGGTCGCGCGCTACGGGAACTTCTCAAACAACTTGCTTGACGAACGGGGGCGTGCCGACCGCGGGCGGCACTCCCCCTTATATATTTTCCCTATTTTTTGATACAATAAGCCTTGCTATGATTCGATATCTTATAGTCGGCATTATTGCTCTCGGAGCGGGCGTTGTTCTGGGAGGATATTTGTTTTCCGATACCCAGCCTCGGTCTCTGCTGAATATAAAAGAATGTGGAACTCAATGTTTGAACCAAGAAGAAATATTGGGTCTTGTGGGTTCCGTGGGAATACAGAAATTTTCTGGCTCTCTGCCTTTTGTTACAAAGGAAACTGACAAAACTCTGGCAATCAAACATCCTTTTCCCAAGTCTGACATTCACTACGTGATTATACCAAAAAAAGACATCAAAGCCGCAGAAGACGTGGTAGAAGAAGATACTCCGTATATCATTGACGCTTATGCCGTTATGGTTGGTCTTATCAAAGAGCAAAACTTAAGAGATTATAAAATCATAACCAATGGCCCGGGATTTCAAACCGTAGGATATCTTCACTTTCATTTGGTTTCCGAATTACCCCCACAGTAATATGGATGTTCAATCACAATTGCCGATTTTCGTTGAAAACATTCATAAATCCTACGGGAAGGTAAAGGCATTAGATGGCGTAAGCATGTCAGTCAAAGAGGGATCAATTTTTGCATTGTTGGGACCAAATGGCGCTGGCAAAACTACCCTCATAAAAATTCTCACAACTTTGCTTTCCCCTGATGCAGGGAGAGCATTTGTTGCTGGTTTTGACGTAAAAGAAAATCCAGCAGAAGTGAGAAAGCGCATTGGGCTTGCAGGCCAATATGCGGCTGTTGATGAAAATCTGACAGGTTTTGAAAATCTTGAAATGGTGGGAAGATTGTATCATTTGCCATTTTCGCAGGTGCGAAAGCGCGCCTTGGAACTGCTCGATCAATTTAACCTCGAAGATTTTGCAAAGAGAAAATTAGGAACGTATTCTGGTGGCATGAGACGAAGATTAGACCTGGCAGCAAGTTTGATGGGAAATCCAAAAATTCTTTTTTTAGATGAACCCACAACTGGTTTGGATCCCAAGAGTCGCCTTGAATTTTGGGAATTTTTAGAGGAGCTTGTAAGACAGGGCGCTACGCTTCTTTTAACTACGCAGCAGCTAGGAGAGGCTGACCATTTAGCGAATAGAATTGTCGTAATCAATCAGGGAAAAGTTATTGCTTCTGGCACTCCCGACGAATTAAAATCACAAATTGGCAGAGATGTTTTAGAGCTTCACTTGCAGGATAAAAATAGAGTTTCTGAAGTTTCTCGAATTCTTGAAGACCTTGGAAGAGAAAAACCTTATATTGATGAAGATTCAGGACAAATTACTTTGCCCGTGATTCATCGAACAAGATCTATTATTGAGGCAGTACGAAGATTAGATAATGCGAATATAGAAATTGCAGATATTTTCTTGAGAAGACCTACGCTCGATGAAGTTTTTATTACCCTAACCGGGAAACCACTCTAAGTATGCCTACCACCTTATATTGGGTTCTATCTGATATTTGGGTTCTTACGAGACGCAATTTGTTGCGCTATATACGAATTCCCCAGCTTTTGGTTTTTTCTACTATTCAGCCAGTTATGTTTTTGCTTTTGTTTACCTATGTATTCGGGGGAGCCATTCAAACGCCAACGGGTAGCTATATTGATTTCTTAATCCCTGGAATTCTTGTACAAACGGTGATGTTTGGATCAATTCAAACGGGATTGGGATTGGCCGAAGACTTAAACAAAGGACTCATTGATCGTTTTCGAAGCTTACCAATGGCTCGCGCCGCAGTGCTTGCGGGAAGAACACTCTCTGACACTATACGAAATTGTTTTGTAATGCTGTTAATGGTTGTAGTGGGATTTTTTCTTGGATTTCGCTTTCACGAAGGCGTAGGCAAGGCATTCTTTGCTTTAGCATTAACAATACTTTTTGGGTTCGCATTTTCATGGGTCTCTGCAACAATAGGTTTGATCGTGCGAAATCCTGAAACTGCTCAAGTCGCAGGCTTTGTATGGGTGTTTCCTTTGGTGTTTGCGAGTTCAGCGTTTGTGCCAGTTGAAACAATGCCTTCTCTTTTGGAGGCTTTTGCAAAAATTAATCCTTTAACCTTAACTATCAACAGCGTTCGCGCTTTCATGTTGGGCGGCGAGATTGCGAGTTCGCTATGGCAGTCTTTAGCCTGGATCTGTGCCATTCTCCTCCTTTTTATTCCTTTATCAGTAAGGCTGTATAAACGATCTGCATAAATGTCGTGTTGCATTTGCCTCACATTTTATCTAGGATAAAAAGGTATGGAAACTGCGCATCGAGAATTTTTGGAGGAAGTGCTTTGGCAGGCAAAAAGGGAAGGAGCAGAGTATGCTGATTGCCGGCTCTACCCAAAAACTGAATCTGAAGAAATCAAACTGGAAAATGGGCAGATTTCTAGCCTCAACTCCTCGCAAAGCGCAGGATTTGGGGTTCGCCTGCTTGCCAAGGGAAGCTGGGGATTTTACGCCACTCCAATTGTCCATCGAGACAAGATAGAAAAAGTAGTAGAACGCGCAGTCCAATCGGCCGCGACAAACGCAACCATCCAAAAAGAAAAGGTTGTGCTCTCGCCGTTATTGAAAACTTTACGATCGGATACCGTTCAAACTTACCGGACAAAAGTAGAAATTGATCCCTTCAAGATTTCTATGGATCAAAAGCTTATACTGCTTGCTTCCGCAGATGAAGCAATGAAGCAAGCTTCAAAGAAAATATTCTGGCGCATCGTACAGCTTTCTGTGCAGAAAACGCAAAAACTCTTCTCATCGAGCGAAGGGGTTTTTTCTGACCAAACTACAATCGAGGTCGGTGCCTCTGTTCAGGCGCATGCTATGAATCTTAAAGGAGACGACACGCAGCGACGTTCCTACCCAGATTCCCATGTTTATTATATGCAGGGTGGATACGAAATGGTCCAGAAACTTAATCTTGTACAGAATGCAGGAAGAATCGGGGAAGAAGCAGAACAGCTACTCTTGGCACCCTATGCGCCCTCGGGGAACAGGGGAGTGATTTTATTGCCCCAGATGCTTAATCTGCACGGACATGAAACAGTACATGGCTTTGAGGCAGACCGGGTGCTTGGCACAGAATGGACCTTGGCTGGCGGCAGTTTCCTAACTTCACTCTTGCCGCAGATCGGGAATTTTCAATTCGGCTCCCCAAAAGTAAATTTGGTTGCAGACAGCCTCACACAACACGGCGTTGGCACTTTTGGGTATGATGACGAAGGCACAAAAGCCCAAAGCGTACCTTTGGTAAAAGATGGCGTCTGGGTAGGGTTGCTCACCTCCAGAGAAACTTTATCCCAGCTCAATGCAAAAATCGGCCGAAAATATTTTGCACACTCTTCAGGAGCAGTGCGCGCAGACGGATATGGCAGCTGGCCCGTAATTCGTATGGTCAATATTATATTGGAACCCGGGGAAACCGATTTTGAAGATCTTAAAGATTCTGTTCCTAAAGGCACTATGATGTTCGGCGTCAATAAAAGTTGGAGCATCGATGACGTACGCCGGCATTTCACTTTTGGCACAGAAATCGCGTGGGAAAAGCAAGGCGGCAAATGGGAGCTGCGCAAAAATGCCAAATATTATGGAGATAATCTGAATTTCTGGCGAAATTGCCAAGCCGTATGTTCAGAAAAGAGCTTTTATCTTCAGGGCTTGGGATCTTGCGGCAAGGCAGACCCTTTGCAAACCATGCATACTGGCCACGGCTCTGCTCCCGCATATTTTACCAACATTCAAGTCGGCTCGGTCGGCTAACGTACTATGAACGAAATTATCAATTCCAACACATTGAACTCGCTGGGTTTAGGTTTGCTTATTGGGATTTTGCTCTTGAAAATTCTTTTCCCCCTAGGCCCTGGGCCATCGAAGTAAAAAACCTTGTGGAAAATATAGCAAAAAAAGTTTTGGATACAGCAAAACAGGAAGGCGCAGAGTTTTGCGAGGTCGTGGTGATGCAGAACGAGTTTTCTTTAAAAAGAATTAGGCAAGGGCAGGTGGATCAGCCACCGGCAGGCGAGCAGTGGGGGATTGACGTTGCTTTGGTGAAAAACAAACGAAGAAAAACTGTCAGCTTCGACAATCCTTTGTTTGCAGAAAAAATCGTTACAGAAGCAATGCGGAAAATGGATCTGGCGCCAGAACAGGAAATCTATCTTCCTTCAGAATCCTTTCCCCCTGTTGCGCAACCAGAAAATCTGTACGATCAAAAAACAGCAGAACTTTCTGGCGACCACCTCATTCAAATTACCAAAGATGTTGCAACAGAGCTTGCCAGCCACAACTTGTCTGTTTCGGGAAAAATCACACAAGGCAAAGGAGAAATAGTATACAAAAATTCCATAGGGACAAACCAAAGAGCGCAATTTACCCAAGCTGCCGCTGGGTTTTTCGCTTTTGATAAAGATGATCTTTTTACTTCCTCTTACGCGAGTTCCGGCAGCATTGGGGTTGATCAAATTGAAAAAAACAGAATCATACAAGAACTCATTGAAAAGTGCGAACTCCAGCGTGGAAAGAAAAAAATTGACTTATTTGCGGATAAAAAAGAGGGGGAAGAACTAAAAATCGACGTGATTTTGGAGCCTTACTTTTTCCGAACCATTTTTGAATGGCTCGGATTTTTTGGATTCAACGGATTGTTCATTGAACGCGGAGAAAGCTTTATTTCAAATAAAATAGGGCAGCAGATTACAGGAAATAATATCGTCGTCTCTGACAATCCCGCAGACCCAAGAAATAGGGGAATGGGTTTTCCGTTTGACTTTGAAGGCCGGCCGCGCACAAAAATTGTATTAATCGAAAAAGGCATTGCAAAACAAGGCGTGTATGACGGTTCTCTTGCCGCAAAGTGGGGGAAAAGTCCAACTGGAAACGCACTATCGCCATCTGCACGATCTGAAGGAGCTGCGCCTTTTGATTTGGTTGTGGAAGGAGGAAACACTTCTGTTGAGGAAATGATCAAAAACTCCAAAGAACCAACGCTATGGATTACCAAACTGCACTATCCTGGAATGAAGCATTATCAAACCGCAACAATGACTGGCATTGCCCAACACGGCGTTTTCCTGGTTGAAAACGGCAAAGTGCAAACCCCCGTAGAGAATTTGCGGTTTGAAGAAAGCATTCCAGAAGCCTTAAAAAGAGTAGAAGCAATGTCAGAGTCGCGGCTTGTGTTTGATCCGCTTTCTCTTTCTATACCTAGTGGCGTCGTGGTGCCGGCAATGAAAATCAAACAATTTCGTTTTGTTGGTTCCACCAGCCGTCATGTTTGAAGCTTCGCTTCAAACATTCCGTCACGCGCTCTTTTCAATTCGGCGGGTGTATTCTCCGGTTTCGGTGTTTACTTCGATGGTGTCGCCGGTCTCAACAAATAGAGGAACTTGCACAACCGCGCCAGTTTCGAGCGTTACAGCTTTGGTGCCTCCTTGCGAGCGATCGCCTTTCACGCCCGGCGGAGCTTCCTTGACCTTCAAATAAATTTTAATGGGCAAACCAATATTTACAATTTGATCTTTGAACATAATTGCGGTAACTGGGAGATTCGGCCTTAGGAAATTTGCCGTATTTTCAAGAGTTTCCTGTGAAAATTCAAAACGCTTTCCGGGATTATCTTCAAAACAAAATACAAATTTCCCCCGGTGATTATAGAGAAATTTTGCAGGAAATTTTGGAAGTTCTGCCTCCTCAAAAGTGTCGTTTAAATGAAAGTTTCGCTCCATAACCTTGCCCGAGAGCAGGTTCCGAAGTTTGGTTTGCGCAACTGTTACATCCTGCGCTTTTCGCATTTGCTGAAATTCCAACACTTCGTAGGGTTGACCTTCTAGAAGAAACTGAACTCCTTTTCGAAGATCGTAATAACTTAACATTGTTGCATTTTAGCCATTAAAAGTTCCAGAAAAATCTTTATGCCCTAAAAGAAACTCACGAAGCGTGGTTGGTTTTTTCCCTTCAAGTTGAAGTTCATCAACGACAAGCTTTCCTTGCGCAAGATGCGCTTTTAATATTTTTACTCTTTCCCCTTTCCAAAAAGTGAAAGCGCCAGGCCATGGCGTGAACGCTCGAACCTGCCTTTCTATATACTCTGCCGATTGATTCCAGTCAATGTGGCCGTCTTCTCTCGAAAGTTTTCTTGAATAGATTGCATTCTTGTGATTTTGTTCCTTCGGTGTAATTTCACCTGCCACCCATTTGGGAATAACTTCGAGAAGCAAATCAGCTCCAAGTGTCCACAGCACTTTTTCTAATTCGGGCGTAGCTGGTTTTCCTTGTTCGTTTTGAAATTGGAAATTGGAAATTTGAAATTCTCGCGCAGCGAGTATGGGGCCGTGATCTACCTCCTTATCCATTTGGATAATTGTCACTCCTGTTTTCGTATCCCCATTGAGAATGGTAGTTTGCACCGGACTTGGACCTCGATATTTGGGCAAAAGAGAAGGATGCACATTCAAAGCCCCATATTTCGGTTTTTCAAGCATTTCTTTGGGGAGAATCTTGCCATAAAATCCCACCACAACTAAGTCCAGCTCTGTGCTTTCGGGACCAACAAGTTTGTATCCTGCCCCCTTCAACTTGTCTCGCACAATTTCTCCAAAACTTCTGCCCAAGAATACAATTCGTAGATCTTCATTATTTTTCATATTTTTATTTTACGATTCGCCATTCGATTTTGTTCTCACTATCAGCAAACTCGAGCCATTCACCCTCATCTGAAACCACAAACCACTTCTTTTTCGCTTCAGACCATACCAAAGGCATACCCCTGTAAAATGGCTTTTTCACGACTTCTTTGGGCTTTAAGCGATCCAATTCAAGCCATTTCTTGAAAACCGTTTCGATCGAGTAGTCCAAGCCGCGTGAACTTGCCCATTCCGCTACTTTAGTGATCGCTTTTTTTGCCTCGTCCACCGAGCCTGCCAATTCCAGCAACTGCTTTGAGGGAGCGGCATGACGGCCGTAAATAATTTTTTGTTTCTTGGCGTTCATTTTGAGCTGCTTTATCGAAATATTTTTTGTTTCAAAAAAATGCGTCACAATTTCCCGCAATGCTGTTTTTTTCTTGAGCTCTTCGTAAAAAGCTACCTTCTTTTTTTTCAGATATTCTTCAATTTTGGCAGCCGTGCTTTTTCCAATGCCCGGAATTTTCTCCAACGCCTTCAATCCACCCTGTTTGTACACGTCGCCAACATCTTCGGCAAGCTGTCGAATACCCTCTGCCGCTTTTCTATATGCTCGAGGCTTGAATGCCACGCTATTAATCTCCAATAATTCGGCAATGTGGTTAAAAATCTCCGCAACTTTTTGATTCGTATTTTT
>CAYHVI010000016.1:0-11777 GCA_964359655.1 uncultured Candidatus Saccharibacteria bacterium
GGGCAGAAAGCCGCACCGCAACCAAAAGTTCCCAAGCATTCGAATACTTGAGAACAATTTTGGCGTTCGGGAAAAGCTCCCGAAGTTTCTTTACGATTTTTTCAGTCCTTATTTTTCTCTCATTCATTATTCAACAATCACCTTTCCGGTTGCTTTTAGCACGCCGGAAGCTGGCCAGTAAGACTGGAACTCAAAAGATTCATCTGCCGTAAAGTCAACAGTAGTCTGCCCTCCGGGCTCTATTTTACCCGTATCAAACTTGGAACTTCTAAAATCGAGACCAGCATAATACACATTTGTCCTGCTCACGTTGAACGTAAGAGTGACTTTTGTTCCTTTCTGCACCCGAATCTCCGAAGAGGGATAAAAGCCGTAATCATCCGCGTCGAGCACTATTGCCTTTATCGAGGGCGTGATTGAAACCGGAGGCGGCACTGGTGTCGGTTGAGGAGTTGGAACGGGTGTAGGCGTTGGTTGAGGTCGAGTACTTGGCTCAGCAGACTTACACTCTCCGGTATATGCTACGCGCACACGATTTTGTTGTTCTGCTACACAGCGATTAGAATATGTTTTTCCGTCCACGCCACATACAGGTACATATTCCATAGTACATGCAATCGGTTCCTCTCTATCATCGGGTTTTGGCTGAATAGGTCGAATCGGACGCGGTAAAGGCTGCAAACCTTCTTTCACGCGCTCAAGTACACGCGGCGCTTCTTTTGCAGCGTCGATTCCATGCTCTGAAATACGCAAGATATTTCTTGCGATAGCCTCGGCAGCTCGCGCCAAACCAAAAGCGTTGCGTGGGTTTCCCTCCGCAAGCGCGGTTTTGGCATTCTCCAAATGCTTCTTTGCATTTTCAAGAAGCGTGCGTGCTGCCTGGGGAGCTGCGTCGCCAAGTTCTTGCAATCGCGCCTCAACCTTTACGATTCTTTCTTCTGTCGCCTGAATACGCATGCGTGCTTCTGCTTCAAAATCTTTCCCTTCTTCAATCGTTTCGTCTAACGAGTCGCGAACTTCATCTAAGGCGTTTGCCGCGCGCTCTGAAGCGCGCGCCCGAATTTCCTCAAGAATCACACTGCGCTTGAGCGCATTTCCTGGAATCTGCTGCAATGCATCGCGAAGTCTGTTTGTACCCTCTTCCCCCTGTTCTGCAAAACGCTCAATATTTTCTCCTGCCCGCTCTGTGAGTTTTTCGCGCAGCGCTTGGAGTTTTTCTTTTGCCTCGACTGATAATTCTTCGCTCTTCTGCAAACGGTCGAGAATTTCAATGGAGCGCAAGTGCTTTAAGGTACTCCCCTTCCCCTGCTCAAAAGCTTGCTCGAGCCGCTCTCTAAATTTTTCGGGCGTATCTTTTTCAGCAGCTTTCTCTAAAGTCCCCTGCACTTTTGCTTTGATATTTTTGATAATTGATTTTTGGGTTTCATGTTTGGCTTCTAAGCCTTCGAGGAGCTTTTCATGCACTATCTGCTTTTGGGCAATTTTGTCGAGCAGACGATCGATATTGGGATTTTCTGAAGTTTCCCGCAAGCTTTCCAAACGAGCTCGCAAACGCTCTTGCGCACGCTCATAATTCAGAAGAGCTCGAGAAATGCCTCGTTCGTTGTCGGGATTTTGTTCTGCAACTTTCTTTGTTTCGGCAGCTTTTTCACTTGCGATTTTGAGTTCTAACTCTGTTTTCGCCACCGCGTTGAATGTTACTGCGCGCTGCAACCCGCGGCCGATCTCTTTGAAAAAATACAATGGACTCGTTGGCAGTAAACCCGGTTCTGCTACTCCCAAATCAGCAGTTGTTATTGTTTCTGCTTCAACCACCGCCTCGACGCTTGCCTCTGGTTCTTCGTGAACCTCTTGGGTTTCGTGAGCAAAAACCACTCCTGTAAAAACGAGTTGAGAAAAAATGAGCGTACTAATGAATATTTTCATATTATTTTAGTCCTTAACCTTTTTATTGATGTATTATACCAATGTCAACGAAAACGATCAAATCCAATAAATAATTTTTCAATAAGATACCTTGTAACAGCGATCGCATGCACAACGTACCTCCTACGTACATGCGATTCACACTCTTAAAAATCCTTGACTTTTTTTGACAGAGCGCTATAGTTATGTCATTGATGATTGATAGAAAGGATTAAAAAATGCTGTGGAATATCGAAGGCCAGTTCATTTCACATCGTACAGTAGCAAAGTGCCTTCATATAGGCGTTCACAAACTTGAGGAAGCCATCAAGAATGGAATTGTCCCGTTCGCGCAGTACAATACCGAAGAAACACAACCCACCTGGTGGTTTACCAAAGAACAAGCAGAGTTTTCCGAACAAATTTTGAGAGCTCAACGGTATAGCGAACTCCCGATGCCCGAGGAAACCCGGGTCGGTGTGCGGTATCGTGTATACAACCATTCACTGCGCGCCGCGCGCCTTCGGCTCGGACTCACCGCTGCTCAACTTGGAAAAGAAGTTGGAGTCAGCGCAGCAACAATCATGAACTACGAGAATCTGCGAGCTTTCCCTGCTTCAGAACGCGCTCAAGCAATTGCCAACGCCCTCGGTGTAGCTGTACATGCTATATTCGCGCCATGGCTCTCGGAGTTCAAGCTCAAATCCCCTCCCTCAATTCTCAACGATCCCCACTTCTCTCTTCAGGAAGCGCTGGCAGCAGGGATTCAACTTCCATCGCTCCCGAGCCCTGAAGAAGAGGTCGTCAAAGAGATTGATCGAGAACTCCTCAATGAAGAGATCGCTCAAATCCTTGAGTCATTACCTCCCCGCCACCAATCGGTCATCCGAATGCGCTTCGGCTTCGATGGCGGACCGCCGCTGACGCTAGAGGCAATCAGTAACATGTTGGGTGTTACCACAGAGCGTATCCGGCGAATTGAGGGAAATGCACTGAGGGCATTGCGGCGTCCTATGCATACGCGCAAGCTACGAAACTTTCTCGACTAGTTTCATACCCAAAAACCAAAGCGCCTCAACCATGCAATGGGGAGGCGCTTTTATTTTCATCTTGCTGGAACAGGGATTTTTGGTGGAGATTCGGTTGCGGGTTTGCGGACTTCCAAGGTAAAACATGTGCGGCCGATGCCGTGATTCCACTGCCAAATCTGACGAGTAAATGGTTCTGGTGTTGGCACCTTACTTTGCTGCATAGCTGAATCTGTTTCAAAAACTGCACATAATTCGTATGCCGTATCGGAAATAACACGATATTCATAGGGCTCCCCTGTTTTTGGATCTCCAAGCGATTGCACGTAATATCTGGGATCTCGTAAATCCTCAAGTGTCTCTGGCAGTTGTTTATTACGTTCCCAATAAGAGTCAGTTGCATACGTAATATTTGCAAGATCGGAAACGCGGCGTTCGTCGAACTGGAGCAGACGCTGGCTCGCAGGAGTGCCCACTAGGAAGAATCCGTACACGACAGCGAAGATAATGATAGTCGTCACCACTCCCACAAATACCCGAGCCCCCATAGATTTTGTTTTTGAGGTAGAGAGTTTCTCATCTTTTTCCTTTTCCTCTTTCTGAAGACTCAACAAATAATAGCCAAAAACGCTTCCGGTAATCGCAAGTATGATAAGGGCTTTCAGCACAAACCGCGTGGTAAGTTCACCCGACAAGAGGCTCGAGAGCGTTGCGATGAGATCGCCAATAATAATCCCGGCTGCAATAACCAGTGTGATATACGTGAGCCACTTGCCCACTTTAGACTGCCTGCGTTCAGGATCACGCGCTGCTGCTTTTCCAAGTTGCCACATCATAAAGAGATACAAAGGAAAAGCAATAATGAGAGACGCAAGCGCTGTGGTTAATCCGCGCGGGAAAAACCCGCCAAGCTGAAGGGGATCAGGAAGAAGCCTGTCGATAAAGGCAAACACGAGAATTCCAAAGCTGAACGCCGTGATATAGAGGGTGATAAACGAAATTAAGTAGAGAAAAGCTTCTCTTGCCTGCAAATACGGCTTGGGCTTCGGGACCGGAACAGGGAAAGAGACTTCGGCAAACGATGCCAAGGCCTTTTTCACCTCTTCTTCCTGCCAACCAGCTTGTGTTAAAACTTGCTGAATAGCCGAGCGAGTTTGCCCCTTCTCAAGAACTTCCTTTACAAATGTATAGAGTTCATTGCTCATAGAGGAAGAAAGGGAAATAAAATTTTAAGTCCTGGACGCATTGCCTGCAATACTGCCCCCAAGAAATTTTCGCTTTGTAAGCTCGATTGCGGAGGCGGAGGTGAAAACTGGGGCTGGGATCCTTCTGGTGGGGCAAAATTCCCTTCGGGTGGAGTAAAACTCTGTGGCGGCTGGAATCCTTCTGGAGTCTGCTGCTGGAGTTGACGTTGAAATTCTTCTTGATATTTCTGCTGGTACTGTTGTTGATACTGTCGCTGAAACTCTTCCTGATATTGCCGGTCAAATTCTTCTCCCTGCCTCTGTTCAAATTGTTGCTGAAATTCCTCGGGTCTCTGCCCTTCTGGATGCATCTGCCCTTCAAAACCTTCTTGTTGTTCTGGTCTTTGAGGAAAACACTCCTGTCTAATCCGCTGTTCCTGTTCTGGAGTCGGAGGTCCTTGCAATTCACCGACAATTCTTTTTACGCAATCCATGGCCTCTGGCGGAGCACCTTCTCCTCCATGCTCTTGAACTTGTTGCTCAATCATTCTTGGGATATGTTGTTCAAAACACTTTCTCATTTGGCTTCCAATTTCAGGGTTTGGAAGAAAAGACCCACCTTCCAACTTTCCTAAAGCCTCACTTCCCAGCGTGCTTTCAAGGCATGCGCGAACTTCGGGAGGCGCATTATCAAACCCTCGACGAAATTGCTGAATTCCCTCTTTAAGATGTTCGAGCTCTCCCTCGGGAATCAAACCATGCTCTTTCGCAAACGCAAAACATGCCTCTTGATGAACTGGATCGTTGCAGAAAGCTTCACATTCTTCCTTGCCTCGACAATCACCAGGTCCTTTGCCCCCTGTTTTACGAAACATCTCTGCTTCTTCTGCAGTTACAAACCCTGCTTTCTCAAAGAAAACCACGCACTCTTCTGTATGCGCGCTATCTGAACAATACGTCTCGCATTGCTCTCTGGAACGACATCCCCCTGGCATCTCACCCCGAGCCATAAAGGGTGCGACACGCCTGGCGTCTTGGAGCTCTTCTGCGCTCATAAACCCTGCTGCTTCTGCAAATGCAAGGCATTCTGTAATGCGTGATGGTTCTTCACAGTATGCCTCGCATTCAATTTTATTTTTGCACCCACCAGGAAGTTGCGCTCCCTGTCGAAGCGCTTGCGCTACCTTCCTTGCTTCCACAAGTTCTTCTTTACCCATAACTTCGTGTTGTTCGGCAAAAGCAAGACATTCTGTAATGTGAGATACATCTTCACAATATGTTTGGCACGCAACCTCCCTTGTGCACCCGCCTGGACCAGATTCCACTCCAAGTCTTGCAAAACGCTTAGCTTCCGCGAGCTCTTCTGCAGAAAGCAAGCTGTGAGCTTCTGCGAATGCAACGCACTCTTTGATATGGCTCAAACCGTCACAGTATGCACGGCATTCGCGTTCGTTTGTACAACTTCCAAGGTCTTCAATCGGGTACTCAATATCGTCTTTGTTATCCGCAAAAACGGTGTATGCTGCTGTGAACATTGCAAAAACGATAAGACTTATGAGCAAAATTCGCATATTCGTATGAATTCGTAATTCGTAGAACATACATTATTCAAAAGGGTTTTTATAGCCTTGAAATGGATTTGTCTCCGCTTCAAAGGGATTGGTTTCCGAGACCTTTGCGCCAGGGTTTTCATAAAGCTGGCTTCCCAAGCCTCCCTGCTCTTCCTGTGTTTGAACAGGCATAGGAACCGGAGACCTTCGGGATTCCTCTTGCCGCTGCTGGGTAAAGAAAAATATAAGCCCTCCCACCAGCGCCAGAACCACAGCCGCAATAACGAAATAAAGAATATTTTTCCCCATATGTTATTTTTTATTAATAACCTTTTTGTTTATCGACCAGATTTGGCAAAATCTTTCTTTGTATATACGCTTTCAAATTTTCGCAGAATAAATCAATGGTTCGGTCCGTACATTGTGTGGTGTGGCTCGAATGATGGGGCGTAATCACCACATTATCCATGTGCCAAAGGGGGCTGTCTTGCGGCAAGGGTTCTTCTTCCATTACGTCGAGCGCAGCTCCCGCAATCACTCCTTGCTGCAGCGCTTCTACAAGCTCTCCTTCATCAACCACTGCGCCCCTTCCAATGTTTATTATCACTGCAGATTTCTTCATTATACGAAACTTTGTGATGTCAAGCAAATGGTGAGTAGCTTTCGTATAAGGAAGCGCAAGCGCCACATAGTCTGCTTTCGGCAATGCCTCCCTTATGTGCTCTGTGCCGTACAGCTCTTGCACAAATTCTGGTTTTCCTATGCCTATCCTATCTACAGCAATAACGCGCATACCCGCTCCTGCCGCCACTTTTGCGATTTCCTTGCCAATATGGCCTAATCCCACCACAAGCAAAGTCGAATCTCTTATCTCTGACATTCCATGCAAAGTTTGCCAGTGCTTTTGCTGCTGATTTTGAAAGCTTTGATAAAACTTTTTCGCAAAAATTAAGATAAACCCCAACACATGTTCTGCAATGGGAATTGCATGCACACCGGATGAATTACTTACGATAATATCAGACTCTTTTAACTCGGGCGTGAGCACTTTTTCCATGCCGGCAGAAAATGAATGCAACCACTTCACATTTGTTGCCTTAGAAAGCGAGATGGAAGCAAGATCTCCGGGAAATCCAACAAGAACTTCGGCATCTGCAATATGCTTTACAAACTCCACACTTGGATCAACTCTTTCAATCTGATCTAAATGCCTCTGCTCTACCATATGCACTTTTGGCTCTTCTGCGCGTAATAGGAGAATCTTCATCTCCCTCTACTATACAACATAATTTCATCTGTGCGTATCAAATTCTTCATTGCAGATGTTTCCCTCCTTTCCAAAATCTCTATTTTCGGTATAGTGAAATTGGCACCATTACAATAAAGGAGGACTCAATGGAAAAATTGCGAAAACGAATTGTCGTAACTGGAATGTACGATATTACTCCCTTTGGTGGGTCAGAGGCGATGATGGCAAGTATCTACGCTCGAAAATCCGCCATCACGCCTCTTCCACAAGAGTATAACCACTGCCCAACAAGAATTGGGGGGATTATACCAGACTTCGATCTTGCATCTTGGATCGATGCAAAAGAAGTTTTCCGAACGATTAGACGAGGTTCTCGTCCCTCCCAACTCGTGGGAGCAACTGCATATAAAGCACTGCGGCAAGCTCGATTACTTGGTGACGACGGAAAACTCCTCGCTTCTCAAAGAGAACGAACTGGCGTTGCCATCGGAACTGATTTTGGGGACATAAAACTGATTTCAGATATGGCGGTTCGCATGCACCTCCTTGAACAGGCTGTAGCTTCCGAAGAAAAAACGCGAATCTTAAGAGAGACTGTTACAGCCCACTTTCTCTCTGCGTATCAAGCGCTCCCAGATGCAGTGACTTACCTCTCTGCAATGGGACTCGGAGCTGAAGGACCAAGCTCCACGCTCGTAAAAGCTTGCGCTACGGGCCCTGGCAACATCAGGTTGGCTGCGATGGAAATAGACATCGGCGCTGCTGACATTATGGTAGCAGGAGCCGTGACCCAACTCACGCCCCAAGCTGTCATGATCTTTAACATGCTGGGAACACGCAATCCAAATCAAATACAGGGCGCGTTATCCAGACGCAATGACGAACCACAAAGAGCCAGTCGTCCCTTCGATCAACACCATGACGGATTTGTGCCAAGTGAGGGGGCGACGGTGATGGTCATAGAATCGCTCGAAAGTGCGCTCAAGCGAGATGTCACTCCTCTAGCAGAACTCACGGGATTCGGCTCCACCACAGATGCTCGCAGCCCCACCGATCCCCATCCTGCTATTCAAGAAAGAGCAATATGGCAGGCTCTCGAGATGGCGGGAAAAAAACCTGAAGACATAGATCTCCTCAAAGATCACTGCACCGGAACTCTAATAGGAGACATTGTCGCAGCGAAGGTAATCAAGGCAGTGTGGGGAAATCGTCGCATTCCCATCATTGTTCCAAAGTGCTGGTTGGGGCACCAACTGGCAAATGCGGGAACAGTCGAAGCAAGTGTCGCAATTAGAGTTATGAACTTTGGAGTAATCCCTCCTGCGATAAATTGGGAGGATCCGATCGCAGAAACCTTGCTTTGCGAAGAAAGTCATCACCATACCTTCCCATATTGCTACTTTAATATTCCTCTGCAGCCAACGAGAGCAAAAATCAAAACTGTCGTATGCACCTCCGCTGGCTTTGGAGGACAGAACGCCCCACTCGTCCTCGAAAAGTTTGAAGGATAAAAGATTTAACTTTTTAAATGGGGGTGCGGAATTCCGCACCCCCA
This sequence comes from uncultured Candidatus Saccharibacteria bacterium, assembly GCA_964359655.1. Taxonomy (GTDB): domain Bacteria; phylum Patescibacteriota; class Minisyncoccia; order Minisyncoccales; family UBA10102; genus CAYJRT01. Next base: position 8,472 of record CAYHVI010000016.1, read on the forward strand.
TTTTATTTGAATTATGCAATTAGTTTTTTAAACTCTTCGATCATGGGAACTTTTTCCGGATTACGACCATACAGTTTTGCAGCATAAAACGCTGTCCAGTCGGCCAAAAGAAGAGAACCAAAAATTTTATCGAGCATCGACCCCTCTCCCAAAGAAACCATCTCGACCTGAAAACCTCGTTCGCGAAGCTGTTTTTCTAACACATTCATTCTTTTTCGAATTCGCGCGTGATCTGTCGTATCTATCAGAAACAAAAAGTGGAACTTGTCGCAAAGCTCTCTCGTGGAATCTGCTACATCAAATCCAGCCATTTCGTTGTGGTTGAGCTCCGGAAATACATTATAAAATGCAGGAATTTTTGCCGTTTCGTTGAACTTAATCTTCCAGTTATAGGCAATAGAGTAGTTTTTATTCGAGGCGTATACTATAGGTATCTTGCCTTGCAATTTTTCAGCTAAAGCCTTTCCTTCGAGTTCGAGAGCTCCTGCCCTTTGCACCAATGCCTCCCCCACTTTTGTAGCTTCTTGCACCACATCGTTCCGACCCACCATTTTTGCTAAAGCTTTGAACGTAAATCCGAGCGCAGACCGCGGCTGGATTCCTGTATCTCCAAGCTGAATATAAGGCACCTTATGTTGATTAGCCAAGATAAGCAACTCTCCACCCGTTGAAATCGCAGCCACTGGATAACCATTCTTTCTTGCCTCCTCAAAAGAACTCAACGCCTCTTCGGTATTGCCCGAATAAGAGCTTACAATAATAAGTGTGTGTTTGAGCACGTCATCTCGCCATCCGGGCAAACCATAGTCGGAGTGCACCGACAAATCAAAGCCAGGATATGCATTTTGAAAAATGTCGCCCTGCAAGTGAGAGCCGCCCATGCCGCAGATAATATATTTGCCGAGCGCTTTCCACTTGTCGGCATTCTCTATGTTCGGTTCCCACTCAAGTTGTTTTGGAAAATTCCGAATTGTTTCTTCCATTAGAGATAGTACATCATGAATCCTGCCGTGGCCAAACCTGCCACAACCACAACCCCAACAAATGCCCAGTTCGTGTTAGGATCATTCAACGTCATTTTCATAGCTTTTGCAAAAATTTAAATTATTTTGGAGCGCCAACCTTTATCTTAGTATTTCGTATAGTATACCCTATTTTATTCCTCATACACAAACCCCGTAGTGAAACTTTGAATGTCCCACAAAACTAACATCACTCATCGACAAACCGAAACGTGGAGAGGATTTGGTTGTGTAGCTGCTCCACTGACTGACTTATTAATCTAGACGCAGGTCTTTTGGTTAGATCAACCATTCGGAAACTAATATAGGTTTATGAAGTTTTATGTTTCGTGCTTTAGATTACAAGATTAGACGGAGTTTGACCGGAAAGGACGGCGATAATATTTTGGGCGGCGAGTTCTGACATTTTCTCACGAGTTTCTTTCGTGGCAGAAGCAATATGAGGTGTAAGCAAGGCATTATCCAATTTCGACAAACCTGCAGCAAGTTTTGGTTCGTTCTCAAACACATCAAGCGCTGCGCCCGCAATCCATTTTTGTTTCAACGCTCTTACTAAAACCTTCTCATCTATCACAGAACCACGAGAAGTATTGATAAGATAGGCAGTTTTTTTCATCATTTTTAATTCTTTTTCACCAATCAGATGATGCGTAGCTTGCACCAAAGGCACATGTAAGCTTACTACATCGGACTTTTGCAAAAGTTCATTGAGTGATACGGGTACAGCGCCACATGTCTTTTCTGCTTCCTCTCTCGGGGCATTATCGTAATAACGCACCTGCATCCCAAATGCTACAAACATCTTTTTTGCAACTTCAAGACCTATTCTCCCACAGCCAACAATTCCCAAAATCTTCCCCTGGAGCTCTGTGCCTAAAAACAACTCTGGCTCCCAACCTTTGTATTTTCCCTGCCGTACAAAACGATCTGCTTGCACAAGACCTCGCGCAATTCCAAGAATAAGTGCTACTGTGTGCTCTGCGACGGCTTCCGTCACCACATCGGGCGTATTCGTGACAATAATATTGCGTCGCTTTGCTGCTTTGAACTCAATATTATCTACGCCTACCGCATAATTTGCAATAATCTTTAGCTGTAACCCCATCGCATCCATGACTTTCCCATCGATCTTATCAGTTAGCATACATAACAATACATCAACTCCTTTACCCTTCTGCATAATTTCCTTCTGCGAAAGATTTCGAGTTTGAGATCCAATCTGCACCGCATACCCTTTCGCTTTCAACAATTCGATCCCTCTTTGTGAAATTTTTCTTGTAACAAAAATTTTATACATGCTGCAGTTTTATAATACCATTCTCCATATTTTCGATGACATATTTTTCAAGCTGTTCATATCCACCCGCATACGTTGCAAAAATCTTGTTCCACAATGCTTCGTGTTGATGGTAGGTAAGTTTTACATCCTTTCCTTCTGCCTTATGAGCCAACATCATCGCGTTATCTTCCAAATCAAAACTCACTAACTCTTTTCGAGCCGTGCCCTGCGAAGCTTTAGCGGAGGAGGGAAAAAATCCTGCGACTGACCAAAGTTGATTCCAAAATTCCAAATTGATTTCCTTGTGTTTTTTGCCGAATACAACCAAATCTTCTTCTGCTTTTCGCCAGTGCATGGCTTCAGGGTTTACATGAGGCAGAAATAACCGTGGATCTTGAGGGTTCTCTTTCCAAAGATAGCGTTGGATAATAAGCCATTGTCCTGGCTTTGTCTCGTCTGCATCGAGCACATCACCCCGCAAAAGAGATATAAATTTTTCGTTAAAGTCCAACAAGCTGGCATACCTCTCAAAAAGCTTGCTGTAAAACGCGATTTCGTGAAAATAGTGCAGAAGCAAAGCAAAATCCCGCACAAATTTTCCTACGCCAGATTGAGCTATGGGGTTTAAGAAAATAACGCCAAATTCCTTGAGATGGCTTACATTATGATGTTTTTTTTCTACATATTTCTTTCCGATCTCCGCCCACTGCGGCCCTAAAACTTTGAGTTCAATGGGCCGATGCTCAAAATCATTCGGAGTAAATTTTGAATAAGCAACCGCAAAGATTTTGTGCATCCATTCATCGGTTTCCGTAAAACGCAGCGCGCTAAAAATTTCTGTAATGTCTTCCTTGGTCAGCAATTCTCCTACATCTTTATATCCAAGATACTTCAAAATTCCTTCTGGCGCTCTTTTTCTCAGAATCTCCGCCCCCAATTCTTTTTTTAAGAAAAACCCCTCGCTTTCCGTAGTGATCTCTCTTGCCGCATCTGCAACTTTTTCGA
>CAYHVI010000017.1:0-10873 GCA_964359655.1 uncultured Candidatus Saccharibacteria bacterium
AACCGGATTTCCACGGCAAGTTTGGATTTTGATCTGCGTGGATGGAAACAAACACATCTGCCTTATAAATGCTTGGAAGTATTGCGGGCAAGAGCGTTACTCCAATGCCCTTGGCTTCCAAAAGTTTTGCGGTTTCTTGCGCTATTGTAAGATTTATTTCCCACTCCATTTTTCCGCCTCCTTGCGCTTGCCTGTGTTGGTCTAAATACCGAAGTTCCCAAGGCACTTCTTCCATTTTCCAATGGCCTACCTGCAAAGCAACCTGTTTTTGCCCAGTTGATGCCAAATTCGCCTGCAAAGGCTCCTTTAAGGTAAGCTGTCTCAAAGATTCGCGAATAACCAAAGCCTGCTGCAAAACTCCTGCTACTTGAATTTTCAAGCTTGCCACATCAGCGGCAAACACGAAAGACGGCTGCAACCCCACCATGCCTAATATTCCAATTGCAACGAAAAACTTTTTCATTTTCTTGCTCTCCTGAACAGCCAGTATACGAATAACCCAGAAGAGATTCCGAGAAGCGCGCCAGCAAGAACGTCAGAAGCCCAATGCACTCCTCCGTATATTCTGGCTACGCCCATGAGAAAAGAAACACCAAGAAACATGCTTCCCAATTTCTTCGATCGCAAAAATACAACCGTTGAGATTGCGAAGTAAAATGCCGCGTGCCCCGACGGAAAAGATGAACTCACTTCCGTAAGTTTTTGTACAAGCGGAGAAAACGAAAGCGCTTCAAAGGGCCGGGCTCTAAACCAGAAAAAACGAATCGTTTCTACAAGAATGCCTCGGGAAATAAACGCCGCCAACAACGCCTGCGCAAATACTGGCCAGTTAACACGTTTCCACAACAAAAGAAGCGTCAAAAAAATCAACAAACCATATCCCGCGTATTGCGCGAAAAACACAGCGATCAAATCAAGAAATGCCCATCGGCCAACAAGGGAAATAAGCGCTGTAGAAATAAAATAATCCACTGCGTTCATCCTATGAAGACAACCATTTGGTAAAGAAAAAAAAGAGTACTGCCGCGATGGCAAGCAATCCAAGAACTGTTCCCACAAAACACTTTACACAAAACTTCTTTTCTTCCATACTACTCCCCTTCTTCCAGGCGATGCACAAGAGCTCCTTCGTGCGGCTTCTCTTCAACTTTTACCCCGATTTCCTCTCCTGCCTCTGCTTTTTCAATGGGCTGATAGTTTTTGTGCATCGAGGTAACCTCCTGGTCAAAACTCTGTTCTCCCTTTTCGATTCTAATCCGATCTCCGAGATTGAGTTCATGTTCAAGCTTGATAATCGCTACTCCAACTTTCCCGTAATAATGGGTAATTTTGCCTATTGGTTTCATAAAAAATGATGGCGTTGCTCCCTCGACCTTTCCTCTCTTTTTCCATTGTAACTCTTCGAGGCAGAAATCTCAACGGAAGCTAAAAGGCGGATATTTATCGGTCAAACTAAAGAGCCACGCATTGATGCGTACTTGCCAGCGCATTACTCCTACGGCAAAGTCAAATAACGAACGAGGATATTCCCCTGTAAAGAGAATCACCAAATATGCAAACCACGCAACAAACATTACCGCAATTCCCAAAAAGTAAAGAATAATGATATGAGGAATGAGTAAAATAGTTTTGAGAAAAAACAGCACGCCCAACAGTGCAAGTAATCGTGAGCTTTTTCCTGGATATTGTACTTCGAATGTTACTGGATATTGATTCTGCTGCGGTTGTTGATCATTCATATAAGTATGAAATAAACTTATCTTTATGCAGTTGTTAAGTAAAAGAGGATAAGATTTCGATAATGGTGCGACAAAACGCGGGAAGGTCTTCGGGTTTGCGGGAAGTGATGATATTGCCATCCCGCACAACTTCTTCATCTACCCAGTGACCTCCTGCGTGCCGCATGTCATCTTGAATTGCAGACACACTGGTAACTTTTTTGCCTGCGATAATTTCTGCTGAAGCCAACATCCACCCTGCATGGCAAATGGCAGCTACTGGTTTTTGAGCTGCGTTCATGTCACGCAAAAACTGCACCATTTGAGCATTTCTCCTCATATAATCTGGAGCATAACCGCCAGGCACCACAACCGCATCAAAATCTTGAGCATTAACCTCTGCAATTTCTAATTCAGCTGTGACTGCGTACCCATACTTGCTGGTATATACCTTGCCCTTTTCTGGACCAACAAAAAATACTTGGGCGCCCTCTTCTTTCAAACGAAGATAAGGATACCACACCTCAAGCTCTTGGTATTGATTCTCTATAAATACTGCGATCTTTTTGTTTGTGAGCTTCATACGACTTATTGTATCACATTTTCTTTTGCTCGAGATCATCTTCGGTAAAGCCAAAGTGGTGGGCAACTTCATGCCAAACCGTGAGGCGCACTTCACGCTCGATTTCCTCTGGAGTATCTACGAATTGTTCAATTCCCTCTTGGAAAATCGTTATTTTGTCTGGCAGTACATTGCCAAAACCTTTGCCCCATTCGGTTTCCGGCACTCCCTCAAAAAGGCCAAGCAACGTATCGCCTCGCCTCATGCCGGTTTCTTTAAGCTGTTCTGGCGTGGGATGGTCTTGCACGCACACGGCCACATTCTTGATATGTTTTCTCGCGCGTTCTGGCAATCTGTGCATTGCCAGCGCTACCATTTCTTCAAATTGCACACGAGAATACTTTGCCATATTTTTTTAGCTACTAAAGGAGCTGTCTCATGTTTTTCTTCGGATGTTAACGAGTTTATCTTTATATCTCCGAATCTCTTTTTTGAGTTTTTCTTTTACTTCATCAATTGCCTCGCGAATATCTAATCCAGTAGATTCTGCACGAAATTTCTTGCCGCCAGGCACGCTTTCAAACATAGCCTCTGCATAAAACACATTTCCTTTCCGATGATGCCTTGTGGATCTTGCGATTTCCACAAATGTGGTGATCTCGTGATTTTTTTCGAAGCTTTTGAGAAACCGGGCTAAGGATCCAATGCGCTTTCTCGCGTATTCTTCAATGTTGTCTGCTGGTTGGAATTGGGTATATTTGATATCTATTTTCATACATCCTCACTATACCAAAATCATCATTTAAAACCAATAAGCGCAAGCATTGCCTGTACTTTTTCTGGTTTGTCGCGACGATAAGAAAAATAGGTCTCTTTCAAACAGGAGGTGCATGCAGGATGAATTTCGATATTTTTACCAAAAACCCCTACTGATTGTAACTCCAAGGCAGCAATTTTCTTTAAATCTAAAAATGTCTTCTCTTGCCTTCGCAAAAGTGCGGATGAAAAATCTTTGAATTCTTGCGCGACATCCTCCTGCACATCATAATGGCACTCCCCTATTGCAGGACCCAAGCCCACAAGAATATCCATTGGTCTGCATTGAAATTCCCGTTGCATTCGCCGCACCACTTTTTGCAAAATATCTTTCGCCAAGCCTCGCCAGCCAGCGTGCGCAATCGCAATCACTTTGCTGGTTGGATCGTAAAAAAATACGGGCAAACAATCTGCTGCTGTTACTGAAAGAAAAATTTCTTTTGTTGCCGTGATCAACCCATCGGTTTTCAAAACAATCTTTCCCCTGTCCTTTTCTTTCACGACTGCAATTCTATTGCCCTGTACTAACCCACCCGATACCACATCTTCTGGTTTTAACTCGAGTTTTCTGAAAAACTTTTCCCGATTTTCTTTTGCGGTCTCTTTCAGATTATTACCCAGCTTTAAATTCCCATCTTTCTTTTCTGAAAACGCAACCAATAAATTTGAATATCTTTCAAAAATCTCAAACATCTGCGCCATTGGGTTCGATCTGCTCGATTCTTATGGATTCTTTGAGCTGCTCTTTTGCCGTGAGATATCCTACCGCAAAAGAAAGCAAGGAAATAAGCGCCACTCCTGTAGCAAGGATAATATCGGTTTCATAGCGTTTGACAAACTCAATGAGTTTTACTACGATAGTCATATTATGGCAACAACCAAAGCTGCAGGTTCTACAAGGCTAGGAAGGGATTCCCACCCCCAATATCTTGGGGTAAAGCTTTTTGCAGGAGAAAAAGCAAAAGCCGGACAGATTTTGGTGCGTCAGCGCGGCACTCACTTTTTTGCAGGAAAAAATGTGGGAATGGGAAAAGACGATACGCTTTTTGCGTTGAAAGAAGGAACCGTTCAATTCCTCAAGAAGAAAAAAACTGGATTCGATCGCTCCCGAAAGGAAGTTAACGTAGTCAATGTAACTCCTCTTTCGTCTTCAAACACGCCTTAACAAACTCTCGATAAAGCGGGTGCGGCCGCAAAGGACGTGACTGGAGCTCTGGATGAAATTGAGTACCCAAAAAGAAAGGGTGCTCTTTTAATTCCACAATTTCCACAAGATCGCGTTCTGTGTTGATACCCGAGATAACCAGTCCTTTGCTTTGGAGTACTTCTCGATATTTGTTGTTTACCTCGTAGCGATGTCGATGGCGTTCTGAAATCTGTTCTGTTCCATATGCATGATACGCAAGTGTGCCCTTTTTGAGTTTGCAAGAATAAGCTCCCAGACGCATCGTCGCTCCGTAATGTTTCTCCTCCAAAAGCACCTTCTGGTCTGGCATCACGTCAATGACCGGTGTTTTTGCGTCTTTTAAAAACTCTGTTGATGTGGCATCTTTCAATCCGCATACATTTCTTGCGAATTCAATAACAGCCAATTGTAACCCAAAGCAAAGGCCAAAGTAAGGAATTTTATGCTCTCTGCAAAACTGAATGGCTTTGATCTTTCCTTCGGTTCCCCTGCTCCCAAATCCTCCCGGCACAATAATCCCATCGTAGTGCCTTAACTCCTCAAGTACTTTTGTATCTGTCTCATATTGCTCTGCAGAAAGCCAAGTGATGTTGGGATCCCGGTTATTTGCCCATGAAGCATGCTTAATAGCTTCCAAAACCGAGATATAAGAATCCATTAAGGTAAAGTCGCCGATCTCAAAGTATTTTCCCACAATTCCGATATTCACGAGCTCTTTTTGGGCGTGGATTACGTTTATCAACCGCTGCCAATCTTTGAGATCTTTTCCTCTTTGTGCCAAACCAAACTTCTCTAAAATGCGATCCCCCAATTCGTCTTTTTCGAAATTGATGGGAATCTCGTAAATTGACTTCACATCAGGAGCAGAAATTACATCGGCGACATCCACGTTGCAAAAGTCAGAGATCTTCTGCTTGCGCGGCTTATCAACCGGAACCTTTGCACGCGCAATGATAATATCGGGCTGAATTCCTACGGCGTTTAAGGCGCGCACCGCATGCTGGGTAGGTTTGGTTTTCATCTCTCCAATATTTTCTGGTATCGGCAGATAGGTTACCAGCACAAACAATACGCGATCTGGCATGCTTCGTCTCATCATACGTGCTGCTTCCAAGAACAACACATTTTGATAGTCACCTACGGTGCCGCCCACTTCAACCAAAAGAAAATCGGCCCTATCTGTCTCGGCCGCTTTTTTAAGCCGCGAAATCACCTCCTCTGAAATATGAAGCACAACTTCTACGGTCTTTCCGTCGTACTCTAAATTCCGCTCCCGGTTAATTACTGCCTGATACACGCGCCCTGTCGTAAGATAGTTAACGCTGCCGAAATCCTGATCTAAAAATCGCTCATAATTCCCTATGTCCTGATCGCATTCAGTACCGTCTGAAGTCACAAAAACTTCACCGTGTTCCAGAGGATTTAAGGTTCCGGCATCAACGTTTACATAAGGATCGATCTTTGCTGCCGAGACGCGAAATCCCTTGCTCTGCAGGATTTTCCCAATAGACGCAGTGGCGACGCCTTTCCCAACTCCCGAAATCACTCCTCCTGCAACAAAGATAAACTTGGTCATTCTTCTGTTATAATAACTCGTATTTCAGCTTCGAGATTATGCTCGAGCACGATTTTCGCTGGGAATTCTCCGATTTCTGACAAAGGCTTTTCTAACTTAATCTGGCTCTTTTTCACTTCATATCCCATTTCCTTTAACCGTTCTGCGATCTTTTGAGCGTTGATCGATTCAAACAACTGGCCCTCTTCGCCTACTTTCACTGCAATTGGCACTTCGAGGTCATCGAGATCTGAAGCTACCGCCTGAATACTTTTGAGTTCTTCTTCTGCTTTTTGCTCTAAGAGTTCTTTTTGCATTTCTACCCATTTTAAGACCTCTAAGGTTGCCTTCTTGGCCAAATTACGAGCCAACAAAAAGTTTCTGGCATACCCATCAGCCACTTCTTTTATTTCAAACTTTTTCCCTACCTTTTCGACATCGTCAAGGAGAACAACTTTCATAGCAACATTCTCTCATAGATTCAAAAGCACTTCAATAGCCTTGTCAAGCTGCGGATCCCTGCCTGCCTCAAAGTCTTCGTCTGTAACTTCCACCTTAATATCGGGCTCCAAACCCTTGTCTAAAATAAGGTTTCCCTTGGGTGTGAGCCATTTCGCTATCGTTACCTTAAGAGAAGACTCGTCTTTCAATTCCTTTAACTCCTGCACAGAACCTTTGCCGAACGATTGCTCTCCAATAAGCAACACTCCCCGATTATCCCGTAAAGCTCCTGCCAAGATTTCAGAAGCCGAAGCAGTACCTTCGTTAATCAATACCACCACTTTGTGATCGTACAAGCGCGCGTTGCCTCTGGCCGTATGCTCTCTTTGATCTTCGTTTTGACCAAAGTCTTCAATCACAACCACGTCTCCCCTTTGCAAAAACCATCCTGCAATATCTACTGCAACGTAGAGAAAACCTCCGGGATTATTGCGCAAATCGAGAATAATCTTGTCAGTGGATCGCAAGACATCTCTTTCAAGGTTTCCAAAATCGTCAGGCAGCTTTTCTGAAAACTGAAAAATTTTCACATACGCCACTCCTTCTTTCATTTCCCATGCAAGAGATGGAATAGTAATAACCGCGCGCTCAATCTCGAAATCGCGCGTCTCGTCCCACCCCTCTCTTAAGATAGAAAGGGTTACTTTTGTGCCTTCCGGGCCCCGAATCAGCGCTATTGCTTCGTCAGTGGTGAGGTCTTGCGTAAACGTATCTTTGTTGATTTGCACAATATGATCCCCGGGTCGCAAGCCTGCTCTGGCCGCGGGCGTCCCTTCCAAAGGAGCTATTATGCGCAATTTCTCGTCTCGGATGCCAATTTCCATACCTACTCCGCTAAAAGATCCTGAAATATCCTCGAGAAAAATTTTGGCATCCTCGGCAGTCATAAACGTGGTATAAGGATCACCCAGGCTGTTCACCATTCCTTTAATGGCGCCGTGTACCATTGCTTGAAAATCAAGAGGGCCTGGACCCGCATATTCCTCCTGAATTACGCGCCAAGCGTCCCAAAACAGAGAAAAGTCTACGCCTTCTAACTGACCAGCATCAAGGTTCTCCACCCCTTTAATAGGCGGCACATATCCATGAAGCTGTCCAACATAAAATCCGCCTGCAAAGCTCAATATGATGCCGACGAGTAATACTGCAATAACTATATTTTTCATAGTTCGATCTATTGTATCATAATTCTCAAATAGGGGCAATTGTAACACGTATGCCAACCAGTCGAATTGGTTTTTGTTTTTCCAAAACAAACTTTAAAAACAGCTTCATGGCTTCCTGACGCAATACCGCCTCATCCCTCGTCGGCTTTACAAACGTTTTTGACTTTGTGTGAGTTTCAAAACCAGTAAAGCGACAGATCACGGTAGCTGTCTTCACGTATAAATCCTGTTCTTCCACTTCTTTTACCACCACTTTTGTAAGCTGCATAAAGGTTCCGATGAGAAGCTCTGGATCCCGGGTGTCTTTTTCAAACGTAATCTCTTTCCCGATTGATTTTACTTCTCTCCCCACGACCACCGGATCTTCATCAATTCCCCGCACGCGCCCGTACATCTCCTTCCCCCGAACTCCGAACAGATCTTCCAAGTCATGTTCGGAAAGTTTTTTAAGGTCGGACACAAGCCGAATCTCGGATTCGCGTAAAATCGCGCTGGTTTTTTTCCCAATACCTGGTATTTTTTCAACATCGAGCGGCTCCATAAATTTCTCCGCATCTTCCTTTGTTACCACCCTTACCCCGTTGGGCTTCGCCATTTCGCACGCGATTTTCGCAATCATCTTATTACACCCCACGCCACAACTGCAAGTGAGCTTTTCCTGCGCCCAGATTGCTTTTCGCATTTCTTCTGCCAAATTTTTTGCTTTTTCGTAGCTTTTTGTAAAACTCACATCAATATAGGCTTCGTCGAGCGACGTTTGCTCGACCAGCGATGAAAACTCATGGATAATCTTCATAATGTTTGCGGAAATCTTGCTATACAACTCAAAATTTGGCGGCAGATAAACTGCGCCTGGACATAGTTTATACGCCTGCGAAATTGGCATTGCAGAATGAATGCCAAACTTGCGCGCCTCGTAACTCGCCGTAGAAACTACTCCTCTCCCCTTTCCGCCTTTAGGATCTGCGCCCACTACCAAAGGCTTCCCCCGAAACTGCGGATTTTCTCTCTCCTCAATCGCAGCAAAAAATGCGTCCATATCGAGATGTATAATAATTCTGTCTTGCATATCCCGCATATTGTAGCATTTTCAAAAACAAAAGTCCTTGGGAGATTCTCTATGAATCTCCCAAGGACCGCAAGGTGCTATTTTTGCAGGAGTTGTTTAACCAACTCCTCAAGCTGTTCCACGGGAAAGGGTTTCGTGAGAAACCCACTGCAACCCGCCTTCCGGGCTTCCTGCTCTTCGATGTCTTTTCCTCCAGTCATGAGAACAAAAGGAATGCCAATAAGCGCAGGATTCTTCCGAATGTTCTGAAGCAACTCCATACCTGTTATGCCAGGCATATTGTGATCAGAAACAATAAGGTCTGGTTTCTGCACGGAAGAACCAAGATACTCCAGAGCCTGTACTCCCGAGGTAAGACTACGAAGCGTGTACCCTCCCTGCAGCATAATCATCTCTAAATACAAACGTACAGAGTTATCGTCATCCACGATGAGAACGAGAGACATTCGTAACCTCCTGTTTGAACCAGATTTTGTTGATTTCTATGGTACCACTTTCTTAATTAGTTGTCAACATCTTGGGAAAAATAAAGCAAAAGGCGCCAGCAGAGAATCTTGTCTCGCTGGCGCCTTACCATAAAGAGTTATTTGAGTTCTTCTCCCGTAATCCGCCTATAAGCCTCCAGGTAGCGCTGGCGAGTCTTTTCGACCACGTCAGGGGGCAGCTCTGGGGCGGGCGGCTCGTGGTTCCAGCCCTGGGCGTTCAGCCAGTCCCGAACATACTGCTTGTCGAAGTTGGGCTGAGACTTGCCTGGGAAGTAGCCCGACGCGTCCCAGAACCTGCTGGAGTCTGGCGTCAGGAGCTCGTCTATCAGCGACAGGCGGCCATCAATGAACCCAAACTCCATCTTGGTATCGGCGATGATGATGCCCCGCTTCAGGGCGGAGTCGTGGGCGAAGTTGTACACGGCTATACTCGCTTCTTCAAGCTGCTGGGCAAGCTCTTCACCAACCGTTTCCACAACCTGCTCGAAGGTCATTTGCTGATCATGCCCCTCTTCAGCTTTCGTGGTAGGGGTAAATAATGGATCGGCAAAGGATTCGCCTTCAAGCAAACCAGCATGCATGGGCTGGCCCCATACAGTCTGGGAGCGGTGGTATTCTGCCCAGGCGGAACCTGCGATGTAGCCTCGCACGATGCACTCGATATTGATGCGTTTGGCGCGCTCCACAACCATTGCCCGTCGAGTAATCTCCGGGAAGAAATCACTCAACAATACGACATCTCCGAGCAACGCAGGAACTGGTGCATCCGCCAATCGGATAAAGTGGTTTGGCACAATGTGCCTAGTCTTCTCAAACCAGAAGGCGGACATTCGGTTGAGCACCAAGCCCTTGTCCGGGATGCCGCTGGGCAACACCACGTCGAAGGCAGAGATGCGGTCGGTGGCCACCATCAGTAGCAGGTCATTGCCCAGAGCGTACGTATCCCGCACCTTTCCCCGGTGCGACAGATTAGGCAGATTCGTCTCCATCAACATTTCTTCCCACTCCTTATTTGGTATAGTAAGGGCTTGTCCATTCAACCCCTCTGGATATACGAATCTTATGCAAAATCCCAACAAAAAGCAACCCTGTCCTTGCGAAACAAACTTTAAATAGCCATTAGCCGCAGGGAAAAAGGCAGAAAGTAGGATTTGATGTGTTTTGCGGGAATATGAAAAGCTGGCTTGGATTCCAAAATATTCTCAATGACTTTTGAGAGCGCATCGATTTCTTGAAGGCGCGTTTTCATATCGGGCAATGTTTTGATTTCGGTTATTATTTTATTTGCTCTTGCTAACGCCTCTTTTGCAAGGGCATCTTCATGTTTTTCTGCGAGCAACATAATTCTCGACACTTCCGCTCCCAAATTTGCCATTAGAAAAAGAGAGGTTCTTTGAATGTTCATTCTATTCTTGAATTTATTATTGCTTTCATTTTATCCCGGATATTTTTGTCTTGTATTTCCATCTCCCTATTGCCGGCTTGTGGCCTGATATTTATCAGAGAAACATACTCAATCCAAGATTCTCGCGGCTTGTCAAAATATATATTAAACCCCCATACGTCACTCTGACGCGACCCATTTTCTAAAATAATTTTATTGGCATCTGCATGATATTCTCCGCCGAAAGCAGCAATTTCCTTTTCAACATCTACAACGCCTTTTATCATTGTCGAATAAAATTCTTTGGCAACCTCACGAAGTTCCTGGAGAGATATTTTGTCTTCAACGAGTTTAATATTCATACTTCGGTAAAATTCGCGTGTGCCCTGGGTGGGACTCGAACCCACAACCACTTCCTTAAAAGGGAAATG
>CAYHVI010000018.1:0-10546 GCA_964359655.1 uncultured Candidatus Saccharibacteria bacterium
AAGTCGGGCTTCAAATCGTGATTTCATCTTTCATCTTCTCGAAAGTCGCATCTCCTACCCCCTTTACGCTCTTGATGTCTTCAATTTTCTGAAATGGCCCATTTTGTTCTCGATAATCAATAATACGTTGGGCAATCACCTCTCCGACACCAGTAATCTCTTGCAACTCTTCATAACTTGCGATATTGATATTTATTTTCTCTAAAGTTTTTGTTTCAGGAGGCGGAGCTGATGTCGGTGGCGGCGGCGGGTTCACCGCAACATTGCCTACCGTGATTTCGTTTCTCATCTTCTCAAATGTCACATCTCCAATACCGCTTACGTTCTTTAGATCTTCGATACGCTGAAACTGACCATTTGTGTTCCGATAATCAATAACTCTCTGCGCAATTATGGGACCAATTCCCGTAATCTGCTGCAATTCCTCATATCCTGCGGTATTGATATTGATTTTTATTTTCGGTGCTTCTGGCTGTGCCTGCGGACTTGGTTGCGGCGCAGGGATCGGAGCAAATCTGCCAGCTGGTAGAGGAGTTGAAACTTGAGTTGGTGACGGCTCTGGTACTGGAATCGGGCTAGGTGGTAAAGGAGGTGGCGTTTGCGATGGAGTGAGAACTACTGGTGTTGGCTGTGGTTTTGGTATTGACACTTGCTTTGGGGGCCGAGGTATCGCCGCCAGAGAATCTATCTGCTCTGTTTGAAGCTTCGCTTCAAACAGTTCGTTGTTGACCCCAGCAGGGCTTGCCACGAAAGCTTCCTTTGCAATTTCCTGTTGCTCCTCTTTTCTCTGCATTATTAAAACAAAAACTCCTCCCACAATCACAATCAAGCATAAAAGCAATGAGGAAAACAAAATTCCATGCTTCATATCATTATTTTAACACGGGGGAGAAAAGAAACAATTTTAAAATCCAGAGAAAACGCGAAGGATCGAGGCTGGAATCGCAACGAGGCGGCCATTTGGTTCAAACGTGCTTAATCCAACAATGCGCCCCTCCAAATCAAATAAAGGACTTCCACCGAGCGTGCTTTTGTCGAATATATTCGTTCGCACCACAGCTTGATCTTTGGATCTCACGCTCCCCTGATTCACAATGGTTATTAATTCTCCTGCTTCCAGACTTTTTGCAACCATAACAACCGGAACTCCAAGTTTTGAAGAATCAGAACCTGCGAATTCTGCGGTTTGCATATTCTGAACATCTATCTTAAGAACTGCCAAATTCTGTTGAAAATCGCGCTTTAAAACTTCTGCAGAAACAAAATCCTCTCCATTTTTAAGATACACCCGCGTTTCATATCCTTGAGGAACCATACTCGCCAACGTAAGAATAAACCCATCTTCATATACGGCAAAACCAGACCCCATAATCACGCGGCCTACTCCCTCGCTCTCTACTCCTACCACCATAGCTTCTGATCGAGTCACAACTCTCTCCGCCGCGTCATCCACCCGAATCACCACCTCCTTTATTTCTGTGATTATCGTGGTTCTCTCATACCAATCTTGCACAAATTTCCATTGCTGGAACGGATCTTGAGAAACCAAATAAGGCATTAAAAAAACATGGGCTCCTATCCCTCCCAAAGCGCCAAAACTCAAAATACCAACAGCAATAAAGATTGTCAGAATACGAGACTTCATTTACTTAGTTTCGGCTCTGACAAGGCGATCTTTTTTCAAACTCGGCATAGCATACGCCGCCTGAACATCAATCTCCCCTTTTGTCTCGCCAATGACGATTTTGCCTCCTGGTCCAACCTCTCCAGAAACAATCTTTAACGACAAAGGATTTAATACTGTCTTTTGAATGACTCTCTTTAGGGGACGGGCTCCAAGGTCAGAATCAAAACCCTGTTCAGCCAACAATTCCCTTGCTTTCTCTGTTACTTCCAGCTCAATTCCTTGCGCAAAGAGACGTTTTGCCACTTTCGCCATCTCAAGTTCCACAATCTTCTTGATTTCTTGTTTCCCCAAATAGTCAAAAATGATAACTTCGTCCACCCGATTGAGGAATTCGGGCCGAAACTGCTCTCGTAAAGCAGCCATTACTTTATCTTTAACCGCTTCTTTGCGGCTGTCACTCTTTGATTGTTCGCCCACAAACCCAAGCGGATTCATTTCTGATATAAATTGAGATCCGATGTTCGAAGTCATAATAATAATGGCGTTTTTAAAAGAGGCAACTCTGCCCTTGGCGTCAGTTAAACGGCCATCTTCCAAAATCTGAAGCAGCATGTTAAATACTTCGGGATGGGCTTTCTCGATTTCATCTAAAAGCACCACGCTATAAGGCCTTCTTCGGATTTTCTCTGTAAGCTGGCCGCCCTCGTCATACCCCACATACCCCGGCGGAGAACCTACCATGCGGGATACGGCGTGTCGCTCCATATATTCTGACATATCCAAACGAACCAGTGCGTTTTCATCGTTGAAAAGAAACCCTGCTAAAGCCTTGGCGGTTTCGGTTTTTCCCACACCTGTTGGCCCCAAGAACATAAATGATCCTAGAGGACGGTTTTCTTCCCCAATGCCAGCTCTGCTTCTTCGAATGGCGTTTGCGATGGCTCCAATCGCTTCTTCTTGCCCGATAATTCTTCTCCGCAGGGTTTCGTCCATTTTCTCCAACTTCTTTGCCTCTTCTTCAATCAAACGAGTAGCCGGAATGCCCGTCCACCTCGATACTACACGTGCCACATCCTCTTCTACTACTTCTTCTTTTAAGATGGGATGATTTTTTTGGTAGCGAGAGAGTTTTCGCTCTTCTCCCCGAAGCTGCTTTAACAAATCAGGAAGCTGCCCATACTTTAGCTCTGCCACGCGCTGGAGATTTCCCGCAGACTGTTCCCTTTCAATTTGAAAGCGGATCTCGTCAACAGATTTTTTGAGTTCCTTTATTTTATTGATCACTTCCTTTTCTGCCAGCCACTTTACTTCAATGGATTTTGCTTTTTCCTGCAAATCAGCGAGCGACCGATTCAAAACTTTCATTTGCTTTTCTTCTCCTTTCTCATTTTTCAGTGCTTCTCTCTCAATTTCGAGTTTTTGGATTTCGCGTTTTAAGCTCGCCAAATTGTCAGGTTCCGATTCCATATCGAGCCGCAAAGAGCTCATTGCCTCATCGATAAGATCTACTGCCTTGTCTGGCAAAAAACGATCTGAAACATAGCGGGCAGCCAAATTGGCAGCAGCCACCAACGCAGAATCTTTAATTTTCACTCCATGGTGAAGTTCGTATTTTTCTTTGATCCCCCGCAATATGAGCACTGTATCCTCAATACTCGGCTCTGCAACATAAATGGGCTGGAATCTTCGCTCTAAAGCAGGATCTTTCTCAATATACCTCTGATATTCCCTTAGAGTAGTGGCGCCGATCGCGCGCAACTCTCCCCTTGCTAAAGCTGGCTTTAAAAGATTGGAAGCATCAATCGCTCCTTCTGCAGCTCCTGCTCCCACTAATGTGTGCAACTCGTCGATAAACAAAAGATACTTGCCTCCTGCCCGTTGGAGTTCTTTCAAAAGAGCTTTGATGCGATCTTCAAACTCACCGCGGTATTTTGTACCTGCCACCAAAGCTCCCAAATCCAAAGCAATAATCTCTTTATCTTTGAGACTCTCTGGAACATCTCCCTTTACGATTTTTTGCGCCAATCCTTCCACCACTGCCGTTTTCCCTACTCCAGCTTCTCCAATGAGCACTGGATTATTTTTGGTGCGCCGGGAAATCACTTGCATTAAACGCCGAATTTCGTTCTCGCGGCCGATCACAGGGTCGAGCTTGCCCTGCTGCGCCAAACGCGTAAGGTTGCGCGCATATTTCTCTATAACCTGATATTTGGATTCTGGAGAAGGGTCAGTAATCCTTGTGCCTCCGCGGATCTGCGCCAAAATTTTTAAGGCAGTTTCATAATCTAATCTGCCGAACTCAAGAGTAGGAGCAGAACTCCCCTCGCTGGGCAAAATCGCTGTTCTTTCTAAGATCTCTTTTGCTTTAGAATCAATATCCAAGAGCGCAAGAAAGAGGTGCTCTACAGAAATGTATTCGTCTCCCATTTTTGCAGATTCCTGGCGCGCTCTCTCCAATGCCTTTCCTAAATCCTGGGTAAGATAAAACTGCCCGAACGGAGCCGGGGAGGCAGATATGGGCAATCGATCGAGAGCAATCTGCACTTTGCGCTTTAACCCATCAATGTCCGCTCCGATCTTTTGGAGCAATGTTAAAATCAAACTTTCTTCCTGTGAGATAAGCGCATAAAGCAAATGAAGCGCATCTACTTGTTGCTGGCTGCGTTCTTGAGCCACATTTTGCGCCTGCAAAATAGCTTCTTGGGCTTTGTGGGTAAAATTACCCGGATTGTTGGTCATCATAATACTATATCAAACCACAAATTATTGGTCTTTGTCAAATGTTATTCTTTGCGTTCGTCCAAGACGGCGTTCAAGATAAGCTCTTGGCTACCTCGAAGCACTTTAAGCCTTACCGTATCTCCCGGATTATACACTGGTTTTGCCGAGGTCTCGTCGTACTGCTGAATAATCTTGCCAAGGGAGTTTTGGGCAGTGATCTTTTTGCCATCGAATTCCAAAAGAACATCATCTTTCTGAACTCCTGCCTTTGCCGCCGAGGACCCCGCAACCACATTAAGCACAAGGACTCCATAATCAACCTGCAGTTTTCCCTCTTCTTTGACCTTTTCTGTAACCAGCCGGTATTCAATGCCCAAAAAGGGATACACAATTTTGCCGAGTTCTCTCACCTGATACAAATCTCGCTGCACCCTGTCTGATGGCACTGCAAACCCAATGCTTTGAGCTTCGAGCACGGTTGCGGTATTCACGCCTATCACCTCGCTTGCGAGATTCAGCAACGGCCCACCCGAATTTCCTTTATTAATAGCAGCATCGGTTTGAATAACATCCTCGATGGTTTCTACAAACCCCCCGCCATCTGACGCGGTAATGGTGCGGCCGAGTCCCGAAATCACGCCCGCCGAAACCGTGTTGCGGAACTCTCCTAACGCGTTTCCGATCGCAACAACAGTCTGACCAATCTGCAGCCTTTCTGAACTTCCCAGTTTCACAAAGGGAAGTGGCGAAGCTGCCTCAATTTTAATTACTGCCAAGTCCTGCACAGGATCTCTTGCCAACACCTTTGCAGGATATGATTTTCCGTCATTGGTAAATGCGGTATAGTCAACATCGTCGCGCAGAACCACGTGTTTATTTGTAATAATCAAGCCGTCTGCAGATACTAAGAATCCAGAACCTCCTCCGATTTCTCGCCTTTCGGTTCCTCTTTGCTGAAGCTCGGGTACTCTAAAGGGTGAGGGATCGCCAAAAAAATCTTCAAAAGGATCTCTGAAAATCTCCTCAAATACTGGTTCATCTCTTGTTAAAATAATACTGACTACTGCAGGAGAAACCTCTTGGACAACCTTGATAATTCGCTCTTCTTCGGTAGTTTGCGGAAGATATACGCCTTGCCCTTCCGGCGAGTTTTGCGTGATCCGCTGGCTCGCAGGAAGGTTTGCGCGCAGCACTTCCAACTCTTCATTGAGCTTCCAATACACTACGCCTCCCACAACAAGGCTCAAGCCCAAACAAAGCGCAATAATACGAATATTGTGTAGCATAATAGATTTATTATACTTTAGTTTTTCGCAATTGAGCAACCATAGCAGCGAGCGCCTTCACGGTTTTCTCCACATCCTCCAGCTTTGTTTGTTTGCCAAGTGTAATGCGCACACTCGAAAGCGCGTCTTTATTTGTCAGTCCAAGCGCCAAAAGCACGTGGGAGGGTTCTTGCGTTTTTTCAGAGCAGGCAGAACCAGTCGCCACCGCGATCCCCTTTTGGTTAAGCGCGATCACAGCATCGCGACCTTCCACCCCCTGGAATCTAAAATGCGCGTTGTTGGGAAGCCGTTTTTCTTGAGATCCTGTGAGCTTGCTATATGGAATCTTGCGTAAGATTGCTTTGATTAGTTTGTCGCGCAGCTGTCGAATAAGGATATTCTGAACCATCATCCGCGGATTCTCCAGGCCTTCTGTCGCAACACCCATGCCCACAATTGCAGCCACATTTTCCGTGCCAGAACGCAAACCCAGTTCCTGACCTCCTCCTTCCACAAAAGGTGATATACGAACTCCGGATTTTTTATATAATACGCCAACGCCCTTGGGACCATAGATTTTGTGGCCGCTCAAAGTAAGCAAATCTACCCCGAGCTTTTGGACATCGCAATCCAAAAAATTTGCCGCCTGCACCGCGTCAGTGTGAAACAAAATTTTGGATTCTTGATTTTGGATTTTTGATTTCAGCCGATTGCCGAAATTGGCAATTGGTTGCATGGTGCCGATCTCGCTGTTTGCATACATTACCGATACCAACACCGTATTTTGCTTTATTGCATTTTCGATGTCTTCGAGCAGCACAATCCCGTCTTTTTGCGGCTTCACATACGTTACTTCTGCAATCCCCTCTTTTTCGAGCGTACGACATGGCTCAAGCACGGATTCATGCTCAATCGCTGTTGTCACGATATGGGGTTTTATATCTTGTATCCTGTATTTTGTATTTTGTATTATTCCTTTTATCGCAAGGTTATTTGCTTCGGTTGCTCCGCTTGTAAAAATCACTTCGTCTGCTTGACAATGCAAAAAGCTTGCCACTTTTACTCTGGCTTGCTCAATAGCGGCACGTGTTTTCTGCCCAAATCTATGGGTCGAAGACGGGTTTCCGTAATGCCTTCGTAAATACGGCATCATCGCCTCTAATACCTTTTTGTCTACGGGCGTTGAAGCCGCATAATCTAAATAAATCGCTTTCTTCATATCTTTTCTTTAAGGATAACCAAAAACTGCTCAAATGCACAGCCCCGTACGTGGACACCTACTTCATGTCTGTTATAATCTAGGAAAGGTCGTTTTCAAAAACAAGAATTTGAAATATACACTATGTTTCGACACCTTACTGACTTTGGCTATAAGAGAATCCTTAAAGAAGCAATTGGTTTCTATATTGCTTATCTTCTTATTTCTATCTTGTTCGCAGCACTCTTAGGAGGCATTTTAGGAGTAATTATTGGAGAAGAAAAGGCGGCTTTTGAGACTGCATTAAAGATTGGAAATATTGTAGCCGTTGTCGCTGTATTGATTTTGTCCTTCCTTATCCTGAAAGCAAAAAATCAGCTTAGGAATTTTTTGTATATCTTCCTAACGGTGGGGGCGGGAGTCGCAGCACTTTTCGGTGGTGGATTGTTTGGTCTTATCTTCGTAGCATTCTTTACTACAAGGAAAAACGCGTCGGGCACAACTGCATAGAGCGACACCTACACTCCGAGGTTGCAAAAGAGGCATTGCATAACTCACTATTTGAATTCGAGCTTCAAACAGTTTCTTCAATTTTATTTCCCCCTTAACTATCTTACAAAATACGTATATACGTAAAACGTAAGACATTTCTATTATCTTCCAAAGAGGTTTTTGGCTTCTGTCCAGAAAGTCGAATCCCCCTTTATTTCTTTTCGCCAGTACCACCACTCGGCGCCCCAGAGATAGAATTCTTTCAGGCCGGTTTGCTTGGCAAACTCAATGTTTTTGTGAAACTGCGCGAGATCAAAGGCTACATTCTGTTCTTCAATTGTTGTGTCATAAAGCAATTTGCCTGGACCCCACGGCTCTGCTTGCAACTCCCCTACGATAACCTTCTTATCAAAAAATGTTTCGATAAGCTGCGCTTTTCTTCCATAAAACACCGGCGGCAAAGGATACTCCACATACCGGCCGATTTCCTCAAACCAAACTTTCCGGTACATTGTAGTACTCACCATATCGCCAATCTTTGCTGCCCGAACCCAGAACGAAAGCTCTCCGCTATCAGAAATTATCACTGGATGATCTAAATCTAAAGATTTTATAAGCGCAACTTCTTTTTCTAAAAACTTTTGGTCTCTCCAAGGACACTCGCCAAAAGGAAGCAAAGGCTCATTCTCTACCTGCCACGCCCATACGTTAGGCGAACCTTTATACCGCTCCACCACCGCCTTCAATAGCTCAAGAATTTCTTTTTGCTGCTCTTCTTTTGATAACCCTTTCGCCCACTCTGGCAAATGGCATTCAGGCCACCTCATTGTTTTCATTCCCACTACCAAAAGAAGCCTCGCCTCTCTTTTTTCAGCCTCTCTGACCTGCCAATCTGTGTCATCAAAAGAAAACGCATCTTTTGCCTGCTCCAATTCATTCCAGTCGAGAGAAACCTTGAGCCTCTTTGCGCGAAGATCATCTAAGAGTGCGGTGTATACCGCTTCCCAGTTCAAACCCAAGTTTTCTGCATGTTTTTTTGAAAAATTTACTCCCCATTGTATTTCTTTGACCTCTGAAACTCGGCCTCCGAATAAATACAGCGCACTTGCCCCCAACACAAGCACTAATCCAATCAAAAGAAGACGTAAAAACTTTTTCATAATGCAAGCAACGCCAAGCCTATGCTGATCAAAGTGATGGCAAGAAACTTCTGGATTACTACGCCGCGCGATGTTTCTTCTTTAACAAACGAGGGGAAATATCGCAAGAAGATTATGGTAAGGAGAAAAAGAGCCAAATACTCGATGCCGCCCATCGCGCTCACGAATGGAAGAAGCCCAAACGGTACCAGGGCAATAGCAAGATTCTGCAACAAAACTGCGCTTCCTCCAGCCGCCTGATTTCCCAAAAAAATCCACAAAGGAAAACTTCGTGCTGACTTCGGTATTGCTTCTTTGCGCTTGGGAAAAATTTTGGATATATCTCTTCTCACCTCTCTTGACATTAAAAGTATGAGCGATGTTACAAATGCGCCGAGAAGCAACCAGGCCAAACCGGAAAAGAAAGGTTGTGCTTGATATACAAACTTTGAAAAAAAGAGCGACGAGGAGCCAAAGAATGCTGCCCCTGAAGCATACAAAAAACTTTGCGTCGTAACAGAACGATCTTTTGTATAACTGATGGCAACCGTGCCTGCCAAAAGAAATAGAAAAGCAAGAAAGTAAAGAGGCAAAAAAATTTCTCTACTTTCACTCAAAAATACAGTCAACAAAAACGTGAACACGGGGAGCGTGCCGCCAAAGGCTGGAATAATCCGTGATGCCTCGAACAAACGAAGTCCGGCAAAAAGTAAAAGAAGCATACATATACGCATGACCCCTGCGATGAGTCCAAGTCCAAGAACAGGGAGGGCCGGAATAGTTACAAATCCAAAAACGAAAATTAAAGCAGCTACGCCACCACCGAGAACACCTATATAAAAAACATAGGTTTTCGGATTCGGAAGTGGGCCCGATAAGAGATATTTGTCTATTAACGCAACAACTGCAAAAAGAAAGTATGAGCCAATTGCAACGATTAGCCACATACAAGTTTTTTGATATTATCTACACCATCGCGGGTGATTTCCACGAAGCCTTGCATTGCAGCTTCTGCCAGCGCTCCTTGTTCGATAAGATCGGGCAACCATTGATACACGAACTCTGGCTTCTTTTGATCAATGCCAGCACCTATATCCAGCAACCATCTCCGGTTGCACACTTCTTGGGAGCCAATGGCCGGCGCTATAATAATAGGAATTCCCAAGCTAGCATAAAACACAAGCTCTGAAGGCTTGGTCCAAAGAATGTCGGTTTTGCTTAAGATTTTTGAAAAATTCTGAAAATATCTTTTTTTATTTGGAGAGAAATGCACAAAGATATTTTTGCCTGCCCTTCTCTTTAGGGCAGTTGCAAGCTCCTTGTGAATTCCCGCAATAATATGCAATTCCAGTGTCCCCTCTCTTGTGAGAGGTTTAACCCCTTCTATAATATCCTCTGCGATATTAACTTGCGCGCCTGCTCCGCCAATGGCAAAGGTAAGGCTCACACGCCTGGTAAGGTCCGACTTTGAACGCAAAAAAGTCGGGCTTTGAGTCCGGCCAAGATATTGCTCCACTATTCTTGCGTACTTCTCAAGATATCTTCGATTCGGATCGAGCGTTTGAAGCCTGCGCTTCAAATCTTTTTTTGCTTTCATCGCATTTCCCTTGGTAAATTCCTGCGGAAACGGAAATCCTGTAACAATAATGCGTTTTTGTTGCACACCATACCGTTTGAGCCTTGTTGCTGCCCTTTGGGTAGAAGCACAATAGATAACTTTGCTTTCTTTGGGCCGCAACGGCGCCCATGCTCTGGAAATATCAGTATCTGGAATAATCAGATAAATAGGCCCCCTATACCCCCAGTACTCTGCCATATACGCTGGGATGAAAAACGTAGTAAGTAAAGGTAGGCGATTCTTATTGAGTTGATCTATAAAATGCTCGCCCCAGCACTTCTTCTCAAAAAGTCGATATACTTGTTTCAACTGCAGGGTTGGAGCATCGATGCTTTCATTGCTTGGATAAAACTCTTTGATCTCCTGGAATTTATCAAAGATCGCAAAGAAAAAATCGCCCAGCACTGGAAACTTTTTAAAACGGGAGATAATCTCGTAAAACCGCTGGGAATCGCGCCAGATATTTTTATCTGATTCTGGGATTCC
>CAYHVI010000019.1:0-8163 GCA_964359655.1 uncultured Candidatus Saccharibacteria bacterium
GGATTCGAACCCACGACCTTCACTTTACAAAAGTGTTGCTCTACCACTGAGCTACATCGGCAATTATTTCTTTTTCTTCCGGAGCTGATCCCAATAAGACTCGTGAAATTCTTCTTTGTGTCGTTCTGATTTTCTCCGAAGCCGCTCCAACCATTCTGCTGTTTGAGTCTCTGTTTTGGAAGCAAGGCTGCGAGCCTTTGATAACGTGCTATTAAGCATCTTTTCTGGTCTTATCTTTTGGGAGTTTGCAACTTTTCGAATCCCCTGCTTCAAAAAATCCCCCATTTTCACTTCTTCTGGCGGCAATGCAAGCAAAAGAGGAATCTTGCGATACAGAATAAAAACCATACCACCCAAGCTTCCCAATACAATTAGAAGATTAATGAATTGCCCCATTTATTGTAAAGAAAATCGCACAAACTTTTCAACAACAATATTTTCTCCAAGTTTTGCGATGTATTCTCCAACAACATCTTTCACTGTTCTTGAAGGATCCCGGATATATTGCTGCGCCAAAAAATCGTCCACGTTTTCTGCCTCCAGAGAAGCCGCCTGTAACGCCAATTCATGAGAAAGATACTTAAAATCGTCAGAACGTGCCACAAAATCGGTCTCGCATTTCACAATCACCAGAGAACCCACTTTTCCTGTATTGTGGACATAAGAAGCCACCAAACCCTCACCTGCTGGCCGCTCTTGCTTTTTCTCTGCCACCTCTTTTCCCCATTGTCGCAACAGAGTTTTTGCTTTTTCCATATCACCTCCGCTTTCTCGAAGCGCTTTCTTACATTCTAAAATAGAGATGCCGGTTACTTCGCGAAGTTCCTTGATTTGATCGATCATTACCATAAACTATTGAGGTTTTGCACTCAAGATTGTTTCTTTCACTTTTTGCACGATGTATCGCACCGAACTCACGGCATCGTCATTCGCAGGAACTGCATAGTCCACGCTTGTTGGATCGCAATTCGTATCTACAATGGCGAGTATCTGAATGCCTTTTTGCTTAGCTTCCTTCATCGCAAGCTTATTTTTGTCTAGATCAAACACAAACAGAGCATCTGGCAGCCGATCCAAACCTTTCACCCCCCCAAACTTCTTCTCTAACTTTTTTCTTTCTTCTTCCATTTCATGCTGTTCCCATTTCGTGTATTTTTGAAACTCCTCTGACTGTTTCTTGTCTTCCAGTTCTTTCAAATGTTCAATGCGCTTTTGCACTGACTCAAAATTGGTAAGCAACCCTCCGATCCAGCGTTCGGTTACATAGGGCAGCCCGGTTTCTTCGGCCAACTCGCGCACCGAGTTTTTCACTTGCACCTTTGTTCCTACCAAAAGAATAACCTTTCCCTTCGCAACCAAATCGCGCACTACTCCAAGCGCTTCTAAAAGTTTTTGTCTGGTTTTTTCAAGATTAATAATATGAACGCTGTTCCTTACGCCAACAACATAGGGTTTCATTTTAGGGTGCGTCTTTGATGTTTTATGCCCAAAATGCAAACCCGCCTCCATCATCTCCTCGAGGCTGAATTGTTCTTTTTCTTTACCCTGAGCCGTGTCGAAGGGCTCTTTTTGCTCTGCAGTTGCTAATTCTGCCATACCCATATTTTCTATCACAGAATACCAGAGGGCGCAAGATTACGTAAGGAATTTAGTAATCTCACGTTGAAATTTCTCTAAATCCCCAGTGTCTTGAGTAAGAATTGCATACACTTTCTTGCGGTCTATCTTTCCGTACTCATGGACGAGAATATTTCGAAGGCCGACCATCGCAGTAAGCTTATGAGCAAGGTCTTCCGAAAAAACACCTTTATGAAAGAGAATCGATATTGCCTCATAATTATCTTCGGGCCGCTCAAGCCCCAAATCAATAATAATAAGGTTCACTCCATCAATAATACTTTGGATGCAAAGTTGCAGATAGCGCTCGGTATTTCCAAACAAATGGAAGTCAGATACAAAAGCCTGCTCGCTCTTTGCTTCTTTCTGCAATTGCCGCAAGTATCCAAGGTACTCTCGGAAGTTCTCGAGTTTTTCCAAAATCTTTTGGCGAGAAAGTGTAGTCATGAAGCAAGCAGGCGCTGGTTATAAAGCTCCAAAGTAGGTTTGTAGTCAAAATACTCATTGGTTGCCTTGAGTTCAAAGTCAATGCGCTGGCTCGCATCTCTATCGAAAACAAGCATTCCTTCTTTTAACACCACGTGTTTTAGAAATGGAGTGGCGGTGTTTAAAACAACTACATCAATTTCCTTCTGAAGCACCTTTGTTACTCCCGCAATCAATGCAAGCCGTTTTTCGAATTGGTCCTGTTTTCTTGCGGGATCCAGATACACCGCGATATCCACATCGCTTTTTCCTATTGCATGCCCCGTGGCATAAGAGCCAAAAAGGTAGCAAAAAAGCACTTCTTTCTCTCCTTGAAAGAAGTTTTCCAACGTTTCTTTTATAAATTCTTTGGACATTGCCATATGCTCTTTCTTACCATAAAAACAAAAAACTGTCATTCCCGCGTCGAGATGAGTACATGCTCTTGACAAACTTGCTGGGAAAGGATATACAAAGGATATTCTCTGAAGGCAGGGTTAGAAGCGGCAGATTCTGCGCGCAGAAGATCGCTGCCAATCAGAGAAATTTTATGGAGCGAGGAAGGAAGGAACCTTTGGCGGGAAGAGGGGCCTTTCTCGCTCCACCAAAGACAATTTTTCAAGATGGAATTGTCTTTTTTTTATTTTATGATATGATCTGTGTTATGAAACAAGGCATTCATCCAACCTACTACCCGGAAGCCAAAGTGACTTGTGCCTGCGGAAATACGTTTACCGTAGGCTCGACGTTGCCGACTCTTGAGGTTGAGGCATGTTCTGCGTGCCATCCTTTTTACACAGGGCAAGATAAACTCATGGACAAGGTAGGCCGCGTTCAAAAATTCAAGGAAAGGCTCGCAAAAAAGCAAGCACCCCCTCGAGTCTCCCGCGACAAGCTCGGGATCGCTCGAGGTAAACAAACCCGGGGTAAAAAAGCGAAAACGAAAACCTCCAAGCAAACTCGAGCTAAAAAAGCTTAAGTGGATTTAGAAAAAATCAAACAAGAATACAAGGAAATCTTAGAAAAACTCAATGACCCTGAGTTGATTTCTCGTTGGGAAGAATTCCAGGAGCTCTCCAAACGGAAAAGTCAACTTGAGAAAATAGTAAAGAAAGTAGAAGAACTCCGAAACGTGAAAGAACGTATCGAAGAAAACAATCAAATGATCGCCGGAGAAGAACAAGAGCTAACCGCACTTGCCCAAGAAGAACTCAACTCTCTGCTTAAACAAGAAGAAGTTTTAGAAAGAGAACTTGAAGAAGTATTGGAAGAAGAATCCGAACTCAATCAGACTGGGCCAGATGCCGTTATCATGGAGATTCGAGCAGGCACTGGCGGAGAGGAAGCTTCGCTTTTTGCAAGAGATCTTTTTTTAATGTACAAGAAATACGCAGAACAGAAAGGATGGAAGTATATGGTACTTGAGTTAAACGAAACCGAGGTTGGCGGAATGCGTGAGGCATCTCTAGAGTTTCAAGGGAAAGAAGCGTTCAAAAAACTCCGCTTTGAAGGCGGAGTACACCGAGTGCAGCGCATTCCTTCTACAGAAAAAGCCGGCCGCATTCACACCTCCACCGCGTCCGTTGCCATACTGCCCAAACCCAAGAAAACACAAATACAGCTGAATCCTTCGGAACTAAAAATTGATGTATTCAACTCTTCTGGGCCCGGAGGCCAAAACGTAAACAAAAGGAAAACCGCGGTGAGGATAACGCACCTGCCGACTGGACTCGTGGTGGCAAGCCAGGCGTCTCGCAATCAGCAGCAAAACCGCGAGTTTGCCCTCACGCTTTTGGCGGCAAAACTGCTTTCCCAAAAAGAAGCGGCACTAAGAGCAAAAATCGCAGGAGCACGCAAAGGCCAAATTGGAACTTCAGAACGCGCTGAAAAAATCCGCACCTACAACTTTCCCCAAGACCGCGTTACCGATCACCGCACCAAACAAACTTGGCATGGCATTGAGAGTATTATGAAAGGAGCATTGGATGAAATCCTAAACGAGCTGCAACTTTAAAATGACTTACTGTGCCTCTTGGAGCGTTTGAATATCTTTTTCATATCGAGCAGCCAAACTCATAACAGAGTCTCCGTAAAATCGATAGGTCTTGCTGCAGCGGCCGGAGAAGTATTTCTGCGCCGCGCACCACTCTGCATTATATGTTTGCGTAGTGGCGCCTGAATCTGCAAGATACAGAGCAGAAGCCAAAAACGCGTCTTTGATATTCCAAGGATCTGCGGGTCTTCCTAGGCTGGTATCTAAACGAGGTTTGTACAACATCCACGTGGAAGGAATAAACTGCGCAGGCCCCATTGCACCTCCGTACCCTCCGACGCTCGGAATAGGGCAAGAAACCGGAGTATTCAAGGGATCTCTTTTGAGGGATTCAGTGATTAAAAGAAACGGCGGCAAATCTCTTTTAGGATGCATGCCGTTTGCAAACCTTGCCCCTGTGCGTATAGAAACAGCTGCTCCGCTTGTGGTATCTGCAATATGGCACTGGCCAACATTCTTCCCTAGGCTTGACTCTTGCGTGAGTACCGCGAGCAGCAACGCGGGCCTTACTCTTGCCTGCGCACCTACTGTTTTTGCAATCTCTACTGCCTCTCCAAACGTGGGGGCATCGGGCACGCCGATAAGTTCAAATATACGGGAACGAATTGTCTGGACTTGTTTCTGTTTGTCTGCAAGCAGTTTTTGATACTCTGCCTCTTTCCCTTGTGTCTGAACTAAAAGATCTTGCGTTTGTGCCTGAAGGCTTTGATTTTCTTGCTTTTGCAACAGCTGAATCTTCACAAAGTTCTCCTCCTCTTCTCTTTCCGATTTGAGCGCATCGCGCTGATTGCTCAAAGAATCATTCAATTCCTCCATATTGCCCAGCAGTTCTTCCAAACGCACGTTCAAAGAGGCAAGCTGCGCCATGTTGGTAAAAAAATCAGAAAGCACGGGGCTCGCAAGCACAATCTCTATTTGGGATTTTTGGTTCTCTTCATACACTTCACGCAACACCTCGGCCATCTGATCTTTTGTTTTTTCAATGGAGGCAGAAGTCTTCTCAATGGAAGCCGACGTATCTACAATCTGCGAACGCAGATCGCCAATTAATATATTGCTTTGTTCAATCTGCAGATTGAGCTTTTGAATTTTGCTTCGCAATAAAGAGATTTGGTTCTTCAAGCTATTTTTCTCTTTTTGGGTTTTCGTGATATCGCCCTCGATAGCCGTGATCTGCTGCTCTAACTCCTTTAACTGATTTTCCAGAACTTCTCTTTCTTGAATTGGGGTAAGAGCTTGCGACTGCGCAAAAAGAAAAACTGGCTCGCCTCGCAGCGACGCGGGCGAAGCGGGCAGCGCAGAAACTACCAAGAGAATACCAGAGAGAAAAAAGAGTTGAAAATGCTTATACATAGTTACTTCTGTTCTTCTTTTTGTGCACCTCCTTGCTCTTCTTCTGTTTTCGCTTCTTTCTTCTCCTCCTTTACTTGCTCCACTGCCTCAACATTCTCAACAACGGGCTGTTCGAGTTCAGCTTCCACATCCTTTGTTTCCACAACCTGTGCCACTACTTCATCTTGGTCCCGAAGAATTTGCACATCTTTGCTCTGTGCCAAATCGCGCACTAGAATGCGATCTTCAAACGTAGCGAGTTTTGAAATATCAACCATAATCTCATGAGGCAAGTTCTGGGGCAGAGCTTTCACATTCACTGCTTGGATATTTTTCAAAAGCGTCCCTTTAAAATCGCGCATCGCAGGCGATTCTCCTTGAAAAACCACAGGTATTGCTACTTCAATTGCTTCGTTTAAGGGTGGCTGATAAAAATCTACATGAATAACCTTTCCTTTTACGGGATCTCTTTGGATATCTCTGATAAGGACGGCTGCTGCTCCATTATGTGAGTCTAACTGAATAAACGAACTCTCTCCTGCTTCCTCGTATACCTTTTGAAATTCTTTCTCATTTACCTTAACTGTTGTAGCTTGTGTTTTGGGACCATACAAAACTCCCGGAATCTGCCCCTGATTCCGTAATGCTTTCACATTTTCTTCCTTATTTCTTCTTTGGGATGCCAAACCCAACATCAATCATGAGTATATCCTTTTGGGAGAGTTTTGGCAAGAGTATTACTCTTGGGCTTTTTCGATGAGTTTTTCTGCTTCCTCGCGGGATTTAAAGTCGGTTACTTTTACCCATTTGTCTGGCTCCAGTCTTTTGTAGGTTTCAAAAAATTCTTTAATCTCTGCTCGTTGGTGCGTACCCAAATCTTTTACGTCTTTCACATGGCTCCAGCGGGGGTCAATTTTCGCAATTGGCACTGCAATAATTTTATGGTCTATGCCTCCCTCGTCTTCCATTTCCAAATATCCAATAGGTTCTGCTTGTACCACACAACCAGGGAATGTAGGGTGCGACGTTAAAAGCACGGCGTCTAAAGGGTCTCCATCGTCGCCTTTTGCTCCCTGGATAAACCCGTATTCAAAAGGAAAGTAATTCGGGCCGTACAAAGTGCGATCGAGCACAATTTCGCCCGTGCTTTCGTCTCTTTCGTATTTGTTTTGCGACCCCTTGGGAATTTCGACAAATATGTTAATAGTCATAATGTGTTTGCTGCAAGTTCTACGTGTTTTATTAATGTGGCAACATAACCCCACTCGTTATCATACCACGATAATACCTTCACCAAATCGCCGTCAACCACCCTGGTCATTTCAAGATCCACAATCGCGGCAAAGGGCTGGCCAATAATATCTGACGAAACAAGAGGATCCTTGCTTGTCGCCAAAATTCCTTTCCATCGCGGAGATTGAGAAGCTTCTGTAAGAACTCTATTTACTTCCTCCACTGAAGTTTTGCGTTGTGCAAGAAATGTTACATCAGCAATGGAACCTGCGACAACAGGTACACGAAGCGAGATTCCATCGAATTTACCGGCAAGCTCTTTGACGGCACGGGTTACTGACACGGCTGCTCCTGTGGACGATGGCACAATATTTTGCGCCGCCGCTCTCCCCCTTCGCATATCTTTCCCTTTCGTTGGCCCATCAACCAAGCTTTGAGTTGCAGTATATCCATGAGTGGTATTAAGCAGCGCTTTTTTTATTCCAATCTTTTCGTGTAGAACTTGCGCCACTGACGCAACAGAGTTTGTCGTACAAGAACCATTTGAAGTAATAGAGCATGTTCCGATTTCCTCATCATTCACACCTATAAGGATTGTTTTTCCGTTCTCGCCGTCGGGATCTTTTGCGGGAGCCGTGATTACCACTCTTTTTGCCCCCGCTTTCAAATGCGCCTGCGCTTCCTCATAGGAGTCAAACATGCCCGTAGCTTCCACTACAATATCAATACTAAGTTTTTTCCACGGAAGCTTTGAGGGATCTTTTTCCTGCAACGCCTGAACCTTTTTCCCAGCTACGAGCAAGCTGTTTCCCTGCGCTTTCACTTCTTTTGAAAATCTCCCGTACACCGTGTCGTATTTCAGCAAATACGCCAGACTCTCCACACTTCCTAAATCATTAATGGCCACAATCTCAAGATCGCGCTTTTCTGAAGCCTGTCTGAAAAACAACCTGCCAATGCGCCCGAATCCATTTATTGCAATTTTTGTCATAACAAAATTAACTCACTTTTTGAGAGGAAACTTGCGACACGGGTCGAAATACCTTGGATGCGTTAAGAATTTCAATGCCAATCACTTTTCCATCTTCGCCGAGTTCAACACTCACCCCTGGAGCAACCTCCACATACTCTTCTTCGGCTCCTCCTTGAATTCCAATGTAAAATACATCACTCGCTCTGTCGTAGTGCATCAGTTTTTTTGCTTTTGGTTGTTTTATAACTTTTGCCATCTCTTTGATTGTATTCTACCAAACTTTTGATAAGGTTTTAAGGGATGAATTGTAATCAGTCGTACTTCTTGATCTGTTTCTTCGTACACCACGACAAACTCCCTTATTCTCAAGCGCAGCTCGATATGTTGAGTATAGGAGATTCTCTTCATGATTTTGCATTATTCTACCACACTCGCCCAAAAACTCCAACTGTTTGAAGCGAAGCTTCAAACAGTTTCGCATAAGATCCTT
>CAYHVI010000020.1:0-8060 GCA_964359655.1 uncultured Candidatus Saccharibacteria bacterium
ATCACCGTGCTTTCTCCAAACAGCGGCGAGAAGTGGATGATTGGAAATACATACGAAATTAAATGGACAAGATCTAATTTACCCATTGGAGAATATAATCCTCGGATAGACCTTTATAGGGGCGGTTCCTATTATGGAAACATTAAAACATGGAGTGTTGTAGAAGGTCTCAAGCAACAGATTTTCACTGAAACATCTTTATGGAAAGTTGGCGATATTGCGGGGGGCGTAAGCGGTGGTTCTGACTACCAGATTTACATAATTTTTAACAGCACGGATGGGAGGAGAGGCTTTCATGATATAAGTGATGGTTATTTTAGTATCGTTGACTCTTCTACTCCCCAGAATCTTCCTCCAGTTGTCGATGGGGTTACGGGACCTACGAAATTGGGCGTGGCGCAACAAGGGACATGGACTGTAAAAGCACATGATCCTGAAAATGGAATATTAAGCTACTCGGTGCTTTGGGGCGATGAATTAGCAGGCGCCATAGCACAGTTGTCTCCTTCTCGATCAGGGGAAGCGGGACAGACAGCGACTTTCACTCATGTATATTCGAAAGCAGGCACCTACACTGTTCAGTTTACTGTATCTGACTTAACGCAATCAGCTCGAACAAGTATTACTGTTGTGGTAGGCGAAAGTGTTCAACCTTCCATCACCGTGCTTTCGCCGAACGGAGGAGAAACATTGCAGAGTGGTGATACACTTATTGTTAGTTGGAAGAACACCCCAGATATTCAGTCGGTAAGAGTTGTCCTATGGGGGGCAAGCGATCCTAAATATTTTGACACGCCGGTAAGTACAAGCCTTACTTCTTATACCATTTCTCAGGGAGCGTATGCACCAAGAGGGTATGTGCGATGGATTGTAGATCCAGATGCTTTGAGGATTGTGGGGATTGATTTATCACGCATTCGATACTTTAAGGTTAATCTTGAAGGATATAAGAGTGTTGCGGGCGATGTGCCCAGAACAGTTGTTGATTTTCTTGCGCAAGATAGTAGCGACAACTACTTCAGCATTGTTGCGTCTTCAACCCAACCTCTATAATGGCAGAGAACTTAAGGGACCGGCTGCTGAAAGATAGTCCATGGCGGGTGATTTTGCTTGCGGTAGCGCTTTTGGTTGCGGGCGAAATGTTATTGGCATGGCAATACCAGAGGTTGGAAAAAGGCCGTTTGTTTCAAATCGAGCAGAAGTTAGAAGAGCAAGAACGTACATTTGAAGAACGAGCGGCGCAAGAGGTTCTCGAGAAATTTTTAGAAGCTCGTGTGGCAGGCGATACACAAAGAGCGTCTCGATATATAACAGAGGAGGCGGCGTTTCAAGACGAGCAAGAGCTTTTCGAATTTTTCGGAGTGCGGAATTATAAAATCGGCAAGAAAGAAAAGCTTGGGGAAGGAGTGTTTCGGTTTCAAGTGGAAGTGACACGCGATCGTTTAACGCAAGTGGAGATAGTTGAAGTTCGCAAAATCTCTGATCAGTACTACGTGAACTCCGTTCAACTTGCGGGCTAAAGTTCGACTTGGAGGGAGGAATTTATTTTGGTGGGGAGGAGTGAGACCTCCTTTATTTTTTTGTCTTCAACGATGACTTTGAGCATGGCGCCGGCCATGGTTTCTTTAGAGAAGTCTTGATCAAACACAAAGTTGCCTAAGCTATAGGTAATCCAACCTTGTTTGTATTGTTCGAGTGGCTGTACAACGTGCGGGTGATGCCCAACAATAAGATCTGCTCCAGCGTCAATCGCGTCTTGCGCGAACGCATTTTGAAATTCATCTGGTTCTTTTGCGTACTCGACCCCTGCATGCAGGGAAACAACGAGAATATCAACTTGCGATTTTGCGTTTTGAATATCTTGGATAACTTCAGGAAAATTATCCCAGTTGACGAGGGCGGGACCTGGAAAATTAGAATAGGCAAGAAAGCCAATCTTTGTGCTCTCTACTTCTCTGATTACCAGATTTTGTGCAAGCGGTGCTATCCCAGCCTTTTGAATTCGGGCGATAGAGTCTTCGAATGCTTCTTTGGTGTAATCAAAACTGTGGTTGTTTACGACCGATAAAACATCGAATCCCGCGTACACTAAACCTTCGACTGATTGGGGATCTGCTCTGAAAGAATAGATGCTTCCTACGTTGTGCCCTTTATCTGAAATTTGGCTTTCGAGATTTGCAAATGCTAAATCTGCTTTTTGCAGCGTATCCGCAACTTTCAAAAATGGCCAGTGCCAATTCCCTCCATTTTTTTGAATTTGCCACTCAACTCCGCGGTCAAGTATAATGTCACCCGCAAAAAGAAGAGTGATGGTTTTTGTTTCTTGTTTTTGAGGAAAGGGGAATATCGCAGGTAATAAGGTGTCTGTTTGAGTTGGCATTTCTGAAAGAAATCCGAACGCAAAAAATAATGATACCAATCCCAAACAGCAAAGTGCAAAAGAAAAAATCAATCGCATACTTCTTTGTATCAAAGCTGTAAAGAAAATATAAGCCCCCTGTGTGAACATAGCTCACACAGGGGGAGTTGGGCACTTAGGCCTTAAGGTGCGGGAGTCTCCGGCGGATGCAGATAGATTGTCGCCGTTTGGAAGTCTACCTCCAGCATCTGTGTCGGAGCTTCATTTGGGCTGGTAGCCCACTGAAGCTCCATGACCACCATCTTTGCGGATATTGGCTCGTTGCCGGTGTTGGCGAGGTGGCCGAACACTTCAAACCACTTTGTCTCGCCCGCCCGGACGAGGAAAGTGGTGCCGTAATCGAGCGACTGCCCCATCTCTGCGTTTGAGGCAATCGTGGAAACGAACTGCACGCCACCTGTCGCGGCGGACACGACGTCTCTTATGTAGACGTCTCCGCCGATGGCTGTGAGGTTAAAACGGATTCGCCCCTCCGCCTCCTGCGGAGAAGACTGACCACTCGGAGCCGTAAGACCGGTGATTGAGGTGTTCAGTAAGGTGACCAGAGGCGCTTGCCCTGGTATAGGGGGAGTGCATGCAGTCCCAACAATCATCAGAGTATAATCCACAAAAAGGTGACTGTTGGTCTGGTTTTTGATTCGAGCCCTCACGGGGACGTAGAGACTTCCGGCTGGCACCTTTATGTCCAGTGCGGTGCGCCCGTCTTCGAGGCGGAGCCGCTCG
This sequence comes from uncultured Candidatus Saccharibacteria bacterium, assembly GCA_964359655.1. GTDB lineage: Bacteria > Patescibacteriota > Minisyncoccia > Minisyncoccales > UBA10102 > CAYJRT01. The sequence continues at coordinate 3,143 of CAYHVI010000020.1, forward strand.
ACGACATCTTGCCTATGAGCTCGTAGGCTGATCGAAAGGTTGTTCTCGGACACTGGGGACATTTCGTAGCTTACACGAGCTACGCAGTCCGCTGCAACTTCGCTTACGATACCACCTTTGATTACCTGCGTGCCTTCAGACGGGAGAATGAAACTCCCGCCCCCTATAACCTTAACCGTTGATACGCCACCACCTCCACCGCCAGAAGGCGGCGAAGACGGAGGCGGGGTGTCGGCCAGGGCGTTCGATGCCCCGACGAGCAATGCAAGAACCAGAAAAACCGCTATTGAAACCTTTTTCAAGGGATACCTCCTTGGTATGATTTTTGTACTGCGCTCCGAACCAGATCACCCTATATTTTGTGCTATTTCACCTCCTTTTTAAGGTTCGAATAAAGCTGTGAGCGAAACCCACAACGGAAATATACTAGCACAGGCTCGATTTCTTGTCAAGGTTTGGCGCGCAGGAAAGGGCTCATTGCGCGTTTGGTTCAAGATTAGTACAATAAAAGATTGCAAATGATTGAAATCAACAATCGCACGCGGAGTTCTATTGATAAAACCTTTCTGCGAAAAGTAGCTCAAAAAGTGTTGAAGGGAGAGGGGAAAGATGCCATAGGTGTTTCGATAGCTTTCGTGGGGGAAAAGAGGGCAGCAGAATTAAATAAAAAATATCGGAAAAAAGATACGGTTGCGAATGTGCTTTCTTTCCCATTTGGGAAAGAAAGCATCCTGAGCGGAGTCGAAGGGAGCGGAGTCGAGGGATATTTAGGAGAAATCGTGCTTTGCCCGCAGCAGATCAGAAAAGAAGCTCCGCAATATGGTATGATATTTGAACAAGCGTTAGCTTGGATGTGTATTCACGGTTTACTGCATCTTTTAGGATACAACCATAATCGAGTACAAGATGCAAAACACATGGAGCGACAAGAACAGAAGTATCTTTCGCGTATAAAGAATTTTTACACTCTTTTGTATACATGAAATCAGAAATCATCGCAGGTTTGGATGTTGGCACTCACAGCATTAAAATGGCGGTGCTCCAGCAGAGGAAAGAAGGGGGGGATCCGGAGATTTTAGGATTTGGTGAAGAAGCTTCTGCCGGAGTGCGCAAGGGAGCCGTGGTAAACAAAGAGGAGGTAAGCAAAAAAATTCTTGCGCTCAAAGATCGAATCGAAAATATTAGCGGGCAGAAAATCAGAGAAGTAGTGGTGAGTATTGGCGGGAGTCATATATTTTGCGTTCCTTCGCACGGGATTGTGGCAGTATCGAGAGCAGATGGACAGATTTCCTCAGAAGATGTAGACAGGGTATTGCAGGCAGCACAGGCATTTTCACTTCCTGTAAACAAAGAGATTTTAGAGGTATTCCCCCGGCAGTTTGTGGTGGACGGAGAAGGGGAAGTAAAAGAGGTAGTGGGGATGAAAGGGGTGCGTTTGGAGGCGGATGTGCTGGCAGTGTGCGGGTTCACTCCCTATATCAGAAACCTTACGGAAGCAGTGCTGGGAGCTGGACTCGAGATTGTTGACATTGTTCCTTGTCCTTTGATGTCAGACCCAACAGTTCTTGGCGTCCAGCAAAGAGAGGTTGGGGTTGCGGTGCTTGATCTGGGCGCAGGGACAACGGGTTTGGCAGTGTATGAGCAGGGAGATTTAATTCACACGGCCGTGTTTCCAGTGGGATCGGAAAACATTACCAATGATATTGCTGTTGGGTTGCGTTGTGAACCTGATATTGCAGAACGGGTGAAAGTGGAGTTTGGAACCTGCCAGCGCAACAAGGGAAAGAAAGGAGAAAAGCTGGAGCTTGCCGAAGGTCAAGTATTGACATTCTCTCAAAAGCTTCTTTCGCGTATTATTGAGGCGCGCGTCAAGGAAATTTTTCAGCTTGTGAACAAAGAATTGAAACAAATCTCCAGACAAGGAATGTTACCAGGAGGAGTGGTGTTGGTGGGAGGGGGAGCTAAGCTTCCCAAGATTGTTGAGGAAGCAAAGAAGGAGCTGAAGGTTACTGCAAAACTAGGGACGCCGAAAGGAGTTGTGAGTCTTCAATCAGATCCCGCTTTTCTCGGCGTGATAGGGCTTCTCCTCGGAGCGGCAGGAGACGAACATCATACAGGGAGAAGCCTTGGGGGAGCGGGATTGATTCAGAAAATACGACGCATTTTAAAACCCTTTATACCGTAATTTCAAATACCTGCTATGGAGAAAAAAACAACCATTAAAGTGGTTGGAATAGGAGGAGCCGGAGGAAATGCGATCGATCGCATGATGCAATGTAAGATGAAAGGGATTGACCTTATTGCGGTAAACACCGACGTGCAGGACTTAAAGAAGATCCGAGCTACTCAAAAAATTAGAATTGGGCAGGAATCAACCCGGGGTCTGGGGGCTGGCATGAATCCTGAACTTGGCAAACGCGCTGCTTTAGAAAGCAGGGAAGAGTTATCCGAAGCCTTAAAGGGGGCAGACATGGTTTTTCTTACTGCCGGGCTTGGAGGAGGAACAGGCGGGGGAGCAATTCCAGTGCTTGCCCAGATTGCGCGATCTCAAGGCGCCCTAACCATTGTCGTGGTAACACGGCCCTTTTCTTTTGAGGGATCATGGCGTACAAGGCTTGCAGAAAGAGCACTCTCTGAACTCAAAGGCAAGGTGGATACTTTGCTGGTTATTCCTAACGACCAAATCTTAAAACTCGCCGATCAGGATATGTCCGTTTTGGCTGCCTTTTGGAAGGCAGACGAAATCTTGCGGCAGGCAGTACAAGGCATTTCTGACTTAATTACGATTCCAGGAATTATTAACTTGGACTTTGCGGATTTAAAAAGTATTATGAAAAGTTCAGGGAGAGCAGTATTTGGCATGGGTCAGGCAAAAGGCGAAAAGCGCATGGAGCATGCGTTACAAGCCGCGCTTCACTCCCCGCTTTTGGATATGTCGATCAAAGGGGCAAAGGGCATTCTCTTTCAAGTGGCAGGCGGAGATGACGTAAGTTTGCAAGAGATTCAGGAAGCTGCCCAGCAGATGAAACAAGAGATTTCCTCGCAGGCGAAAATAATTTTTGGAGCAGTGCAGGACAAAAGTTTAAAGTCCGGAGAAGTCAGGATCACCGTGATTGCCACTGGCTTTGCAGAATGACGAGCTCTCAAATTTTCCTTTTCGGCTGCCTTACTTTTATTGGAGGCGTTGGGTTAGCTTCTTTTTGGGATTTTGGTCAGAATAGCATTCTGGCTTTTTTTATTTTGGGAGTTTTCTTCTTATCGGTATTTCAGAGCAGAAAACCAGTGGCAGGAATGGGAGTCTTGATTTTGTGCGTTGCTTTTGGATTGTGGTTACATGAAGCAGCTGAAACTGAAATGCAGCAGGCAAAGAACGGGTTGAGAAATTTTTATGGGCAAGAACTTGCATTGAGAGCAAAGATTGTTGAAGAACCAGAACTCAGATCGGGAAGTATGCATATGGTAATTCAGCCCGAGTTTGTCTCTCAAGGACGCATTCTGCTTATCTCGCGAGAAAAAAGAGACGTGCAATATGCAGATGTTTTGCTGGTTAGAGGGAAGCTGGAGCGCCCGCGGGTTTTTAATGACTTTGACTACGAAGATTTCCTTGCAAAAGATGGAATATACGCAGTTATGGAGGAGCCAGCTCTTGAGGTTGAACAGACAGGAGCGTATAGGCACATAGGAGAAAGAGCAATGGCTGCAACCTTTTGGCTGAAAGCAACATTCAGGGAGACCCTTGAAAAATATCTTTCGAGTCGCCATAGCTCCTTGATGATTGAAATGCTTTTGGGAGAAAAAGGTGTAATGTCAGACGAGCTTGCGAAAAACTTGAATGCCACGGGCCTCCGTCATATCATTGCCATTTCCGGCATGCACATTGCAATACTTACGATGTATGTAATGTCTCTGTTTATATGGTTGGGTTTTTGGCGTCAGCAAGCCTTTTACGTCACGTTGGTCTTGGTGGTTTTCTATGTGGTGCTTACGGGATTGCAGCCCTCTGCTGTGCGGGCGGGAGTAATGGGAGGTATGTTTTTGCTTGGCCAGCATATTGGGCGAGTGAACGTATCTCTACGCGCCTTGGTGATTTCGGCAACTGGAATACTTTTGTTCAATCCTTTTCTTTTGACGAGAGATGTGGGATTTCAGCTTTCGTTTCTTGCGGTTTTCGGGATGATTATATTGCTTCCCACGATACTCTCCTTTTTGCCCAAAAAAATTCCAGCCCGAGAACTTCTTGCTATGACTCTAGCTGCGCAAGTGTTTACGCTTCCTATTCTCATATGGAATTTCGGGCAGGTTTCTTTGGTATCCATTGTTTCCAATATACTCGTAGTGCCCATAGTTCCCTGGTTAATGGGATTGGGTTTCTTTCTGATGGTGGTAGGAACGCTGATCCCAGCGTTAGGATTTCTCGTTTCATTCCCTGTTGCGCTCTTGGTGCAATATATTTTATGGATTGTTGATGTGTTTTCTGCTTTTCCATTCGCTGCCATCCAAACCGAAAACCTTTCTTTCTTGTGGCTTGTGTTTTTGTATATTCCTATCGCTTTTTTCTATTGGAAATTTCGAAAGAAACAAGAATTTCTCGGGTTTCAACGGTAACAAGTCGTGGGCAACGTTAAAACCTACTGCAGGTTCTGCAGGATATTCTGTAAAAACGCCTGCTTGGCGCCTCTTTGATTATTGGTGTTGAGTAGGAGCCGAAGCAAAGTTTTGGTACAATATTGAAAGATGTTTGGAAGAACAAAGAAAAAAGCGTGGGTGGTCGCGGTGGACATGGGATACGGTCACCAGAGAACAGCTTTGTCGTTTCAAGATATTGCACAGGGTGGCAAGATCATTGCGGCAAACGACTACCCTGGAATCCCAGAATCAGATAAAAATATCTGGCGCGATTCCCAGCGGTTTTACGAGA
>CAYHVI010000021.1:0-7935 GCA_964359655.1 uncultured Candidatus Saccharibacteria bacterium
CTCGCATACAAATTTGGAATCCCTCTTATTTCAGAAAATCCAAAAGATCACGGCAAGATAAAAGAAATAGAGGTTAAAAATTTAGCCTCATTAAAAAACTTATGAAACTTAGCGATTCCACTGGAATTCGAACTTATTACTGGCAGGGTGATCCAAAAACAGCACAATTTGATCGCATCGTTGACCAAATTCTCTCCACGTTTCGGTTTGTGGAATAGATGGTGTATAATAGAAGCAGATTATAAGTTTTATATTTTTCCTCATGAATAGTCGTATTAAAGATTTCATTGGAGTGGCAGCGGTTCTGGGAGTTATCTTTTTTGCCTATGCCGCGTGGGTATACGTCGACGCATTTTCCAAATCCATAGAACCTAGTTCGTTCCGAAGTTTCTCGGTGTCTGCGGAGAGCGAGATGGTGGCAATTCCCGATATCGCCCAATTCAGTTTTAGCGTGATTACACAAGGCGGTGTCAATATCGCGAGTCTGCAGACGCAAAATGTCGAAAAGGTGAACAACGCAATTACGTTTGTAAAATCGCAGGGCGTGGAGGATAAAGATATCAAAACGCAAAACTTTTCGTTAGAACCCCGCTATCAATCCTTTAGTTGCGCCCGACCATTTGGCAACGAGGTCCAAGCGTGCCCGCCGCCAGAAATTGTTGGGTACACGATTACGCAAACCGTACAGGTAAAAGTTCGGGATTTTGCAAAGATTGGCACCATTGTTTCTGGGGTGGTGGAGCACGGAGCCAATTCCGTGTCCCAGCTTTCCTTTACCATTGACAACCCTGATACCATTGAAAGTGCAGTGCGCACGCAGGCAATCCAAAAGGCAAAAGAAAAAGCAGAAGCAGTTGCGCGAGCAGGGGGTTTTAAAGTAGGAAGACTGCTTTCGATTCAAGAAGACGGGGGACCGATCTATCCTTTCTATGAAAAACTTGATACCGGGTTTGGTGGAGTGGTTCCTGCCTCCGCCCCTTCTCCTGTTATTGAACCCGGCTCCCAGAAGGTAAAAGTATTCGTAACTCTTGTTTACGAAATTCAGTAGCAGCAAAAATTTCTCATGGAAAAGTCAAAGCAGATTTACTTTACCGGTCCCCGTATCGAAGAAGTATTGAAAGAGTTTCCGAAAGGCATTGAGCCCGAGCGAATGCATAAGATTGTGGAAGAATTCCAGCGCGGGTTTCACTTCTTGCGAGATTTTGGATTGACTGCCAGTTTTTTTGGAAGTTCTCGTGCCAAGTCCCAAGACAGGATGTATCAGGAAGCTACGCAACTTGCTTCTCTGCTTTCGAAAGACGGCTTTGCAATTATTACGGGTGGAGGCCCCGGGATTATGGAAGCTGCGAACAAAGGAGCTTTTGTTGAAGGCGGCCGTTCGGCCGGGATCAATATTCAGCTTATCTCAAAACAGCTCACGAACAAATACGTGAAGGAGTCGGTTGCCTTTTCTTATTTCTTTATTAGAAAAGTAATGCTTGCATTTGCTTCTGATGTATATATTTTTTTCCCGGGCGGCTTTGGCACCCTCGACGAACTTTTTGAACTCATTACCCTTGTGCAAACAAATAAAATTAAACCCATTCCCATTATTTTGGTTGATAAAGGATATTGGACTCCCCTTCTTCTGTGGATTGAAAAAGAATTGTATGCCAAGAGAAAAGCTATCGAGGAGCAGGATATGAAAATCTATTCTCTGGTTGACGATGCGAAAGCAGCTTTCGAGAAGATTTCGCGAATGGTCGTTCGTGTAAAATAAAATCAAAAGTAAATGATATGAAGACATATATTCTCGGAGGTATCGCGATTGTGCTTTTGGGGATTGGGATTTGGTATTTTACTTCGCAATCGAAGCCTATGCCAGAAATTGTCGGAGCAAAACAAGGTGATGTGCTTTTAGTGCATTACGAAGGCCGTTTGGAAGACGGCACCGTATTCGACAGTTCGTATCAGAGAGGCACTCCATTTCAGTTTACCCTTGGAGCAGGTGATGTCATTTCAGGTTGGGACCAAGGCGTGGAAGGAATGAAAGTTGGCGAAGTGAAAGAATTGGTGATTCCACCAGAACTCGCCTATGGAGAAACCGGCATCCCTAACGTAATCCCTCCCGATGCAACCTTGTATTTCAAGGTCGAACTTCTAGAAATTCAGTAAGACATATGACTCCGTCGCATTGACGGAATTTTGTTTGGGGCTTGACGCAAGCCAATTTTTGTGATATATAGGAATTACATATGAATAAGCACACGAGAGAAAATTTTTTGTATGTTGGAGAAGAATTGATCTTAAGATTAGGGAAACCGGTATTTTTCTTTTTTCTTCTTTTGATGGTTGGAGTAGGGATCGTGTGGGGATTTCAAAAAGTAGATGCCCATTTAACGCCATCTTGGACAATAGAGAAAAACAAAGCAGAAATTACAGAAGCTGCTATCGTAATTCCAAAAATTGGAGTGGAAGCGCCGATTATCTTTGTAGCAAGCACAAAACCGGCTGATTTTCTCAATCCCTTAAAGAATGGAGTTGCGCATTACCCTTCTATCCTGCCCGGTCGAAAAGGCACTTCCATAATCTTGGGTCACTCTGCGCCGCTCGCTTGGTTTGGCAGCAAATACGATGACATTTTCAGCAATTTAAAAGATTTGGAGCATGGTGATCGTATTTTGATAACGAGAGATGGGAAGTTGCATATCTATGAGGTAAAAGAAAAGGTCTTTCTCAATCGAGGTCAAGACGTGCCTGCAGAGTTGATGCAAAGTGATGGCGCAAGGCTTTTGCTTTTAAGCTGTTGGCCGCCCGGCATCAATAATAAGAGGATTATAGTTCAGTCAGAAATCATATGAAGACATTAAAATATATTATTTTGGGGAGTATTGTTTTCCTGGTGTTTGCACAGTTTGTTCTTCCAGAGACTGTTGCGCAGGCGCAGGGGTCTCAAACAGGCTTTCAAGTAACGCAGAAAGTTCGCAATCTTACCAAGCAGAGTTTTGTTTGGGTAGATTCTTTGCAGGCAGATCCTAAAGATCGACTGGAGTTTCAAATTACGGTGATCTGGAAGGGAACTCAATCTACGCAGAACGTGTTTGTGCGAGAGACTTTGCCAGAAAAACTTATATACGCAAATAATCTGAAGCTTGATAGCAATTTCATAGCAGGTGATATCACAAAGGAAAATATCAATATCGGAACAATGACAAGTGAGCAGACAAAGGTGCTCACCTTTGAAGCTCAGGTTGCTCCAACAGAATCTTTTCCGGCTGGTACTTCCAATTTGGTGAATGTTCTCACGGTGTTTAACGCAGACGGGGGATCGTCTATCACCTCCACGGTACATGTTGTGAAAGCAGGAACTCCTACCCAGGTGCCTACAGGACCATTGCAACTCTGGATGATTGGTTTGACATTGCTTTTGTTAACCGCATGCGTTGTGGGAACTTTTCTTTTTCTTCGTTCTTACTTGAAGCGTGAGGTGTTTGAAAGCCCCTACGATACGCGTGTTGACCGCAAACTCGCCACCATGATTAGGCAAATCAAAACGCAGGCAGAGAAGAACTCCTAACTTTCGTATTCTTGGGTTTTGGTGTACAATGGATCTTAAACATGCTTCAAGATTTCAAATCCCGCCGCCCAGCAGTCTCCTCCGCCCACGCCCTCGCCGCAGCCGCAAACTCTCGAGACAAGTAATTGGCAAACCTACCGCAACGCCGAGTTTGGGTTTGAGATGAGGTATCCGTCAAGTTGGCAGTTGAAAGAATCAAAGATCAAGCAGACTTTCAAGGTCCCTTTTGTCCCAGAAGTTTACGCGACAGAACCATTGAACTTTTATTCTATTCTTACTTCAATCTTCAATGTAGAATTTACAGATCCTCAAAACAAAACAATCCGTGATCTTCGCGGAGTACCAGCATCCATCGTGATAAGCATTAATCATTTGAAAGATGGTTCTACCCTTCAAGATATCTATGATATCGATTCGTATGGATAGATTATGGAAAAATACTTTGAAGGAGGGAGATTGGTTCGTGATTTTATATTAGATAGCAAAAAGGCTATCTTTGCAGAACGTAACCTGGCTGCCGACGACGAATTTACTCAATATCGCGCCTATAACGGATATGACGGGGAGGTTGATACTTTCTCTAATAATCTCCTTTACTCGATTTATTATAATGGAGATTATTCTAAGCCTTATTTTGACCAAATCCTCTCCACGTTTCGGTTTGTGGAGTAGGCTAAATTTGGTCTTGAAATATGCGAGTATTTTTGTTAGGATAAAAACATGGCAAACGTAGCAGCTAAAAATGCAGAGAATATTATCCTCTCAAAAAAGGATTATCGGAAGCTTATGGAAGCTTATCAAAAGATAAGCGAGATTTTGTATACGCAAAAAAAGAAAAAAGCCCTTACTGCTCCCCACAGTCTTTATGGTATTTGGAAAGGTGTAAAAGTCAATGAGAGAGATTTTCAACATGCAAAGAAATCACTCTTCCCATCTTCTTTATGAAATATGTGGTGGACACTCACAGTTTGGTCTGGTATTTCACTAAAGATAAGAGACTCAGTAATCGAGTAAAAAGTATTCTTCAAGAATCTGAAGATGGTAGGAACGAACTCATTATTCCCACCATTGTTTTATTGGAAGCAGTTGATATCTGTGAAAAGAAGAAAATTTCCTTTGACATAGACAAACTTTTCTCTTTTATTGAAGCAAAGGACAACTTTCAGATCTCGGATGTAGATTTTCCACTGGTAAAGGAGTTGGTGCGAATCGGAAGAGGACTCGATCTTCACGATCGGATTATTCTTGCGACAGGCAAACTCTTCAATGGGATTATTCTTACCAGAGATTCAAAACTAAAGAAATTCGCGAAGGTAATTTGGTAGAAATAATGAAACTTATCAATACCCAAGCTCAAACAAACTGGAAGTTTATTGCGGTTGTGGCGGTTTTGGGTTTGGTTTCCATCGGCGGGATTTTGGTTTTGAAAACAATGGAGCCTGTGCCATCACCCCAGCCACAAAGGTATTTCGATCGGGCAGTAAGAGAAGATTAGCAAACTAAATTTCGTACGGGATGGATACGCTACTAAAAGCAGATATTTTTTTCTTCATTACCACCGCAGCTATGGTGGTGATAGCGATTACAGTTCTAATCGCGCTTTTCTTTCTGATTCAGATACTGCGAGATGCTCGACATGTGAGCAGACGGATAAGAGAACAGTCAGACCGCATCCTTTTGGATGTAGAAGACCTGCGTAACTTTATAAAAAAGGAAGGCAAAAAAGCGATGGATATTAAAGAGTTAGTAGAAGGCGTAATCGGAACATTTTTCCCGAAGAGAAAATCTCGCAGAGTCAAAAAATGAGGAAGATATTTTTTCTCATTTTGGCAGTTTTTGTTCTTGGTCTTATCGCGTGGGGAGGATTTTTGTATTGGGATGAGATTCGAGGGCTTGGGTCTGCGGTTCTGCCGCCACCGAGCGAGATTGGAGAGGTTATCGAACAAACGCCGCCAGAACAACAGAATACCACTGATTTTCCTCTTACTTTGCCAGAGGGATTTTCGATTTCTGTTTTTGCGAGAGATTTAGGTCCTGCGCGAGTGATGACATGGGATCCTACGGGAAATCTCTTAGTGAGCATTACAAAAGAAGGTAAAGTGTTGGCATTGCCAGATAAGAATGGAGATGGCGTAGCAGACAGAGTAGCGGTTGTTACGGAAGGATTAAACCGGCCGCACGGACTTTTATTCTTCAATGATAAACTCTATATTGCAGAGTCAGATCAAGTTGCCGTATATGATTACAACACGCAAACGTTGCGTGCTCACAACAAAGAAAAAATTATAGATTTACCAGGTGGCGGCGGTCATTTCACCAGAACTATTATGCGAACTTCAGATGATCGGTTGCTTATTGCGGTGGGTTCCACGTGCAACGTATGCCAAGAAAGCGATTGGCGACGGGCAGCAGTTCTTATTTCGAATATGGATGGGAGCGACCCGCCTGGCGGCGAGGCAGGCTTGAAAGTATTTGCTTCCGGACTTCGAAATAGCGTGTTTATGACAATGCATCCTGTGACGGGAGCGTTGTGGGTTACGGAAATGGGCCGCGATTTTTTGGGCGATGATTTGCCGCCCGATGAGATTAATATCTTGCAAGAGGGAAAAAATTATGGATGGCCAATCTGCTATGGAAAGAATATTCATGATACGCAGTTTGATAAAAATACGTATATTCGAAACCCATGCCAAGATCCTTTTGAGATTCCATCGTATATTGATTTGCAAGCGCATTCGGCTCCTTTGGGTCTGGCGTTTATCTCGCAAGGGGGATGGCCAGAAGAATACTGGTACAATCTTCTGGTGGCATATCATGGTTCGTGGGACAGAACAGAACCTACCGGCTATAAAATTGTGCGTTTTATCCTGGATGAACGTGGCAATTACCTTGGCCAAGAAGATTTTATTTCAGGCTGGCTTCAGGGAGATCGCGCGCTCGGCCGGCCTGTTGATATTTTTGTACAACCCGGCGGCGTCATATACATCTCCGACGACAAAGCCGGCCTCATCTATAAAGTTACCTATACACCTTGACGGTTTATTGTCATTTGATATGGTAAAGTTGTGAAAACGTTTTTTGTTTTGAGCGCTGCCGCACTTTTCTTAATTGGATCTTTGGGTTTCAGCCATTTTGGAATGGAAATGGGAGAACAGATGACAAACTGCCCCTTTATGCCGGGACAGGCCGCAATCTGTACGATGGATCCTTTGGAACATATCGCTGCATGGCAAAACGTGTTCACTGCGCTTGCGCCAGAAAACATTCTGATTTTTCTCATATTTGCATCGCTTATTTTCTTTTTCGTTGGCCATCGTCGGGGTACAAACCATATTCTCTCTACTCCCGCCCTGTGCCTGTCGAGGAGAAAAGTTGAGACTCCCTTTGTACTTTCTCCACTTGAAAAGGCATTCTGGAGAGGCACTCTTCACCCCAAAATTTTCTAAATATACTTACCTTGACCTCACAACGTGAATAATAAGTACGTTGTTTTCCTGTTTTCATGAACAAACAAACTATATTCGCACTCGTCGTTGTTCTACTCCTTGTCGGTGGGGCAGTTTTTCTTGGCGGCTCACAAAAACAAGAAGTGCAAACAAATACTAGTCATGTGCAAGGGGTACTGGTTGCAAAATTTGAGGAATTGTCCCAAAGCGGCAATTCATCCTGTTCCGTTACATTTAAAGAATCGATACTCTTAATGTCGGATGATGCGCAGCTCAAAGGTTCGTGTTGCAGTCCGATGAGTATTCATCGTTACAGTGAGCAAGTTGAGGGACTTCAAAAATTCAAATCTGTTGCCGGTCAGAACATCGATAAAATCCCGGATGATCCCTATGACATTGAGGCAGGGCTCGCAAAAGAATTGATGTCTTACTACGATATAGAGCTTACCGCGGAAGAACAAAAAGCGTACGACTACGCAATGGCAAACTCCAATGAAAAAGGCCCCTGTTGCTGTAAGTGCTGGCGATGGTATGTCTATGGCGGGTTAGGGAAATATCTGATTAAAAACCACAGCTTCACCGGTGAGCAGCTTACCGAATTATGGAACTTATCGGACGGCTGCGGCGGCGACAGCGAACATCATCACTAAAACTCACTTCTATGGTTAGAATAGTTCAAGAACAAAATCAAGAATTATATCAATGCGAGGAGTGTGGATTTCAGTACGCCGAGCGCGAGTGGGCGGAGAAATGCGAGGCGTGGTGCAGAGAGCACCAGAGTTGCAACATCGAAATAATCGCGCATGCGGTAGTGCCTGAAGAAAAAAAAGAAAACACCGTATTCCTCACCCGCCTCTTTTACGGCTCAATCGGCGTTGCAGCATCGCTTCTTCTTTTTCTTGCGTTCTACTGGAGCCTTCGCTTGAATGCCAG
>CAYHVI010000022.1:0-6688 GCA_964359655.1 uncultured Candidatus Saccharibacteria bacterium
TGCTGTTTGTATTGTATCAAATGTGAGTATTAAAAGGGAGTTTCGTAATTCACAGATTATAGAAGTCGCGAAGATTGTATCAATTTCTTCATCTGATCTTAACCTCGGAAATTTGCGCACCCTTTTTGTTTCTGGTAGAATACGACTATGTATCAAGAGGTTCTCCAAAAGATAAAGCCAGAGATGGAGAAGGCCTTGAGTTTTTTTCAGGGCGAGCTGACGAAAATTAGAACAGGGCAGGCGAGTCCTGCTTTGGTAGAAGACGTGCAAGTGAATTTGTTTGGCCAAAAGATGCCTTTAAAGCAGCTCGCTGGGATTTCTTGTCCGGAACGCCGCCAGATTTTAATTCAGCCATGGGATAAATCATATGTGGAACCCATTGAAAAAGCTTTGCAGCAGTCATCCTTAGGAACCAGTCCAATCGTGGAGGGAGCTATGGTGAGAGTGCACTTGCCCCAACTAACCCAGGAGTACCGTGAGCAACTCGCAAGGGTGCTTTCCGAAAGGGCAGAAGACGCCAAAAAAACTATTCGTAAGTGGCGTGAAGAAGCATGGGAAGAAATTCAGGAAAAAGCAAAGAAAGGTGAAATCAGGGAGGACGATAAATTTCACGCAAAGGATGAACTGCAGAAACTGGTGGACGAGTATAACAAAAAAATCGAAGAATTAGTTGAACGAAAGAAACAGGAGATTGCAGTAGAATGACTATTTTTATCGCCATCTTAACTATAGGAATTCTCGTTATTTTCCACGAACTGGGGCATTTTTTCGCTGCGAAAAAATTTGGAGTCAAGGTGGAAGAGTTTGGCATTGGATTGCCGCCTCGTGTTGTTGGAAAAAAATACGGCGAAACCATATACTCTGTAAACGCTCTTCTAATAGGTGGATTTGTACGCATGGAAGGAGAGGAAAAACGCAGCGAAAGTCCTCGCAGCTTTAACAAAAAACCTTTGTGGCAAAGATTTTTTATTGTGGCTGCTGGCGTTATGGTTTTTTGGGTTATTGCGATTATCATATTTGCTTTCTTGGGTGCAACACTCGGCATTCCCACTGCGATTGATGATAACGAAGAGAATGTGGCAAATGCACATATACGCGTTATTGGAGTCGCAGACGGTTCTCCTGCAGCAAAAGCCGGTTTGCAGCTTGGTGATGCGATCACTCATTTTGCCGGGCAAGCAGTTTCAAAGGTGCAAGAACTTCAGGATCTTTCGAAGATTTATGCAGGACAAGAAATTGTGTTGCAAATTCAACGCGACCAAGAGGTAAAAGAGGTAAGCTTGACTCCAAGGGAAGTACCGCCTGCAGGAGAAGGTCCTATTGGCATTGGACTTACGCGAGCTGGGCTTGTGAAATATGCTTGGTATGAAGCTCCTTGGCAAGCTGTTCTGCGAACGTGGCATATTACAAGCTCTATTTTTTCAATATTTGGTTTGCTTTTCTCTCAACTCATAGACGGGCAAGGACTGCCTGCTGGCACTCAATTTTCAGGGCCTGTGGGAGTCATTGATCTGCTCAAAAATTCGCTTAGCCTCGGCGTTCCTTCTTTTCTTAGTTTTGTCGCAGTGATCTCGGTGTACCTTGCAATTTTTAACACGTTTCCTATTCCGGCACTTGACGGAGGAAGGATGTTTTTCCTGTTGCTTGAAGGCGTGCGGGGGAAACCATTGACTGAGAAATTAGAGCAACGGTTAATTCTTATTTCTTTTCTCATTCTTATTCCTTTTATTCTTTGGGTCACGGCAAACGATATTCGTCGCCTTTTGTAGTACTATGCGTCAATCTCAACTCTTTAGCAAAACACAGAAAATTGCTCCGAAAGACGAGGAAAGCAAAAATGCAAAGCTTCTTATTCGGGCAGGATTCGTGCACAAAGAAATGGCAGGAGTGTACTCTTTTTTGCCGCTTGGCTGGCGCGTGATGGAGAACATAATGCAGATTATCAGGGAAGAAATGAATGCTATTGGCGGCCAAGAGCTTTTGCTTACTTCTTTGCAGGATTCTGAAATTTGGAAAAAAAGTGGCAGATGGAGCGATGAGGTAGTTGATGTTTGGTTTAAAACTCGTTTGAAGTCAGAGCAAGAGATTGGTCTTGCAAATACCCATGAGGAGGCCTTGACCGAACTCATGAAAAACCATGTACACTCCTATCGCGACTTGCCGGTTTTTGCGTATCAATTTCAAACCAAGTTCAGAAATGAACTGCGCGCCAAAAGCGGAATTTTGAGAACTCGCGAATTTATCATGAAAGATTTGTATTCGTTTTGCCGCACGCAAGAAGAACACGATGAGTTTTACGAAAAAATAAAGCAAGCGTATCTTACTATTTTCAAGCGCGTAGGTTTGGGAGACGTAACCTATCTGACGTTTGCTTCAGGGGGAAGTTTTTCAAAGTATTCGCACGAATTCCAAACTCTTTGCGACGCCGGAGAAGACATTATTTATATTGATGAAAAGCAGGGCATTGCAATCAACGAAGAAATCATTGACGGAGAAGGAACGTACGATAAATCAAAACTCAAAAAAGCAAAAGCAATTGAAGTGGGCAACATCTTTACCTTGGGGACCAGGTTTTCTGACGCTCTGGGACTTTTGTATCAAAGCAAAAACGGAGAAAAAATTCCCGTGGCAATGGGAAGCTATGGTATTGGGCCTGCTCGTACTATGGGCACGATTGTGGAGGTATATGCAGACGAAAAAGGAATCGTGTGGCCCTTGGCGGTAGCTCCTTTCCATGTTCATTTGATTGCATTGAGCGAAGGGGCGAACAAAGCAGAAACGCTGTATGCGCAGTTGCAAAACCAGGGCATTGAGGTATTGTATGACGATAGGCAAGAAGTGAGCGCGGGCGAAAAATTTGCAGACGCAGACTTAATTGGCATTCCCTGGCGACTGGTGGTAAGCGACAAAACACTTGCCACAGAAAGCTGCGAAGTGAAATCGCGTCGAAGCGGCAAAATTGAAATTCTGAAAATGAATGAATTGCCAACCTATTTGCGTGCCCGCCTAGACTCGGCGAGGCAGGCATCAAGTCCTTAACCCTTATGATTTTTATTCAAAAGATATTGTCTCATTTAGGACACGATATTGCAATTGATTTAGGTACTGCAAATTCCTTAGTATATGTAAAGGGAAAGGGGATTGTGATTCAGGAACCCTCGGTGGTAGCTATTAATCAGAAAACTGGAAAGGTGCTGGCGATTGGCCAGGAGGCAAAAAAGATGGTAGGCCGTACCCCTGCTCATATCGTGGCAACGAGGCCTTTGGTAAAAGGCGTTATTTCCGACTTTGAGGTGACCGAGCAAATGCTCAAGTATTTTATTGCCAAAGCCTGTCAGCGCAAATTCATTTGGACTCCGGGCCCAAGGGTTATTGTAGGAATTCCCTTTGGAGTAACCGAGGTTGAAAAAAAGGCCGTGCGCGATGCCACGCTTTCTGCCGGCGCGCGCGAAGTTTTTCTCATTGAAGAACCCATGGCAGCAGCCCTTGGCGCGAGATTGGAAGTGCAAGAACCTGGCGGAAACTTTATTGTTGACATTGGCGGAGGTACCACTGAAGTTGCCGTATTATCTCTTGGAGGGGTGGTATACGCAAAATCGCTTCGTGTCGCAGGAGACAAACTTAATGAAGATATTATCAACTTTGCGCAAGAAGAGTACAAACTCTTAATAGGAGAGCGTACTGCAGAAGCAATCAAAATCGGAATTGGATCTGCGTATCCTTTAAAAGAACGCAAAGAACTGCCTTTGCGAGGAAGAAATCTTGTTACGGGATTGCCGGAAGAAATCGTGGTGTCTGACGAGGATATCAGGCGGGCGATGGAGCGTTCCATAAAGCAGATTGTCAATGAAATTAAAACAACGGTAGAGGAAACTCCGCCCGAACTTTTAGCTGACATTATGCACCGTGGAATTTTTCTTTCAGGTGGCGGAGCATTGCTTCGAGAGTTTGATACATTGATTACCAAAGAAACAAAAATCCCCACCCGTGTTGTGGAGGATCCTTTAACCGCAGTGGTCAGGGGGGCAGGTTTGGTAATCGAAAATGTGGATGAACTTCGAGATGTATTGGTAGAAACAGAAAATTTAGAGCCTCCCCGATAATCGTATGCTTTCTTCTAGTAAAGTGCAGCATATTGCAAAACTGGCGCGCTTGGAGTTATCTGACAAGGAAATAGTAAAGTTTCAAAAAGAACTTACTTCCATATGGGAATATTTTGAGGTGCTGTCCGAGCTCGATGTTTCAAAAGTGGAACCTATGACTCATGCAGTGCCTTTGCAAAACGTGAGCCGACAGGATATCGCAAAGCCCAAATCCAGCGAGGAAGCTCAACGACTTTTGAAAATGGCTCCTGAAACCAAAGATGGGTATTTGAAAGTAAAGTCAATTCTGCAACCTACGAATTACGCATAGATACGAATGTACGAATTTACGATTCGACAACTTCACGAAAGGCTTGTCCAAAAAGAGATTTCGGCAACGGAGATTGCTCAAACTTTTCTTGAGCATGCGGAAAAAGGAGATAAAACGCTCAATGCGTTTATTACCCAAACGCCAGAGTTAGCTCTTCATCAGGCTGAAGAACTTGATGCAAAAATCGCAAAAGGAGAAGAACTTTCTTTGCTTGCAGGCATTCCTTGCGCGATCAAAGATTCTATTCTTGTGAAAGATGTTGCATGCACAGCAGGATCTAAAATTTTAGAGCACTACATTGCTCCTTATGACGCTACCGTTGCACAAAAACTTCGGGAGCAAGGTGCGCTTTTTGTGGGCAAGACAAATACCGACGAGTTTAACATGGGTGCATCCACCGAAAACTCGGCTTTTGGCGTAACGAAAAATCCTCATGATCCAACAAGGGTCGCGGGGGGAAGCTCTGGCGGGTCAGCAGCAAGCGTGGCAGCAGGCCAGGCGCTTTGTTCCCTTGGCGCCGATACCGGAGGATCGATTCGCTTGCCAGCCGCGTTTTGCGGAGTAGTGGGTTTAAAACCCACCTATGGAGCTGTTTCCCGTTATGGTTTGATTGCCATGGCTTCGTCGCTTGATCAGATAGGTCCGCTTGCCAAAAACGCAGAAGATGCAGAAATTGTGTTTGAAGCAATCTTTGGTAAAGATGAGTTAGACGCCACCTCTCTCGATTATGAATATAAATCCTTGTCAAACCTTGACTTTGCAAAGCTTCGTATAGGTATGCCCAAGGAGTTTTTTGGAGAAGGATTAATGCCGGAAATCGAAAAATGTTTGCAGTCAGCATTTCAAAAACTGGAGGCCGCAGGCGCAAAAATAGAAGAAGTAAGTCTTCCTTATGCCAAATACGCATTAGCCGCGTATTATATTTTAAATACCTCTGAAGTTTCGGCAAACCTCGCAAGATACGATGGAATACGATACGGAGAGTCAAGAGCCAAGAGCCAAAAGCCAATAGCCAATAGTTTACTGGATGTCTATTTTCAGACGCGGGGTGAATATTTAGGGGAAGAAGTGAAACGCAGGATTATGCTTGGCACTTATGCTCTTTCTGAGGGTTATTATGACGCGTATTACCTCAAGGCGCAAAAAGTTCGCACTCTCTTGCAAAAGGATTTCGACGCAGCATTTCAAAATGTGGATGTAATTATGGGGCCGCCGAGTCCGTTTCTCCCGTTCAAAATAGGGGAACGTTCAGAAAACCCTTTGGCAATGTATCTCGTGGATTTGTATACGGTGCCGGTTAATCTGGTTGGATTGCCTGCGCTTTCTGCGCCTGCGGGAACTGCCGCGAATCTTCCCGTTGGCTTGCAGATTATTGGCAAGCCCTTGCAAGAAAATCTTTTATTTGCCGTGGCAAAGGGCTTGGAAAAATTGTAAGCTAAGGTACAATAAAAAGATGGAACAGGAAATTTTGAGACTTCTTTCCAACATAAACTCGCCTGAACTCCAGGCAAAATTTATCTGGGTTAAAATCCCTTTTCTTTTGATAATTACTCTTTTTATTTCTGTCACCATCATTGCGTTTACTAAAACACCGTATTTGAGGTTAAGCATGCTTGGGGATGCAGTAGAGATATTCACCTATCGGCCTTTTGGATTCCCGAAAATAAGGCAGCGCTGGCAGCGTATTATGCACAGGTTGGATACCGGGAGTGAAGCCGAATACAAACTTGCAGTTATTGAAGCTGATACACTTTTGAATGAGATGCTTCAACGAATGAGACTCGCGGGAGAAACCGTGGACGAACGATTGCAGAAAATCACTTCTTTAATGATTCCCAATGTGGATGATTTACGAAGTGCACACCAGGTGAGAAATAGCATTGTCTACGATCCTGATTATCGGTTTTCGCTTACCGAAGCAAGAAAAGTATTGCTTGTATATCAGAAAACCCTTGAGAATCTTGATTTGTTCAGATAAGTAAGATAGGATACAAAGCAATTGTTCGCGCGGGGTAGTGGAGTAGTACCATATGAGGCCCATAACCTTGTGACGCCGGTGCAAATCCGGCCCCCGCAACACTTCGTCGCTCCCATATGTGCGGTCGAAGACCCTGAGGAGCGAAGCGCCGAAGGGCTGCGTAGCTCAGTGGCAGAGCGAGGCTTTCATAAGGCCGAGGTCGCAGGTTCGACCCCTGCCGCAGCCACACAAAATTTGGGCTTGTAGCTTAGCTGGTTTAAAGCGCCTCCCTGTCACGGAGGAGATCGCCGGTTCGAA